>NZ_JCAIUE010000002.1:0-400956 GCF_059445355.1 Microbacterium sp. Y356
ACTAATAAGCCGATGACTTGATAACACACCGTTTGTTGGTGCTACGCGTCCACTGAGTGGTTCTCGATGTACGGTCGAGAACCCTAATAGGCACTACGCGTGCCTTTAGGTTTGATTGAAACATCAATAGTGTTTCGGCGGCCATAGCGTGAGGGAAACGCCCGGTTACATTCCGAACCCGGAAGCTAAGCCTCACAGCGCCGATGGTACTGCAGGGGGGACCCTGTGGGAGAGTAGGACACCGCCGGACTTCTTTTAGACAAAATGGCCACCCAACGCTGGGTGGCCATTTTGCATTGTGTATGTCTGCGTCAGCAGAGCGAAAAGCCATCCCTTGCGGGGTGGCTTTTCTTCGTTAAGAGACGAGCTATGCGTTCAGCAGCTCAGTGTGCGCCGTGCACGGCTGTAACGAAGCGAAACGGGATGCGGCCAGCGCCGGTCCGTGTGTGTACGGTGATCGAGTCCACCCGCATCGGGTGCGATTCTCAAAGCCCCAGGAGGGTTCACCATGGCTCGTCGCCTCGCCGCACTCACCGCGCCGACGCATGAGCGCACGCGGCGCTTCCTCACGCGGATGATGCGACCGCTCGACGGTCAGTAGTCTGATGCGCTTCGCCTACTGGGCGATCACGCGGTGAGTACCGGGAGCACCAGGCTCACGGCAATGGCGATCATCACGACGGCGATCATCGCGTCGAGGATGCGCCACGCGCGTGGCGTGTCCAGCCAGCGCCCGAGGTAGCGTGCGCCGAAACCGAGAGCGGTGAACCAGATCCCGCTGGCGAGTATCGCTCCTGCAGCGAAGAACCAGCGGGCCTCGCCGTGCGTGGCAGCGATCGAGCCGAGCAGCAACACCGTGTCCAGATACACATGCGGGTTCAACCATGTGAGCGCGAGCGCAGTCAGTATCACGGGTATGAGAGTGGCGGTGGTGGTGCGGTCTTCTCCGTCATCCGCTCGAAGAGCGGCTCCGCCACCGCGGAACGCCCGACGTGCTGCGAGAACTCCGTATCCGAGCAGGAAGGCGGCGCCGAGCCAACGAGCAACAACCACCAGCCACGGCATCGATTCCAGCAGGTATCCGAGGCCGGCGACACCGGCAGCGATGAGTACGGCATCCGAGAGTGCACAGATCATGACGACTGCCAGTACATGCTGGCGGCGGATCCCCTGACGCAACACGTAGACGTTTTGCGCGCCGATGGCGATGATGAGCGAGAGACCGAGTCCCAGACCGGAGAAGAAGGAGATCACCCTCCGACGCTACGGTTACGTGCACATAAGATCCAGCGATCAAGACTTATGAAGCATTAGCATCGCTAATATGTCAGGGATATCCGCTGAGCTTGCGTTAACCGTCGCAGCGATCATCGACGGCGGAAGTCTCGACTCCGCAGCGCGCGCGCTGAGCATCACCCCGTCGGCTGTCAGCCAGCGGCTCAAGTCTCTCGAGCAGCAGCTCGGGCAGGTGCTCATCGTTCGCTCGAAGCCCGCTACCGCGACAGCAGCAGGGGAAGCTGTGGTTCGGATGGCGCGGCAGGTCGCCCTGCTCGAGCACGAAACTCTCGCGGCGCTGGGTCTCGACGCCGGGGGAGGCCGGGTGAGCGTGCCGTTGGCGGTGAACGCCGATTCGATGGCCACGTGGTTCCTCGCGCCGCTCTCGCGGCTTGCCGCGCAGCATGACATCGACTTCGATCTGCACCGCGACGACCAGAACTTCACTGCACGGCTGCTGGAGTCAGGCGAAGTGATGGCAGCGGTGACCTCGGAAGCTACCCCCGTCTCCGGCTGCACTGTTACGCGTCTGGGAGTATTCCGCTACGAAGCCGTGGCGAATCCACAGTTTGCTCAGCGCTGGTTCGCTGCCGGGGTCAACGCCGAGACGCTTCGTCTTGCGCCGTTCGTCGACTTCGATCGGCGCGACACTCTGCAGCACGTATGGCTCGCTTCCCGGGGCGCCTCCGAGCACGGCATCCCGCGGCATTTCGTTCCCGCCTCGCATGATTTCGCGCAGGCGGTCATCCTCGGGCTGGGCTGGGGCATGCTTCCAGCGGAACAGGCGGCGGATGCCGTGGCATCCGGTGCGCTCGTTCCGCTGGGTGGCGATCCGGTGCGCGTGCCGCTCTATTGGCAGCAATGGAATCTGCGCTCTCAGCTGCTCGATGCCATCGCACGCGAAGTCGCCGACGAAGCCGCTCGAGTGCTCGACTGAGCTCAGCCCTGGCGCGCTGCGGCGGTGAGCCGGTGCAGCAGGTTCGTCAGAGTCGAGATGTCTTCCAGCTCCCAGCTTGCGAGGCGGCGGAGCATCGCGCCCTCCTGCGGACGCCGCGCCTCTGCCAGTCGGGTGAGTCCGTTCTCGGTCGGGGAGAGCAGCATGGAGCGGCGATCGGCGGGATCCGGGGTGCGCTGGATGAGCCCGAGTTCTTCGAGCTCACGCACGGTGCGGCTGAGCTGACCCTTGTCCATCTGCAGAACGTCGGCGAGCGTGGATGCGGTGCTCGACTCGTATCGCACGATCGTGGTGAAGATTTTATATGCGCCGGGGAGCAGGCCAGGGCTGAGGCGGTTCGCGCTCTCCATCACGACACGACGAAAGTGCGTGATGAGCTCGCCGAACTCGGACTCCAGTGCCGTGATTGCACTGACGCGTTCTTCATCGAGCACAGGGATGGAGCTGGTGTCCGCCCCCGTGCTCAAATCGTCCTCCGTTGCGGTGGTCATGCGTCGTCGTCACGTGAGAGATGTACGGGAATAGAGCCGGTCTCAGCCGTAGCCACGGCAAACTCATTCTCGCGGCGCTGCTCCCGCACGCGCTCGACGTTGTTCTGTTTGATCAGCGGCTTGTTCGGCAGGAACACGATCGCGATCAGGCTGAGCACTGCGAGCGGCACGCCGATGAGGAAAGCGTGCGAGATGGCCTGTGCGGAGGCATCCTCGATGATGATGCGGATCGCCTCGGGCATGTCCCGCGTGGTCGGCAGCGCGCCAGACGCAAGCTGAGCGGCGATCGCCTTGCCCTCTTCCCCGAGTGAGGCGAGCGCGGTGCCGACCTCCTTTGCGCGGTCGGTCAGCTGCTGCGTCATGCTCGCGCCGAGGACGGAACCCATCACGGCGACGCCCGCCGTGCCGCCGACGGTCCGGAAGAAGGTGACGCCAGAGCTGGCGACGCCGATCTCCTGCGGTGCTGTGGTGTTCTGCACGACCAGGACGAGGTTCTGCATGGTCATACCGGTTCCGGCACCGAGCAAGAACATGTAGATGCCGACCAGCCACAGCGACGTGTCGTAGTGGAGCGTCGACAGCAGCGAGGTGCCAGCGATCATGAGCACCGCGCCAGTGACCAGGAAGCTCTTCCACTTACCGGTGCGGGTCACGAGTTGGCCGACGACAGCCGAGGAGATGAGCATGCCGGCAGCCATCGGGATGGTCAGCAGCCCGGCTTCGGTCGGTCCGTAGCCGCGGGAGATCTGCATGTACTGCGCGAGGTAGACCGAGGTGCCGAACATTGCGACGCCGATCGAGATCGACGCGAGGACAGAGAGGGTGAAGGTGCGGTTGCGGAAGAGCGAGAGCGGGATGAGGGGCTCAGCGACCTTGAGTTCGACGATGATGAACAGCGCCGTGGCGAGCACGGCGGTGCCGACCATGGCGAGGGTCTCCCAGCTGATCCAGCCGTAAGTGGAGACGTTGGTCACCCACACCAGTAGGAACCCGGCTGCGACCGACAACAGCACAATGCCGAAGTAGTCGATACGGACCTTCGCGGCACGGATCTGGTCGATCTTGAGCGTGCGGATCAGCACGACGATCGCGATGATGCCGAGGGGGACGCCGACGTAGAAGTTCCAGCGCCAGCCGACACTGTCGGTGAGTACGCCGCCGAGCAGCGGGCCGCCGACAGTGGCGATCGCCATGACGCCGGCGAACAGTCCCATGTACTTGCCTCGCTCACGGGGCGAGAGGATGTCTGCCATCAGCACCTGGCTGAGAGCAGCCAGGCCACCACCACCGAGACCCTGCAGGCCACGGAACATGATGAGCACCTCAGCGCTCTGCGAGAAGCCTGCGCCGGCACTGGCGAGGACGAAGATCGCCAACGCGATAATCATCAGGTTCTTGCGGTTGACGAGGTCAGCGAGCTTACCCCAGATCGGCGTGGAGATCGCCGTCGTCAGAAGGGTCATGGTGATGACCCAGGTGTAGGACGTCTGTGACCCGCCGAGCTCGGGAACGATGATCGGCAGCGAGGTGCTGACGACAGTCGTGGAGACCATTGAACAGAACATCGCCAGAAGTAGGCCGGAAAGTGCCTGCAGCACCTGGCGGTGAGTCATCCGCGTTGCCGTTACGGCGGTGGACGGGGTTTGAGCGCTCATGCGCCCCTTTCGAATAGAACATGAAAGGTGAATGGCGCGGCGACGATGGCGCGCAAAAAGTTGATAAATATCAACAATAGTCCAGATGTTGACATGCGTCAACTATGTCCCAGATGGCGCGCGAGAATGCGGCCGCCGGCGGCGGAATGACGGACGGCGTGGCTCAGTCGGCCAGAGCGAGCGCGCGGAACGCATCGCGCTCGCGGAGGGCTTCGCGTCGGCTGGCGCCGTTGGCGGTGTCCGTGCTCGGCGGACGCTGCCCCGTGGTGCGGTGATAGAGCTCATCGATCAGGCGCGTTGCGAGCCCGACGAGTGTGCCGATCTCGCGATCGTCGCGGTCGATCCACACGCATCGAGGCTCGTCGTGGATCGGGCGGAAGTTGTCGTGCTCTTCCCAGATGAACAGGGTGCGCTCGGCTCCGAGCACATGCTGCTGCCACCACACCTGTCGCAGATAAGTGCGCGGGATCGTCCGCCAGTTCTTGTTGGTGGTCTTGATCTCAGCGAGCAGGATGCGGCCTTCGCCATCCTGGACGACGCCATCCGGCGTGGCTAGATGGCGGTGCTCCGCCTCGGCACGGAACAGTGCCGAAGAAGGTTGGATGCCATGCGTCGCTGCAACCCAGGCGGCGATCTCAGGCTCGCGCCGACGACCATGATCGGTGTAGGCGTTGCCGCCGAAGCGCGGACCTGCGCCGAGTTTTGCATCCGCGGCGCGGGTGATCGAGTTCTCACTCGTGAGGCCTGCGACATCGGTCGCGGTGATGCCGCGCGCTCGTGCTCGGAGCCAGGCGACGCGGTCGCGGGAGTCCGCGACGATTCGAGCCTGAAGTTCCGGATTCACCTTTCGAGGCTACCCCGAGCCAGTGACGTCCTTGGCCCTGCCGCGCCGCATCAGCCGCGAGTGAGCTGTCGTTCAGTGCCTCGTCGGCCAACCCGCCGGGCCACTCGACCCTGCGGCGTACTCCTCGAGTGGTACTTCGTCGCGCGACCAGGAATCGAGGACCGGCTGGACGATCCGCCAGCACTGCTCGGCGGCGTCATCGCGCACCGAAAGCATCGGATCGGCATCGAGGATGCCGGAGAGCACCTCCGCGTACGCAAGCAGCGCTCCGGCGCCGAGGTCTGCCGACAGAGTAGCCCGCTCGAGAACGAACGGATCATCGGCGCCGTTGAGATTGAGCTCCAACGACATCCGATCCGGCGCGAGCGAGAACCTCAAGATCGCGCCGTCAGCGGAACCGGTGAGCCCGACAGGAACATGGCGCACGGCGCGGAAGGTGACGATGATCTCCCTGGCCGGATCGCTCAGTGCCTTGCCGGAACGCAGGCTGAACGGCACGCCGGCCCAGCGGCCGTTGCGCACTTCGAAGATCGCCTCAGCGAGCGTCTCTGTCTTGCGCTCAGGGGTGACGCCGGGCTCGTCCACATACGACGGCTTCGCCACACCGTCGACGCTGCCGGCTGTGTACCGCGCACGTCGGGAAGAGGACGCCGCATCGTCGTCCCAGATCGTCGTCGCCCGCAGGACAGCGGACGTTGCCTCCCGGAAGTCGGCTTCGCCCAGGGTTGCCGGCTGCTCCATGGCCAACACCGCCATCACCTGCAGCAGGTGACTCTGGATCATGTCGATGAACGCGCCGGCCCCGTCGTAGTAGCCGGCGCGCCCTTCTAGCCCCAGCTTCTCGTCGTAGACGATAGCGACAGATTCGATACTCTCCGCCGACCAGAGCGGCTCAAGCAGCCGATTCGCGAACCGTGCGCCGAGCAGATTCAGCGTGGTGGACTTGCCGAGGAAATGATCGACGCGGAAAATCTGCCGCTCCGGTACGAGCTGCGCCACGCGCGCATTCAGTGTGCGGGCACTGGCTTCGTCCGTACCGAATGGCTTCTCCAATGCGAGCATCGCACCGTCCGGAAGTATCTCAGGTGTGAGTGCTTCGCAGGCGGCGGCCGCGACTGCTGGTGGCACAGCGAAATAGATGGCCACTTGGCCTTCGAGTCCCTGCAGCAGCGCGGTGAGATCTTCTGTCCGAGTGATGTCTGCCTGGCGGTATTCGACTGTGACGCGGTCGGTGGCGGCGCCGGCATCCGCACTGTCGAACGAAGTGCGCACGACCTCACGCAGATCGTCGTCC
This sequence comes from Microbacterium sp. Y356, assembly GCF_059445355.1. NCBI lineage: Bacteria > Bacillati > Actinomycetota > Actinomycetes > Micrococcales > Microbacteriaceae > Microbacterium > Microbacterium sp. Y356. The sequence continues at coordinate 6,515 of NZ_JCAIUE010000002.1, forward strand.
TTCCAATCTTCCATCCCGGCGCCGATCACGCGCACCCGACGCTCGGGTTCCGTGGTGAGCAATTGGCCGAGCGCAGGCAACAGGAGCCTGGCAGCGAGGTCGCCCGAGGCTCCGAAGATCACAAGCGTGGTTTTGGCATCCATGCGCCCACCGTATTCCCATCGGTGCATATCGGCCAGGGCCGTGCAAGAATCGGTGAGATGCCAGCCCCTATCGAGGACTATGCACTGCTCAGTGACTGCCGTACGGCTGCGCTGGTGTCGCGCGATGGCAGTATCGACTGGCTTTGTCTGCCGCGCTTCGATGCGCCCTCCGTCTTCGGCGCACTACTGGGGGATACCTCGCACGGGCGCTGGCTGGTCCGCCCGCAGGATGCCGACGCAAAAGTGCGTCGCTATTATCTGCCGGACACGTTCATCCTCGTGACCCGCTGGGAGAGCGCCAGCGGCATTGCCGAGGTGCAGGACTTCCTTGCTATGACAGATGACCGCACCGACGTGGTGCGCCGGGTCGTCGGAATCACCGGCACGGTCGAATTTGCCACCGAGCTGCGGATGCATTTCGACTACGCGCGTGCCTTGCCCTGGGTGAGGCAGGTGGGCACGGAGGATGCGCCAGCCCTGCACGCGACAGCAGGGCCGGAGGCCGTCATCGTGCGCGGTGTCGCGCTCGCGGCATCCGATCACGCGCATAGCGCGACGTTCGAGGTTTCGGCGGGAGAGACCCGTGATCTTACGCTTGCATGGTTCCCATCCTTTGAGGATGCCCCGGTGCCGCTGGATGTCGACGCTGCCATCGCGCGGACACGCTCGTGGTGGCAAGGCTGGGCGAGCTCGATCGAGCATGAGGGGCCGCACCGTGACGCCGTGATTCGGTCACTTCTCGTGCTGCGCGCGCTTACGAATCGTGACACCGGTGGAATCGTGGCGGCAGCGACGACGTCACTGCCGGAAGAGTTCGGGGGATCCCGCAATTGGGATTACCGCTTCGTGTGGCTGCGTGATGCGGCGCTGACGCTGGAGGCGCTCATCGCGCACAGCTTCCTCGAGGAGGTGCAGCACTGGCGGCGCTGGCTGCTGCGGGCGGTGGCCGGAGAGCCGGAGGAAGTACAGATCATGTACGGCATCGCCGGCGAGCGAGATCTCGCCGAGCGAGAGCTGAGCAGTCTTCCTGGCTACGGAGGCGCCTCGCCGGTGAGGATCGGCAACGGCGCGGTCGATCAGTATCAGGCCGATGTGATCGGCGAAGTGCTCGTCGCGATGGAAGCGGCACGGATTGCCGGTCTTGATGAATCGGAGTTCTCGTGGCCGCTGCAGCGCGCCCTGATCGCACGGGTCGTTGCAGGACTGGATCGACCTGACAACGGGATCTGGGAGATCCGCGGAGAGCCGCAGTTCTTCACGCACTCTCGAGTGATGATGTGGGCGGCGCTCGATCGTGGTGTGCGCGCCGTCCGTGAGCACGGCATGTCGGGGGACGAGGAGCTGTGGGCGCGCATGCGCGATCAGTTGCGCGCGGAGATCGACGAGCGCGGCGTTCATGTCGACGGATACTTCGTGCAGCACTACGACTCCGCGGAGGTGGATGCGTCGCTGCTGACTCTTCCGCAGGTCGGGTACTGCGCCGCGGACGATCCGCGGATGCTCCGCACTGTCGAGCAGATGGAACAGACGCTCGTGCGCGACGGGTTGCTGATGCGCTATCGCACCTCTTCTGGCGTGGATGGGTTGGAAGGCGGCGAGCATCCGTTCCTGGCATGCAGCTTCTGGCTCGTCGAGCAGTACGCGGCCAGCGGCAGGATCGACGACGCGCGAACGCTCATGGACCGGCTGGTCGGGCTCGCCAACGATGTCGGCCTGCTCTCCGAGGAGTATGACGTCGAGGGTGCACGGCAGGCGGGCAATACCCCGCAGGCGCTGTCCCACCTCACCCTTGTGCGAGCGGCTGATGCCCTGGCTGGCCACACCGGCCGTGCCGCCGACCGGCGCTAGCCCGCTCGATTTGGGCGGGAGTGCGGGGTCGGGTATAGTTATCTCAACCGAAGACCGCTGGTCGTCGTCGTGTGCGAACACGATGATCGAAGCTCTGCAATGCAGGGGCCCGCGCAGGTGTCACGATCTTCTCAAAGCTCCGTGCGCTTGCGCCGGGGCTTTTTCTATTGCAGTCGTGGTCGAGGTCGATGCTTCACCACCGTGTGGCATCTCGTACCCACCAAGGAGTGACCATGGCGCAGAAGGATGCATCGGTTGCCGAGCTCACGAAGTCATTCGAGAACTCGAACGCCGTCCTGCTGACCGAGTACCGCGGTCTGACGGTTGCCCAGCTCAAGGAGCTGCGCAACAGCATCCGTCAGGACGCTGAGTACGCCGTGGTGAAGAACACGCTGACCAAGATTGCCGCTAACAAGGCGGGAATCTCTGCACTGGATGACGACCTCAAGGGTCCGTCGGCTGTTGCATTCGTGCACGGTGACTTCGTCGCCACCGCGAAGGCTCTTCGTGACTTTGCCAAGACCAACCCGCTTCTCGTGATCAAGGGTGGCGTTTTCGAGGGCAATGCTCTCAACGCCGACGAGGTCAACATGTACGCATCGCTGGAGAGCCGTGAGGTTCTGCTTGCGAAGGCTGCGGGCATGATGAAGGCAACGATGGCCAAGGCTGCGGCCACCGTCGATGCTCTTCGCGAAAAGCTGGAGACCGCCGCAGCCGCGTAAGCGACTGGCGTTCTCGTTCTACAAACCCCACCAATCTAGGAGATACATCATGGCGAAGCTCACCACTGAGCAGCTGCTCGAGCAGTTTGCAGACCTCACCCTCGTCGAGCTCAGCGAGTTCGTGAAGGCGTTCGAGGAGAAGTTCGACGTCACCGCTGCCGCCCCGGCTGCTGCTGCAGGCGCTGCTGGTGCCGCTGTTGAGGCAGAGGAAGAGAAGGACTCGTTCGACGTCGTTCTCGAGGCTGCTGGCGAGAAGAAGATCCAGGTCATCAAGGCTGTCCGCGAGCTCACCTCGCTCGGCCTCGGCGAGGCCAAGGCTGTCGTCGACGGTGCACCGAAGGCTGTCCTTGAGGGCGCCAACAAGGAGACCGCTGAGAAGGCCAAGGAGGTCCTCGAGGCCGCTGGCGCCACGGTTACCCTCAAGTAATCACGTCTCACCGCTTCATTCGAAGGCCCCGGGGTTCATCCCCGGGGCCTTCGTGCGTTCCCCGCAAAGAGATTTTGGGGGCTAGCGCGGGGGTGCGGATGAGTTGCGCACGACCAGGACGGATGCCGCGAGCTTGTGCACGGGCTCGGCTGCGGGACGCTCCAACTGAAGCATCAGCAATCGCACGGCCTCATTGCCCTGCTCGCGAGGTTGCTGCCTGATCGTGGTCAGGGCAAACATCTCGGCGTGCTGATGGTCATCGATTCCGACGACGCTCAGTTCGGTGGGCACAGCGATCCCGAGCCGTCGCGCGGCGATGATCGTGCCGATCGCCGCCTCATCGCACACGCCGACGACCGCGGTCGGCCTGGTACGACGGTTGCCGAGCAGGTCGACGGCTGCCTCATATCCGCTCGGCATGCTGCTGGCGGCCGGACTCACGCTGACGTGCGCGCTCAGGCCTGCGGCATCCATCGCCTCGCGATAACCATCGAGTCGGCGCGCGTCGCCGAATCCGAGTGCGCTCGACTCCGCCTCCCCGCCGATGAATGCGATGGCGGTGTGGCCGAGGTCGATGAGATGCTCCGTCGCGATCTGTGCGGCAGCGGCGTCATCGATTGATACCGCACTCGTGCCGTCGTTGTATGGGCCAACGCTCACCAGCGGGCGGCCGAGCTCGCGTAGTCGCTCTAGTTCGTGTGCGGTCGGCTGGATGCCGGCGGCGATGATCCCATCGAATCGCCTGCGTGGCAGCACCGAAGCGAAAACTTCGTCGCGCGTAGCGGAGTGCTCTGGGACGCCGTAGAGCGCAAGGTCGTAGCCGTGTTGGAGCAGGGACTGCTGGATGCCGGTGAGCAGCTCTGAGAAATACCATCGGCCGAGGCTGGGGACGATGACGCCCACGATCTGGGTGCGTCCGGTGGCAAGACTGGTCGCCGACGAATGCGCGACGTACGACAGCTCGGCGGCAGCCGTCTCGACGAGCAGCCGCGTCTCGTCTGCCACGTAGCCGCGACCGCTGAGTGCACGACTCGCAGTCGCTTTGGAGACGCCGGCACGTGCGGCGACATCCGTGATGGTGCTCATGCATCCTCCTCGATGGCGGCACTCGAGAGGCCCGAGCACAGCGTAGTCCCAACGGGCAGCGAACGGAACCGGTTCCACACGAATCGCGCGGGAGCGCTCCCATACTTGGTGGCGGATGCGGGGGCAAAGGTTGTCAGCTTGTGACCAACGACCATTGTGCCGGGGCATGAGAGGCCGCTAGGTTGGGCCTGGAAGCGGTTCCTGATCCGCTTGCCTTCGGGCAGCGGCAAGCCAGAGGGAACGTGAACTCGAAGAGGAGAAGTCATATGGCACTGTCACAGCGTTATCGGCGCCTCGCGCCGCTCGCCCTGCTTGGGGCAGCGGGCATCGCGCTTGCAGGATGTGGGGCCCCTGGTGCGCCAGATGGCGGCGATGGCGGTGGCGGCGGTGGCGACAACGTCGTCACCATGTACGGAACGATCACCGACGAAGAAGCTGAACTTCTCCAGGAGTCCTGGGCGGACTTCGAAGAAGAGAACGACATCGAGATCAAGTACGAGGGAAGCCAGGACTTCGAAGCCCAGGTGGGCACCCGTGCGCAGGGTGGCAACCCGCCCGACATCGCGATCTTCCCACAGCCAGGTCTGTTCGCCGACTTCGCTGCGCGTGACTATCTGAAGCCCGCTCCAGAGGAGGTCAAGGCGAATGCCGAGGAGTACTGGTCTGAGGACTGGGTGAATTACGGAACCTACGACGGCACCTTCTACGGCGCGCCGATGATGGCGAGCGTGAAGGGCTGGATCTGGTATTCGCCTACCAAGTTCACGGAGTGGGGAGTGGAAGTTCCAGAGACCTGGGATGAACTCATGGCCCTTACTCAGACGATCCGTGACACGACCGGCGCCGCTCCGTGGTGCCAGGGCTTCGAATCTGGCACGGCATCCGGCTGGCCCGGAACCGACTGGGTCGAGGACCTCGTCCTGCGTCAGGCAGGACCAGAAGTCTACGACCAGTGGGTCGCCAATGAGGTGCCGTTCACGGACCCTCAGATCGCGACCGCCTTCGACACGCTTGGCGAAGTCCTGCTGAACCCCGAGTACGTGAACGCAGGTTTCGGCGACGTGCGATCGATCAACTCCACGGCGTGGGGCGACGTAGGGCCTGCAGTGGCAAGCGGCGAGTGCGCGTTGACGCACGCTCCGTCATTCCTTGACGGCTTCCTCCCGGACGGGACCGAGGTCGGTGAGGATAGTGACGTCTGGGCCTTCATGACCCCCGGTATGACTGCCGGAGAGACCGCGGTAACGGGTGCCGGTGAGATCGTCGGTGCGTTCAGCGACGACGAGGCTGTCCAGAAGGTTCTCACCTACCTGTCGACACCGGAATGGGCGAACAACCGTGTCGCGCTCGGTGGCGTGGTATCGGCGAACAACGGACTCGACCCGGACGCCGCTCAGAGTCCGATCCTGCAGGAGAGCATCAAGATTCTGCAGGATGAGGAGACGACGTTCCGCTTCGACGGTTCCGACCTCATGCCCGGCGCCGTCGGCGCAGGCACATTCTGGAAGGGCATGGTCGCGTGGATCAATGGCAGCCCGACGCCGGAAGTGCTCGAGCAGATCGAGACCGGCTGGCCAGCCAGCTGATTAAAATCCGAGCGGGCCGACCCTACCGGGCGGCCCGCTCGACCCGGTTCACGCGAAGCCGCGTGAACCGCTGATGATCTGCACGCCGTTGTGAAGGGGATTCTGTGACCGCGATTGAGTTCTTCGGCTGGGTTGGCCAGCTGCCGCCCATCCTGCAGGCGGTGGTCGTCGTCATCGCCTTCGCCGCGGTGGTGGCGATCATCTTGCTGCTCGTCGACATCGCGCCGCGCACGGGCAAGTGGTACACCGTTGCGCGCCTGGCGATGTGCCTGCTCATCCCGCTCGCCGTGATGTGGTTCTTCCGTTCGTACTACTGGGCGATCGGCGTTGCCGTGGTGGTGGGAGCCATCTTCTTCCTGCTCGATTTCCGGTCGCGGCAGGGCAAGGGATACTTCATCCAGCTTGTCGCGTTTATGGCGCCGGCGTTCCTGCTTCTGACAGTGGGCCTCGTCTTGCCCTCGATTCAGACCATGGTTGCTTCGTTCATGAACTCGGCGGGAACGGACTTCATCGGCCTCGGGAATTACGCTTGGATCTTCGGACAGCCCGACGGGGTCCGTGTCGTGGTCAACACGATCGTATGGGTGCTGGTCGTCCCCACGGTCTCCACGATCGTCGGCCTCGCATACGCGGTGTTCATCGATAAAACCCGTGGTGAGAAGATCTACAAGATTCTCGTGTTCATGCCGATGGCGATTTCGTTCGTCGGCGCGAGCATCATCTGGCGGTTCATGTACGAGTACCGCGGTAAGCAGTACGACCAGATCGGTCTGCTCAATCAGATCATCGTCTGGTTCGGTGGTGAGCCGCAGCAGTTCCTGCTCAATCCGCCATGGAACACACTGTTCCTCATCGTTGTGCTCATCTGGGTGCAGACCGGTTTCGCGATGGTGATCCTTTCGGCCTCGATCAAGGGCGTGCCGATGGAGCTGCTGGAAGCGGCCGAACTAGACGGGGCGAATGCCTGGCAGCGGTTCAGGTCGGTCACGGTCCCGGCGATCCGCCCCGCCCTCATCGTCGTGTTGACCACGATCTCGATCGCCTCGCTGAAGGTCTTTGACATCGTCCGCACCATGACAGCCGGAAACTACGAGACCAGCGTGTTGGCGAATGAGATGTACACGCAGTTCTCGAAGTTCGAGGCAGGCCGCAGTGCCGCCCTGTCTGTCATCCTGTTCATCCTCGTGCTGCCAATCGTCATCTACAACGCACGCCAGATCCAGAAGCAGCGGGAGATCCGATGACCGACGTGAAGAACACCGACGCCACGACGGGCTCGGGCGGAGGCTCGGCGACCCGGGCGATCACGACCGGGGGCAAGCTCAACGCCTCCGCCGGCCGCACCCGCAAGAAGCTTTCGCGGCCATGGGCGTCGGCGGCATCCATCGTCATCGCGGTGCTGTGGACCATCCCTACTCTGGGGCTGTTCATCTCATCCTTCCGCCCCCGCGACCAGATCCTCACCAGCGGTTGGTGGGAGTTCTTCCTGAACCCCGAGGTCACCGGCGAGAACTACGTAGATGTGCTGCAGTCCGGCACGACGCAGCTCACGATGATCGAGTCGTTCGTGAACTCGATCGCCATCACGATTCCGGCGACGCTCGTCCCGTTGATGATCGCCTCCATGACGGCCTACGCGTTCGCGTGGATCGACTTCAAGGGACGCAACTTCCTATTTATCTTCATCTTCGCGTTGCAGATCGTGCCCATCCAGATGGCTTTGGTACCGCTGCTGAGCACGTTCTCGCGAGGGCTGAACTTCTTCGGCCTGCAGGTGACGCTGCCTCTTGGAGCCTCCGGCGGATACGCACAGGTGTGGTTTGCGCACACCATGTTCGCGCTGCCGCTGGCGATCTATCTGTTGCACAACTTCATGGCAGAGATCCCCGGTGAGATCGTCGAAGCTGCACGCGTCGACGGCGCATCCCGTGGGCAGATCTTCTTCCGTATCGTGCTGCCGCTGACCATGCCGGCCATCGCGTCCGTGGCGATCTTCCAGTTCCTGTGGGTGTGGAACGACCTGCTCGTGTCGCTGGTGTTCGCAGACGGCGGTGCCGCTCCGATCACGAAGCTGTTGGCAGAGATCACGGGAACGCGAGGAAACGACTGGTATCTGCTCACGGCCGGTGCATTCGTGTCGATCATCGTTCCGCTCATTGTGTTCTTCGCCCTGCAGCGGTACTTCGTACGCGGGCTGTTGGCAGGATCAACCAAGGGGTAGCCCTTCAGCGGATGCCGCGGTAACACGGCATCCGCTGCCCCGTACCCTTGAGACATGAAATACGCCGAGCACATCGCCGATCTCGTCGGCGGCACTCCTCTTGTGAAGCTGCAGCATGTCACAGAGGGCGTCGTATGTACGGTGCTTGTGAAGCTGGAGTATCTGAACCCTGGTGGCTCATCGAAGGATCGCATCGCCGGTCGCATCATCGACGCGGCCGAAGCATCCGGTGAGTTGAAGCCTGGTGGCACGATTGTCGAGCCCACCAGCGGCAACACCGGTGTCGGCCTCGCGCTGGTCGCTCAGCAGCGCGGTTACAAGTGCATCTTCGTGCTGCCAGACAAAGTCGGCGAGGACAAGATCGACGTGCTGCGCGCGTATGGAGCCGAGATCGTGATGACGCCGACCTCCGTGCCGCCGGACAGCCCCGAGTCGTATTACAGCGTCAGCGACCGCCTCGTGAAGGAAATTCCGGGGGCGTTCAAGCCGAACCAGTACGACAACCCAAACGGGCCGCTCAGCCACTACGAGACCACCGGCCCAGAGATCTGGAGCGACACCGACGGTAAAGTCACGCATTTCGTCGCCGGTGTCGGTACCGGCGGAACGATCAGCGGCACCGGACGGTATCTGCGTGAGGTCTCCGATGACCGGGTACGCATCGTCGGCGTCGACCCCGAAGGCAGCGTCTACTCGGGCGGAACCGGTCGCCCCTACCTCGTCGAAGGCGTCGGCGAGGACATCTGGCCGGGCTCCTACGATCCTGCTGTCCCGCACGAGATCGTCGCGGTGGACGACGCCGAGTCGTTCGCGATGACCCGCCGCCTCGCACGCGAAGAAGCCATCCTCGTCGGCGGCTCCAGCGGCATGGCCGTGGTCGGTGCGCTGCGGATCGCCCAGACACTGCCGGCGGATGCAGTAATGGTCGTGCTCCTGCCGGACGGCGGACGCGGCTACCTCTCGAAGATCTTCAACGACTCGTGGATGCGCTCTTATGGCTTCAGCGAGGTTGAGGAGGGGGAGACGGTCGCTGATGTGCTGACGACACGCGCTCAGGCTTCGGGGCAGGGCTCGATTCCGGAACTCGTGCACGCGCATCCGAGCGACACGGTGCTCGACGCGATCAACATGATGACCGAGTTCGCCGTCTCGCAGCTCGTGGTGCTCAGTGCCGAACCGCCCGTCATGATGGGGGAAGTTGTGGGCAGCGTCGACGAGCGAGGGCTGCTGGATCTACTTTTCCGCAATGTCGCGAAGCCGACGGATGCCGTGGGCGCCCATGTCGGCGAGCGGCTGCCGCTCGTCGGCATCCATGCGTCCGTCGATCAGGCGCGCGCGGCGCTCGCCGAAGCGGATGCCCTGCTGGTGACGATCGATGGCCGTCCGCACACCGTGCTGACTCGACAGGATCTGGTCGCCTACCTCGCGCGCTAAAGGCCACTCGCCACGGGCAGGGATGTCGCGGGGCGTAATGAGAAGGGGAGTGGCGAAGGGGCGCGCGTAGGGTGAGAGCATGTCTGACCACGCTTTCGCCACCCGCGCCATCCACGCCGGCCAGCAGGCCGATCCGCTCACCGGCGCGATCATTCCGCCGATCTACCAGGCCTCGACGCATGTGCAGGATGCCGTCGGCGTGTTCCGCGAGGGCTACGAGTACAACCGTGCGGGCAACCCCACACGCAACGCGCTCGAGACGCAGCTCGCCGCTCTCGAAGGTGGCGTCAACGCGCTCTCGTTTGCGTCTGGACTTGCCGCTGAGGATGCGCTGCTGCGCGGCATCCTCCGACCGGGCGACCACGTGCTGCTTGGCAACGACGTTTACGGTGGCACGCACCGACTGCTGACCAAGGTGCTGGCGCCGTGGGGTATCGAGACCACCACCGCCGAACTCAGCAGCGCGGATGCGATCCGCCAGGCGCTGCGCCCCGAGACCAAGATTGTCTGGCTCGAGACGCCGAGCAACCCTCTGCTGAAGATCGTCGACATCGCTGCGACCGCAGAGATCGCGCATGCAGCGGGTGCCATCGTCGTGGTGGACAACACCTTCGCCTCACCGGCCTTGCAGTTGCCTCTCGCGCTCGGCGCCGATCTCGTCGTGCACTCCACCACCAAGTACCTCGGCGGACACTCAGATGTGCTCGGCGGTGCCGTGATCTTTGGCGATGACCGATTCTACGATCAGGTGAAGTTCCAGCAGTTCGCTGTCGGCGCCGTCTCGGCGCCATTGGACGGCTGGCTCACCACTCGTGGAATCAAGACTCTTGCGGTGCGGATGCGCCAGCACAGCGAGAACGCGCAGGCCATCGCTGAGTGGGCAGAGTCCCGCACCGAGTTCGAGACCGTCTTCTATCCTGGGCTTGCTTCGCACCCCGGTCACGAAATCGCCGCGCGCCAGATGAGTGGATTCGGCGGGATGCTGTCGCTTGCGCTCGTCGCGGGACACGACGCCGCGCGTGCCTTCGCCGAGTCGACCGAGCTCTTCCAGCTGGCTGAATCGCTGGGCGGCGTCGAGTCACTGATCAGCTATCCGCCTGAGATGACGCACGCCTCGGTGCGCGGTACCGATCTGGCCGTTCCGGAGAACGTCGTGCGTCTGTCCGTCGGTATCGAGGACATCGCCGATCTGATCGCCGATCTGGAGAAGGGGCTCGCGCGCATAGCGCGATGAGAGCCGGGGTGCGGCTCAGGCCGCGCCCGTACAATTGAGGCATCTTGAACGATTCCTCTTCTTCCTCTGCGCCCACTCCCGACTCCGAACGAACCGACTCCGAACGAACCCCTTCTGAGCGGACGCCGACCGGAAGCATCCGCGCGTTCACCGGAACGATTCGCACCAGCACGCCGACCAGCGCGATCCGCACGCTGGGACCTGATCCGGCGACCGCGCCGATCATGCTGCACCCAGGCGATGCGATCTCCAACTCGCGCCGTGTGCTCTACATCATCCTGCTCGGGGCGCTCACGGCGCTTGGACCGTTCACGATCGACCTGTACCTGCCAGCTTTCCCGTTGCTGGAGAGAGATTTCCAGACCACCTCTGCTGCGATTCAGCTGACCCTCACCGGCACCATGATCGGGTTTGCCCTCGGCCAGCTCGTCGTGGGGCCGTTGTCCGACAAGGTCGGTCGTCGCGTACCGCTGATCGCCGTGACCGCGTTGCACGTGCTCGCGAGTGTCGCTGCTGCTTTCGCACCGGATCTGCTGCTGCTCGGCGGCGCACGCGTGGTCATGGGAGTTGGTGCGGCGGCCGGTGGCGTGGTCGCGATGGCGATCGTGCGCGACCTGTTCGGCGGTCGGCGGCTCGTGGTGATGCTGTCGAGGCTCGCACTGGTCTCTGGCGTGGCCCCTGTTGTCGCGCCTCTGATCGGATCCTGGCTGCTGGGAGTCATGCCGTGGCGCGGCATCTTCGTCGTGCTCGCGGCCTACGGCGCCATCATGCTGCTCGCGGCACTGTTGTTCATCCCAGAGACCCTGCCGAAGGAACGACGAGGCGAGCGCGGAAGCACCACCATCTGGCAGCGCTATCGCAGCGTCTTCAGCGATCGCGTCTTCGTGGGCGTGCTGGTGATCGGGGCGATGACCTTCTCCGGGCTGTTCTCGTATCTGTCGGCGTCACCGTTCCTGTTTCAAGAGGCCCACGGGCTGGACGCGCAGGAATACGGCTGGCTGTTCGCGGCCAACTCGGTCGGTGTCGTGGTCGGTGTGCAGGTTGCATCCCGATTGGCTGCGCGGTTCGGGCCACAGTGGGTGCTCGCATTCTCGACAGCGGTACTGCTGGTCAGTGGTGCGGCGATCATCGTGAATGACCAGCTGGGCTTGGGGTTTTGGGGCACGGTCATCCCGCTGTTCCTATTCATGACCGCATGCGGGTTCTCGTTCCCGTGCGTGCAGGTGCTGGCACTCGACCGACATGGCAAGGCCGCAGGCACCGCCGCGTCCGTTCTCGGGGCGAGCAACAACGGCGTCGCGGCAATCATCTCACCGGTGGTCGGCCTCATCTCTGCGGGTGCAGGAATCACCGCGACGACGATGGCCTCGGTCATGGTGGGCTGCGCCGTCGTCGGAATTCTCGCGCTCTGGCTGATCGTGCGCCCGCGCTCGGTCGGGATGTTGACTCCGTAGCGTTCGCGCCGTCATCTGAGTCAGAATGGGCGGATGACTCGTCCCGCACTTCTCTGGTGGGGCATCGGGGCGATTCTCGCTGCGATGGCCCTTGGCGCCGCATTGACTGCGGCAGGATCGGACCTGCCCAGTGCATTAGATGTCGGCTGGAATGAGCTGATGGTCAGCATTCGCTCACCGTTGCTCGTCGGCTTCGCTGAAATGATGAACCATCTCGGCGGTGGCTGGATCGCCACGATTCTCATGCCCGTGCTGATCATTGCCGCGCTGCTGATCGCTCGTCGCTGGCGAGCCGCCGTTCTCGTCGTCGTGACATTGCTGGCGAGCGTCGCGGCTGTGCAGTTGTTGAAGCATCTGTATGGCCGCGCGCGGCCGGAGGACATGCTCGTCGTCAGTGATTTCGGTTCATTCCCTTCGGGGCATACAGCGAACGCCGCCACTCTTGCGATGCTGGCGATGTTGCTGTTCCCGCGGCTCTGGGTCGTGCTCATCGCCGTGCTCTGGACCTTAGGAATGGCTTTCTCGCGCACCGTGCTTTCGGTGCACTGGTTGACCGACACGATCGGCGGGATGCTGGTGGGAGCCGGCGCCGCACTCGTCGTGGGCGGCCTCATGCTGGAATGGGTACGACAGCCCCGAACTCGACAGGAGTCACTATGACCGGCATCCGCCCGTATCGCACCGAGGATCGCCCGGCGATGTTCGAGATCTGTGTGAAGACCGCGGATGCCGGAGGCGACGCCACCGGGATTTTCAGCGATGATGAACTTTGGGGCCTGATCTTCGCGGTGCCATACGTCGACCGGCATCCTGATCTCGCCTGGGTCGTCGAATCGGACGACGCGCGAGTGATCGGCTACATCGTCGCCACAGACGACACGGATGCTTTCGAGCAGTGGTTCCGCGATGAGTGGTGGCCGCAGTTCGCCGAACGCTTCCCCAGGGCTGAAAAGCCGGAGACGCGCGAGGAATCGATAGTCGACGGCGCGTACACGCGCGGGCCCGGCGAGAACCAGAATGCGGGGGAGTATCCAGCGCACCTGCACATTGATCTGTTGCCAGAGACGCAGGGGCAGGGGCTGGGGCGTCGACTGATCGAGACGCTGTTCGCCGAACTGCAGCGGCGCGGTGTGACGGGGCTGCACCTGGGTATCGATCCTGCGAACCTCGGGGCGGCCGCGTTCTACGAGCGACTCGGCATGCAGCGATTGCCCGCAGACCCCGGTGGCCAAAGCTACGGTGTGCGCTTCCACAGCTGACGATGTGTGACAAAACAGAAACCCGCGAGGCGCATGCGCTTCGCGGGTTTCTGCTCTTCGGCGGTGACGGAGGGATTCGAACCCTCGGTTGCTTGCACAACACACGCTTTCCAAGCGTGCTCCTTCGGCCGCTCGGACACGTCACCAGGGAACAACCTGAACAGTCTATCCGATCCTTTGTGCTCGCCGTGCCATGCCCAGTTCGTGGGCGGCCGCCGCACGCGGGCAGTTCGCCAGCATCCGCAGTTATGCTGTGCCGATGGGGCGAAACTCGACGCGGGCGACCATTGCTCGGCACGGTCAGCAGGGCACTCCGTCGCGCGGCAGCCAGCTGATCAAGCTGCTCGGGATCGGTGTGGCAACAGTGTTGGTCGCAGCGCTCGGCATTAGCGCATGGCTGTTCGTCGACCTGAGTTCCACCTACACCGCGGACGCTGTCGAACTCAGCGGCGAAGCGCCGCCCGCCTTCGCTGAGCTCACCACCGGCGCGAACATCCTCGTCGCCGGCACTGACATCTGCGAACCGGAGTACGCCGAGATGTTCGGCGACCGCTGCGCCGATCCCGAAGACGGCGTGCGCAGCGACGTGCTGATGCTCGTGAACATCTCGGCACCACCGCGCCGCGTCACCGTGATCAGCTTCCCGCGCGACTTGCTCGTCGATATCCCTTCATGTACCGATGCGAACGGCAATGAGACGTCGCCGCAGTACCGGCAGATGATCAACTCGGCCTTCGGTATCGGCGGGCTGGACTGTGCGGCATCGACGATCAAAGAACTCACCGGCGTCGACGTCCAATACGCAGCATCCATCAACTGGGGCGGCGTGATCGACGTCACGAACGCCATCGGCGGCGTCGACGTGTGCCTTGCGACAGCGATGAAGGACGACGACTCCACCATCGACCTCCCCGCCGGCACCCATTCCCTCGAGGGTGCGCAGGCGCTTGCATTCCTGCGCGCGCGACACTCCACCGAGAATGGCAGCGACCTCGACCGCATCGGCAACCAGCAGCTCTACATGTCGAGCCTCGTGAAGAAGATCACCAGCGAACAGGTGCTTTCGAACCCGTCGATGCTGTTGACACTCGCGCGGACGATCCTGTCTGCCATCGATCCCAGCACCAGCCTCACGAACCCCGTGACTCTCGTGCAGATGGGACTGGCGCTCAAGGACATTGCGCTCAGCGACTATGTGTTCGTCCAGTACCCCGTCGCGGACGCACCGGAAAACCCGAATCGGCTCGTGCCGATAACGGACGCGGCCACGCAGTTGTTCGACGCGTTGGCGGCAAATGAACCGCTCGTGTTGGCCGGCGACGAAGACGGAACCGTCGTGGAGACCCCAGATCCGGTTGCCACGGCTCCCACCACGGAGGAGCCTGTCGACGAGACTGCCGTGCTTCCGCCGGCGATCCCCGGCACGACCGGCGAGGCTGATGGCTGCGCGACCGGTACCGTGCACTGAACCGCGTCGGCGCTGAGCCGCGTAAAATCGCAGGGTGGCAACTCCCAAGATCGTCCTCTTCTACGCCTTTACTCCGCTAGCGGATCCGGAGGCGATTCGGCTGTGGCAGCGCGACTTCGGCGAGGCTCTCGGTCTGCGCGGACGTCTGATCATCTCGAAGGATGGCGTCAACGGCACTCTCGGCGGTGACCTGCCGGCGCTCAAGAAGTGGTCACGCTCCTTCCGCTCCTACCCGGCCTTCAAGAACGCCGATATCAAATGGAGCGAAGGAACGGGTCTGGATGCCGATGGCCACAGCCTTGACTTCCCCAAGCTCAGCGTCAAAGTGCGAGATGAGATCGTCTCGTTCGGAGCCCCAGGCGAGCTGCAGGTCGATGAGGGTGGCGTCGTGGGCGGCGGCACGCGGCTGAGTCCGGATGAGCTGCACGCGTTGGTGAACTCACGCGACGACGTCGTCTTCTTCGACGGACGCAACGCGCTGGAAGCCGAGATCGGGCGATTCAAGAATGCGGTGGTGCCGGACGTGGCAACCACCCGTGACTTCGTAGAGCTGCTCGATTCCGGTGCCTACGACGACCTGAAGGGCAAGCCGGTTGTCACATACTGCACCGGCGGCATCCGCTGCGAAGTGCTCTCGAGCCTGATGACCGCACGCGGCTTCGGTGAGGTGTACCAGCTCGATGGCGGCATCGTTCGCTACGGCGAGAAGTTCGGCGATGACGGACTGTGGGAGGGATCGCTCTACGTCTTCGACAAGCGCGGTTCTGTCGACTTCAGCGACCACTCTGCGGCGATCGGCACCTGCGTCGGATGCGGCGCGAACACCAAGCGCACCGCGAACTGCCCTGATGCCTCATGTCGTGGGCAGTTCGTCGTCTGCGAGAGCTGCCAGTCCGTGCCGTGCGAGAAACACGTCGCGGTCAACTGAGCCGTTAGGGCATCACGGAGCTGCGTGACTCGCGCGCGACGAACAGTGCTCGCGGCACCAGCACCGCGGCGACGCGGACGCGCAGATCGACACTGTGGCGCAGGTCTGCGGTGACGCGTGCGAGGGCGGGAGACAGGTCCCCGGCATCGCCCACAGCGCGCGCGTAGCTGGCACTCTCCACAGCGCTAACCAGCACCTGCACTGCGGTGGCATCCGCCCCGCGCTCCACCAATGCGGCGCCGCGAACTCGTGGACTGTCTGCCTCCGACACCGGCAGGCGCAGGTCGATCAGCGTGTCGCGCAGCTCCTGCCACGCGCTCATCGCGTCGCCGTGACGGGCGCGGACGTGTCGTCGCAGACGAATCACGAGTCGGACCAGCGCAGGCATCAACAGTGCAAGCAGCACACCTCCGGTGATCAGCATCACCGGAGTGGGGTCCAGGCGTTGCAGTGCTTGACCGTCAGCAGTCGATGAGCCGCCCTGGTTCCGATCGATCTCCGGACCGCTTGTCGCTTCCGCCGATGGTGCGGCACTGGGAGCGGGGGCGCTGGGGCCAGCGGCCGAGCCACCCTCGGTGGCGGCGGCCTGGAAGCTCGTGGGCACTCCCAGCGACGCCGTCGGCTCAAAAGGCACCCAGCCGATGCCCTCGAAATGCACTTCGGGCCAGGCGTGCAGCTGCTCGCTGCTGACGGCGAAGATGGACTCGTCGCCGCGCTTCTCATCCGTCAGCCGGCCGGGAAGGTAGCCGACCACGACTCGCACCTGCATGTCGAGCGACTGCGCCATCAGTGCAAAGGCTCCGGCGAAATGGATGCAGTAGCCCGAGCGCACTTCGAGGAACTCCGCGACTGCTTCCGCGCCGGTGCCATCGAAGCCGCCATCGACTGGTGCGTCCAGTGAGTAGCTGAACTGCGAGCGGAACCAGCCCTGCATCGCGAAGAGCTTGTCGTAGTCGGTCGCGGCATCCGCTGTCACCGTGAGCGCGGTCTCCGCAATTGCGGGCGGGAGAGCTTCTAGGGATTCGTCCGACTCGGCAGGACCAGCGGCGGAAGCGCTGGCCGCCTGAATCTGCTCCTTGGTTGGCTGCGCGGTCTGAGTGGTGACGGTGTAGTCCTGGCCCGCGGCATCCCGAGTCTCGGACAGGACGGTGCGGTTTTCTGGCATCACTGTCCAGCCAGAGCCAAGCCCGATGATCTTCGTGGCGGGAAAGGGCACCGGCAGCATCGGACTGGAGATGCCGGTGACACGAATCGACGTGCGTTTCTCAAGCGTTTCGATGCCCTCTGCCCAGTCGGGCTCGCCGAAGCCGTCGCGGAGCGGCTGCACATCTGCCTCGTCTGGCGTCCACGTTTCGCCGTCGAATTGCGACAGGCTTGCGACGCGCAGATATGGTGCTGTCTCGGCGCTGGTCGCCAGCGTCATGACGTTGAACGGGTCGGGTCTACGCAGGTCGTCCCCCAGACGAAGGGACGGGTTCAGCTGCACACTGGTGCCGAGCCCGACCCAGGTTGCGGAGACCGGCAACGCGGGGGTGATCACGAGGGCTGCGACGACGGCTGCCGCGCCAAGCGAGACAGTGACGCCGAGCGACGCGCGTCGGGGTGACGTTCGATCGTGCCGGATGCTGTGTCGCAAGAGCAACAGTGTCAGCAGTGACAGCGCCACGAACCACGGGATGTTCGCGTCTCCGAGCGTGATGATCATTGGCATCGCCCCGACCGTGGCGACGAGGATCGCGGCCAGCAGGGTGATTCTTTGGGAGATGAGCTGATCGAGCAGAATTGCGATCACGGCGAACCCGATGCCGAGCATCGCGCCCAAGGCGGGGGTCGGTTCCAATGGCGCCGTACCGAACTGCACCTGCTGGAATGCCTCGGCGGCCAGCCGGCCCACCGAAGAGAGAGTAGTTCTGGTCGGGATCACACCGAAGAACGCGCCCTGTGGCAGCGTGAGCGCCGTAAGCGTCATGATCGCCACCAGCAGTTGGGCGACCAGCGTCGACCACACCCGGTCAGCCCTACCAGCGCGCAACTGCCGTACGACGAATCCGGTCACGGCGATGACCAGGATGATGGTGACGCTCATCAACGACCAGCCGCCGGGGGCGATCACCGATGTGTATGGCCAGAGTGCGACGAATCCTGCGCAGGCGGAGAGCAGTGCAACGGCAAGCGTGCGTTCCCGGCGCTCAGCGGTGTTCCTGCGGCGGTCGGCGGGGCGCTGTTCAACGTGCGACATGCCCGCCTCCGGATGCCATGCGTGCGGGCAATGCATCTTCCCAGGCGGATGCAACGTCGTCGGTGAGCTGCGCGGATGACCACCCAAGTGCTGCGACAGCATCTGTGGCACCGGCGAGCGGCTCTGCGGCAAGCAGGATGGGAGCTGCAGCGCCGCCGTGTCGGAGGAGCACAGCATCCTCTTCATCGAGTCGGCCCGTGATCATCACCAGGGGCCCTGGGGGTGCGCCGTCGAAGAGCGAGACGATGTCTCGCGCCTCGCCCTGGGGGGAGACCATTGCCAATGCGACCAGCAATGAGTCACGGTCATCCTCATGCCCGCGGAGGGCGCCGAGCATCGTTCCTGACGAGTCGAGGACGTCGACGCTGTAGCCCTCCTGCACGAGGTGCAGAGCGATAGATGCGCATGCCGAGACCGCTGCTTCGAAGGCAGGGTCAGCGTCTACGCCTACTCGTTCCCAGCGGCGCGCCGTGCGATCGAGGATGACGAGCGCATCTGGGCTGGATTCCTCTTCCTCCTGGCGCACCATGAGATCGCCGCGGTGGGCGGTCGCTCGCCAGTGGATGCGGCGCATCGAGTCACCCGACACATAATGCCGAGGAGAGAGGTTGTCGCTACCCTGGCCGAGCCTCGTTGATGATGTGTGTGCTGTGCCTCCGGCCGCGCCGATGTTGCTGCTCAGCGGAGCGAGTGGAACGATCTCGGGCACGACGGTGACCGTGCGGGTGTCACCGAACTCCTGCTCCCGCTGGGCGAATCCGAAGGGGTCGATCGTGCGTAAAAGCAGGGGGCCAACCGGCCAGACGCCGCGCCTGACCCCGGTGATCGCGTAGCGGATGTGTGTGCCGTTGTCGGTGGGGAATTCGCCTTCCGCATCACCTGAGACCGAGGGCGGCAACTGGTCCCGCCATGTGCCGTGCGGCACGCGCAGTGCGCGCAAGTCGAAGCGCACCGCAACCTGGGACTCTTCGCCGACGGTGAGCAGATCTGTGGAGATGCGCCTGGTCACCGGACCGCTGCGCCGAGGAACATGTACGACGAGTGCGGCGAAGACGACGAGCAGAAACAGCAACATCGCGACGTAGAGCAGGATAGGAGCCGCAAGCAGGTTCGCCGCGATCACACAGAGCAGCCCCGCAAGTATCGCGGCTACGCCGCGATAGGTGAGAGGTCTACGCCGACGCATGGCCGGATGTCAGACTCGGGCCGCAACCGGAACGCGAACCCGATCCACGATCTGGTTCAGTGCGGCCTCGATCGGTTGTGCGCCGGCACGGTGCACCCCTCGTGCGGGCAACAGTCGATGCGCGAACACCGGCGCCAGCAGTGTGGTGAGGTCGTCGGGGATCACGAAGTCGCGGCCATCCAGCGCGGCCCAGACCTTGGCGGCGCGGACGAGTTGCAGCGTCGCCCGTGGACTCGCGCCCAGGTGCAGGCTCGGATCGGAACGCGTTGCATGTGCCAGCGCGACTGCGTACTCCTCGACGGCGGGGGAGACGTGCACTGCACGGGCCCAGCCGATCATCCGAGTGATCGAGCGGGCATCGGCGACTGGGGTGATCGAGGCGAGAGGGTTCACGCTGTCCCGCTGGCGCAGCATGAGGGCTTCGGCCGCGGCATCCGGATATCCCATCGAGATGCGCATCATGAACCGGTCACGCTGTGCCTCTGGGAGCGCGTAGGTGCCTTCCATCTCGAGCGGGTTCTGAGTGGCGACGACGAGGAACGGGTCAGGCAACGGGTGCGTCTGCCCGTCCACAGTGACCTGGCCCTCCTCCATAGCCTCCAGTAGCGCGGACTGCGTTTTGGGAGAGGACCGGTTGATCTCGTCGGCGATCACGATCTGGGCGAAGACTGCGCCCTGCTTGAACTCGAACTCGCGGTCGACGGGGTTGTACACCGAGACACCGGTGACGTCGCCAGGCAATAGATCGGGAGTGAACTGGATGCGGCGGACCGTCGCATCCACGCTGGCCGCGAGTGCGCGGGCGAGCATCGTCTTGCCGACGCCGGGCACATCCTCGATGAGGAGGTGCCCCTGCGCGAGCAGGCACACCACCGCGCCGCGTACGGCATCCGGCTTGCCATCTATGACCTTGCCGACGGACGCAAGGATCGCGGAGGTCTCTGTCGCGAACTGCGTAGCCGTCATCGGCGTTCCGGTGTCGTCCATGCACTGCCTCTCGCCCTGCGTTGGGTGTTCTTTTGATCGTACGCGTTGGTGACTGGGGCTGTCGCGTTCCGGATCCTGAACCTGACGAAGGGCCGGGATCCGCGTATGGAGGGTTCAACCCCACACTCGACCACGCGGTTCGGTGGGATCGATGTGGCTCTGTGTGCTCCGGGCGACGCGGAGGAGCGCCGCGCCCTGGAGACCACTCAGCTCGTGCAGCGAACACCTGCCCACCATCTGGCTCCAAAGTTCGCTGAATCGCTCGGCATCCGCCCGTCGGCGGCCGATCAGCCGGGGAACCGGAAGAAGCGTTCTGCCGGGGGAGAGTCGATCGGCCAGCCGATCGAACCAGCCGAACCCTCGTGCGGCGCCGCGATCGACGCGGAGGAGGAACCGGGGGTTCTGTGCAGGAGAGAAGAGCTCCTCGACAGCCTCGGCAATCAGCCGGCGGTCGGCCTCACTGCCGCCAAGTTCGATGCGGATCGTGTTCGCTTCGCCCTGGACGCTGCGAGCGGCGATCAGCTTTTCATCGAACTGCGCGATTCGCTGCGCCTCGTGCAGGGCCTGCGCGATCGCGACGGCCGCACCTCGATAGATGTCGGCCGGGTGGGAGCGGCTGCGCAGAGCGCGAATCAACGTTGGCGCGGTAGACGATGCAGCGATGACCAAACCACCCGCAACGGCCACGCCCAGCGCCGAAGGCGGGGCGATGGTGATGAATCCGGTCTCGCTCAGCGCGGCAGTGAGGGTGCCGATGCCGATGGCGCCGAGTGTGAACCGCATCGGCACTCCGACGGCGACCGCCGGTGTGGTGCGAAACAGCGGCGAATCGGTCCTGCGATTGCGCACCGACACGATCTCGCGCTCGCGGGATGCGTACGGCTCCCCGATCCGCCAGTCGGTGTGAGTCTGCGCTCGTGTGGGCATCCGCGATGCGGTGATCCGATTGATCTCGTGGACAGTGGCACCGGGGTCCTTGCTCAGAACACGCTCCAGCATGGTCGCGGCGTCGGTCGGGAGTGCGTGTCCGAGTCCAGCGACGATGCGGGTGGAGTCGTCGCTGCTCAGCCCCCAGAGATGACTGTGCTTGCGCCGTAGCCTGCGAGGCTCGGCGGCATCGTCGAGTGCGACCGGTGAGGGGATCAGGCACGAGACCGACCAGTTATGCGCCACCTTGGAGGGCCAGTCGGGATCGAGACGGAGTGTTCTGCCTCGTAGCTGCTGCGTGGCGGATGATGTCGCCACAGCGGTCAGATCGATGAGTGTGTTCACCGCGGGACAGTCCCAGCCCTCGCCGAGCAGCCCTCGAGTGCCGACGAGAAGTCGAACGATTCCGCGCCGAATCAACTCAGACACCGCAGTGACGATCCGACCGCTGCCGACACCCGGTGCTCTGAGCTCACGGACGGCTCCGAAGCCATCGGAGATTTCGACGTCGACGTCGACGTCGAGTAGTTCAGTCAGCGCCGCCGCGATCATCGAGGCATCCTCGCTGCGTACCCGCAGATGCTGCGACGTGATGAGCACTGGGCGCATGCGGCCGGTCATCTCGTCTCGAGCAAGCAGATCGAAGGTGCGCAGCGCTCCGGCCGCTTCGTCTCCGGCAAGGCCTCGGTGATTTCCGTGGACCACGAAGTCGGTCACGACGACCGCCCGCACATGCTCGGCATCGGCGCTGGAGAGTTCCATACGCAAGATCTCGACGACCGCATGATCCTTCGCAGCGGAGTAGGCGAGGGTCGTCTCAACAGGGTTCCGTCCGCGTCGGATGCCACGATCCGTGAGGTGGTATCCGAAATCCGCCAGCGACCGGCGTACGTACTCCCATTGCGCGCGGGCATCAGGATCGGAGAGAAGCCGAGCAAGTGCGAAGCGGGCGAGGACGGTGAGGAGATCGTCAGTGGTGCAACGGTCGAACAACGCGGGCGGAAGCACAGTCGCGATCGGATGGTTCGGCGCGATCTCACGGAGCACCACGGCGCAGGACCGCGTGAGAGCGAAGTCCGAGGTCAGGGCACGGTCGAGCCGGATGAGGGTGTGCTCCGCGTCACCAACCGCGTCTCCGACCGGTTGCAGCTGCTCTTCCAGATAGGACAGCCCGTCCGGGGTGGAGAGCACCTGGGCCATGAGCTCGTGCAGACGCCCTTCATGGTGGCGGAGGAACTCAGCCTCAGCGGGAACGGGCTCGGTGAACCAGACGTGGTCGCGGTACGGGGCGAGATGGCCCTCTTTGACGACAGCCGGAGTCGGGACCTCGTAGTCCACCTCGCCGAGGAGCTGATCGTAGTTTTCGAACTCCGTCTCGTCATCGGGCGAAGGCAGCGTGGCGGTGAGGCCGATCAACAGGGGTGTGCCGCCGTTCTCGCGAATACGCCCGGCGAGGTAAGCGACCACCAACGCCCAGTGATCGAGCAGATGATGACACTCGTCCAGGACGATCGTCTCGATTCCGGCCGCGACGATCGCATCGATCACCCTTACCGCGTTCGGATGCAGCACGCGCGCGAGTTCCTCCGGGCGCTGTCTGGCGAACCGGCTTCGCAGTCGTCGCACGCGCCGCCGGACGCCGACGCGGTATGCCGACGCGTTGTCCACTGCCAATTCGGCGAGCCACGTCGAGGCATCCACCTCGCTGCGGCCAGCGGCGACGAGTTCATCCACCCAACGTGATCTGGCGAGTTCCTCAAAAGGTGAACCGTCTCCGGCGACGCTGAGCAGCTGATAGGTAAGGACAGTCAGGTCGGCGAGGCGGGTGGGATCGTCCGACACGGATTCGAAGTCCGACGCGAGGTCACGCGCGGCGCGCAGCCACTGTTGACGGATGGTCATCGTCGGTGCGAGTACGAGAGTGCGGCGTCCCTCTCTCATGGCGAGCAGCAGGCCCAGCAGCGTCTTCCCAGATCCGGGCGGCGCGACGATGTGCAGCGAGTCGCCCGCGGAAGGCGGAAGCTGATCGAGGACTTCGGCCTGGTAAGTGCGCAGCGTGCCAGTGAAGTGCCAAGACTTCAACGGGGCGACGTCGGCGAGTGGATCCATGGGCTTCCTGTATTTCTTCGTTGTCATCGAGACTATCCGGGCGCGTTCGTGACTGCGTCGCGCGACGGGTAGACTGTTTCTCGGCTCTCCGCGTGGCAGCATCCAGGCCAATTCCCCCAGGACGGAAACGTAGCAAGGGTAACCGGGCTCTGCTGGGTGCGCGGAGGGTCATTTCTTTTGCCCGAAAGCGGGATGTCACCCAGCTTCTCCTGCGAGGATCATGGTGTGAGTAATTCCACCGCCCCGCGGCGAACCAGCGCTTTCGCGCGCTTCGTCTCGCCGCTGGCGCTCGTCGCCCTGATGTGGGCGATCCAGATCGTGGACGCTATTCTGCCCGGTTCGTTCACCGGGTTTGGGCTCCGTTCGTGGGATTTCGCCAGTCTGCCTGGGCTCGTGCTCGGGCCGCTGTTGCACTCCGGCTGGCCGCATCTGATCGGAAACACGCTGCCGTTGCTCGTGCTGGGCTGCCTGGTCGCCGTTGAGGGGTCGCGCAGGTTCTGGCTGGTCACGCTCGTGGTCGCGCTCGTGGGCGGCGCGGGAACCTGGCTCCTCAATGCTCCCGGCACGCTCACCGTCGGGGCATCCGTGCTCGTATTCGGCTACTTCGCGTATGTCGTCGTGCGAGTATTTTCGCCGCGTCCGGTCGCGCACCGCATCGCCTACGCTCTCGTCGCGCTCATCGTCATCGTGCTCTACGGAGGCTCGATGCTCGCCGGCATCGTCGGGGTGAGCGCCGGCATCTCCTGGCAGGCGCACCTGTTCGGAGCGATCGGCGGCGGCGTGGCCGCGCTCGCCGGAGTGCGGCCACGCGGAGACCGCGCGGCGTGAGCGCTCGAACAACGACGGCGAAAAAGCCGACGGCGAAAAAGTCGACGGCGAAGAAGCCAGCGAAGAAGAAAACGTCAACAAAGAAAAAGGTGAACACGCGGCGTTCTGTGCGGCCGGTGATCCTGACTCTCGGCGCGCTCACTCTCGCCACGTTCCTGATCGTGCTTGTGCCGGTGGCGACGTCGCACGATCCGATCGCCGTGTGCGCCTATGACACAGCAGCCTTCCCCGCTGACGGCGTGGCGGGGTGGCAGGGCGAGCAGTTGGAAAACGCCGCCATCATCGTCCGGACGGCGACGGCTCAGGGGCTGGAACGCGACGGACAGATGCTCGGCGTGATGGCCGCGATGGGCGAGAGTAGTTTGCACAACATCGATTACGGCGATTGGGAGACGTCCGGCATTACGAACCCGGATGGCACCGCCACCAGCAGCATCGGGCTGTTCCAACAGCAGGAATGGTGGGGGAGCGCACAGGAGCGGATGGACCCAGCCACGGCTGCCACGCTGTTCTACGCGCGGCTGATGAAACTCGCGGGGTGGCAGCAGATGGAGCCGACCCAGGCGATCCACCGCGTGCAGATCAACACCGAACCCGATCACTATGCCCAGTTCGAGGACGATGCCGCACTGGTGGTCGACGCACTGTCCGGCGCCTGCCCGGTATAGGAGACGGTGCAGGAAGCACGGCCTAAGCTGGCTCCGTGGCGCGGAGCATCTACATCACCTCGGCCGAGGGACATTCAGGCAAATCCACCATCGCACTGGGCGTGCTCGACGCGCTCATGCGAGTCACCCCCAGAGTCGGTGTCTTCCGCCCGATCGCCCGATCGTCTGAAGAGCGTGACTACGTGCTCGAGCTGTTGCTCGCGCACGATGGCGTGCACCTCGAGTACGACGACTGCGTTGGCGTCACCTACGACCATGTGCGCGACGATCCTGACAAGGCGCTCGCGACCATCGTCTCCCGCTTCAAAGCGGTCGAAGCACAGTGCGATGCGGTCGTTATCGTCGGCAGTGACTATACGGATGTCGCCAGTCCCGCAGAGCTCGGGTACAACGCTCGCATTGCGGCGAATCTCGGTGCGCCCGTGCTTCTCGTCCTCGGCGGTCGCGACCAACAGGCCAACGCTGAACAGCTCGGAACCTCGACGGCGCGTACGCCAGCGACAGTCGGTCAGATCGCGGCGCTCGCGCTCGCCGAGCTGCAGGAGGAGCGCGCCGAGCTCTTCGCCGTGATCGTGAATCGCTCCGATCCGGATGCGCTGCCGCAGGCCATCGAAGCCGTGCGCGCCGCGCGCGCCGAGGAGACCTCGGTGTGGGCGATCCCGGAGGACCGCACGCTGGTGGCACCATCGATCCGCGGCATCCTCGCTGCGGTTGACGGTCGTCTAGTCAAGGGCGACCCTGAGCTGCTGACCAGGGAAGCGCTCAGCGTGGTCGTCGCTGGCATGTCGATGGTGAACGTGCTGCCGCGCCTCACTGAGGATGCCGTGGTGGTGATTCCTGCCGACCGCACCGAAGTGCTGCTCGCGATTCTGCTTGCGGATGCCGCGGGCACCTTCCCTTCGATCTCCGGCGTCATCTTGAACGGGCCGTTCCCGCTGCCGGCACCGATCGAACAGCTGCTCGACGGGCTCGCCTCGTCGGTGCCGATCATCGCCACTGATTACGGCACCTACGACACTGCCGTGCGGGTGATGGGTGCGCGCGGGCGTCTCGCGGCCGACTCCAGGCATCGCTATGACCGGGCCCTCAGACTGTTTCAGACACACGTCGACATCACCGAGCTCACCACCCAGCTCGGGCTTGCCGAATCGCGCGTAGTCACGCCACTGATGTTCGAATATGGGCTCATCGAGCGCGCTCGCGCAGACCGCAAGCGCATAGTGCTTCCCGAGGGTGAGGACGATCGAATCCTGCGGGCGGCGGCGACACTGATCGCACGCGATGTCGCTGATCTGACGATCCTCGGCGACGAAGCCGCTATCCACGCGCGAGCCACTGAGCTGGGCATCGATGTCTCCGCGGCCCAGATCATCAGCCCGACCGATCCTGAGTACGTCGCGCGTTTCGCTGAGGAGTATGCGCGACTGCGCGCGCACAAGGGTGTCACTGTTCAGCAGGCCGCAGACACCGTCACTGATGTCTCCTATTTCGGCACCCTCATGGTGCACCTCGGCCTCGCTGACGGCATGGTCTCAGGGGCGACGCACACCACGGCACACACGATTCGTCCGTCATTCGAGATCATCAAGACTCGGCCAGGCGTCAACGTCGTCTCAAGCGTGTTCCTCATGGCGCTCGCCGACCGGGTGCTCGTGTACGGCGACTGCGCGGTGATTCCCGATCCCACCAGCATCCAGCTCGCTGACATCGCGATCTCGTCTGCCGAGACCGCGCAGCAGTTCGGGATCGAACCGCGGGTCGCGATGCTGTCGTACTCAACGGGAGAGTCGGGCACTGGCGCCGACGTCGACAAGGTCCGTGACGCGACCGCACTCGTACGAGAGCGCGCTCCTGAGCTGCCCGTGGAAGGCCCTATCCAATACGACGCCGCAGCCGATGCCGCGGTCGCGAAGGCGAAGCTGCCGGACTCCGCCGTCGCTGGCCGCGCCACCGTGTTCATATTCCCCGACCTCAACACCGGCAACAACACCTACAAGGCGGTGCAACGCTCGGCCGGCGCGGTCGCGATCGGCCCGGTGCTGCAGGGGCTGAACAAGCCGATCAATGACCTCAGCCGTGGCGCTCTGGTTGATGACATCGTCAACACGGTCGCCATCACCGCGATCCAGGCCCAGGGCGGCGCAGGTACAGCACAGGGAGCATCCTCATGAGTGTCGTCCTCGTCATCAACAGTGGTTCTTCGTCACTGAAATACAGCCTCATGGACATGGAACGTGAGCTGCCGCTCGGTGAGGGCCTCATCGAGCGGATCGGACAGGAAGCCGGCGAGATCTCCCACAGCGTCCGCCATCTCGCGGTCGAGGGCGAACCCACACAGACAATGCTGAGTGCCACGCATCGTAGCGAGCGACCGGTCGCGGACCACTACGAGGCGATGGCCGTGATGCTCGAGCAGTTCGCTGAACACGGCCCGCAGCTTGCGGAGCACCCGCCCATCGCGGTCGGACATCGCGTGGTGCATGGCGGGGCGAGGTTCTTCGCACCCACGCTCATCGACGACCTGATCGAAATCAACATCGAGGATCTCTCGATCCTCGCGCCGCTACACAATCCGGGCGCCGTCGCGGGAATCCGTGCCGGTCGGCAAGCCTTCGCCGACGTCCCGCACGTAGCGATCTTCGACACCGCCTTCCATCAGACCCTGCCTCGGGCCGCCTACACCTACGCCATCGACCGGAAGCTCGCGGAGCGGCACCGCATCCGCCGCTACGGATTCCACGGCACGAGCCACAAGTACGTCTCAGAGCAGGCCGCACTGTTCCTGAAGCGGCCGTTGGCAGAGTTGCGGCAAATCGTGTTCCACCTCGGCAACGGTGCCTCGGTCACCGCCATCGACGGTGGTCGCTCGGTGGAGACGTCGATGGGGCTGACTCCCCTCGAGGGCCTGGTGATGGGCACGCGTTCCGGAGACATCGACCCTGCAGTCGTGTTGCACCTCGGCCGGGTCGCGCAGATGGACAGCCGTGAGCTGGACACGATGCTGAACAAGCAGAGTGGTCTGGCGGGCCTTGCCGGTCGCAGCGATATGCGCGACATCCTCGCGGGCGTGGATGCGGGAGAGGATGCCGCAATCCTTGCATTCGATGTCTACATTCATCGACTGCGCACCTATGCCGGCGCCTACATGGCACAGCTCGGCGGAATGGATGTGATCTCGTTCACTGCGGGTGTCGGTGAAAATGCTGCACGCGTGCGCGCCGAGGCACTGGCAACCCTGGGGTTCCTGGGTACCGAGATCGATCCTGCGCGCAATGAGGCGCGCGCATCCGGCATCCGCAGAATCTCCACCGATGCCTCGAGCGTCGAGGTGCTCGTCGTGCCGACGAATGAAGAGCTCGAGATCGCACGTCAGACGATGAGCCTCGCATGAGGATCATCGTCTTCGGAGCAACCGGCGGAGTGGGCCAGCACGTGGTGCGGCGCGCCGCAGAGGCCGGACACGAGGTGACAGCGTTCGTGAGAACCCCCGAAAAGCTGCAGTACCGCGAAGATGTGACCGTGCGCCAGGGAGACGCGTTCGACGCGGCAGCCGTGGCATCGGCCATCCACGGCCAGGATGCCGTGATCTCATGCCTGTCGTCATCGACCGGCATGAAGAAATCTGACGAGCTCGAGCGGATGACAGCGAACATCGTCGCAGGGATGAGGCAGGCAGGTGTCAGCAGGATCGCCTACTGCGGCTCTCTCGGTGTCGATGACGAGCTGACAGGGATCGTGGGCCGCGGCGTGCAGTGGGTGCTGCGGCATCCGCTCGCCGACCACCGCGGCGCCCTGCGTCAGCTCTCAGACGCAGGTTTCGACGTCACTGTCGCGCGCCCGACGACGCTCAGCACGAGCGAGTTCGTCGAGTATGTAGAGACCTTCACCGGGGCGCCAGCGATGAACCGGGCGATCCCACGTGTCTCGGTCGCGGACTTCCTCGTCAAGGCCATCGAACAGCCCCAGATTTACAGCCGCACCTCGGTCGGCCTGGCTCCGGTAGGCGCGTAACCTTTACCCCGCTCAGTACCCACCACTACGCTGGCAGGACAGGCACGTTGAGGTGTCCCTCCACAACCGAGACCACCAAAACCACCGAGCCGATGGGAGTTCTGAGTGTCCCAGACCCTGCCCGACCTGAGCCGCGCCGAAGGCGTACTCTTCGACCTGGATGGCGTGCTGACGCCTACTGCCGAGGTGCACATGCGCGCCTGGCAAGCCGTATTCGACCAGGTATTCACGCAGTGGGGAATCACCCCGGCGTACACCGACTCCGACTATTACGCCTACGTCGATGGCAAGAAGCGCTATGACGGCGTCGCGAGTCTGCTGCGCAGCCGCAACGTCGAGATTCCGTGGGGTCACGTGGATGATCTGCCGGAAACCGAGACGATCTGCGGCATCGGCAATCGCAAGAACGCCGCGTTCTCCGCGTCCCTGCACAGGCAAGGCATCACACCGTACCCGGGCTCGCTCGCTCTCATCGAGCAATTGCGCGCCGCAGGCATCCCGATGGGCGTCGTCTCCAGCTCGAAGAATGCTGAGGAGGTGTTGGCGAAGGCCGGTATCCGAGATTTCTTCGCCATCGTGGTCGATGGTGTGGTCGCCGAGCGTGATGGTCTTGCCTCGAAGCCAGCGCCCGACATGTTCCGCGCCGGTGCCGTGGCGCTGGGCGTGAATCCGGAGCGAAGCGTGGCTGTTGAGGATGCCGTTGCCGGCGTCGCATCCGCGTCATCCGCCGGTTACGTCGTCGTCATTGGCGTCGACCGCGGTGCTGGCGCGGGCAACCTGCGCGCTGTTGGCGCCACCTTCATCGTCGACGACCTTGCCAGCCTTCTGCCTAACCCCTCTCTGCTCAACCCCTCGGAGACCGCATGATCGATCGCGAACGCTTCCCCGTCGACCCGTGGCGTCTCACCGAGACACGATATGCAGAGGACGGTGTCGCAGAGACCATCTTCACGGTCGGCAACGGCTATCTCGGCCTGCGTGGCAACCACATCGAAGGGCGCGGCGCCCACGAGCACGGCACCTTCATCAACGGCCTGCACGAGACTTGGCCCATTCGGCACGCGGAGCAGGCCTTCGGCTTCGCCGAAGTCGGCCAGACGATCGTCAACGCACCGGATGCGAAGATCATGCGCGTCTACGTCGACGATGAGCCGATCTCCTTCGAAGAGTCCGAGGTGCGCGAGTACACCCGCACTCTGGACATGCGCACTGGTGTGCTCGAGCGCAGCTTTGTATGGGACACGCCGTCCGGCAAGCGCATCCGTATGCGCGACGAGCGCATGGTCAGCTTCGAAGAGCGTCATCTCACAATCCTTCGACTCGAGATCACGGTCGAGAATGCGGATGCTCCGGTGACTGTGTCCTGCCAACTGCTGAATCGGCAGGACGGCGGGAACGTCTACGCGGGCACACCGGATGTTGCGCAGAAGGCGGGTTTCGACCCACGCAAGACCGAGCGGATAACCGAGCGAGTGCTGCAGCCCGCGGAGTACTGGCAAGACGGTCTGCGCTCGGTGCTGTCTTACGAGACCACTGATTCCGGCATGACGGTCGCCGTGGTCGCCGATCACGTGATCGAGACCGATAACGACTACAGCGTTCGCATGCTGGTCGAACCCGACATCGCCAAGCACGTCTTCCGGGTGCAGGCGAAAGCCGGCGTCCCGATTCGGATCACAAAGCTCGTGAGTTACCACACCTCTCGCGGGATGCCTGCGAGAGAGCTCGTCGACCGTTGCCGTCGATCGCTCGACCGGGCGGCCGTAGAGGGCGTCGAGTTCCAGTTCGAGCGTCAGCGAGAGTGGCTGGCAGCATTCTGGGAGCGTTCGGATGTCGTGATCGAGGGGCATGACGATCTGCAGCAGGCGAGTCGTTGGTGCCTTTTCCAGCTGGCTCAGGCCTCTGCGCGCGCGGACGGGGCAGGGGTGCCAGCCAAGGGACTCAGCGGCTCCGGCTACAGCGGTCACTACTTCTGGGACACCGAAATCTATGTCCTGCCTTTTCTCACCTATACGAGCCCGCAGTGGGCGCGTAATGCGCTGCGCGCGCGGGTGCTGATGCTGCCGGCGGCTCGTCGCCGTGCTGGCCAGCTCAACGAGGCGGGCGCGCTGTTCCCCTGGCGGACCATTAACGGCGAGGAAGCCTCCGCCTACTACGCCGCCGGTACCGCGCAGTACCACATCAACGCCGACGTGAACTTTGCGCTCGGCAAGTATGTGCGTGCCACGGGAGATGAGGACTTCCTCCGCCGCGAGGGAGTGGACATCGCCGTGGAAACGGCGAGACTCTGGGCGACGCTCGGGTTCTGGCGTTCGTCCAATGGGCTTGGGGGAGGCTCGGAGGAGACGTTCCACATTCACGGTGTGACTGGCCCCGATGAGTACACGACCGTTGTGAACGACAACCTCTTCACGAACGTGATGGCACGCCACAACCTCCGCTACGCGGCACGCGTCGTGCGCGAGATCGCGGAGGCTGATCCTCGGGCCTATGCGGCGCTCGTCGAGCGCACAGGGGTGGGACAAGGCGAGCCGGATGCATGGGACCGCGCCGCAGAGGCCATCGTCATCCCGTTCAGCGAGAGCCTCGGCATCCACCCTCAGGACGCGATGTTCCTGGAGCGAGAGGTCTGGGATCTGGACCACACGCCGGAAGATCAGCGTCCGCTGCTGCTGCATTTCCACCCTCTGGTGATCTACCGGTTCCAGGTGATCAAGCAGTCGGATGTCGTGCTCGCGCTGTTCTTGCAGGGCAACCACTTCACCCCCGAGGAGAAACTTGCCGACTTCCAGTACTACGACCCGCTGACGACCGGCGATTCGACGCTGTCAGCGGTCGTGCAGTCGATCCTCGCGGCCGAGGTCGGATATCAGGACCTCGCGAGGGAGTACTTCGAACAGTCATTGTTCGTCGACCTCGGCGATCTGCATCACAATGCCTCCGACGGCGTGCACGTGGCATCCGCGGGTGGAGTCTGGACCGCGCTGGTGTCTGGTTTCGGCGGTATGCGTGATTACGCGGGTGAGCTGAGTTTCGACCCACGACTGCCGGTGGACTGGCCTTCGCTGTCTTTCCCTCTGCAGTGGCAGGGCGCGACTCTGCAGGTGACGGTGACGCGTGAAGAACTGCGCGTCGTCGCCCGTTCTGGAGAGCCGGTCTCATTCACCGTCCGCGGGGTCGAGTTCACGGCGTCGCCGGGTGCGGATGCTGTGGTCGCGCTCGCCGACCAGGGTCCTGTTCTGCCAGGGCGGCCGACGCTGCGACAGTTCCAGGATGCACGACGAGACGACGGCACGCGGCTCTCGGCATCCGTACCGGTGATCACGACGACGATGCCGATCATGGGTGTGGTTGAAGACTGAGTGAGAAGCCGATCGCTCACCTCGGTGTCGGCGGTACGCCGTAGGCTGGGGAAGTGACCACAGCCCTGTACCGCCGCTACCGCCCCGAGAACTTTGGCGAGATGATCGGGCAGTCGCAGGTGACTGATCCGCTCATGACCGCGTTGCGCAGCGATCGCGTCGGGCACGCCTATCTCTTCTCCGGTCCTCGCGGATGCGGAAAGACCACTTCAGCGCGCATTCTCGCCCGTTGCCTGAACTGCGCGGAGGGCCCCACTGACACCCCGTGCGGCACGTGCCCGAGCTGTGTAGAACTCTCCCGCGCCGGTGGCGGATCCCTCGACGTCGTCGAGATCGATGCGGCGAGCCACAACGGTGTCGACGATGCCCGTGACCTGCGTGAGCGGGCGACCTTCGCCCCCAGCCGTGATCGCTTCAAGATCTTCATCCTCGATGAGGCCCACATGGTCACCCCGCAGGGCTTCAATGCACTGCTGAAACTCGTCGAAGAGCCGCCTGCGCACGTCAAGTTCATCTTCGCGACGACTGAGCCAGACAAGGTGCTCGGCACCATCCGCTCTCGTACGCACCACTATCCGTTCCGGCTGGTGCCTCCGGCGGCGATGCTCGAGTACGTCGAGAAACTCTGTGTCGAAGAGGGCGTCAAGGTCGCCCAGGGTGTGCTGCCACTCGTCGTTCGCGCCGGTGGCGGATCGCCCCGTGACACGCTCTCGCTGCTTGACCAGTTGATCGCCGGCTCTGACACCGACACCGTCGCATATGAACGTGCTGTGTCACTGCTCGGATATACGCACGGCGCACTGCTGGACGAGATCGTCGAGGCGCTCGCCGCTGGTGATGCCGCGGCCGCTTTCCCCGCAATCGATCGGGTTGTGCAGACCGGGCAAGACCCACGCCGATTCGTCGATGATCTGCTGGAGCGACTACGCGATCTCATTGTGATCGCCGCGGTCGGCGACGGCGCCTCGGCGGTGCTGCGCGGCCTGGCTGAAGATGAGCTGACTCGCATGCGCGCGCAGGCCACCGCATACGGCGCTGCGCGCCTCTCGCGCACGGCCGACGTCGTGAGCGCCGCTCTGGATGACATGGCGGGGGCCACATCTCCCCGTCTGCACCTGGAGCTCATGATCGCCCGCGTGCTGAGCGCGGCGGGGCAGGGCGTGGCGGTGGCTGCCGTCGCTGCCCAGGTGCCTGCCGCTGTTGCTGCGCCTGCGCCTGCCGCTCCTGTTGCGGCGCCTGTCGTTGCGGCGCCAGTCGCGCCGGCACCGGTCGTTTCTGCGCCTGCCGTAGAGGTCGTGGAGCCAGTCGTGGCGGCGCCCACTCCCGCCGAAGCTGAGCCTGTCGCGCCAGTCGTGCCGGTCGCTGAGCCTGTCGAAGCGCCCGCTACACCCGAGTCTGTCGAAGCGCCCGCCACACCCGCCACGCCCGAGCCTGTCGAAGCGACCTCCGTGCCCGCCCCGTCCGGAATGGTCGATTTCGACCGCATCCGCTCGTCGTGGCCAGCCATTCTCACGCGCCTCGAGAACGTGAACCGCATGTCGTGGCTGCTGGTCACCACAGTGCAGCCGCTCGACTTCGACACCGCGTCTGAGGTGTTGACGATCGGCTTCGCCGGACAGCAGGACGTTGCGAAGTTCAAGGGCACGACGCCAGGTGATGGAGCATCCGATCACCTTCGCGATGCGATCGATCAGGAGCTCGGCGTACGTGTGAAGTACCGCCCCGCCCCGTTGCCGCCAGCGGCGTTATCCGAAGCGGCAGCGCCTGCCCCGGTGCGCACGGCTCCGAAGCCTGGGGCCAAGCCCGACACGCAGCAGGCAGCCCCGTCGACACCCGTCACCGAGTGGGCGGTTGCATCCATCCCTATTGCTGATCCCAGTGCCGCCGATGAACCTCAGCCGCAGTTCCCGGTCGATGAGGAGCCCGCCGAGGTAGAGTCCGCGGCATCCGCGCCGCTGCCCCCGAACGATGGCGCAATCGATCGCGATGAGCCGCCCCTGCCCGGCGATGACGAGGCGCCGTATCCCGACGACGAGCCGCCCTATGAGCCACCGATGCCGCCCGCGTCCGAGGTTCCCGCACCGCAGTCCGCCGCACCTCAGATCGCTACGCCTCAGGCAGCACCTCAGCCCGCACCATCGGTGCCGGCACCGACGGCGCAGCGCGCTGCGCCTGCCACCCCGCCCGCGGCCAATGCATTCCAGCCGACCAACGGAGTGCAGCGCTACGGTGAGGCAGTCATCCGCCAGGTGCTCGGCGCGACGTTCGTGCGCGAAGAGCCCTACGAGCCTCCGACGAAGTTCGCCTGATGTACGAAGGCATCGTTCAGGAACTCATCGACGAATTCGGGCGTCTTCCCGGAATCGGGCCGAAGTCC
The DNA here is from genome assembly GCF_059445355.1 of Microbacterium sp. Y356. Classification (NCBI taxonomy): domain Bacteria; kingdom Bacillati; phylum Actinomycetota; class Actinomycetes; order Micrococcales; family Microbacteriaceae; genus Microbacterium; species Microbacterium sp. Y356. The sequence continues at coordinate 41,019 of NZ_JCAIUE010000002.1, forward strand.
GCGCAGCGCATCACGTTCCACATCCTGCAGACGCCATCGTTCGATGTCGCCCGGCTTGCGGAACTGCTCGCCGACGTCCGTGCCAGGGTGCGTTTCTGTGAGATCTGCGGCAACGTATCCGAGCAGGATCGCTGTGCGATCTGCCGTGATCCGCGCCGCAACCCGGCGCTGATCTGCGTTGTCGAAGACGCGAAAGACGTGTCCGCAATCGAACGCACACGCGAGTTCCGTGGCCTCTACCACGTGCTTGGCGGAGCGATCAGCCCCATCGCAGGTGTTGGACCAGATGACCTGCGCATCACTCAGTTGATGACGCGACTCGCTGACAGCACCGTGCAGGAGGTCATCCTCGCGACGAACCCCAACCTCGAGGGCGAGGCAACGGCGAGTTATTTGAGCAGGCTTCTCACCACGATGCAGATCACCGTTTCACGTCTGGCATCCGGACTGCCCGTCGGCGGTGATCTCGAGTATGCCGACGAGGTCACGCTGGGTCGCGCGTTCGAGGGTCGGCGCACGCTGTGACCGCCGTCGCCATCCGCCACAATGACGTGGCTGTGGCCGAAGAAGCGATTGTGGTCAACGAAGTGGCCGTGGTCAACGAAATGGCAGTGGCCGAGTGAACACCCACGGCGGTTTCACCCGAAAGGGATGGCTGCTGTTCGGTGCGATGGCTGTGCTATGGGGCATCCCATACCTGTTCATTAGCATCGCCGTGGAGTCTTACTCCCCACCGGCAATCGTCGCCGGTCGCGCGATCATCGGCGCCCTGGTGCTGCTGCCGTTCGCGATCCGCAGCGGAGCACTCAAGGCGGCGCTGCGCCACTGGCGGTGGGTGCTGGCATTTGCTGCGGTGGAGATCGCCGGGCCCTTCGTGCTGCTCGGCCACGCCGAGATGACGCTGCCATCCGGACTCACAGGACTCCTTGTCGCCACCGTGCCGCTGTTCGCCGTGATCATCGCACTCCTCAGCGGTGATCGTGGTGTGCTGAAGCCCGCACGGGCGATCGGTCTGGTGATCGGATTCATCGGTGTCCTCGTTGTGGTGGCCGGGCCGGGACTCGCCAGCGGCAACCTCGTTGCGGTTGCCGAGGTGCTCCTGGTCGCGGTGCTCTACGCGACAGCGCCGTTCATCGTGGCGAAGAAGTTGGGTGGCGTTCCGTCGCTCGGCGTCATCACCCTCGCGCTCATCGCCAACGGCATCTTCTATCTGCCGATCGCGCTTGCCACCCAGCACAAGGTGCCGACTGTGCCTGCCACGGTTGCGCTCGTGGTCCTGGCAATCGTGTGCACGGCCGTGGCGTTCCTGGCATTCTTTGCGCTCATCCGCGAAGTGGGGCCAGTGCGTGCGCCTCTGTTCACCTACGTCAACCCGGTCGTCGCGATCGTCCTGGGCGCGATCGTGCTCTCCGAGCCGCTCACACCAGGTCTGCTGATCGGATTCCCACTCATCATCATCGGATGCTGGTTCGCGGGCACCGGCGGACGGCTGCGCCCCCGCCCGAAGAGCGACATCGTTTCGGATGCCACGGCTTTGGACGGGACGCAACCCTGAGTTCACTGCTGTACGGAAGCAGGCTGTCGACGAATCGCTGCGCGCAGGCTGAGCAGCAGCAGAACGAAGCCAGCGCCGACGAACATGTGCCCGAGCCCGGCGATGCCGGCGATCATCTTGGATGATTCCAGGCCCTGCACCTGCAGCATCCCGTGCCAGATCAGCATCGCACCCGTCAGCACGACACCGGCGTTGTAGATCCAGAAGAACCAACGAAACAGCTTGCTCGACGACAGCGCGAATGACTTCTCCAGCGCGAGCACGATCAGCAGCACGATCATCCCCAGCGTGAGGATGTGCGTGTGCGCGAGTCCCAGTTGTCCCATCAAGCCCTCTGGATACCCGTTGGCCTTGGTGAATTCACGGTAGAAGAGGCCGGCGGCCAGCCCCAACACTGTGTATGCGGTGACGGCACGCAGGAGGAGAAGCTGGGCGGTGCGCGAAACGATGCGCGGGGCGGGAACGGTTTCAACAGTCATGATTCCAGCGTGCGCGGCCATCGCGCGTGCGGGATCCATCGAAAGATCGAGATCCAGACGGCGCATCCTGAGACCGAACGAGGCAGAATCAGATCATGTCTGCTCCGTCCGTCACTGACCCCGCTCGGCGGCGGATGCTCTCCTCAGCGCGCTTCGCGCTGCATCTGATCACGGTGCTGCTGGCCGTGGTGACAGCGTTCCGAGCGGTCACCGTCGGCGTGCCACTGTTGCCCGCCATGCTCTCAGCGGGTGCTTTCCTGGCCTGGTATGGGGCCGGGGCGAGCTTCACCCGCGGTCGCTTTGCGGGCTGGTGGCTGTGCGGACTCAGCATCCTGTGGCTGGCGATGCTCGTCGTCTCGGCCGAGTTCGTGTGGCTGGCGTTCCCGCTGTTGCTGCTCGCAGGGCATGTGCTGCGCACCTTGCCGTCGGTGCTTTTCGCGCTGCCGGTGCTGGTCGCGGCGATCATCGCGCCGATCCTGCACCAGGTGTCGATTTCGTTCGCGCATATTGCAGGGCCTCTGCTGGGCGGCGGCTTCGCGCTGGCGATATCCCTTGGCTATGACGCCCTCGTGCGGGATGCCGTCGAACGTGATCGTCTCATCGCCTCGCTGGTGCGCACGCAGGAGGAGATGTCGTCGCTTCAGGAAGACCTCGCACGAACCCAGCGTGAGGCGGGCGCCACACACGAGCGCACCCGCCTCGCGCGAGATCTGCATGACACTATCGCTCAGGAACTCAGCTCGATGGTGCTGCTTGCGCGCGGCGGCGACAGCGAGCGGATGCCGCAGATCGAGTCGCTCGCGCAGCATTCGCTCATTGATCTTCGTCGCATTGTCGCGGCGCTCGCACCGGCCGAGTTGGAGGGCTCGGCGCTCGCGGCCGCCCTCGCGCGGATGTTGGACACACTGCACGCGGACACTGGTATCGACACCGCGCTGCGGGCCGACCATGCGTTGCCGACGTTGCCGACGCCGATCGAGGTCGTCTTCCTGCGGGTTGCGCAGTCGGCGCTTGCGAACGTGCGCCAGCACGCGCAGGCGCATGCCGTCGAGGTCGGCCTGGAGATGGTGGGTGCGGCGGCGCGGCTGACAGTGACTGACGACGGCGTCGGCTTCCGCCCCGACGCTTCGACCACGCCTTCGACTTCGACGTCATACGGCCTCTCGGCGATGCGCTCGCGGCTACGCGAATACGGAGGAGAGCTCACAGTGCGCTCGTCGCCGGGAGAGGGCACCGTTCTCGTCGCCGAAGTGCCGGTGCGCGCTGCGTCATCGGAGGAGAACCCCGCATGAGCACACGAGTCATGCTGATCGATGATCATCCCGTCGTTCGTGCGGGATTGCGCGCGATCATCGAGGCCCGCGGATTTACCGTAGTGGGGGAGGCCTCGACAGGCGAAGAAGCTCTCGAGATGGCATCCGTCCTGAAACCAGATGTCGTGCTGTGCGACCTCCGTCTCGGTGAGGGGATCGACGGCGTCCAGACGACCGCCGCGCTGCGCAGGCTGCCGGATGCTCCGGCTGTGCTGATCCTGACGACGTTCGATCACGATGCGCAGATCATTCGCGCGATCGAAGCGGGCGCCGCCGGTTATCTACTGAAGGACGTCGACAACGACACGATCGTCCGTTCGATCATCGACGCTGCCGCAGGCGCGATGGTTCTCACGCCGGGAGGCGATGAGCGACTCATCGCGGCTCTGCGGTCACCGCGGGTCGAACTCACCGACCGCGAACGTGAGGTTCTGCTGCTGGTGGATGCAGGTGCGGCGAACAAAGAGATCGCCGCACGGCTGTTCATCTCTGAATCCACGGTCAAGACGCATGTCGTGCATCTGCTGGAGAAACTCGGCGCCACCAGCCGCTCTGCCGCCACCAGCGAGGCGCGTCGACTCGGACTTCTCTGACCAGCGCCGTGTCACATGCGCTCGGCGGCATACGCGTCGAAAGTACAATGGCCGGTGGGCGGATCTGCCCGACATCCCTGGGAGTGAACGTGGCCCTCATTGTGCAGAAGTACGGCGGCTCGTCCGTCGCCGACGCTGAGAGCATCAAGCGCGTAGCCAAGCGCATCGTCGACACCCGACGAGCAGGGCACGACGTCGTCGTCGCCGTGAGCGCGATGGGCGATACGACCGATGAGCTGCTTGAACTCGCGAACGAGGTCGCACCGATCCCCGCACCGCGTGAACTTGACATGCTGCTCTCCAGCGGGGAGCGCATCTCGATGGCGCTGCTCGCCATGGCGATCCACTCCATGGGCTTTGAGGCCCGCTCGTTCACCGGCAGTCAGGCCGGCATGATCACGGACGATCATCACGGCTCGGCGCGCATCGTCGATGTCACACCGGTTCGCCTGCGCGAAGCGCTCGACGAGGGCGCGATCGTCATCGTCGCCGGATTCCAGGGTTTCAACCGCGACACCCGCGACATCACCACACTCGGTCGTGGCGGCTCCGACACGACTGCTGTCGCACTGGCCTCAGCGCTGAGCGCTGACGTGTGCGAGATCTACAGCGACGTCGACGGCATTTACACCGCTGACCCGCGAATCATCCCCCGGGCGCAGAAGCTCGATCACGTCTCCAGCGAAGAAATGCTTGAGCTGGCTGCAAACGGTGCCAAGGTGCTCTACATCCGCGCCGTCGAGTTCGCCCGCCGTCACGGCGTGCTCATCCACGCACGATCGTCCTTCTCATCAAGCGAAGGCACATACGTTTTGGGCGAGGGCATGAAGAACCCCCGCGAAGCTGAGGGAGAAGTCATGGAAGAACCGATCGTCGCAGGCGTCGCCACAGATATGGGTCAGGCGAAGATCACCGTCGTCGGCGTGCCTGACGTTCCGGGCAAGGCTGCCGAGATCTTCAAGATTGTCGCGAAGTCCGGTGCCAACGTCGACATGATCGTGCAGAACGTGTCCGGGGCATCCACCGGCCGAGCCGACATCTCGTTCACCCTGCCGAAGGCCGATGCCTCGACGGCGCTGAAAGCGCTGGCCGCTGAGCAGTCCGAAGTCGGGTTCGACGGCCTCATCCACGATGACCAGATCGGCAAGCTCTCGGTCGTCGGTGCCGGCATGCGCGTGCACTCCGGAGTTTCGGCGACGCTTTTCGAGGCGCTGTCGACCGCGGGTATCAACATCGAGATGATCTCGACCTCTGAGATCCGCATCTCCGTGGTGCTGCGCGACACCGACCTCGCCGATGCATCCCGCATCGTGCACACCGCGTACGGGCTCGACGGCGACGCCGAGGCTGTCGTACACGCCGGCACTGGGCGTTGAGATGACCATCCTCATCCGGCCGGTCGAGCAGTCCGACCGGCAAGGATGGGAACAGCTGTTCCACGTATACCGGGACTTCTACGCGCTCGAGCACGACGATGCGGTGATCGATACCGTTTGGCGATGGCTGCACGACGAGAGCCATGAGCTGAATGCGCTTATTGCGGTGCAGGACGGCGTGCCGATCGGACTCGCGCACTGGCGTCGCTTCGCCCGTCCGTCCCGGGGTGGTACGGCGATCTTCCTGGACGACCTGTTCACGACGACCGATGCCCGAGGCCATGGCGTCGGATCGGCGCTGATCGCACGCCTTCAGAAAATCGCCGCAGAAGAGGGCCTCCTCGAAGTGCGCTGGATCACCTCGGAATCGAACACCGATGCGCAGCGACTCTATGAGCGTGTCGCCCAGCGATCGCCGTTCCTCACGTACATCGCACCGGTCGCCGGAGACTGACGGCTACTGGGCCGGTCGCTCCCTGAGTCTGTCGAAGGGTAGACTCACCAGAACCCTGACATCGGCGCCAGGCGCGGCATCCGCACCCCGACGCCGTGCCTTGCGCTTCGTTTGCAATACTGCACGTCGCCAAGGAGACTCTCATGACCCGCATCTCTGACTCAGGACACTCCGTCGCCATCGTCGGCGCCACCGGTCAGGTGGGCACTGTCATGCGCGAGATTCTCAGCGAGCGCGCGTTCCCGATTCGTGAGCTGCGCCTGTTCTCCTCGGCTCGCTCGGCGGGCAAGACCATCGAGTACGCGGGCGTCGACGTCATCGTTGAGGATGTCGAGACCGCCGACCCAGCGGGCATTGAGATCGCGCTGTTCTCCGCCGGCGCCACCGCCAGCCGCGCCTACGCTGACCGTTTCGCCGCAGCCGGTGCCGTCGTCATCGACAACTCCAGCGCCTGGCGCAATGACCCCGAAGTGCCGCTCGTGGTCAGCGAGGTGAACCCGCACGCGACCGACGACCGCCCTCGGGGCATCATCGCGAACCCGAACTGCACGACCATGGCGATTATGCCGGTGCTCAAGCCCCTCGCCGAGGCCGCTGGTCTCGAGCGTCTCATCGTCAGCACTTACCAGGCGGTGTCGGGCTCCGGCCTCTCCGGTGCGCAGGAACTGCTCGGCCAGGTCGAGAGCGTGCTCGCTCAGGGTGACACGCTGCGCCTCGTGCACGACGGCTCCGCAATCGACTTCCCTGCGCCGAACAACTACGTCGCACCCATCGCCTTCGATGTCATCCCGCTCGCCGGTTCTATCGTCGAGGACGGACTGAACGAGACCGACGAGGAGAAGAAGCTCCGCAACGAAAGCCGCAAGATTCTCGAGCTGCCCGGCCTGCTGGTCGCGGGCACGTGCGTGCGCGTTCCGGTTTTCACCGGTCACTCACTGTCGATCCACGCGGAGTTCGCGGACGACATCACCCCCGACCGTGCCCGCGAGATCCTGGCATCCGCTCCCGGTGTGGCTCTCGAAGAGGTGCCGACCCCGCTGCACGCGGCAGGCAAGGACCCGAGCTTCGTCGGCCGCATCCGTGCCGACCAGTCTGCGCCGGAGAACAAGGGTCTCGTGCTGTTCGTCAGCAACGACAACCTTCGCAAGGGCGCCGCGCTCAACGCGGTGCAGATCGCCGAGATCGTCGCCGCGCGCCTCACCGTCGCCGTCTAACTCGCGTCTCGGCCGGACGGTGGTATCGAGTCGCCGGCACACTTGCAGGGCCGATGCACGGACGTCTGCCCATCCGACGGCGTTTCGCCCTGCATCCGTTCGATCGCCCTGCATCTGTGCAGGGTAGACGGGGCCCTAGGACGGCGTGCGCCGGATGGTTCGCGGCGTACCGGCCGCGAACTAGACTGGTCTGGTGACTGAATCCGTTGACGTTGTCCTCATCGGTGGCGGCATCATGAGTGCCACACTGGGTGCCCTGCTGCATGAGCTGCAGCCGGACTGGAAGATCGTCGCCTTCGAGCGACTGTCTGACGTGGCCCAGGAAAGCTCGAACCCGTGGAACAACGCGGGCACCGGCCACGCTGCCCTTTGCGAGCTGAACTACATGCCGCAGACCGGTGGACCGCTCGACCCCGCCAAGGCGGTCTCGATCAACGAGCAGTTCCAGCAGAGCCGGCAGTTCTGGTCGTCACTGATCGACAAGGGCGTGCTCGACGCGCCATCGACCTTCATCAACGCCACCCCGCACATGACGTTCGTCAATGGCGAGAAGGATGTCGCGTACCTCAAGGAACGCTACGAGGTGCTCAAGAAGCAGCCGCTGTTCGATGGCATCGAGTACAGCGAAGACTCCCGCGTGATCAACAAATGGGCACCGCTGCTCATGCAGAAGCGTCGCAAGGGCGAGCCCTTCGCAGCCACGCGTGTGCCGGCCGGCACCGACGTCGACTTCGGCGCTCTCACGCACCAGCTCTTCGATCACCTCAAAGGCAACGGCGTCGAGCTGCGCACCAACCACGAGGTGCGCAGGCTCAAGAAGCAGAAGGACGGCAGTTGGGACATCAAGTTCCGCAACAGCCTCGGCCACACACCTGGTCAGATCAACGCGAAGTTCGTCTTCGTCGGTGCGGGCGGTTGGGCACTGAAGATGCTGCAGCGCTCCGGCATCCCTGAGATCAAGGGTTACGGAGTCTTCCCGATCGGCGGCCAGTTCCTGAAGACCTCGAACCCGGCAGTCGTCTCGCAGCACAAGGCGAAGGTCTATTCGCAGGCATCCGTCGGTGCGCCGCCCATGTCGGTGCCACACCTCGACACGCGTGTCGTCGACGGCGAGGCGTCACTGCTGTTCGGTCCGTTCGCGACCTTCAGCCCGAAGTTCCTCAAGAACGGCTCGATGCTCGACCTGGTCACCCAGGTGCGCCCGCACAACCTGTGGCCGATGCTGCGGGTCGCATTCGCGAACCCCGACCTCATCACCTATCTCGTCGGCGAACTGATGAAGAACCACCGCAAGAAGGTCGACAGCCTTCGCACGTTCATGCCCACCGCGAAGGACGAGGACTGGACGCTCATCGACGCCGGTCAGCGTGCGCAGGTCATGAAGAAGGATGCCAAGAAGGGCGGCGTGCTGCAGTTCGGCACCGAGGTCGTCTCGGCCGCTGACGGTTCGATTGCCGGACTTCTTGGCGCATCGCCTGGCGCATCGACGGCCGTGCCGATCATGCTGACCCTGCTGAAGGACTGCTTCCCGGAGCAGTACTCGGGCTGGGAGCCTGCGCTGCGCGAGCTCATCCCGACGTACGGCCAGAAGCTGAACGAAGATGCCGAACTGGCCGAGAAGTCCATGGCTGCGACAGCAGCCACCCTTAACATCTCGAAGTGACACGGCACCGTGGCGAAGCTCTACTTCCGCTACGGGGCGATGAACTCCGGCAAGTCGACGTCGCTGCTGCAGGCCGCATACAACTATGAGGAACGTGGGCAGCACGTTCTGCTCGCGAAGCCTGCGATCGACACCAAGGGTGCAAGCCAGGTGGAGAGCCGCCTCGGCATGACCCGTGAGGTCGACTTTCTGATCCCTCCGAACGGGGACGCGCGTGCGCTGTTCCAGTCCCGGCGTGAGCGGATGCAGCGGCACAATGACGCAGGACTCATCCCCGCCGAGCCGATCGATGTCGCATGCCTGCTGGTGGATGAGGCCCAGTTCCTCACCGCAGAGCAGGTCGATGATCTGTTCCGGATCGCGGTCGATGACGGCATCCCAGTGATCGCCTACGGCATCCGCAACGACTTCCTCACCCACGCATTCCCCGGGTCTGCCCGCCTGCTCGCTATCGCGCACTCGCTGGAAGAGCTGAAGACGATCTGCCGCTGCGGACGCAAGGCCGTGTTCAACGGCCGCGTGATCAACGGCAGCTTCGTGTTCGACGGTGATCAGGTCGCGATCGATGAGGGTGCGACCGGGGGAGCGTCCACCGATGTCGTCACCTACGAGTCGCTGTGCGGGCACTGCTACCTGGAAGAATCCGGCGGACGCCTGGGCTGAGAGCCCGATTCACACACCCTCGCTAGAGGGAAGTTTTGCGTGGTCTGACCACACGCGCTACTCTGTGGTCAGACCACAGGAGGAGCAATGGCGGAGCGAGCATGGCGGCTCGTGCTCGAGCACATCGAGCGCGACCTTCTCGACGGCAGGCTCGGACCAGGCGACCGGCTGCCTTCCGAGCGCGATCTGGCAGCTGACCTCGGCGTCGGACGTTCCAGCGTCCGTGAGGCGCTGCGCGTGCTCGAGGTCATGGGGCTCATCCGCACCGCGACCGGCTCAGGCCCGCAGTCGGGCGCGATTGTGATCGCCACCCCCTCCGGTGGCATGTCCGCCCTGCTGCGCCTGCAGGTGGCCGCACAGGGTTTCCCGCTGGCGGATGTCGTGGGGACGCGGCTCGTGCTGGAGGATGCTGTGGCGGCAGCCCTCGCCGCGGACACCGCCCGCGACACGACTGAAGCGCACCGTGTCCTTGATGCGATGGATGCCAGCACGCTGACGCCCGGCGAGTTTCTCGCCCTGGATGCCCAGCTGCACCTGTCTCTGGCCGAGGCATCTGGAAACTCTGTGATCGCGGCCATGATGGCGGGGCTGCGCACAGCAATCGAGTCGTATGTGCAAGCCGGTTCCGAGGCGATCGCCGACTGGGACTCGATGGCAGACACGCTCCGCGCCGAGCACCGCGAGATCGTCGCTGCGATCGACGTAGGCGAGGCGGATCGTGCTCGCGCGCTGGTCCGCGCACATATCACCGGCTACTACACCGCAGCGGGCTTGACTCGCATCACAGAACCCTGAATCGGAACCCCGAAAGGAGCATCATGGTCAAGCGCCAGCTGCCCAACCCGGTCGAGATCCTCGACCTAATGAAGTTCAAGAAGCCCGAATTCGACGGCAAGAAGCGCCGCCTCGAGGGCGCGCTCACCATCAACGACCTGCGCACGATCGCGAAGCGCCGCACGCCGAAGGCGGCGTTCGACTACACCGACGGAGCCGCCGAGGGGGAGCTGTCGCTCACGCGTGCACGTCAGGCGTTCGAGGATGTCGAGTTCCACCCCGGCGTTCTGCGCCCGGCGCCGGATGTCGACACCAGCGTCGACATCCTCGGGGGACCCAGCGCACTGCCGTTCGGCATCGCCCCGACCGGCTTCACGCGTCTGATGCAGACCGAGGGTGAGGAAGCCGGAGCGGGGGCTGCCGCCGCGGCAGGCATCCCGTTCACTCTTTCCACGCTCGGCACGACCTCGATCGAGTCAGTGAAGGCCGCGAATCCGAATGGGCGCAACTGGTTCCAGCTGTATGTCATGCGCGACCGTGAGATCTCCTACGAACTCACCCGGCGCGCCGCCACCGCCGGCTTCGACACGCTGCAGTTCACGGTCGACACCCCGGTCGCCGGAGCCCGCCTGCGCGACAAACGCAATGGATTCAGCATCCCGCCGCAGCTCACGCTCGGCACGATCATCAACGCGATCCCGCGCCCGTGGTGGTGGTATGACTTCCTCACCACTCCGAAGCTCGAGTTCGCTTCGCTCAGCACCACCGGCGGCACCGTCGGCGAACTGTTGGATGCCGCGATGGACCCGACGATCAGCTACGACGATCTTGAGGTCATTCGGGGCCTGTGGCCAGGCAAGCTCGTCATCAAGGGTGTGCAGAACGTCGAGGATGCGGTGCGGCTGCGCGACGCGGGTGTCGATGGCGTCGTGCTGTCGAACCACGGCGGACGCCAGCTCGACCGAGCGCCCATCCCGTTCCACCTGCTTCCGACGGTGCGGGGGGCCGTCGGCGACGACTTCACGGTCATGGTCGACACCGGCATCATGAACGGCGCAGACATCGTGGCAGCCGTCGCGCTCGGCGCAGATTTCACACTGATCGGTCGGGCATACCTCTACGGCCTGATGGCCGGTGGCAGGCAGGGAGTTGATCGCACGATCACGATCCTGCGCACGGAGATCGAACGCACCATGCGTCTGCTGGGCGTCGCCTCACTCGCCGAGTTGGAGCCCGGCCACGTGACGCAGCTGCAGCGCCTGATGCCCGTCGCGCGCTGACTGAGCCAGTGGCGGGTGTCACAGAAACGGCGGGTGTCTTGACGCGGCACCCGCCATTTCTGAGACGCACGCTTCGACCGTGTCTCAGAAGCTGCGGGTTGGATGCCGCCACACCCGCACGTTCTGTGACACAGGCGCCGGTCTACAGCGTCGGAATCAGCTCGTCGAGCTTGTCGGCGGTGTCCTGCCAGCCCTCAACGGCGATCGAGCGGACGCCCATCGCGAGCACCGGGTAGTCGTTGCCGCCCTCGTCGAGGCGGTCGCCGTAGAACAGCATGTCGCCCAGCGGAATCTCGGTGTGCTCGGTGAGCGACTTCATGCCATAGGCCTTGTCGATGCCGGCACGGGTGATGTCGATGGAGGTCGAACCGCCCGCGCGCACCTCGAGGTCGGGGAGGCGTGCAGCGACGGCGTCGCGCAGCGAGAGGCGCTTCTGGCCGGAAGGATCCCAGGCATGCTTCGCGTCTCCTGGCGCCTGCTGGCCGAGCGCGGAGAAGGTGATCTGCGAGCCGCGATCTTCGAGGATGTCGCCCCACGGGTTCTCTTCCCACAGGCCCAGCCGCTCGGCCTCTTCGCGAAGCGCCTGCAGTGCCGAGGACTTCTCCTCTTCGGACAGGTCGTGGGCGTACACAGTGGTGAACTCGGTGCCATCGTGGCGCAGGTAGCGGGTGCCGCATGTCGGCAGCAGGTGCAGGCGGCCGAGCTCGGCATCAGTCGCGTTGCCCAGCTGATTGATGACCTGCGCACGGAACTGCTGCTCGTTACCGCCGGAGATGATCGCGACCTCGACACGGGCAAGCAGCGCGCGCAGCTGTGCAGCGATGCGCGGGTCGATCGCGCTCTTCGACGCAGCGAGCGTGTCGTCGAGGTCGAAGGCAACGAGCCGAGGCGTGGTCATGAATTCTCCAGGTGATATGGGGAAGGCCGCCCCGTAGGACGGCCTTCCTGCAACTGTGGTCGGGGTGACAGGATTTGAACCTGCGGCCTCTTCGTCCCGAACGAAGCGCGCTACCAAGCTGCGCCACACCCCGTTGCAACCGTTTGAGTCTACAGGGAAAATCTCCGCGCACCGAATCGAGCGCAGGTCCCTGCTAGGCGGGCGTGTCCTGTGCTGTCAGCGTGAGCAGGGTCGCTTCTGGGCGGCATGCGAAGCGCACTGGCGCATAGATCGAGTGGCCGCAGCCGGCGCTGACGTTCAAGGGGATGCTGCGCGCGCCGTGCGTCCAGGTGCTCAATCCCTTGGCCTGCTTAAGAGGAATATCGCAGTTCGCGACGAGCGTTCCGTAGCCGGGCAAGCAGACCTGGCCGCCGTGTGTGTGCCCGCCGAAGATCGCCTGCGCGCCGTTGTCGACGAAAGTGTTCAGTACCCGCTGATACGGGGCGTGAGTGACGCCGAGCAGGGGAGTCGTGGCATCCCGCGCCCCGAGCGAGGCGATTGTCGCCGGCACGGAGTCGAGGTCATCCCAATCGCGATGGGCGTCGTCGACGCCGAACAGATCGACGGTGTTCCCAGCGACTTCGATGCGCGCGGCGGCATTGTTCAGCCCTGCCCAGCCGAGCTCATCGGTGAAGTATGCGTCCAGGGCTGCCGTGTCGAGCATCTCTGGGGCGCGGTGCCGCTTCGATGGGCCGGAGAAGTACAGCAGCGGGTTGCGCGGAGAAGGACCTTGCACGTCGTTGGAGCCGTGCACGAAGACGCCGGGGACGCCGGCGAAAGCATCGAAGGCGTTCCGGATGCCTTGCAAACCGTCGCGATGGCCAAGATTGTCGCCGGTGTTGACCACCAGATCCGGCTCAAGCTCGGCGAGTGATGACAGCCAGTTCTGCTTGCGGTGCTGCCACGGCGCCATGTGAGCATCGGACACGTGCAGGACGCGCAGGGGCTGCGCGCCGGGTGGCAAGGCCGCAACGGATGCCTCTCGCACCGTGAACAGGTAGCGCTCGATGCCGATGCCCCACACGGCGCAGGCCGCACCCACAGCCCCCACCGCGCCGAGCGCGATGAGGGCAGGGTGTGCAGAGCGCGAAGCTGCTACTCGCACTTGATCGTTACGGTGGTGGACTTGGTCGCAGGAGTCCCAGCAGAGGGACTCGTGCTCTCCACTTCAGCGTCCTTCTTTGAACACGACCCATGTGGCGAGACGTTCGAGAATCCCGCGGCATTGAGAGTGTTGATCGCGTCCTGGATCGATTCTCCGGTTACATCGGGCATGGTCGTACCCTGTCCGTTGCTCGGCGAGAGCGTGACGGTGGTGCCTCCAGGAGCCTGGCCTGCGCCCGGATCCTGTTCGGACACAAGACCCTCGGCGATATCGCTGTCGATCGGAGTGCCCACAGCAACGCCGAATCCAGCGCCCTCCAGCGTGCGGGTTGCATCTTCGATCGTCTGCCCGACGACGTTCGGTAGATCGGTGAGCACCCGGCGGGTGAGGTTGCTGTCCGGCTGCGGGAAGTTGTCTCCACCACCGAGCACCTGGTTGGCGGCGTACTGCATGTCTTGGGCGATGCCGTAACGGATTCTCTCCAGGGCCGTGCCGTTGTAACTCCCGCCCCAGATGGGTACCCGGCCTTCGGTGCGGCCGACGAAGACAGCGGTGGTGGCCTTCGTGCTCGACTCGATCATCATGGTCGTGTAGTCGTTGTGCGAGCCGGTCTTGCCGATCAGCGGCGTGCCATCCCACGGGTTGGCAGCGGAGCCTGTGCCACCGCTGGCCATCACGCCCTGCAGCGCGTATGCCGCCGTGGCCGCGACCTCGGGCGTGAGTACCTGCGTGCACGAGGCTTCGGGCACCTTCATCTCGCTGCCGTCCTGGGTGACGATCCGATCGATCGCCCGCGGAGTGCAGTAAATGCCGCCGTTCGCGACGGTGGCGTAGGCGCCAGCCATTGCAAGCGGGGAGATGAACTTGGACCCGAGGACCGTAGCGAACGGCACGTTTGCTTGCTCTCCCGGGCTGGTCTCTGTGCGTGGGATGCTCACGGCAACGCTGGCGCCGCTGGCGAGCGTGACGCCCATTCGCTCGGCGACCTGGTTGATCTCGCAGAGATCGAGCTTCGAGGCCATTGCGAAGAAGCCGGTGTTCAGAGAGTTCCGCGTGAACGTCATCGGCGTTCCCGTGTAGCCGTTGTCCCTGCCGAAGTTGCCCACCTCCTTGGTGTCGAACTTCATCACGGAGTCCTCGCACGCCGCTTTCATGGTCAGCGTCTGGTTGCGGCCGTTGATCGACTCGTTGACAGAGTGCCCCTTCTCCAGCCAGTCGATGAGCGTGAACAGCTTGTATGCGGATCCGACGGGGAAACCGCCCGATCCGCCGTGCTTGAAGTTCGAGGCGTACACGATGGACGAGTATGCCTGGTCTCCATCGTCCGTCTCTCGGAAGACGGTGTTCTGCGTGATCGCGAGCACGCGGCCGGTGCTCGGCTCGACGGTGACGCCGGAGCCACCGAAGTACTGGTTGTCGAGGTTCGGGGGAATGCGGCTCTGCATCGCTGCGGTGGCCGGGTCCTGGATGCGCAGGTCGAGTGACGTGTAGATCTCGAGGCCATCGCGCTGCAGAGCCTTGGTGCGCTCCTGCAGGGTATCGCCGAAGGCGGCGTCGGTCATAACGATGCTTCTGACGTACTGGCAGAAGTACGCGTAATTCGGCGATGCCGCGCAACCCTGAATCGGCTGCGTGATGACGGGAACGATCGCCGAAGCATCCGCTGCGTCGTACTGCTCCTGCGTGATCTTGCCCTGGGTAACCAGCATTCCCAGCACGTAGTGACGGCGATCCTTCGCGAGCGCGTAGCCGTCGGCCTCGCTGTTCACAGCGTTGCCGTCGACGCTGTCAGAGCCGTCGATCTTGTCGATCCGGTAGGAGTTCGGGTTCTGCACCATGCCCGCCAGCGTCGCAGCCTGCTCAAGTGTGAGATTGGCTGCGGTGGTGCTGAAGTAGTAATTTGCTGCGGCTTCGATGCCGTAGATCGTGCCGCCGAAGCTGGCGATGTTCAGGTACCCGAGCAGAATCTCGTTCTTCGAGTAGTCCTTCTCGATCTGAATCGCGTAGCGCATCTCCTGCAGCTTGCGCTCGATGCCGTCGCTGCCATCGGCGGTCGCGGCATCCGTCCAACACTGTGCGATCTTCTCGTAATACTCGTTGACGCCGGGCAATACGCCCTGCTCGCACTGCTGGATCAGAACGTTCTTGACATACTGCTGCGTGATGGTCGAAGCACCGCGCGAAGATGTGCCGCTGACGTTCTCGACGAGGGCCTTCGCCGTGGCACCGATGTTGATGCCACCGTGCTCGTAGAAATCCTTGTCCTCGCTGGAGAGGACCGCATCGAACATCACCGGGGCGATCTGCTCGAAGGTGACCTGCGTGCGGTTCTGGTCGAAGAACGTCGCGATCGGAGTGGGATTGCCGTCGAGACCCGTGGCGAAGATCGTGCTCGGCTCCATGGGAGCATCCGGCTTGAGGTATGACGGCAGCTTGTCGAACAGGTCGAGAGCTTGGGATCCGGCGGCACCGGCGACGGCCAGAGCGGGCGTCACTGTTGCGGTCACCAGGACACCGGCGACCACGCTGAGCCCGACGAGACCGAGAAGGCCGCCGAGCACGCCTTTCGCCGTGCGATTCTTCTGAGGCATACGCTAGATCGTAGGGGAGTTCCCTGAATACCGCCTTTGACGCTCGGCTGAGCCGACCGTCGCCGATGTGCAGGAGTGCCATGACTACGTGGGAGTACTTGACTACACCGCTGCTGATTCACAACACCGCAGCAATTCTCAACAACTGGGGCAAGCAGGGCTGGGAGCTCGTGCAGGTCATCACAGGCCCCGAAGGCGGCCTGGTGGCCTACTTCAAGCGCCCCGTCGCAGGTGACGACTCGAACAGTGCCGGTCTCGCGGCCGCAGAGCAGGCAGCGCGCAAGTTTGAAGGAGGCGCCGCATGAGCATCGCTGCGCGTCTGAACGAACTCGGCATCGAGCTGCCAGCGGTCGCAGCGCCCGTGGCCGCGTACGTGCCCGCGGTGGTGCACTCTGGCCTCGTTTACACGTCCGGTCAGCTGCCGTTCACTGCCGGAGCGCTGCCCGCGACCGGCAAAGTGGGTGCTGAGGTCACGGCGGAGGACGCCAAGGCCTACGCCCGCACGTGCGCCCTGAACGCGGTGGCTGCCGCTGCCGCTGCGGCCGGTGGTGTGGACAAGCTCGGTGGCGTTCTGCGCGTCGGTGGCTTCGTGGCATCCGATCCGACGTTCGCCGGCCAGCCTGGCGTCATCAACGGCGCGAGCGAAGTTCTCGGTGAGATCTTCGGCGAGGCCGGCGTGCACGCCCGCGCCGCCGTCGGCGTCGCTGTGCTGCCGCTGGATAGCCCGGTTGAGGTTGAGGTCACTTTCATCCTCGCCTGAGGAGCGCGTGCCTGCCGTGCCACGTCGTGGCGGGCCCGGGGCGGGGGTCGCAGTTCGCCGCTTACAGCGTCTGGATGCGGCGAACTGCGCCACCTCCCTGTGGCGGGCGGCGGATGCCGCGCGGACAGGTGTCGCAGATCGTCGGCCGCAACGCACCGAGGCGACCAACTGCGACACCTCCTCGCGCCTCGACGGGCGGGCTATTTCACTTGCGCCGAGATGATGCTCATCACCGCGGTGTCGGCAAGCGTCGTGGTATCGCCGACCTCGCGGCCTTCCGCGACATCGCGCAGCAGGCGTCGCATGATCTTTCCGGAGCGAGTCTTGGGCAGCTCGCCCACGATGTAGACGTCGCGGGGGCGAGCGATCGCACCGATCTGCTCGCCGACCCACTGGCGCAGCTGCGTCGCGAGCCCTCCCGCATCGTGCGCCGACAGGTAGCTCTCTTTGATGATCACGAACGCGACGACGGCCTGCCCAGTGGTCTCATCGGATGCTCCGACCACGGCGGCTTCGGCTGTCGCCTCATGCGCGACCAGAGAAGACTCGATCTCGGCGGTGGACAGACGGTGTCCGGAGACGTTCATCACGTCATCCACGCGTCCGAGCAGCCATACGTCGCCGTCCTCATCGAGGCGCGCGCCGTCGCCAGCGAAGTAATACCCCTGGTCTTCGAACTTCTCCCAGTAGGTCTCCTTGTAGCGCTCAGGGTCGCCCCAGATGCCGCGGAGCATCGCGGGCCACGGCTCGGTGATCACGAGCAGGCCGCCGTTGCCGTTGCCGACCTCGGCACCGGACTCGTCGACGACGTCGAGTGAGATTCCTGGAATCGGCACCTGCGCGGAGCCAGGCTTGGTCGAGGTCACACCGGGCAGTGCCGACACCATGATCGCGCCGGTCTCGGTCTGCCACCAGGTGTCGACGATCGGGGCCTTGTTCGCCCCGATGACCTCGCGGTACCACATCCATGCCTCAGGGTTGATCGGTTCACCCACCGAACCGAGCAGGCGAATCGAGGAAAGGTCGAACCCTGCAGGAATGCTGCGCCCGGTCTTCATGAACGAGCGGATCGCGGTCGGCGCGGTGTAGAAAATCGATACCTTGTACTTCTCGATGATCTCCCACCAGCGTCCGGGGTGCGGAGCATCCGGGGTGCCTTCGTAGAGCACCTGGGTGGCGCCGTTGGCCAGCGGGCCGTACGCGACGTAGCTGTGCCCGGTGATCCAGCCGATGTCTGCCGTGCACCAGAACACGTCGGTTTCGGGGTTCAGATCGAAGACGTTCTTGTGCGTGTATGCCGCCTGAGTGAGGTAGCCCCCAGAGGTATGCAGGATGCCCTTGGGCTTGCCCGTCGTGCCGGAGGTGTAAAGGATGAACAGCGGGTTCTCGGCAGGAAATGCTTGTGCTTCGTGCTCTGCGGATGCCGCAGGGACGGCTTCGTGCCACCAGTGATCGCGGCCCTCGACCCAGTCGACCTCGTTCTCGCCGCGCCTGACAACCAGCACATGCTCGACGGTCTGCTGTTCACCATCGCCACGGTCGCTGAGCGACTGGTCGACGGCGGGCTTGAGGGCTGAGACGCGACCCTTGCGGTAGCCACCGTCGGCGGTGATGACGACCTTCGCGCCGGCATCGTCGATGCGCGAGCGGAGGCTGTCTGCGCTGAAGCCACCGAATACGACGGAGTGGATCGCGCCGAGGCGGGCGACCGCGAGCATCGACGCGACGGCCTCGGGGATCATCGGCAGGTAGATGGCGACACGGTCGCCGGCGCCGACGCCGTAGCCGGCGAGCACGTTGGCCACACGCTTGACCTCATCGGTGAGTTCGGCGTAGGTGATGCGGCGGGAGTCTCCTGGTTCGCCTTCCCACAGCAGAGCTGTGCGGTCACCATTGCCAGCTTCGACGTGACGGTCGAGACAGTTGTAGGCGACGTTGAGCTCGCCGTCGTCGAACCACTTCGCGAACGGCGGCGTCGACCAGTCCAACACGCGAGTGAAGGGCTTGTGCCAGTGCAACAGTTCTGCGGCCTGCTCGCCCCAGAATGCCTCGCGGTCAGCGGCGGCACGCTCATAGAGTTCGGGCTTTGCGATGGCGGTTGCGGCGAACTCGTCCGAGGGCGGGAACTGCCGGGTCTCGTCGAGGAGGTGATCGATCTGGCTGCTCATGGCGTTGCGCTCCTTTGCGGCGGGACGAGATCGCGCAGAAAACGCGACCGTGACACGGTGAATCTAGTCTGCGCCCGATTCGGCCAGTACTGCCGAAAGTGAGTAGTGCGAGGGTTTTGCGAGGGAGGTCGTCGTGCGTACACTCGACGACAGCCGAATTTTAATTCTGGCCTCGGCGTGTGTGCTTCCTTCAGGGAAGCGGCGCGCCTGTGGCGGCATCTCATTCCCCCCCGTGAGGTGTCGCCCTTTCCTTTCGTGGGACGATTTCGCAGTTGTTCTGCACTACCAGGCGGATGCCGCGAGTTGCCCACAGCGCGTGGGTTCTGCCCCTCCACGGGGGAGCCTGGCCGCATAGCTTCAGGGGATGCCACAGCCGTTTATCATCCAGCCGCGTGACGCTGCGCGCGCGGCCCCAGGCTTCCAGGCGCTCCCCGCCGATCTGGATGCCGCATTCGGGCCTCTCGCTGAGCACTGCGCCGACCCGCGGGTGACCGACGTCTTCATCAACGGCACCGACGGTCTGTTCATCGATCGTGGCGATGGGGTCGAGCGGGTGGCGGCGTGGGCGGCCTCAGAGCGAGAGGTGCGCGACCTTGCCGTGGCCATGATCGGCGCCGGTGGGCGACATCTGGATGATCAGTCTCCGTGTGTCGATGTGCGCCTTGCCTCAGGCATCCGCGTGCATGCGGTGCTCTCGCCGGTGTCGACGTCCGGCACCGCGGTGTCGGTGCGAATCCCGCGCGTGGGCGTGGCCGACCTGGATGCGCTCGTCGCGCTTGGCGCATTCGATGACCGTCAACGCGCCTGGCTCGAACAGCTCGTCATGGACCGAGCGAACATCCTTCTCACCGGCGGCACAGGCACAGGCAAGACGACGCTGCTGGCCGCTCTATTGCACGCGGTACCTCCATCGGAGCGCATCGTCACTATTGAGGACGTCGCAGAGCTCCGCCCCGCGCATCCGCACCACGTCGCGCTCGAAGCCCGACAGGCGAACCTCGAGGGCGCGGGGTCGATCACGCTCGCTCGCCTCGTCAGGGAGTCGCTGCGGATGCGGCCAGACCGACTCATCGTCGGTGAATGTCGCGGCGAGGAGGTGCGCGAGCTGCTGTCGGCGCTGAACACCGGTCACGACGGTGGTGCCGGCACTCTGCACGCCAGTGGAATCGCTGACGTGCCTGCCCGGCTTGAAGCGCTCGGTGCGCTCGCCGGGATGGATGCCACAGCTCTGGCGCGTCAGGCGGTGAGCGCATTCACGATCGTGGTGCATCTTGCTCGCGGCACAGACGGCGTGCGCCGGATTGCGCAGGCTGGGCGGTTTCTGCTGCGAGCCGACCGCCTCGATATTGAAGAGGTGCAGCCGTGGTGAAAGTGCATGCTCGCAAGAGCGTTGATTCCGGCGCCGAAGCTGCCGCAGTGTCGGTGCGCACCCTCGCCGTGCTCCTGCAGGCGGGAGCCGTGCCGCTGACCGCTTGGCGACATCTCGCCGATTCAGGAGACGTGCACGCCGAGCGCGTGGTCGAACGTTGCGACGACGGCGTGCCCCTCGTGGCTGCGATCGAAGTTGAGGACGGCGCCTGGCGCGACGTCGCCGCGGCATGGGAGGTCGCGACGACTGTCGGTGCGCCATTAGCCGAGGTGCTGCGATCGTTGGCCGAGACGATGCAGGATGCCGCGTCTGCCTCCGATGACGTGCGCATCGCGCTCGCCGAGCCTGCCGGTACGGCCCGCCTGCTGATGTGGATGCCTCTGGCAGGACTCCTGCTCGGATTCGCGCTGGGGTTCGACACCTTGGGGGTGCTCATCGGCAACCCGATCGGGACAGCCTGCCTGGTCGCGGGCCTGGCGCTGGTCTTCTGCGCGCGAGCGTGGACGCACCGGTTGCTGCGGCGCGCGCAGCCGGACCCTGGCACACCGGGAATGCATGCCGAGCTGGTCGCCGTCGCACTTTCTGGAGGCGCATCCATAGAACGCTCACTGCGCCTTGTCGAAGACAGTCCCGCTCGTGACCAGCTGAGCGGCGCGCGCACCAAAGGCGTGCTGCAGCTCTCGAGGGCGGCCGGGGTGCCAGCGGGCGAGCTCCTGCGCGCATCCGCAGCCCAGGAGCGTCACGATGCGCGCATCCGCGGGCGTTTGCGCGCCGCAAAGCTCTCCTCTCAGCTGCTCATCCCGCTCGGCGTCTGCACACTGCCCGCCTTCCTGCTGCTGGGCGTCGCGCCGATGATCCTCTCCGTGATCTCATCCACCCCGCTGCCGATTTGACGACAGCGCCAATGAAAGAAGGAACACCATGAACACCATTCCCACCCTCACCAGACGGCGTGCCGCCTCGCTCTTCACAGACGAGTCGGGTGCCGCGACCGCGGAGTATGCGATTACGACGATGGCCGCAGTTGCCTTTGCTGGGCTTCTCGTTGTCATCATGCGCTCGAGTGAGGTGCGCGGCATCCTCACCGATCTCGTGCGCCGGGCATTGACCGTGTCCTAACGATGCGACTCAAGACGTCCGTGCGTGCGACGAAGACAGACGAGCACGGATCTGTCGCCGCAGAACTCGCGCTCGCGCTCCCCGCGGTGGTGCTTGCACTGCTGCTGGGAGCGGGCGCGCTGGGCGCTGCGGCGCGGCAGGTCTCGCTCCAGGACGCCGTCGCTGACGCTGCGCGGCTCCTCGGCCGCGGCGAAGACACCGCAACCGCGTATGCGGTGGTGGTGGCATCCGTCAGCGGTGCGCAGGTGTCCAGCGAGCAGCGCGGCGATCTTTCGTGCGTGAGTGCACGGCTCGACGTCACGATCGGGAGGGTCATTCAGATTCCCCTGACGGCGTCGAGCTGTGCGCTCAGCGGAGGACTCTGATGGCCGGATCGGCACTTGCGGCCGGTGTGCTGGCCGTTGCGGCGTCGCTCTCGCTGGGGCTGGCAGCCGTCGGCGGCGCCGCGGTCACCGCGCAACGAGCGGCTGGGGCAGCGGACGCTGCGGCGCTGGCCGCAGCAGACGCCGTATCCGGGGCAATCATCACTGATGAGGATCCCTGCGCGCTCGCCGCGCGGGTGGCCGCGGCATCCGATGCGACCCTCACCTCGTGCACAATCGATGGGTCAGTGGCGACCGTTCAGGTTCAGGCGGCGTACTCTGGTCTAGCTGCCGTCTCCCGAGCCCGCGCTGGGCCCCCCGAGGGATTCTGACGGCATTGATCCGGGCTTCACCTACGGCTTCGCTGTGAACGCACCATGCAAGTGGTGTGTATGGTGTGCTTCGAAGAAAGGACGCACCCTTGGCTGAAGGAAAGAAGCTCGTCATCGTCGAGTCTCCGACGAAGATGCGGTCGATTCAGGGGTATCTCGGTGATGACTACGAGGTGCTCAGCTCTGTCGGCCATATCCGCGACCTCGCTGATAAGAAGGACATCCCTGCCGCTGATAAAGCCGCGTACGGGAAGTACTCGATCGACATCGAGAACGGCTTCGATCCGTACTATGTCGTCTCCGATCGCAAGACGAAGACAGTCGCCGAGCTCAAGCGTGCCCTGAAGAATGCCGACGAACTCCTCCTCGCAACTGATGAGGACCGCGAGGGTGAGGCGATCGCCTGGCACCTGCTGGAGACGCTGAAGCCGAAGGTTCCCGTCAAGCGCATGGTGTTCCACGAGATCACCAAGGACGCGATCCAGGCTGCGGTCGGAAACACCCGCGAGCTTGACCTCGCACTAGTTGACGCACAGGAGACCCGCCGCATCCTTGACCGCCTGTACGGCTGGGACGTCTCACCGGTGCTCTGGTACAAGGTGAAGACCGGTCTGTCGGCCGGTCGCGTGCAGTCCGCAGCCACCCGCATGATCGTCGAGCGTGAACGCGAGCGCATGGCGTTCGTCTCTGCCGAGTACTGGGATGTTGACGCTTCCGCGTCCAGTGGCATCTCCTTCCGCGTGCGCCTCGTGCGCGTCGACGGCGGCCAGCTCGCCCGTGGTACTGACTTCGATGACGCCGGAAAGCTGAAGAAGGCTGTCGTCGTTCTCGATGAGAACAAGGCCACAGCCCTCGCGCACGCCGTTGAGAAGTCTGGTGCCGGCACCGTCACCAAGGTCGAGGCCAAGCCAGGAACCCGCAGCCCCTACGCGCCGTTCACCACCTCCACTCTGCAGCAGGAGGCCGGTCGCAAGCTCTCGATGAGCGCGAAGCAGGCGATGAGCGTCGCCCAGCGTCTGTACGAAAAGGGCTTCATCACCTATATGCGTACAGACTCCGTGGCGCTGAGCACTCAAGCGGTGCAGGCAGCGCGGAGCCAGGCTGTCTCGCTTTACGGCGACAGCGCGGTGCCGCTGAAGCCGCGCGTTTACAAGTCCAAGAGCAAGAACGCCCAAGAGGCGCACGAGGCGATCCGACCATCGGGCGAGAACTTCCGCACCCCGGCATCCGTCTCGGGTGAGCTCGACCGCGAAGAGCAGCGTGTTTACGACCTGATCTGGAAGCGCACCGTCGCCAGCCAGATGGCCGACGCAAAGTACGAGACCACCACGGTCACCATCTCGGTCGATGCCGATGGCCAGAACGCCGAGTTCACGGCATCCGGAACCGTCTACACCTTCAAGGGCTTCCTCGAGGCATACGAAGAGGGCCGCGACGAGAAGCGCGGCGATGCCGACGCAGCCTCCGACCAGTCGCTTCCTGCCGTCGCCGTCGGTGACGAGCTCGCGATGACGGATGCCGAGGCAAAGGGCCACAAGACCAATCCGAAGCCCCGCTTCACCGAAGCATCGCTGGTGAAGACGCTCGAAGAGCACGGCATCGGCCGCCCATCGACATTCGCCAGCATCATCGGCACAGTCATCGATCGCGGCTATGCCACCAAGCGCGGCCAAGCGCTCGTGCCGACCTGGATGGCGTTCAGCGTCGTGCGTTTGTTGGAAGAGCACTTCGCGCACCTCATCGACTACGACTTCACTGCCGGTCTCGAGGATGACCTCGACGCGATCGCACGCGGTGAGCAGAAGCGTGGCGATTGGCTGAAGTCCTTCTACTTCGGCACCGATGCGCAGGTGGGCCTGCGTCAGGTCGTCGACAACCTGGGCGAGATCGATGCCCGCGCGCTGAACTCGACGCCCATTACCGACACCGCCACGCTCCGCTTCGGCAAGTACGGCCCCTACCTCGAGGTCGTCGACCCGGCGAAACCGGAGGAGCGCGGGCGCATCGTCAACGTGCCCGAGGATCTCGCTCCGGACGAGCTCACCGCGGCCAAGGCGCAGGAGCTCATCGACGCTCCCGTCGCAGGCGACCGAGTTCTTGGAGAGAACCCCGAGAACGGCCGAGTCATCGTCGTCAAGGACGGACGCTACGGCCCCTACGTGCAGGAGAACCTGCCGGAGGAGGTCGTCGAGGTCGACGAGACGACAGGTGAGGTCGTCGAGGCTCCGAAGAAGAAGAAGACCGCGAAGAAGGATGCGCCGAAACCGCGCACCGGTTCGCTGTTCCGCTCGATGTCGGTCGACACGATCGACCTCGACACGGCACTGCAGCTGCTGAGCCTGCCGCGAGTGGTCGGCGCTGATCCTGAATCAGGCGACGAGATCACGGCCCAGAACGGCCGGTACGGTCCGTACCTGAAGAAGGGTACTGATTCGCGCTCCCTTGAGGGTGAACAGCAGATCTTCGACGTCACCCTGGATCAGGCGCTCGCGATCTACTCGCAGCCGAAGTACGGCGCCGGCTCTCGCCGTGCATCCAGCGCGCTCGCCGAGTTCGAGGCCGACCCGGTCAGCGGCAAGCCGATTCGCATCCGCGACGGCCGTTTCGGTGCGTACGTCACCGACGGTGAGACGAACGTGACGATTCCGCGCGGACAGATGCCGGACGACATCACCTTCGAAGCCGCCGTGCAGATGCTCGCCGACAAGCGCGCCAAGGGACCAGTTGCCAAGCGCGGCGCTGCCAAGAAGGCGCCGGCGAAGAAGGCTCCTGCGAAGAAGCCTGCGGCGAAGAAGGCACCTGCTAAGAAGGCTCCAGCGAAGAAGGCCGCGGCCAAGGCCGCAGCGAAGACCGATGAGGAGAAGGCCGCCGCGCGCTCGGCTGCCGCCAAGAAGGCCGCGGCCACTCGTGCGGCCAACGCCGCCAAAAAGGCGGCCTCGTGACCGCACGCTCAGGGCTGTGGATCACTCTCGAAGGCGGCGACGGCTCCGGGAAGACCACCCAGGCTGAGCTGCTGGAAAACTGGCTGGCGGATGCCGGACACACGGTAGTTCGTACGCGTGAGCCCGGCGGCAGCGAGGTGGGTCAGCTGATCCGCGACATCGTGCTGCACCACCGCGGCGACATTGCACCGCGTGCAGAGGCGCTGCTGTATGCGGCCGACCGGGCGCATCACGTTGCAACTGTTGTGCAGCCCTCGCTGGATCGCGGCGAGATCGTGCTGCAGGACCGCTACCTCGACTCCTCTGTCGCCTACCAGGGCGCGGGGCGCGTGCTCGATGCCACCGAGGTGCGCGATTTGTCGCTGTGGGCCGCTGAAGGCGCGCTTCCCGACCTCACCGTGCTGCTCGACCTCGACCCCGCGGCCGCGCGCGTTCGCCTCGACTCTGCCGACAAGCCGTTCGATCGGCTGGAGGCAGAGAAGGCAGAGTTCCACACCCGAGTGCGTGAGGCATTTTTGCGGCTTGCCGATGCCGAGCCAGAGCGATTCCTGGTGCTGGATGCTGCGGCATCCGTCGACGAGATCGCCGAAGCCGTCCGAGCTCGCGTCGCCACGCTTGTTCCCGCCACATCCTGAGTCGTCGCATCGCGTGCACGTGTAGGTGCGTGTGCCGTCGCTGAGACTTCGCTCGGGTGTCGCAGGTGGTCGCCTCCGGGCTGGGGACGCGGCAATCTGCGACCCTTGGTCCGGCGTGCCGGCCGGGGTGAGGTGGCGGGGTGTCGCAGGTGGTCGCTTTCGGGTGGGGGATGCGGCAATCTGCGACCCCTGGGTTGGCGCGCCGGCCGGCGTGGGTGACGGGGTGTCGCAGGTGGTCGCTTCCGGGCTGGGGATGCGGCAATCTGCGGCCCCCTGGTCCGGCGTACCCGCCGGCGTGGGGTGGTCGGGTGTCGCAGGTGGTCGCTTCTGGGTGGAGGATGCGGCAATCTGCGACCCCTGAGTCGGCCCGCCGGCCCGCCCGCCGGCGTGCCGGTCGCGCTGAGACGGGCCCGGGCATACGGCGGGCGCTGTCGGACACTCCGGTTAGGCTGAGTCCATGCCCGCTGCAGCCCTCGCCCCGTTCCCATGGACGGATATCTGGGGACAGGATGACGCGGTCACGGCGCTGCGCACGGCGGCATCCGATCCATCCGCTCTCTCGCATGCCTGGTTGATCACAGGCCCGCCAGGGTCTGGGCGATCAACTCTTGCCTATGCCTTCGCCGCCGCGCTCGTCGCCGACAGCCCGGACGACGAGCACACCATGCGACAGGTGCTCGCCGGCACGCATCCCGATGTGACGGCGCTCCGCACCGACAAGGTCATCATCACGATCAAAGAGGCGCGTGCGCTTGTCGAGCGCTCCTATTTCGCTCCCTCGGCAGGGCGCTATCGGGTTCTCGTCGTTGAAGACGCGGATCGTATGGTCGAGCGCACGTCCAATGTGCTGCTGAAGGCGCTTGAGGAGCCGCCCGAGAACACGGTGTGGATTCTCTGCGCGCCGAGCGAAGCAGATCTCCTGCCGACGATCCGGTCGAGGGTGCGGACGCTGCGACTGCGCGAGCCGGATGTCAGTGACGTCACGCGGCTGATCGTGCAGCGCACCGGAGCGGACGAAGCCATCGCAGAGCAGGCCGCACGGCACGCGCAGCGCCACATCGGCATGGCGCAGCGGCTGGCAACGGATGACGCCGCTCGCCGCCGTCGAGACACCACGCTGCGCTCTGTGCTCGCGGTGCGAGGTGTCGGCAGCGCGGTGGAAGTCGCGGGTGAGATCATCCAGGCCGCCACAGACGATGCCAAGACGCTTACTGCTGAGCGGGATGCCGCCGAGCGGTCATCACTGCTGCGAATGGTCGGAGTCGGAGAAGGTCAGGCGGTGCCGCCAGCGCTGCGCGCCCAGATCTCCGCCCTTGAAGACGACCAGAAGAAGCGCGCGACTCGCAGCCTGCGCGATGGCATCGACCGCGTACTCACCGATCTGCAGTCGATGTTCCGCGACGTGGTCATGCTGCAGTTCAGTCGCGGTGACGATCTCATAAACCGTGAATTGCATGATGATCTGAGTGCGTTGGCCACAGCGTGGCCGGTGGAACGTACGCTGGTCGTTCTTGACCATCTCGCAGAAACGAGGGAGTCGCTGGAGCGCAACGTCGCCCCGACTCTGGCCCTGGAAAGTTTGCTCGTGACTGTCGCGAGCGGGAGGAAACCGTGAACACTCGAAAGACTTCCCGTCTGCGACGTCTCGCCGCCGCGATCGCAGGGATTGCGGTGGCATCCGTGGCGTTGAGCGGATGCCTCTACTCGGTGATCCCCGAGCAAGCCCAGCCGCGCCCGTCCACGACGAACGCGCCCGACACCGAGGGCGTCGCGACAGATCTGCTGCCGTTCTACGAGCAGTCGCTCGAGTGGACGCAGTGCGATGACGCATCCGTCGGATTCGACTGCACGTATGTGACCGCTCCGCTGGACTGGGAGAACCCTGGTGCCGGCGAAATCGAGATCTCAGTGGTGCGCCATCAGGCGTCCGGTACTCCGATGGGATCACTGCTCACCAACCCCGGTGGACCCGGTGGTAGCGGGCGTGACTTCATTCTCACCAGCCTCGACTACGCCGTCGGCGCCGATCTCATCGACAACTACGACGTGATCGGGTTCGATCCGCGCGGCGTGGGCGATTCGACCGCCGTGACGTGCTTCGACGCGGCGGGCATGGACGCATACCTCTATGACATTCCCAAGGCGCCACGTGGCACCGACGAGTGGGAAGCCGAGCTGACCGAACGCAACCAGGCCTTCGCCGACGCATGTGAAGCGAACAGCGAAGGGATCCTGCAGTTCATCACGACGATCAACTCGGCGCGTGACATGGATCTGATTCGTGCCGTGCTGGGGGACAAGCAGCTCAACTACCTGGGCTACTCCTACGGCACCTTCCTTGGTGCGACCTATGCCGAGCTCTACCCCGATAAGGCCGGCCGACTCGTGCTCGACGGTGCAATCGATCCTGCCGTCTCCGGTCTTGAAGTGGGTACGACCCAGGCCCTCGGCTTTGAATCGGCACTGCGCGCCTACATGCAGAACTGTCTCGACTCCGGCGAATGCCCGTTCAACGGCACGGTCGATGAGGCGATGGCTGATCTCGGTGCGCTCCTGGCGAGTGTGGATCGTACGCCGCTGAAGAACGATGACGGCCGGATGCTCGGCGCTGACGCGCTCATGACCGGCATCATCGTCACCCTGTATTCGGAAGAGTCGTGGGGTGTGCTCACGCAAGCACTGGAGGGCGTTCTGCAGGGCGACCCCTACGCCGCTTTCTACCTCGCGGATGCATACAACGGCCGCGAGGACGGCGTCTACATCGACAACTCCAGCGAGGCGTTCCGTGCCTACAACTGCATGGATTACCCGTTGGAAGACGACGAGGCTGCTGAGGCCGCGGCAGAGTCGAAGATCGCAAAGGGTGCGCCGACCATCGCTCCATACTGGAGTGGTCCAGACTCCTGCATCGTGTGGCCGTACGAGCCGACCGGCACACGCGGCGAGATTCACGCCTCCGGCGCGGGTCCGATCCTCGTGGTGGGCACCACCAATGACCCGGCGACACCCTACGAGTGGTCTGTCTCGCTCGCAGAGCAGCTCGAAGAAGGTGTGCTCATCACTCGAGTGGGCGAGGGTCACACCGGCTACAACAAGGGCAATATCTGTGTTGATGAGGCTGTTGAGGCGTTCTTCCTCGACGACACTGTCCCAGGGGAAGATCTACGCTGCGAGTGATTTCGCGATGAGCGGGGGAACAAGGTAATATCGTTCTTCGTGCCGCTCTCGCAGCGCACGCCGCCTTAGCTCAGTCGGTAGAGCATCTCACTCGTAATGAGAAGGTCGTCAGTTCGATTCTGACAGGCGGCTCCACTTGCCCCGTGATGTGAAGAACATCACGGGGCTTTGTCGTTCACCCGATGCGCTCCGCGAGCGTGACGATGATGCCCTCCGGCCCGCGCACGTATGCCATTCGCCAGATATTCTCGTGCTCACCTACGCCGCCGACGCTGCGCAGGCCGAGCTCATTGGCCCTCGCGGACGGCATACCAGGATTGGGATCGGGGTGTTCAAAGCTCGACAGTTCGACGCCAGTGTCTCCGCCCCGTGCCTGCAGCATGACGATCGTTGTCCTCGCACCGCCGACGCATTTCCAGATGTCCTGAGAACCACCTGCACTGAGACCACGTCACCAGAGAACGCGGAGCGCGTACCCTCGAAGTATGACTAGGGCACTCCTCATCGTCGACGTGCAGAACGACTTCACCGAGGGCGGCGCACTCGCTGTCGCGGGAGGTGACGCCGTGGCATCCGGTATCACCGCCTATCTCGCTGCGCACGCGGGTGACTATGAGGTGATCGTGGCGTCGCGAGACTGGCATGACGTGGACAGCGACAACAGCGGGCACTTCGCTGACGAACCCGATTTCGTGGACTCCTGGCCGCTGCACTGCGTCGCGGGCAGTGACGGTGCCGAGTATGACCCGCTGCTGGTGACTGATGCCGTCACACACCACATCCTCAAGGGACAGGGCGTTGCCGCGTATTCGATGTTCGAGGGCATCGCGGATGACGGCGCTTCGGTCGCCGTCGTGCTGAGTGGCCACGGTGTACTCAACGCCGATGTGGTCGGCCTCGCGACGGATCATTGCGTCCGGGCATCCGCACTTGACGCCATCGCGCATGGCGTGCACGTGCGTGTGCTGACCGATCTCGTCGCCGGAGTTGGCGCGGAGAGCAGCAAGGCGGCGTTGGTCGAACTCGCGCATGCGGGTGCAGAGTTGATCGAGAGCTCTGCTGGAGCAGGCGGAAGCGCACAGGCGTGAGCCGTAGCGTTCTGCTGCTGCGGGCCGTCAACGTCAGCGGGCGCAACCTCGTGCCGATGGTGAGACTGCGTGAGGCGCTGGACGCCGCAACCGATCTGACCGGCGTGACCACGTACATCGCCAGCGGAAACATCATCTGCAACGAGCCAGCGGATGCCACGGCATCCTGCGCCGCCGTGCGGAAGACGATCGCGGCGGAGTTCGGCGTCGACACTCCGGTGATCTACCGCAGTCATGCGCAGTTGGTCACCTCGGAAGCGGCGCAGCCGTTCACCGACGGCGTTGAGAAGCTCGTGCACGCGATGTTCCTCGAGGGGAAGCCCACGCCAGGTGCCGTCGCAGTGCTCGAGGAGCGCCTGATTCCGGGGGAGCGGCTCTCGCTCGTCGGATGCGATCTCTGGATCGACTATGCCGAGAGCGGAGTGCACTCCACCAGGCTCACCAAAGTGGTGCTGGAACGTGCGCTGGGCGTCACCGGAACCGCGCGGAACCTCCGCACGACGCGGAAGCTGATCGAGCTGACGGCATGACAGGAGCGGATGCTGTAAGGCTCGCGCTGCCGTTCGCCGGGCCCTGGCTCGTGCAGAACAGTCCGGCGACGCGGGTACCCAGTCACGGCACCGAACTGTTCGGAACGTCCCATGCGATTGATTTCGTGCCCGTGGGGAAGGACGGGCGGAGTGCTCCGCGCGGGCTGCGGAGCTGGCTAAGGGCGGAACCGGTGGACAGGTTCGTGGGCTTCGGGCGACCGATCCTTGCTCCGGTCGCGGGCGAGGTCATCGCTGCGCACGACGGCGAGCCCGACCATGAGGCACGTCGCTCGCCGTTCGGACTCTTCGCCTACGCGCTCACCCAGCCGTCTCGAATCCGCCGCGGGGCTGCGGGGATCGCCGGGAACCATGTCGCGATCCGCGCGGGCGAGGCGCTCGTGCTGCTCGCTCATCTGCGTTCGGGGAGTGTGCGGGTTCGTGTCGGGCAGCGCGTGTTGGTGGGGCAGCAGCTCGGGGAGTGCGGCAATTCCGGCAACAGCACCGAACCTCATCTCCACGTGCAGGTCTCGGAAACGCTTGAGAGGAACGGGCGCGGCATTCCGCTGATGTTCGTGCGCGCGGATCGCTCGGCGTGGGTTCCGGTGAACGGCGAGATCGTACGCGCATGAGGACGATCAGCGCACCGGGCCAGGCGTGTCTGTGGATGCCTCGCGACTGAGTGCGCGCGGCGGCGTCTGCGGGTGTGACTGCAGGTCGACGCGACGGACGCCGCATCCCGTGCAGTGCACGTACAGGACGATCCCTTCACTCGTCGCGTGGCGTGATGTGACGAGCCAGGCGTGCTCGTGTGCCGGTGCTTGAACGTGTGGACGGCGAATCGGGAGCGTATTTTGCGAGGTCATATCTCTAGCATGATGTAATGGCCTTATGCATCTCAACCCTTACGGCGAGTACGCGGTGCTGCTCGCCGCATCCCTCGCGAATGAGTGGCCCGAGGACCGGGTAGGTATCGAGCAGCGCACGATCGAATTCGGCATGACAATGACGTTCCCTTCAGGCTCGGGCGACCACGCAGGGGTGCGAGATGTGGTCGATGACTGGCTGCGCATCGTCGACGCAGCTGACGAGGAAGAACGTGCAGTGCAGCTGAATGTGCAGATGGCGGCGACGGCCGCCTACCCCCGCCTCACCAATCACGACGGCGAAGGCTGGCACCTGCACTACCGTGACAGGAACGACTCACTCCCGTTCGTCCTGCGTGCAGTGATCAGCGTCGGTACCTCCCTGCACCTCGTCACCCGAGGCATGCACAGACTCGGCAGATGCGAGTCCGAACCGTGCACGAACGTCGTCGTGGATGTCACCCGCAACGGCCGTCAACGATACTGCTCGGTGCGCTGCGCCAACCGTGCGGCAGTGCGTCGGCACCGAGGGCGCGCGTAGGCGCAGCTCGCCTTCTGACAGGTGCCGCATTTCTTCATGCAGACACCATAACGTCGAGGTCAGACGTTTAAATGCGGTGGGCCCCATGGGGCTCGAACCCATGACCCGCGGATTAACATACCACTTCGACTTTCGCCGCCGCCCGCTGGGCGTTCGTGGTCTGGACTGTCCCTTCACCTTAGCTTTCGCTGTAGGTGCCACCCGTCCAGTCTCTACACCTTCCGGACTTGCGTCCGGCTTGGCTCGGGATTGCCAACTGGTTTCCCAGGAAGGGTTCCCCGACTTTGAGTGGTGTCATCCCCGAAGTTTCCCCCGAGGCGCTCCTATTTTGTTGAAGTCCGATGCTCTGCCAACTGAGCTAGAGGCCCGCGCGTTTAGTCTAGCTGTTCTTCCCACTGGTTCTTTGCCGCGGGGCCTCGAAGCCAGCGAGGCGCAGTGCGCACAAAAGCGCGGTCGCCGACGACATGGTGTCGTCGGCGACCGCGCTTTTGCCGATTGTGCCGTTGCTCCCCCGAACCGACACGATCAGATCCGTCCGGTCACTCGGCCGGGGGCATCAGAACCGAGTCGATGAGGTAGACGGTCGCGTTCGCAGTCTGGACTCCACCGCAAATCACGTTGGCGTCGTTGACCATCCACGCGTCCCCGCTACCGGTGACCTCGAGGTCTGCACCCTGAACAGTGGTGTGCATGCCGGCGATGTCCGCAGGCTCGATCTGGCCGGGAACCACGTGGTAGGTGAGGATCGACGACAGCGTCGCTGAGTCGGTCTTCAACCCCTCGATAGTGGCCGGGTCGATCATCGCAAACGCGTCGTCCACGGGTGCGAACACGGTGAACTCGTCGCCGTTGAGGGTGTCAACGAGGTTCACATCAGGGTTCAGCTGTCCGCTCACCGCGGCGACGAGGGTCGTCAGCAGTGGGTTGTTGGATGCTGCGACCGCAACTGGATCCTGAGACATGCCCTGGATCGAGCCCCCGCCGTCCGGGACAGCTTCTGCGTAAGCCTCGCAGCCGGGGCCGACGAGGTTCGCCGCGGGATCCATGGTGTCCTCGGGCATCGCCTCAGGCGTCGTCTCTGTCGTCTCTGAAGACTCAGGTGTGGTGGGCTCTGCCTCTTCAGCAGTGTCGGTGCCCATGGAACAACCCGACAGCACGAGAACGCTGGCGAAGCCGAGCGACAGAGCTGCGGTGATCTTCTTCTTGGTGCTGAACATGTCTACCTCCGGGAATCGGAGCCACGGAATTCCCGTGGCGTTGATGATTCTTCGGAGCCCCTTCCGCATTGGATGGGAACTTTCTTCAAAAACTTTTGAGCCAATCCGTTGGGCCGCTCAATCCGAAGTACCCGCAACGGAAGGCGAGGAAATGGACCTCATCATCATCGGGCTGCTCGGCGGCCTCATCACGGGGATCTCGCCGTGCATCTTGCCGGTACTCCCGGTCATCTTCCTCACTGGAGGTGCACAGTCGGCGCGTTTTGAAGGGGAGGGGGATATTGCTCCCGCTCGACGCAGCCGTCCGTATCTCGTTATCGCAGGACTCGTTCTGAGCTTCAGCCTGGTCACTCTGGTCGGCTCCCTCATCCTCGGACTCCTCAACCTGCCGCAGGACATCATCCGATGGGTAGGGATCGTCGTACTCGCGCTCCTCGGCGTCGGGCTGCTTGTCCCGAAGCTTGAGCGGCTACTAGAGAGGCCTTTCCAACGTCTTCAGTCTCGAAAGGAAGTGAAGAACCAGGGCAGCGGCTTTGGCGTCGGGCTCGCGCTCGGCGCGGTCTTCGTCCCCTGCGCTGGCCCGGTGCTCGCGGCGATCATCGTGGCAGGCGCCACAGGTCAGATCGGCGTCGGAACCGTGGCGCTCACATTCTCCTTCGCCATCGGCGTGGCCATCCCGCTTCTCGTCTTCGCCCTCGCTGGTCGAAGTGTCGTCGAGCGGATCCGAGCATTCCGCACACGTGAGCGCGGACTGCGTATCGCTGCGGGCATCGCGATGATCGCACTCGCGATCGGACTCGTCTTCAACGTGCCGCAGATGCTGCAGCGGCTGGTCCCGGACTACACGGCAGGAATCCAAGAGGACCTGGCAGACAAGCAGGCCGATGCGCTCGACCTCGGTGGCCTCGTCACCGACGAGAACCGCGAGCTCGACAACTGCACCAACGGAGCCGAAGAGCTTGAGTCTTGCGGGACGGCACCATCGATTCGCGGCATCGAAGAATGGCTGAACACTCCGGGCGGCGAAGCGATCGACCTGAAGGATCTGCGTGGACAGGTCGTGCTGATCGACTTCTGGGCGTACTCGTGCATCAACTGCCAGCGCTCGCTCCCACACGTCGTTGCCTGGGATGAGGCTTACAAGGATGCGGGGTTGCAGGTTATCGGCATCCATTCGCCCGAGTACGCGTTCGAGAAGGATGCGGCCAACGTGGCTGCCGGAATCGAGGACTTCGGCATCGACTACCCGGTTGCACTCGATAACAACCTGTCCACCTGGACGAACTATCGCAACCGCTACTGGCCCGCGCACTACCTCATCGACGCCGAAGGCACCGTCCGACACATCTCGTTCGGCGAGGGCAACTACGCAGCGACCGAGAGCATGATCCGCGAGCTGCTCGACGACGCCGACCCCACAGCCACGCTGCCAGAACCGACAGAGGTTGCAGATGCGACGCCGGAGCTGGGCTCGACGACGCCCGAAACTTTCCTCGGCTCTTCCAAGGACATCAACTACGGCGGCGGCGACGCATACGGCGCCGGGACGACGACGTTTACGCTTCCGGACAAGCAGCCAGCGGACTCGTTCGCCCTGGAGGGGGAGTGGGAGATCGCGACCCAATTCGCGACTCCCACAGGTGATGGCGGAAGCATCCGCCTGACCTATCGGGCCGCTGAGGTGAGGATGGTGCTCGCCGGCGAGGGAGAGATCATCGTCACCACCCAGAACGGTGAAAGTCGGACGATCACCGTCGACGGCACACCGAAGTCGTATGAGCTCCTGAAGACCGCCGACGGTGAGACCGGCGAGCTGACAGTGGAGGTCCCGACTGGCATCCAGGCATACTCCTTCACGTTCGGA
The DNA here is from genome assembly GCF_059445355.1 of Microbacterium sp. Y356. NCBI lineage: Bacteria > Bacillati > Actinomycetota > Actinomycetes > Micrococcales > Microbacteriaceae > Microbacterium > Microbacterium sp. Y356. The sequence goes on from NZ_JCAIUE010000002.1 coordinate 75,983, forward strand.
TGAACTGTGTGGCGGATGCGCCGTGTGGCGGATGAGCCGTATTCAATGACGCGCTGATCGGCGAGTGGTTCGGATGAGAAGAGGAGATACGGCATGCTTGTGGAGATGGTCATCGACGGCGTGGATATGCGCGAGGACGGCACCGCGGGAGATCCCGTTGCCGACCTCCTCATCCGCGTGGCCGGCGGAGACCAGACCGCCTTCGCGGAACTCTACGACTTGCTCTCCTCGCGCGTGTTCGGACTCATCCTGCGCGTGCTCGTCAATCGCTCGCAGAGCGAAGAGGTGCTTCAGGAGGTCTTCCTGGAGATCTGGCAATCCGCGGCGCGCTTCGCTCCGAACAAAGGGCACGGACGTACCTGGATCCTCACGATCGCTCACCGCCGGGCGGTCGATCGGGTCAGAGCGTCGCAATCCAGCACGGATCGCGACGTTCGGGTCGGCATCCGCGATATCGGAGTGGCGCACGACAGCGTCGCCGAGCAGGTCGAGATGAGTATCGAGGGGGAACGGGTGGTCGCAGCACTTGCGACGCTGCCTGAACCGCAGCGTGAGGCACTCGTCCTGTCGTACTACGGCGGTTACAGTCAGAGCGAGATCTCGGTGCTCATCGGGGCACCGCTGGGCACGATCAAGACCAGGGTCAGAGACGGACTTTCACGACTTCGGAACGAAATGGGGGTGAACGCATGAACGAGAACGAATTCGCCGAACTCGCGGCAGGGAACGCCCTGCACGCGCTGTCGGATGCTGATGGGCAGCGCTATGCGGACGCCCTCAGTGCGCATCCTGAGTGGGCAGCGATCGCGGAAGGCGACGCTGAGACCGCGGCGCTGCTCGCCGATGCCACCTCGCCGGTCGTACCGCCTGCAGGTATTCGAGAGATGCTGCTCGCGCAGATCGCCACCACGCCGCAGCAGCCGTCCGAACCTCGTCGTCCAGAACCAGTGGTTTCGGATGCGTCTGAGGATGCGGCTGAGGGTGAGATACGCGCTCCGCGGCGATGGTCGCGCGTGCTGTTCACGCTCGCCGCGTCCGTCGTGCTTCTCGTCGGCATCGGGTTCGGAGCCGTGTTTCTGTCGTCGCAGCTGGCGCCACCAGCATCCGTCGTCGCTTTGGAACAGATCGAATCAGCAGCGGATGCGCAACAGGCGACGGTCGAACTGGAATCCGGCGTGCTTGCCACGGCCCACTGGTCGGAATCCGTCGGAAATGCAGTGCTGGTCACCGAAGGTCTCGACACGCTCAGCGCGGAACAGTCGTATCAGCTGTGGTTCGTGCGCGCAGGCGAGCCTGTACCCGCTGGGCTGTTCAACACGGATGCTGGATCTGCGACCGCCTTGCTCGACGGAGACATGCATGAGGGTGACATCATCGCCGTGACGGTGGAAGAAGCCGGCGGATCGCCGACGGGTCTGCCCACGACGGATCCGATAATCGCGATCCCGACCGCCTGAGCGCGAGTAGCCTGGATGGATGCCTGAGCAGTTCCACCGACCGGTTCGCCGACCATCGGCATCCTTCGACAAGCTCGTCGGAGCATCCGACTCTGCCGAAGCGCTGCGCGTGGCTCACGCCACGGCATCCGCTCTGCTGACGCGAGCCCGCGACGACGAATCCGGTGAGAGCGCGAAGCGGCTGATCGCGTTCACCAGCGAGCATGGCATCGATGACATCGCTGAGCTGTGGGCGTCGGCTCCTGCTGTCTCACTGCCCGGCGCGCTGTGGCGCCTGTACCTGCTGCAACTCGCGATCCACACTGATCCGCAGACCTCTGCGTTGCTATACGAACGAGGCAGAGTCGAGCTCGCGTCGGCGGATGCCGTCGTGGCGGGCGCGCCGGTGCCAGCGAGCCCGGAAGAGCTCGTGGCGCTCATCGACACGATCCTGCGGGGCGTGTTCCAGGGGGACTTCGCCGTTGCATTGGAACGGGCCGCGGCGTTCTGCCGGGTGCAGGTGTCAGGTGCGACGCACGCTGCTGATGACTGTGAGGCGACCGAGCCGGTGCGAGCGACAGAGCTCACCGCCCGCGCCAGACGCCTGCACACCTATGCGAATGACCTCAGTGCGGCGGCCTCACTCTGGACTGTCGGAAGTTTGACCTGAGTCGAAGACATGCCATTAGGAGCGGCGCTGTCCTGGGCAGAGTGCCCGGGCAGAGCGCCCGTAGGCAGAGAAAGACCGGGCCGCAGAAACGCCTCTCGGCGGGAGGCCGCTCAAAGCGGCAAAAATTGGAGCCCGGGGTTATGCGGCCCGGCTACTCCATTGTAACGTCCCGACGCCGACGGTATTCCCGTTGCCGCCCGGGTCGTAGAGTCGATTCATGTCCCAGCGCTTCGCTCTGATCATCGATCCCGTCCACTCCGACGAGGAGCGTGCCGACTACGCCGACACGTTCACCGTGGTGGATGCCACGGCTCCTGCCCTCAGCGTCGGTGAGCTCAGCACACAGCGCGGCGACGGGGTGTTCGAGTCGATCGGTGTGATCGACGGACACGCTCAGGAGGTCATCGCGCACCTCGAGCGTCTTGCCAACTCTGCGCGGCTGTGCGACCTCCCGGTGCCGCACCAGGAGCAGTGGCGTCAGGCGGTCGCGGTGGCAGCCGCCGAGTGCCCGGCGGGGGAGTCCGTGATCAAACTGATCCTCAGCCGTGGCGTGGAGCACGGGCCGACTCCGACGGCGTGGGTCACTGCGGCGCCGGCATCCGATTTCTCTCGTGTGCGTAGCGACGGTGTGCGCGTCGTGACCCTGGACCGTGGGTACGACCTGGATGTGGCGGAGCGCGCGCCCTGGCTGCTGCTGGGAGCCAAGACGCTGTCGTACGCAGTGAACATGGCGGCACTGCGCGAAGCGCGCAGGCGTGGGGCGGATGACGCGATCTTCCTGTCCACAGACGGCTTCGTGCTTGAGGCTCCGACGGCATCGCTGATCCTCCGCTTCGGAGACCGCTTCGTCACGCCAGCGCCCTCGGGCGGCATCCTGCACGGCACGACGCAGTTGAGCGTCTACGAGTACCTGTCGGGGCGCGGCTTCGAGACCGAGTACACGCGGATTCCGGCATCCGATCTGGTGCGAGCGGATGCCGCGTGGCTGGTCTCGAGCGTCCGTCTCGCAGCCCCGATCACATCCATCGACAGCACCTCATTGTCCGTCGACGCTGAACTCACTGCAGATGTGAACCAGTACCTTCTTTCTGCCCGAGACTGACAGCGGGCGGCGTTCGAGGCAGGATGGATACATGTCTGGCAACGCATACGAATCACGGCCATGGCTCGCGTCATACGCGGACGGCGTTCCCGCTGAGATAGCTACGCCAGCGCAGACGTTGACCGAGATGCTTGATGCGAGCGTCAAGATGTTCGGACGCCGGCCTGCGCTCGAGTTCTTCGGTGCAGTCACGAGCTACCGGGATCTGGGCGAGCAGATTCAGCGGGCGGCGGAAGGACTGCGGCGGCTGGGTGTGAAGAAGGGGGACCGTGTCGCCCTGGTTCTGCCGAACTGCCCGCAGCATGTGGTGGCCTTCTATGCGGCGCTGCGGCTGGGCGCGATCGTCGTCGAGCACAACCCGCTCTACACTCCGCGCGAACTACGCCACCAGTTTGAAGACCACGGCGCCCGCGTCGCGATCGTGTGGGACAAGAGCGTTGACACGCTCGCTGGCTTCCCCGCCGACCTCAAGCTTGAGCGCATCATTAGTGTCAACATCACGACTGCGCTCCCGTTCGCCAAACAGTTGGCCCTGCGTCTGCCTCTGAGAAAAGCGCGCGAATCCAGGAAAAAGCTGACCGGCACGCCAAAGACAAGGAATCCGCTCGCCTGGAAGAAACTGCTCGACAACCGTCGGATCTCCCGTCGTGTGGCGGGGCCCAGGCTCGAGGACGTCGCCCTGCTCCAGTACACGAGCGGCACGACCGGTGACCCGAAGGGTGCCATCCTCACGCACTCGAACTTGCGCGCGAATGCCATGCAGGGCCGTGCCTGGGTGCCAGGGCTCGTTGACGGGCAGGAGACGTTCTACGGAGTGCTGCCACTTTTTCACGCCTACGGGATGACGCTGTGTCTGACCTTCGCAATGAGTATCGGTGCGAAGCTCGTGCTGTTTCCCACCTTCGATCTCGACCTCGTGACGGATGCTGCACGCACGAGTCCGCCCACCTTCCTGCCTGCGGTGCCGCCGATCTATGATCAGCTCGCTCGCGCAGCCTCCCGCGGCACGATCGACCTGTCGACGGTGCGGTTTGCGATTTCCGGCGCCATGAGCCTGCCGGTGGAGACCGTCCGGCGCTGGGAGGAGGCCACAGGAGGGCTCCTTGTCGAGGGGTACGGCATGACAGAGGCCTCACCGGTGGCGCTCGGCAATCCGATGGGCCCGACGCGACGGCCTGGAACCGTCGGCGTGCCGTTCCCGAGCACCGAAATCCGTGTTGCCGATCCGGGTGACTCGTCCGTCGACTTGGCGCTGGGCGAACGAGGCGAACTCCTCATTCGCGGACCGCAGGTCTTCCAGGGTTACTGGGGACGCCCGGGTGACACCGCGACAGCGTTGCTTGCTGACGGGTGGCTGCGAACGGGTGACATCGCTGAGGTCTCCGCAGACGGCTTTGTAACGATCGTTGATCGGCTCAAGGAGCTCATCATCACTGGCGGCTTCAATGTATCGCCCACCGAAGTCGAGCAGGCGCTTGAGGTGCATCCAGACGTCGTCGCCGCTGCCGTCGTCGGGATCCCGCGATCGAACGGTGGTGAAGACGTCGCGGCGGCCGTCGTGCTTCGTGAAGGAGCCGAGCTCGATGCAGGCGCCCTGCGGGACTTCTGCCGAACTCGGCTCGCTTCGTACAAAGTACCCAAGCGAATCACCGCGGTCGATGATCTACCGCGGTCACTCATCGGCAAGGTGCTGCGCCGTCAAGTGCGAGATCGCATGCTCTCGGCGTAGCGACGGACGTGCTCGGCTCAGCTCAACCGAACCGACCCGACACGTAGTCCTCGGTCGCCTGTACCGCGGGAGCGGTGAAGATCGACGCGGTGTCGTTGTACTCGATGAGATTGCCGGGCTTGCCGGTGCCGGAGATGTTGAAGAATGCCGTCCGGTCACTCACGCGAGACGCCTGCTGCATGTTGTGGGTGACGATGACGACGGTGTACTGGTTCTTCAGCTCGCCGATCAGCTCTTCGATCGCGTAGGTCGAGATCGGGTCGAGTGCCGAGCACGGCTCGTCCATGAGGATGACCTGCGGCTCCACAGCGATCGCACGCGCGATGCACAAGCGCTGCTGCTGGCCACCCGAGAGGCCCGAGCCCGGCCGGTCGAGACGGTCCTTGACCTCGTTCCAGAGGTTCGCGCCGGTGAGGGCGCTCTCGACCAGAGCCTCCTGGTCGCTCTTGGACATGCGCGTGTTGTTCAGCTTGACGCCAGCGAGCACGTTCTCTTTGATCGACATGGTCGGGAACGGGTTCGGGCGCTGGAACACCATGCCCACCTGTCGACGAACGAGCACCGGGTCGACCCCGGGGCCGTACAGATCTTTGCCGTCCAGCAGTACTTCACCCTGCACGCGCGCACCCGGAATAACCTCGTGCATGCGGTTCAGCGTGCGTAGGAACGTGGACTTGCCGCAACCGGATGGTCCGATGAACGCGGTCACGCTGCGCGGCTGGATGTCGAGGGATACGCCCTCCACGGCGAGGAAGTCGCCGTAGTAGACGTTGAGGTCATTGACTTCGATGCTCTTAGACACGGGAGATTCCTTAAATATCGGGTACGACTCAGCGGCCGGAGGTCTTCGGGGCGAACCACTTCGCGATCAGTCGCGCGAGCAGGTTCAACACCATGACGATCAGGATCAGGGTGAGCGCAGATGCCCATGCGCGGTCGAGCGCGGCATCCGGGTTCGTGCCCTGGTTCATGTACTGGTTGTACGCGAACACGGGCAACGTCATCATCTGTCCGTCGAAGATGTTCGTGTTCATGCTCATTGTGAACCCGGCGGTCAGCAGGAGCGGCGCGGTTTCACCGATCACGCGAGCGATCGCCAGGGTGACCGAGGTCATGATGCCCGCGATTGAGGTGGGCAGTACGACCTTGAGGATCGTGAGCCACTTCGGAACGCCCAGCGCGTAGGCTGCTTCGCGCAGCTCGTTCGGGACGATCTTCAGCAGTTCCTCGCTGCCACGCACGACAACCGGCGTCATCAGTACGGCCAGCGCAAGTGCACCCATGATGCCCATCGAGATTCCGGGCCGGAAGATCAACGAGAACACCGCGTAGATGAACAGACCCGCGACGATCGACGGAATTCCCGTCATCACATCGACGAAGAATGTGATGCCCTTCGCGAGTCTGCCGCGGCCGTACTCGACCAGGTAGATCGAGGTCATCAGGCCGATGGGCACCGAGATCACCGTGGCGGTGAGAGTGATCAGCAGCGTGCCCCAGATGGCGTGCACGATTCCGCCGCCCTCGCCGACGACGTTGCGCATCGAGAACGAGAAGAACTCCGCATCAAAGCGGTTGAGACCGTTCGACACGACGGTCCAGAGCAGAGAGATGAGCGGCAGTAGGGCGATCAGGAACGCTGTCGCGACGAGCGCCGTCATCAGCCGGTCGACGGCCTTGCGACGGCTTTCCACGATCATCGACAGGACCGTGATCAGCACCATGTAGAGCACGATGCCGATGATGGATGCGCCCACCACGTTGAAGTCGGCTGGGTCCTGGCCGATGCTCGCAACGCCGAACACGGCGAACGAGATCACGAGTGACAGCAGCAGCAGAGCCCATGGAGCCCACTTCGGAAGTCTGCCGGAGGTGAGAGAGACGTTGGGGGCGAGCGAAACGCTGGCGGCTTCTGCGATGGTCATGTCAGTTCGCTCCCGAGAACTCGGCGCGGCGGGCAACGATCCAGCGCGCCAACGCATTGACCGCGAAGGTCACGACGAAGAGGATGAGGCCGGTCGCGATGAGCGTGTTGACGCCGGTGCCATGCGCTTCGGGGAAGGCAAGGGCGATGTTCGCGGGAATCGGCGTGGGGTTGGTGGCGGTGATCACCAGGAAGCTGACGACAGCTGCCGGTGAGAGCACCATCGTGACGGCCATCGTCTCGCCGAGTGCGCGGCCGAGGGCGAGCATTGCCGCAGAGACCATGCCGCCGCGGGCGAAGGGAAGGACGGCCATCCGCACCATTTCCCAGCGTGTCGCGCCGAGTGCGAGCGCTGCCTCTTCGTGGAGCGTTGGCGTCTGCAGGAATACCTCACGGGAGATCGCTGTCATGATCGGAATGCACATCACGGCGAGCACCAGAGCAGCTGTCAGAATCGTCTTTCCGGTCGAGGAGACCTGACCCTGGAAGAACGGGATCCAGCTCGCGTTCTCGCTCAGCCATGCGTAGATGGGCTGGAGCAGCGGGGCCAGCACGAGGCCACCCCACAGGCCGAAGACGACCGAGGGAACGGCGGCGAGCAGGTCGATGATGTAGCCGAGGAAGGATGCAAGTTTGCGGGGCGCGTAGTGCGAGATGAAAAGCGCGATGCCGATTGAGATCGGAGCGGCGATGACCAACGCCATGAACGCGGCCCAGAGCGTGCCGAAAACCAGCGGCCAGACGTACGTCAAGAACGACTCGCCCTTGAGGATGTGGTTGTCGCTGGTGTCGGCCTGGAATGTGGGGATGCTCTGGATGATGAGGAACGTGGCGACGGCCGCGAGGACCACGAGGATGATGATTCCGGCGCTGAGTGCGGTGCCAGAGAACACACGGTCGCCGAGCCTCTGCTTGGCGGTGATCGGGGCCGGCGGATCGGTGCGCGCGGTCTGTACCTGCTCGGTCGTGCTCATGTTCTCCCTGTTTCGGGCGGAGGAGTCGGGGTGAAGCGTAGCGTGCTCATTGCTGCCCTCGCACCTGTTCGGGGTGCGAGGGCAGCAATATCAGTTCTGTACAGTCAAGCTGCGATCAGCCGACCTGGATCATGTCGATTGCAGCGAGCACCTGCTCGCGCAGGCCGTCCGAGATCGGGGCGTTGCCGGCGTTCTCTTCTGCAGCAGCCTGGCCCTCGGGGCTGGCGATGTAGGTGAAGTACGCCTTGACGAGCGCTGCGATGTTCGTGTCCTCGTACTGCTCGCAGCCGATCAGGTAGCTGACCAGAGCGATCGGGTACGCGCCACCCGTGGCCGAAGCAGGGTCAACGTCGAACACGAGGTCTCCGTCGCCACGGCCTTCGACGAGCGGGGAGTTCTCGACCAGGAGGGATGCTGCCTCTGCCGAGTAAGGGACGAATTCGCCGTCAACCTCGACGTGGACCTGACCGAGGTCGCCAGCCTGCGAGGCGTCCAGGAAGCCGATCGCTCCGTTGCCGGCAGTGATCGCCTGCTTCACACCTGAGGTGCCCTGAGCGGCTTCGCCGCCCTCGATCGGCCAAACGTCAGCGGCCTCGAAGGTCCAGACATCTGCCGCGGTCGCGCTGAGGTACGAGGTGAAAGTCTCCTGCGTGCCGGACGGGTCGGAGCGGTGCACCGGCGAGATGGCCAGGTCGGGCAGCTCGACGCCGTCATTCAGGGCGGCGATGGCCGGGTCGTTCCAGTTAGCAATGGTTCCGGCGAAGACGCCCGCGATGGCGGCGGCATCCAGGTTCAGTGTGTCGACGCCTTCGATGTTGAACGCGACGGCGACCGGGGAGATGTAGAGCGGAACCTCGACGATGTCGTCAGTGGTGCACGCGCCGAAGCCGCCGGCGGCGACTTCCTCGTCGTTGAACGCACGGTCGGAGCCGATGAAGTTGCTGCCGCCTTCGAGGAAGTTCTCGCGGCCAGTGCCGGAGCCGGTGGGCTCGTAGTTGACGGTGACGTCGCTGTTGGCGGTCTGGAAAGCGGCGACCCATGCTTCCTGGGCCGCTGCCTGCGAGGAAGCGCCCGTGGCGTCGATGGTGCCGGACAGCTCGGATGCGGTGGTGTCATCGCTGGGCGCGGCGGATGTGTCGTCGGCGGGAGCTTCGTTCGCGGCACAGCCGGCGAGAGCGAGGGCGGCGATGGCGCCGATGGCGCCAATTCGGGCGATTCGGGAGATCTTCACTGTGGATCCTTCGATCGTGGATGGTTGAGGCCCGGTGCAGGGCACACAGTGACGCTAGGCGCGGCGGTTAACGAGATTCTCCCGTGCAGGTAAACGGAAGGTGAACGACTGGCGACCCCTTGGGGTAGGGATCGGTCAGATCTTCGGAACGTGCGTCTCGATCGAGATGATGCCCGAACCGGGGTTTGTCGCTGACAGATGCGCGACAGAGAAGGCGCCGACCTCGAGATCTGCGGCGCTGCTGACGTAGGAGCCGCGCAACGTTCCGGTCGCGAGCGCGAGCTCGGTGAGGATGTCTGGAAGCACGGGGCCGTGGCTGCAGAGTACGGCGGGCTTGCGTGAGCGCACGCGCTTGCCAATCACAGCGCGCACGTCCGATCGCCCCTCTTCCCAGGCGTCTTGGCTGATGCGCTCCGTCTCCACCGGCTTGCGGTCGAGGGCCTTCGCAAGCGGTGCGACGGTCTGCACGCAGCGTGTGGCGTCGCTGGTGATGATCTTGCGGATGCCGAAGGCGCGCAGCGGCGCGACGATGGCCGCCGCCTGCCGCTTGCCGCGCTCGGTCAGCGGACGCGAAGCATCCGACATCGCCCACTCGGAGCGACTGACTGCCTTCGCATGCCGCAGTGCGATGATCGGAAACGTGTGCAGCACGCCATCGTCGACGAGTCGTTCGAACTCATCGAGAATTTCCAGATCCACCGGATAGCTGAGGCACTTTCGTGCTTTCTTCAGGCTCATCCATTCCAGCGCGGCGATCTCATGATTCGGCACGAAAGCGGAGTTGCGAATCGCCTCCTCGGTTGCCTCAGCAGCCCAGTAGTGCACGACCTTCTGACGCTTGGGACGCATGAAATAACGGCTGACGCCCACCGGAACTCCGAGGCTCACCCGGATGCCGGTTTCCTCATGCACTTCACGCACCGCCGTCTGGGCGAGCATCTCACCAGGGTCGACTTTGCCTTTGGGGAGTGTCACATCACGGTACTTCGTGCGATGGATCAGGAGGATACGGAGCTTGCCCTCGACCAATCGCCACACGACGGCGCCCGCCGCGTACACGGCCTTGTCGTCGCGCACGCCGATCTCCATCGTCGTCATCGCACCGACCGCGTGCGACGGCGCCGTTGGATCTGGCTCATCGTCTTGTCCTGCAGATCGATGAGTGGATTTCCCTCAGCATCAGTGGAGCGGCGCTCCCAGACACCCTCTGCACCGAGATGCCAGGAGGTGGTGCCATCATCCATGGCGAGGTCGAAGAATGCCAACAGCTCTTTGATGTGAGCCGCGTCGGTCACTCGCACCAGGGCCTCGACTCGTCGGTCGAGATTTCGGTGCATCATGTCTGCGCTGCCGATGTGAATCTGGGGGTCGCCGGCATTGTCGAACGCGAAGATCCGGGAGTGCTCAAGATAGCGTCCAAGGATGCTGCGTACGGTGATGTTGTCGCTGATGCCTGGCAGGTCGACCTTGATGCTGCAGATGCCGCGCACCCACACGTCGACCTTGACCCCGGCCTGGCTCGCACGATAGAGAGCATCGATGATCTCCTCGTCGACCATCGAGTTGACCTTGATGCGAATGTGAGCGCGACCGCCTGCCTCGGCGTTCTTTCGCTCGTTGTCGATCTGGCGAAGGAGCCCCTTGCGCAGGTGCAGGGGAGCGACCAGAAGTCGCTTGAACTTCTTCTCGATCGCGTAGCCGCTGAGCTCGTTGAACAGTCGGGTGAGGTCCTTGCCCACCTGCGCATCCGCGGTGAACAGGCCGAAGTCTTCGTAGACGCGGCTCGTCTTCGGGTTGTAGTTGCCCGTGCCGACGTGTGAATAATGCTGCAGCATCCCGCCTTCCTCACGGATGACGAGAGCGAGCTTGCAGTGCGTCTTCAGGCCCACGAGCCCGTATACGACATGCACGCCGGCCTTTTCGAGCTTGCGCGCCCAGACGATGTTGTTCGCTTCGTCGAAGCGGGCCTTGACCTCGACGAGGGCGAGCACCTGTTTTCCTGCCTCGGCCGCGTCGATCAACGCTTGCACGATGGGGCTGTCTCCCGAGGTGCGGTACAGCGTCTGCTTGATCGCGAGCACGTGCGGGTCGCGCGCTGCCTGCTCGAGGAATGCCTGCACACTCGTCGCGAACGACTCGTACGGGTGGTGCACGAGCACGTCGTTCTTGCGGATCGCGGCGAAGATGTCGGCGCGGCTGTTCGAGCCGGTGGGTTGGAAGGCGACTGCCGTCGTCGGCAGATGCGGCGGATAGCGCAGATCGGGGCGGTTGACGCGGGAGAGGGAAAATAGTCCGCGCAGATCGAGCGGACTGGGGAGGCGGTAGACCTCCTGATCGGTGATGTCGAGCTCTTTGATCAGCAGATCAAGGGTCACGTCATCCATGTCGTCTGCGATCTCGAGCCGGATCGGCGGTCCGAATCGGCGTCGGAGCAGCTCGGCTTCGAGCGCCTGAATCAGGTTCTCGCTCTCGTCCTCCTCGATCTCCACATCCTCGTTGCGGGTGAGGCGGAATGCGTGATGATCGAGCACCTCCATCCCCGGGAAGAGATCGCCGAGGTGATTCGAGAGTAAATCCTCGAGCGGCAGGAATCGCTTGATCTCACTGGTACCAGGCACCTCGACAAGTCGCGGCAGCATCGGTGGCACCTTGAGCCTGGCGAATTCCTGCCGGCCGGTGCGCGCGTTGCGGATGCGGATCGCGAGGTTCAGTGAGAGCCCCGAGATGTAGGGGAACGGGTGCGCCGGGTCAACCGCAAGCGGCATGAGCACAGGGAAGACGTGCAGTTGGAAGTACTCGGTGAGGGCGGCACGCTCAGCATCGGTGAGTGCGTCCCATTCGGTGATCTCGATCCCGGCATCCGCCAGAGCAGGTCGAACGAGTTCGGTCCACGCGGCGGCGTGCCTCCGCTGCAGGGCATGGGCCTCGTTGGAAATATCAGCGAGGACATCCGAGGGTGATCTGCCTACGTTTGTGGGAATGGCGAGTCCGGTGAGGATGCGGCGCTTGAGGCCGGCCACGCGCACCATGAAGAATTCGTCAAGGTTGCTCGCGAAGATCGCCAGGAAGTTCGCTCGCTCGAGTTCTGGGAGGCTCGAGTCCTCGGCCAGTTCCAGAACGCGTTGATTGAACGCCAGCCAGCTGATCTCGCGGTCGTGGTACCGGTGGTCAGGCAGCAGCGAGTCCGGGGACTCGATGGCGTCGAAGTCATCGTCCTCAGCGTCACCGAGGCCAGCGTCTGCGAAAGCGGGTTCGATCATGCTGTATATCTTGGCATTGCCAGGTGACACGTGTGTGAACGAGTCAATGCAGTGTCACGGGGACGTGGCAGCCAACTGCTCTTCGTCGTACACATTGAAGCGGTACCCGACGTTGCGAACGGTGCCGATGATCTGTTCCTGGTCGCCGAGTTTTGCGCGCAGCCGACGCACGTGCACGTCGACAGTGCGTGTGCCGCCGAAGTAGTCGTAGCCCCACACTTCGCTCAGCAGTTGTTCGCGAGTGAATACGCGTGACGGATGCGTGGCGAGGAAGTGCAGCAGCTGAAACTCCTTGTAGGTGAGATCCAGCACCTTGCCGTGCAGTTTGGCGGAGTACGACTGTTCATCGATCGAGACGCCGGATGCCTGCACTCTGGTGGGCGCGGCACTGGCATCGCTGCGAGCGATCGCCAGTCGGATGCGCGCATCGGTCTCCGCCGGGCCAGCATTCGTGAGCAGCACATCGTCGATGCCCCAGTCTCCGGAGACGGCGCTCATACCGCCTTCCGTGACGACGAGCAGAAGCGGAGCGTCCTGGCCGGTCGTGCGCAGCAACTTGCACAGCGACTTGGCACCGGCGAGGTCGTGTCTGCCATCGACGATCACGATCTCGCTCTCGGGCGCGCTCACGAGTTGAGCGGGTTCTGCAAGGATCTGGCGCACACGATGACTGAGCAGATCGAGGGCGGGCAGAACCTGCTCCGATGTGGGAGCAGAAGTCAGAACAAGGATCAGAGCCACGCACTTTCCTTTCGGGCGACGAGGTCGACGCCCTGCACGGCGATCGGGGGAAGCCGTGCGCCAATGATACCGAGCGAGAGCCGACGTCGTGACCTGCTGTGGGTGCATTCCGCGACGAATGCGTAACAATGGACTCATGCCTGAACCCGCTCTCGCACCGCGTAGCCCACTGAGTGGCGTCGCCGTCGTGTGGGCTGCCGCCCTCATTGCTGCGGTCGTCATCGGTATCTTCGTGCCGGAGGAGTGGCGGTTCCAGTGGCTGCTTGTCGGTTTCGGTGGCGCGATTCTGCTCGCCTTCGCTTTGCAGCTCTGGTACGGCCAGACCAAGGGGTTCATTTTCCGGCTGGCCGCGAGCGTGACCGGCGCACTGCTGCTGCTCGGCATGGTCTCGGCGGGTTTCGCTCTGGCTGCGCTGGTCCCTGCCTGAGGCACTCGCCGCGAGGGCTGACAGCAAGAGTAGAGTGGTGTCATGGACCTTGTCGCTCTTGAACTCTTCTTCATCGGTCTGCTGGGCCTTGCGAGTCTCGCGATCTTCTTCGTCGCCGGTGTGGTGCTTCGGAACCTGTTCCGCGGCCAGCGCTGAGCGCAATGATCGAGCTTCCTACCGACCTTCCTGCTGATCTCGCGCCGCTGAGCTGGCTCATCGGCGTCTGGGAAGGCACCGGGGTCATCGATTACACCGCGGATGATCACCGATTCCAAGGCGAGTTCACCCATCGGGTGAGCTTCAGCCACGACGGCACCGGGTACTTGAATTATTCCGCGACAGCGTGGATGGCAGCGGCAGAGGGCGAAGCATCCGTGCCGCTCGTTGCCGAGATGGGTTTCTGGCGCATCGCTCGTCCTGCGACAGCGGCAGATGCCGGTCCGGCCCTGTTGCCACCGGTCGGCGCCGCCCCGGTGCGTACCGTTCACGACGTCGAGTTGCTTCGCACTTCATCCGGCGGCTTCCCGCTGGAGGTGTCGGTCGCGCACTCTGACGGCGCGCTTGAGCTGTATTTGGGCGAAATCAACGGCCCTCGTGTCGACATCGTGACCGATGCGATCGTGCGCGGTGCAGGCGGCAAGGAATACCGCGCAGCTAGCCGTATGTATGGCCTGGTCGATGATCACCTGCTCTGGGCCTGGGACATCGCCGCTCTCGGCGCCACGCTGGCGTCGCACGCATCCGCTCGTCTGGCGAGGGTCTGATGATGTCGACACTTATCGAGGCCTTTGCCGCACTTCCTGGCGCAGTCGAAACCGACGGCGTCCTCATGCACCTGGGCGACCCCATGCGAGAGCAGCGTCGTCTACTCGCAGGCAGCGCCATCGCGCCGCTGGGGGATCGCGCTGTGATCGAAGTGGCCGGGGAAGACCGCCTGAGCTGGCTGGACTCCATCACTTCGCAGGCCGTTGCCCGTCTGCGCGCAGGTGACAGCACTGAGCTGCTCGTGCTTGATCCGCAGGGGCGCGTCGAACACGCTGCCGGTGTCTTCGAAGACGGCTCGTCCGTGTGGCTGATCGCAGACGCCGCAGATGCCGAGCCTCTCGCCGCCTGGCTGAAGCGCATGGTCTTCCGCTCGCGTGTCACGGTGACCGTGCGCACAGAGCTTGGACTGCTCGGTTTCTTCGCCGGCGGGGATGCAGAGGCCACGGCACGCGCGATCGCGGCAGCACCCAATGGCACGCCGCTCGTATGGTCTGATCCATGGAGCACTGTGCAGCCTGGCGGGCATCAGTATGCAAATGTCGAGCAGCATCCCGCCGCTGATTACGCGTGGCGTGTAGCGATCGTCGAGGCGGATGCCGTTGCATCCGCTGTCCCCACATTCGATGCCGCTGGCATTCTCGCGGTCGAGGCGCTGCGTATCGCAGCCTGGAGGCCGCGCTGGGCCAGCGAGGTCGATGAGCGTTCGCTGCCGCACGAGGCAGACTGGATCCGCAGTGCGGTGCACCTGAACAAGGGCTGCTACCGCGGTCAGGAGACGGTCGCGAAGGTGCACAATCTCGGGCACCCGCCGCGCCGCCTTGCCGCCCTGCACCTTGATGGCAGCGATGCCGTACTGCCGGAGCCGGGGGCTGCGGTCTTCGCAGGTGACGCAGAGGTCGGGCACATCACCTCAGTGGCCAGGCACTATGAAGACGGACCGATCGCGCTGGCGATGCTGTCGCGCCGTGCGCCGACCGTTGAGTTGGTCGTGCGGGCAGAGGGCATCGATGTCCCCGCGGCGCAGCAGGTGATCGTGCCGGCGGATGCCGGTGCCACCGCCGATGTGCCCAGGCTCACTCGGCTCTCTCGTCGTGCCGAAGGACAGGATCCGCGCAAAGCGTAGCAAGGCGGACGCGACTGGGTGATGTTCTCCGGCCTCGCGATATCGTGGGCGGATGTCGCAGCCGGTAAAGACCCGCACGCTCTGGGTAGATCTTCCTGAAGGGATCCATGTCGAGTGCGCGCGCCTCCTCGGCGGGCCAGTGACCTCGACGGTCAGCCAAACCGGTGGTTTCTCGCCCGGCAGCGCCGATCGTGTTGCGACGTCGGATGGGCGACGTGCTTTCGTCAAGGCAGTGTGCCGTGACCACAACTCTGGAGCATTCGAGCTGCACACACGCGAGATCGAAGTGATGTCGGCGCTTCCTGCGGAAGTCAGCGCACCTCGGCTGCTCGGATCATGGACCGCGGATGACTGGGTCGCTTTGATCCTTGAGGACGTGGAGGCCCGCCATCCGGGTGAGTTGCTCGACGGTTCCGACACCGTCGCTGTGCTCGATGCTTTCGCGACGTTGCCGGTGGTCTCCGGGTCGGCACTCGCATCGCTGCCCTTGGCATCTGAGGAGTTCACCGCTGAACGGGACAGTTGGGCTGCAATTACCGCCGATGACGCGGGCGCGGATCTGCCGCAGTGGGTGCTGGGCTCGTATGAGAGGCTGCGGCGAGCGGCCTCAGATGTATGCGAAGCGGTCGACGGTGAGTATCTGATGCATCTGGATGGCCGGGCCGACAATATCCTCATCGATCGTGCGGGCAAGGCCTGGATCATCGATTGGCCGTGGGCTGCTGTCGGCGCGAGGTGGGTCGATGGGGTGGATTACTTGCTCGATGCCAGGCTGCGCGGCGAGACGGTAGACGCGGAGCACCTGCTGCGCACTCACGAGCTGTTCGAGGGCGTGTCGGCTGAGGAAATCGACGCGGTTCTCGCGGGAGCGATCGGCCGTTGGTTCGACCAGGCGCGTAGGCCCGCCCCACCGAATATGCCGACCATCCGTTCCTTCCAGCGCAGCGAAGCGCTTGCAGGTGTGGCCTGGCTGCAGGAGCGCTGGGGCTGAGATAGCCGAACTCAGCGCGGCGCGACGGCGCTCCACGGCACTGTGAGCTCGCCGAGTCGCCAGCGGCTGCGGCCGCCCAGGACTGGCCATCCCTGCTCCTTGAGTGCCTTCGCAGCAGCGAGAAATCGCTGCGTCGCGCCGAAGGTCGACAGTGGCGCAGCACGGTCCCATTCCCGATCCAGGCCGACGAGCAGGTCGTGCACGCGTTCACCTGGCACGTTTCGGTGGATGAGTGCTTTGGGCAGCCGCTCGGCGACGATGCTGGGCTGGTCAAGCTCGGCCAGCCGCAGTGAGATCGTGAAACGTTGAGGCTGCCCGTCGCCGGTGACGTCGATCCAGCTGGCGATCCGCCCGATCTCGTCACAGGTGCCCTCGAACAGCAGTCCCTGCGGAGCGAGCCGGGCAGCCATCGACGCCCATGCGGCCGGAACTTCCGATTCGTCATACTGGCGCAGCACGTTCATCGCTCGGATCGCTGCCGGGCGCCTGCCGTCGATCATGGGCACTTCGAACCCGCCACGCGCGAAGGAGACGCGAAGATCGGGGGAGAAGGGCGTGCGCCCCGCGCGCACATCCTCTAGCTGTCTGCGCGCGGTGGCGACGCGTTCAGGATCGAGTTCGAAGCCGATGACCTCGGCATCCGCACGCACCCGGCCGAGCCTGGTTGCCAACTCGAACGCGGTCACACCGCTGGCGCCGAATCCCAGATCGATTACCAATGGATCTGCGGCAGTGCGAAATGCGTCGCTGGCGGCGATCCAGCGATCGTTACGGCGCAGTCTGTTCGTGCCCGTGGTGCCCCTGGTGGGATGCCCGAGTGGAGATGACGCCATGCATCCATCCTGCCATCGGCGGCGAGGGCTCTCGATAGACTGGAGCCATGACGCGCACCCTCATCCTGCTCCGCCACGGCCAGAGCGAGTGGAACGAACTGAACCTGTTCACCGGCTGGGTGGATGTCCGACTCACCGAACAGGGCAAGAACGAAGCTCGCCGCGGCGGCGAACTGCTCGCCGAGTCCGGCCTGCTGCCCGACGTTCTGCACACCTCGCTGCTCAGCCGCGCGATCCAGACCGCGGATATCGCGCTGGATGCCGCCGACCGCCTGTGGATCCCGGTGACCCGCTCCTGGCGGCTCAACGAGCGTCACTACGGCGCTCTGCAGGGCAAAGACAAGGCGCAGACGCTGGAGGAGTTCGGTCCAGAGCAGTTCCAGCTGTGGCGTCGCTCGTTCGACGTGCCACCGCCCCTGCTCGATGACGCCAGCGAGTTCAGCCAGGTGAACGACCCCCGCTACGTCGGCATCGACGGTGAGGTGCCCCGCACCGAGTCGCTTTCAATCGTCATCGACCGCATGCTGCCCTACTGGGAGAGCGCGATCGTTCCTGACCTCGAAGCAGGCAAGACCGTCCTCGTCGCCGCGCATGGCAACTCGCTGCGCGGCCTTGTCAAGCACCTGGACGGCATCAGTGACGACGCGATCGCCGAGCTGAACATCCCCACCGGCATCCCGCTGATCTACGAGTTGGACGAGAACAACGTTCCCACCGGTCCTGGTCGCTACCTCGACCCCGAGGCTGCTGCCGCTGGAGCCGCCGCCGTCGCATCCCAGGGCAAGAAGTAACGCCGAACCCGGGTAAAAGCCGAGGGCCCGTGATGCAGACATCTGCATCACGGGCCCTCGGCTTTAGGTAGGTAGGTAGGGCGTCAGGCCAGGCCCTTGCCGTCGCTGCCCGCAGCATCGGCCGCAGCTTGAGCGATATCGTCCTCACGGATGTCCCAGTCGCCAGTGGCGAGGTAGACGACCTTCTTGGCTACAGCAACCGCGTGGTCCGCGAAGCGCTCGTGGTAACGGCTGGCGAGTGTGGCATCGACGGTCGCATTCGCCTCACCCTTCCAGGTGTCGCTGAGCACCTTCTCGAACACGCGGGCGTGCAGCTCGTCGACCTCGTCATCCGCGTTGCGGATGGTGTCGGCCAAGCGCAGGTCCTGCGTTCGCAGCAGCTCTGAGAGCGTACGGGCGATCTCGACATCCTGCTCGCCCATCTTCGTGAAAGTGCTCTTGAGCCCCTTCGGAATGGCGCGCTCAGGGAAGCGCATGCGAGCGAGCTGGGCGATGTGCTCTGACATGTCGCCCATGCGCTCCAGGGAAGCGCTCACACGCAGAGCGAAGACGACGATGCGAAGATCGCGCGCGACCGGCTGCTGACGCGCGAGGATCTCAATGGCCTGCTCGTCGAGCTTGAGGGCCAGGTCGTCAATCTTCGAGTCGTCGGCGATCACCTCTTCAGCAAGCGATACGTCGCTGGTGGCGAAGGCGCGGGTGGCTTTGTCGATGGAGACCGTGACAAGGTCAGCGATCTCCACGAGGCGAGACTGCAGGTCCTCGAGGGACTGGTGGAAGACTTCGCGCATGTGCGGCGCAACCTTTCGTTCGGATCTCGGGCGGTTCCGGCCGGCCGATGGGGGGAGCAGCGGTGTTCGCACGCCCACAGCGATTGTGTTCGTTGAAGGTTAACGAACGGTGCCCAGTATGTGAATACTAGTTCGACGCTTCCCGCCCTGATGCGGAAACTCGCCGAAGTTCGGGTGAACGCACTCTACGCTTGAGACATGTCCCCGCCGCAGATCACGTTCCTTGCACTTGCTGTGGGCTTAGTGATCGGCGGGGGGTTATCGGCTCTCATCGTGTGGGCGTATCGGGCGCGCGCGAAGGTCGTAGAGGAATCTTCCGCCACCGTTCCGCAGGGCACGGCGGACGTGCTCGACAGCATGGATGACGCGGCCTGTGTCATTGACACGTCGGGGCTCGTACTCGCGACCTCCCATGCTGCTGCGCGGTTCGGGATCGACGTCGGTGAGACGCTTGACAACCAAGAGTTGCGCCAGCTCGTGCGCACGGTGCGCTCGATCGGAGCATCCACGACCGAGACGATGAGAATCACGCGCCCCGGCATGAGCCTGGACCCACGACTGGTGTCGGCGCGAGCCAGCACGCTGGGGCCGCGGCTGACGCTGTTGATCATCCGCGATGTCACCGAGCAGGAACGATTGGATCAGGTGCGCCGCGACTTCGTCGCCAACACCAGCCATGAGCTGAAGACGCCGGTCGGCGCGGTGAGCCTGCTCGCTGAGGCGATCGAATCGGCGGCAGATGACCCGGCACAGGTGCGCATCTTTGCCGCTCGCATCTCGGCAGAGGCATCGCGTCTCGGCCAGCTCACCGGTCGTATCATGAGCCTGTCTCGTCTGCAGGCGGCTGATGGGATCACTGATTTCGACCCGGTTGCCATCGACGAGGTCGTCACGGCGTCCGTCGAGGCGCATGCCGTGCAGGCCGATTCCGCTGGCGTCGAGCTTCTTCGCGGTGGTGATCGAGGTGCTTTCGTGCGTGGTGACGCGCAGATTCTCATCGAGGCGGTCAGCAACCTCATCGCGAACGCGATCGTCTACTCATCGAACGGCTCTCGGGTGGGCATCGGCATCAAGATTGAGGGCGAAACCGTTGAGATTGCGGTGTCGGATCAGGGCATCGGGATCACCGAATCTGACCGCGAACGCATCTTCGAGCGCTTCTATCGCGCAGATGAAGCGCGTTCGAGGCGAACTGGTGGCACCGGCCTCGGCCTCTCGATCGTGAAGCACGCCACCCAACGGCACGGAGGCGAGGTGCGCTTGTGGTCGCGCCCCGGCCGCGGATCAACTTTCACCATTGTCCTGCCACGAATCGAAGCGCCGGTAACGGAAGACGCCGACCGGAAGATCAAGAAGAAGCGCGCGCGGAAAGCGGCCAAGGCTGTCGCATCCAATCGCGTCCGAAACGGAGACACCGCATGACTCGCATCCTGATCGTCGAGGACGAACCCGACCTCGCGGACCCGCTTGCTTACCTGATGCGCCGCGAAGGCTACGAGGTGGAGATCGCAGAGGACGGCCCTGGCGCCCTCACCGCGTTCGGAGAACGCGGCGCAGACATCGTGCTGCTCGACCTCATGCTTCCCGGTATGCCGGGCACTGAGGTGTGCAGGCAGATCCGCTCCACGTCCACTGTGCCGATCATCATGGTCACGGCAAAGGATTCCGAAGTGGACATCGTCGTCGGACTGGAGTTGGGCGCAGACGACTACATCACCAAGCCGTACTCGTCTCGCGAACTGCTTGCTCGCATGCGCGCGGTACTGCGTCGGGTCGTGCAGGCCGACAGCGACCTCGACGAGCGTGTGCTCGACGGTGGCAGGGTCGCACTCGACATCGATCGGCACACGGTCACTGTCGCAGGTGCGGGAATCAACATGCCGTTGAAGGAGTTCGAGCTGCTCGAGCTGCTGATGCGTAATTCCGGCAGGGTGCTCACACGTGGTCAACTGATCGACCGAGTGTGGGGCAGCGACTACTTCGGAGACACCAAGACGCTTGACGTGCATATCAAACGCATCCGCTCGCGAATCGAGGAGAACCCCAGTGAACCGGTCATGCTGGTGACCGTTCGCGGACTGGGCTATCGCTTCGAGGGCTGAGTGAACAAAGAGAGGCCGGCACCCGTATGGGTGCCGGCCTCTCGTCAGCTGGTGCTGATGAGGATCAGTGTCAGTCCTGTGGAACCAGGTCTGCGTAGTACGAGAGAGCTCCGTCGAGGACGGGCACTTCGGCGCTGGCTCCGGTGGCGTCGCCAGACTGGAAGTACAGCTCGATGGTGGCCCCAGGCATCGTGTTGAGATCTTCGATGCGCAGCGGCTCAGCGTTCGCGCCAAGGCTCAAGGTGTCGCCCGCGCCGACGCGGACGGTGAGAGTTTCGCCGCCCGCGATCTCCACGGTGAGCTTCTCGGCCTTGTCGGTGTCGTTGACGATGGCTGCGACGAGGTTGCCGGTGGAGCCGTCTTCCGTTGCGATAATCATCGCGTTGCGGATCGCGAGAGGCCCGTCCGAGTCGGGGATGTTCACCCCATCAGACGCTGAGTACTGGATGTCGGTCGACTGCGGGGTGATGAAGGTGCATCCCGTCGCGCCGAGCAGAACAAGGGCGCTGACGGCGGCAGACGCTACAAGGCGCGATTTCACGAGTCCTCCTGAAAGGCTTTGGGGTATCCGTACCTATTCTATGGGTATCGGTGATGCTGCTCAGGATCGCTGCGGCGGCGAACCTTAGCGCATCTTGCCTGTGGTATTCTGGAGGTTGCCGAAAGGACACGATTTTATGCTTTTTGAGGTTGGCGAAACCGTCGTCTATCCGCACCATGGAGCCGCGACGATCATCGAGGTCAAAGATCGCGTCATCAAGGGCGAGACGAAGAAATATCTGAAGCTCAATGTCACCCAGGGTGACCTCATCATTGAGGTGCCCGCTGAGAACGTCGATCTAGTCGGCGTTCGTGATGTCATCGGCCAGGAGGGGCTCGACAACGTGTTCGAGGTGCTGCGTGCGCCGTTCACGGAAGAGCCCACGAACTGGTCTCGTCGTTACAAGGCGAACCTTGAGAAGCTCGCCTCCGGCGACGTGATCAAGGTAAGCGAGGTCGTTCGCGACCTGTGGCGTCGCGATCAGGACCGCGGCCTGTCCGCTGGTGAGAAGCGCATGCTCGCAAAGGCTCGTCAGATCCTCATCTCCGAGCTCGCGCTCGCTGAGAAGTGCGACGAGGACAAGGCCGGCGTCATCCTTGACGAGGTCTTGGCTTCCTGAGCCACGAGAAGTTGACCACGAGAACCTTGACCACGAGGACCTAGTCCACGAGAAACGTCGTGCCGCATGAAGAACATGCGTGCACGACGTTTTTCATTTTGCGGGTCGATTCTCGGGCCGTGAGCGGGGCGACGGTAGCCTGAGCATGTGACCGTCGTGCCAGAACTCCTGCCTGTGCCCAGTGTGGCGATCATTGTCGTCGCGGCCGGTTCCGGCTCCCGATTGGCGGCGGGAGCACCAAAGGCGTTCGTCGGAATCGACGCGCGTTCGGTGCTTCGACATGCCCTCGACGGCGTGTTTGCAGCCGGTCCAGCCCAAGTCATCGTCGTCGCGCCTGCTGGGCACGAAGGCGATGCAGAGACGGCTCTGCTCGAGGCTGCCGGTAATCGACGAGAGCTCGGCCGTGTCGTTGTCGGCGGCGATACCAGACAGCAGTCGGTGGCTGCGGGCCTCGGCGCGCTGTGGGGTGACATCACGACAGTGCTCGTGCATGACGCCGCGCGCGCACTGACCCCCTCGTCGCAGATCGATGCCATCGTTGCTGCCGTGACGAACGACGCGGGAGCCATCCCGGCACTGGCGGTCATCGACACCATAAAGAGGGTGGAAGCCGGCGACATCGTCGCCGCAGTCGACCGCTCCGAGCTCGCCGCTGCACAGACACCGCAAGGATTTCCGCGCGAACTGTTGGAGGCGTCCTATGCGGCCGCGCTTGCGTCGGGGGCGGAGTACACCGACGATGCCGCACTGTTCGCGGCGGCCGGCTATCCGGTGCGACACATTAAGGGGTCGCCGATGGCATTCAAAATCACGACGCCCGCAGATCTAGAGCGTGCGCGGCAGATTCTCGCCGGACCAGTGGCGTCCGCGCCGATCATTCCTCGCGTGGGATTAGGCACAGACGTGCACGCTTTCGGTGGGGAGGGAAACCTCTGGCTCGCCGGGCTCGAATGGCCGGGGGAGCCGGCGCTGTCCGGACATTCGGATGGCGACGTGGTCGCGCACGCGATTGTCGACGCCCTCTTAGGGGCGGCCGGACTCGGAGACATCGGCCAACACTTCGGAACCGCGCATCCCGAGTATGCCGGAGCACATGGTGAGGTGTTCCTCGCTCGCACGCGTGAGATTCTCGCTGAGGCCGGCTTCGCGATCGGCAACGTCTCCGTGCAGTTCCAAGGCAATCGTCCACGCTTCAGTGCGCGACGGGCAGAGGCCGAAGCGGTGCTGTCAGCGGCGCTTGGTGGCATCCCGGTCTCCGCATCGGCGACGACGACAGACGGGCTCGGCTTCGCTGGACGCAGTGAAGGCATCGCTGCGACCGCCGTCGCCCTCGTCTTGCCCGTAGCGAGCCCGCCGCGCTCGGCATCCTCACAACGCTGAGTTCAGCAAGGTCACGCTCAGGGGATGCGGGAGCGGGCCGAGTAAGCTATAGCAGTGACTCTCCGCCTCCATGACACTCGCGCACAGCAGCTGCGTGACTTCGTGCCTCTCGACCCCGAGAACGTCACGATGTATGTGTGTGGTCCGACGGTGCAGTCAGGACCGCACATCGGGCATGTCCGCGCGGCGCTGAGCTTCGACATTCTTCGTCGCTGGCTCGCGCATCGCTACGGGCGCGTGACCTTCGTACGCAACGTCACCGACATCGATGACAAGGTGCTCGCGAACGCGTCCGACTCGGAGCCCTGGTGGGCGCTCGCCTACCGGATCGAGCAGGAGTTCACCGCGGCATATGCCGGCATCGGCATCCTGTCGCCCACGTATGAGCCTCGAGCGACAGCATCCATTCCGCAGATGCAGGAACTCATCTCGACGCTCATCGAGCGGGGGCATGCGTACCCTGCACCCGACGGATCGGGTGACGTCTACTTCGACGTCCATTCTTGGGCAGAATATGGTGCGCTCACGCACCAGTCTGTCGATGCGATGGAGGCGGCAGAGGATGCCGACCCTCGCGGCAAGCGGAATCCCCAGGACTTCGCCCTCTGGAAGGGTGCCAAGTCAGGCGAGCCGGCTGACGCCACCTGGGAATCGCCGTGGGGCGCTGGCCGCCCCGGCTGGCACATCGAGTGCTCGGCGATGGCAAAGCGGTATCTCGGTGCGGAATTCGACATCCACGGCGGCGGCCTCGATCTGCGCTTCCCGCATCACGAGAACGAGCTCGCGCAGTCGGCTGCGGCCGGTGACCCTTTCGCCCGGTACTGGATGCACAACGGCCTCGTCACCGTCGATGGCCAGAAGATGTCGAAGTCGCTTGGAAATTTCACTCTCGCCGCGGGTGTGCTCGCCGATCATGATCCGCTCGTGATCCGCTACGCGCTCGCCGCTGCGCACTACCGCTCAAGCCTTGACCTGTCGGCGTCGTCCTATGCAGAGGCTGAAGCCGCTCTCGGACGCATTGACACATTCTGGCAGCGGGTGCTGCGCGCAGCGGATGCTGATCCTGCTGTTCTCGTGCCCTCAGAGCTTCCGGATGCGTTCGTTGCCGCGATGGACGATGATCTCGGTGTGCCGCAGGCTCTGGCCGCCGTGCACGAGGCGGTTCGAGCGGGAAACTCGGCATTGGATGCTGGCGACACAGATACCGCGATTCAGGCGGCTCGTGCGCTCGCCGCGATGCTCGACGTGCTCGGCCTGGACGGCGCGGTCACGGCCGTCGCAGGAGGAGCCGAGGCATCCGCTCTCGACGCTCTCGTGCAGACGATGATCACGCAACGCGCTCAGGCGCGGGCCGACAAGGACTGGGCAACGGCTGACCGCATCCGCGACGCGATCGCGGCGGCAGGCATTGCTTTGGAAGACACAGCAGACGGAACTCATTGGAGTATTGATGGCTAAGCCACCGCGCCCCGGCGCACACAACGGTAAGAAGAAGGGCCCGCTCAAGGGCACAGGCGGACTCGGACGCAAGTCTCTCGAAGGTCGTGGCCCCACGCCCAAGGCAGAGGACCGCGCCTGGCACGTTGCAGGCAAGCGCAAGGCCGCGAACGAGCGTTACGCCGCGGCAGGCGGCAAGGGCCGTCCACCCGGCGCACGCTCGAGCAGCGGCGGCGGCGGCGGGAGCAACCCGAACCGCGCGCCGAAGTCGAAGGCCGGAGACGACACCGAGAACGTCACCGGTCGTAACTCGGTGCTTGAGGCACTTCGGGCGAAGATCCCCGCGACCGCGTTCTATATCGCGCAGCGCGTCGAGATGGACGATCGTGTGAAGGAGATGCTCTCGATCGCGACGGGTCGCGGCATCCCGGTGATGGAAGTCACTCGTCAGGAACTTGACCGCATGGCCGGCTTCGACGGCGTGCACCAGGGCGTCGCGCTCAAGGTGCCGCCGTACGAGTACGCGCACCCGCAGGACCTGCTGGAGCAGGTCATCAGCCGCGGTGAGCTGCCGCTGTTCGTGGCGCTCGACGGCATCACCGACCCGCGCAACCTCGGTGCGATCATTCGCTCGACGGCCGCCTTCGGCGGCCACGGCATCATCCTGCCGCAGCGTCGCTCTGCGGGTGTGAACTCGGCGGCCTGGAAGACCAGTGCGGGCGCCGCAGCACGCATCCCGGTGGCGATGGCGACGAACCTCACCACGCAGCTGAAGGAATTCAAGAAGCAGGGCGTATTCGTGATCGGCCTTGATGGTGGCGGCGATGTTTCACTGCCCGCGCTTCAGCTGGCAGACCGTCCCGTGGTCATCGTCGTGGGCTCTGAGGGCAAGGGGCTCTCGCGCCTTGTCACCGAGAACTGCGACCAGATCATCTCGATTCCGATTTCGGCGGCGACCGAGTCGCTGAACGCCGGCATCGCCGCATCCGTCGCGCTGTACCAGGTGTCGACGGTGCGGGCACAGCTCTGACCACGGCACAATCCGGTCACTGCGGACGCTGGCGCTGAGAGACCACACTGCTGTTCAGAAGGAGAACCATGTCCCGTATCGCTGTCATCGGAGGGACCGGCTATGCCGGTTCGAACATCGTCGCTGAGGCGGTGTCGCGCGGTCATTCGGTGATTTCCGTTTCCCGCTCGATAGCTGTTGAGCGGGTAGCGGGTGCGATGTACATCGAGGGTACGATCCTCGATGTGCCGACCCTGCTTGCGCAGATCGACGAGGTCGATGTCGTGATCCAGGCGCTGTCACCGCGTGGGGACATGGTGGGCAAGGTGCGTCCGGCGACCGCCGAGCTGTTCGCCGCTCTGCCGAAGACGGTACGACTGGGCGTTGTCGGGGGAGCGGGTGGCAGTCTTGTTGCTCCCGGTGGCGCCCGTCTTATCGACTCGGGATTCCCCGAGGAGTACAAGGCCGAGGCGCTCGAGGCCATCGGCGTGTTGGAAGACCTGCAGAAGACCTCCAGCGACAAGGACTGGTTCTTCGTGCACCCCGCCGGCGGGTTCGGCGTCTGGGCACCGGGGGAACGCACCGGGAAGTACCGCGATGGCGGTCTATTGCTGGTCACCGACGAAAAGGGCGACTCGTTCATCTCCGGTCGCGACCTCGGCGTCGCGTTCGTCGACGAGATCGAGAACCCGAAGCACAGCCGCGAGAACTTCGCCGTCGGGTATTAGTCAGACCAGGTCACGCCAGTCGACGGCCTCGTCCTCGGCAGAGATCGGCATGGCGCCGGTCATCACCGGCAGAGACATCGTCTCGGTGGGCGGTCCCATGATCGTCGCTTCATCGCGGCGATGGCGCAGCACTTCGTTGATGTACGACGTCAAGACTTCGGCGAGCGGAACCGAGCGCCCTCCGGCCTGGGAGAGATACCAGCGGTGCTCCAGCACCTGGTGGAAGACTTCCGCTGGCTCCAGCTTTGCCCGCAGGTCGTACGGGATCGCCCGCACGACGGGTTCGAAGACTCGGGTGAGCCATTCGTGGGCGTACATCTCTTCGTCCGCCCAGTCCTTCTTCGAGCGTGCCCGGAACTCGTCGAGATCGTTCAGCAGGCGGCGGGCCTGATTCTCCTCGACGTCGAGACCGGTGAGGCGAATGAGGCGCCGCTGATGGTGCCCGGCATCCACCACCTTCGGCTGAATCTCGACGACCGTGCCGTCAGCGGTGGTCGACATCGACATCTCGTCGATGTCGAAACCGAGCGCGTTGAGGCGTTCGACGCGTTCAGTGATGCGCCATGTCTCGTTCGCCGAGAATGATTCTTCGGCCGTGAGCGCGGCCCATAGCGAGTGATACGACGACACGATTCCGTCGGCGATCGCGACAGCATCCACGCCGTGCTCGAGTCGTCCACCGGCGGCAAGGTCCATGATCTCGCCGGCGATGTTCGTGCGTGCGAGGTCGAGGTCGTAGAGGCGCTGCCCCTCGGTGAGGCCCTCTTCGTGCAGCTCACCGGTCTCGGCATCCACCAAGTAGGCGGCGAACGCGCCGGCATCGCGACGAAAGAGCGTGTTCGACAGCGAGACGTCGCCCCAGTAGAAGCCGACGTTGTGTAGGCGAACGAGCAAGAGCGCGAGCGCATCGACGAGCCTGGTGGCGGTGTCGGGGCGCAGCACACGGGTGAATAGTGCGCGGTAGGGCATGGAGAAGCGCAGGTGCGCGGTGACGAGGACTGCGGGCAGTGGCGTGCCCGCGGCATCCGTTCTTCCCGCGATCACCGCGACGCGATCAACGCACGGTACGTCCAGGCGGGTCAGGTTTCCGAGCATGTCGTACTCGCGCTGGGCCATCTCCGCAGTCGTCTCCTTGACAGCGACGACGCGGCCTGCGAGATCGGCGAAGCGCACCAGATGTCGGGAGAGGCCCTTAGGGAGCGAGACGATGCGCTCGGATGGCCACTTCGCGAGCGGAGTCGACCACGGCAGTGTCAACAGCTCGGGATTGACCTTGCTGGCGGTGATCCGAAGTGCGTCCTGCATAACTCTCCCCGGGGAAACGACGCGGCGCGGGCGACCCGAAGGTCAGCCCGCGCCGCGTGTGATGGAACCTACGAAGCCGAGACGACCGGCTTGTCGTTCAAGCGCAGGCCAGACTCGATGTCGAACGCGTGGACGTGTCCAGCGCTCGCAGCGAGCGTGACCGTGTCGCCAGCGATCGGGTGGCTGCGGCCATCGACGCGTGCGACGAGGTCGGCGCGCTTGCCGTTGATCTCGGTGTGGCCGTAGAGGTAGCCGTCCGCGCCGAGCTCCTCGACGAGGTCGACCGTGACCGAGAGGCCCTTGCCGTCGGCGGGACCGACGACGATGTCCTCGGGGCGCACGCCGACCGTGACCTGGCTGCCGTTGGCGCGGCCGACGGTGTCGCGGTCGAGCGGGACGACCTCGGTACCGAACCGAACGCCACCCTCAGCGAGGTCCGCCGAGAAGAGGTTCATGGCAGGCGAGCCGATGAATCCGGCGACGAACACGTTCTCCGGCTTCTCGTACAGGTCGCGGGGCGTGCCGACCTGCTGCAGGAGGCCATCCTTGAGGACGGCGATGCGGTCACCCATGGTGAGAGCCTCGGTCTGGTCGTGCGTGACGTAGACCGTGGTGACACCCAGGCGACGCTGCAGCGACGCGATCTGCGTACGCGTCTGCACACGGAGCTTCGCGTCAAGGTTCGACAGCGGCTCGTCCATGAGGAACACCTGCGGCTGACGGACGATGGCGCGACCCATGGCAACACGCTGACGCTGACCACCGGAGAGGGCCTTCGGCTTGCGGGTCAGGTACTCCTCGAGGTCGAGGAGCTTTGCGGCCTCAAGCACGCGGGCGGCACGATCTTCCTTGCCGATTCCAGCGATCTTGAGCGCGAAGCCCATGTTCTCGGCGACGGTCATGTGCGGGTACAGCGCGTAGTTCTGGAAGACCATCGCGATGTCACGGTCCTTCGGGGGCACGTCGGTGACGTCGCGGTCGCCGATGAGGATGCGTCCGTCGTTGACCTCTTCGAGGCCAGCGAGCATACGCAGCGACGTGGACTTACCACAGCCAGAGGGGCCGACCAGGACGAGGAACTCGCCGTCTGCAACCTCAAGGTTCAGCTTGTCAACTGCCGGGCGGGTACCGCCGGGGTAGAGACGCGTCGCGTCATCGAAAGTGACAGATGCCATTGTTTTCTCCTTCACCGGCAGGTACGTGCCGGACGATCCGTTGTGATGGATGCGGTGGATTTGACTCCACCGTGGCCCGCCATCGGGCCGTGTTCAGTATGGCACGGATGGGCGCACCTGGTTGTTTCCCAGCCTGACTGGTTAACATCGAAGGCGGTGCTGCTCAGCGAAGCGGACTCCGGGGAGCCCGTCCCCACAAGACTTTCAAGAGGAACGATGTCGAGCGACAAAACGCCGAACGTCCCCACCCCTCGCAATTCCCGTGAGGTGGTTCGGGAGAAGGCCCAGCAGGTGCACGCCCAGCAGTCGAGGGTTCGCGTCATGCGAAGGATCATCATTGGGGTGGTCGCCATTGTTGCGGTCGGTGCTATTGGCACCGCTGTGACCATGGCCGTCACTTCGACGATCTCACAGCCGACGATGAGCCCGAGCGGCATGTCGAGCGACGGCATCATCGTGTCTGACGTCCCAGAGGCGAGCAGCGAGAGTGTGCCTGAAACGCCAGCGCCTGAGGTGCTCGAGGAAGAGGCAGAGCCGGCTCCCTCCGTGTCGGCGGCCGCTGTCGACGTGCATATCTACGTCGACTACCTCTCACCTGGGGCCGGAGAGTTCGAGCGGGCCAACGCCCGCCAGCTCGCCGGTTGGATCGACGAGGATGCCGTCACTGTGACCTACCACCCGGTGTCGATGCTCACGGCAAGCTCGAACGGCACGAAGTACTCGCTGCGTTCCGCGGCCGCTGCTGCGTGCGTAGCCACGCACTCACCGGAGCAGTTCTACGCGTTCAACCATGAACTGCTCATCAATCAGCCGGAGGTAGACAGCAACGGCTCGACAGATGTTGAGCTTGCCGACCTCGCAGTTGCCGTCGGTGTCGATGACCCCAAGGTCGTTCGCAGCTGTATCGAGGGTGCCGACTTCGTCTCGTGGGCGAAGGATGCAACGTCGCGCGCGCTGGCAGGGCCGCTGGCCGGATCCGACGATCTTGTACTCACGAGTGCACCCATGGTCGTTGTCAACGGCGAGGCGTATGTCGGTTCGCTGAAGGATCCTGCGGAGTTCTCACAGTTCGTGCTCACCGTTGCCAGCGACACGGATGCAACGCCGTCTCCGGCGCCGGCCGAGACGCCTGCTGCTACTGAAGCGCCCGCCGAGCCTGAGGCACCTGCCGAGACACCGGCCGGATAGTCTCGCGACTGTCCACCGATTGCTCTGCGCCTCCGACGCTGTCCGTTCAGAGTTGACAGCGCGGTGCCTTAGAATTTGTGTTGCGGCATCGTTTCGGCGCCGCATGCCGACTTAGCTCAGCTGGTAGAGCACCTGTCTTGTAAACAGGATGTCGCGGGTTCGAACCCCGCAGTCGGCTCCATTTCTCACCGAGAATCGCCCAGTCGGCGGTCTCAGTTACTGCGCGCTGTTTGGCTTCCGCCCTCTGCGCGGGCGATTGTGCCACGCCGCGATCGCCTCTGGTGTCAGATCGTCGCGATCCCACAGGTAGCCGGACACATTCCCGATCGGGTCGATGAACGCATCGCTCGCGGAGGAGGCTTCACCGGAATCGCGCCGGCGCATCGTCTGGCGCAACGACACCGGTGTGACGCCGAGCAGCGCGGCCACCTCGTCGATCGTCGCGTAGCGCTCGGCGAAGCGCGGCTCGGTCGTGCCATCGCGCAGCGCGCGCGGGCGGGACTTTTCGTCGGACATGGTTTCCTCCCTGGCGTGACGCCCCACGATATCCGACGTCGGTGCGGCCGCAGCTAGCATGGCGACATGGACGACTCCGTCACCCGTCTCGACGTGCCAGGCACGCACAACTTTCGCGAGGTCGCCCCCGGTGTACTGCGACCCGGTCGCCTGTACCGATCGGATGCCCTGCACCGGCTCACCCGCGCGGGGCGCGAGCGACTCAAAGAACTCGGAATCAGCCAGGTCATTGATCTGCGATCGGGGTTCGATCGACGTATCGGCGGACGCGACAGGCTGCGTGGCACCGGTGCGTCCTATCTCGCTGTTCCGATCGATGGTGCACCGCGCAAAGTCGATCCGAGCACGCTCACACTTCGTGACGTCTATGAGGTGGTGCTCACCCGACATCAACAGGATCTCGGACGGGTCATCCGTGCTGTGGCATCCGCCGAAGGCCCGGTCGTCGTGCACTGCACCGCGGGCAAGGACCGCACCGGCCTGGTGTCGGCGCTCATCCTCACCGCGCTCGACATCGACCGCAATGTCATCGTGGCCGACTATGCAGCCACCGCGGCAAATTTGTCGGGCGTGTGGACAGAGCGGATGCTACGCAAAGTGCGACGGTTCCGCGTGCCGATCACGGACAACCTCGTCAAGGTGCTTGCGGGATCGCCGCCCGAATTACTCAACGAGACGTTCGACTGGCTCGACAGCGAGCACGGTGGGGCGTTGGCCTATCTGGAGCAAGCGGGCGTCGATGCGGCCGTGCGGGATCAGCTCCGCCAGAAACTGCTGCCGCCGCGCTGATCGTCAGAAAAGTCGATCCGCTTCACCCTTGTCGTTCCCCGCGGTGGCACTGCAACGCGCGCATCAGCGGATGCTCATGCAGGGATCACGACTCGGGTGTGGGTTCGGGTCCATGCCTGGGTCGCGACTTGGACGGCGTCCCACGGGGAGCCGAGCGGGGGTGTGTAGGAGAGGTCAAGGTCGGAGACCTGCGCGATGGTGAGGCCAGCGTGCAGAGCGGTGGCGTATGTGTCGACGCGTTTCGCGGTCTCCGTGCCGAGCCGGCCGACCAGCTGCGCGCCCAGCAGTTGCCCGCTCGCGGTGTCGCCGGTGATCCGGATGGTGATGGGCTGCGCCCCCGGGTAGTAGCGTTTGTGGTCGTCCGCGACGGACTGGACCGTCAGCGGGGAGAGGCCGGCGACTGCGGCGTCCTGGTCGCGGAGGCCAGTGCGGGCGGCCACAAGGTTGAAGACTTTCACGACCTGGGTGCCGACGGAGCCCGAAAACCGGGCGGTCCCGCCGAGCGCGTTTTCCCCGGCGATCCGGCCCTGCTTGTGCGAGGTGGTCCCCAGTGGCAGGTAGGTGGCACCCAGGAGCCGGTGGTGGGTGATGACGCCGTCGCCGGCGGCGAACACGTGCGGCAGGCCGGTGCGCATCTGCTGGTCGACGACGACTGCGCGCCCGGCGCCCAGGGTCGCGCCCGCCTGCTCGAGGAGTGTCGTGTTGGGGCGGACGCCAACGACGGCGAGGACGAGGTCCGCGGTGTGCGTGACGGACTGCCCGTCACGGGTGCCGGTGACGACGAGGCCGGCCGGGGTTTTCTCGATCGCGGCGACGAGGGTGTCGGTGTGGACGGTGATGCCGTGCTCCTCGAGCTCCGTGCGGACGAGGCCGCCGAGTTCGGAGTCGAGGGTGGAGAGGACCTCAGGTCCGCGCTGCAACTGCGTGACATGCATGCCGCGGGCTACGAATGCTTCGGCCATCTCGAGGCCGACGTAGCCAGCACCGATGATGATCGCCGAGGCCGGGTTCCGTTCGGTCAGGTGCCGGTCGAGTGCGAACGTGTCGCCCATCGAGTGGATGACATGGACGCCGTCTTCGGGTCCCAGCCGGCCCAGGCCTGAGATCCCGGCGTGAGACGGGAGCGCTCCGGTCCCGACGACGAGCTCGTCATAGGCAATCGTCGACTCAGCTCCGGACTGGTCGCGGACGGTGAGCCTCTGCCCGGCGATGTCGATGTCCGTGGCAAGCGTGTTCAGCCGTAGCTTCATGCCGGTCGCTTCCAGGTCTGCGTGGGTGCGATGCGCGAGGGACTGCCAGGGAGCGACCTCGCCAGTGAAGTAGTAGGGGATCCCGCAGATCGAGTAGTTCGGGTAGGCGTCAGCGACGACCACCGTCACCTCGACATCCGGGTCGATCTCCCGCGCGCGCAGGGCGGCGGAGATGCCTGCGTCACTGCCGCCGATCACAGCGATATGGGACATGCAGGAATCTCCTTCGTGAGGCGCGCTGCTGCGATCGCGGACCGGACCCCAACGCTCACCAGTACACCTGTGCCGGGGAACTCGGCGATGTCGCGGCGCAGCGGGGTCGTGTAGTTCATGGGCTACTCATTTTGATGAGCTGACCATAGCTCGGTCAACATTGAGGCAATGAACGGTGAGCGAATTTTGTCGGCTAGCTTGCCCCTAGGCTTCTCTCCGTCTAGAAGAGTTGGGCGGAATCCTTTGGCGGGATTTCGCCATCTGCGGGGGCGGCTCGGATCCTCTCATTGAACGGCGAAGCCGCAGCGATCGCCGCGTTGATCAGGTCCCCTCCGGGACTCGACGCTTCGAGCCACTCCTCCGCGAAGCCCGGGTTGATCAGCAACGGCATCCGCTCGTGGATGTGCTCCAGGTGTGGCGCGGCGGGTTGCATCACGATGCTGTAGCAGGTGTAGTCCGTCCCGTCGGCGGCGCGACCAGGTCGGGTCACCGCGGCAAGCCCGAGCAGAGTGTTCTCCGGAGCGGTGAAGTGATGCCAGACGCGCGATGGCTTGGCCATCTCGCGCCAGTATGAGACCGGGACAATCGCGCGATCCGGGAGCGAGCCCTTGCTGCCCGAGAGTCGTTCGGATCGAGTGTTGATCGACGCGAAGCTCGCCGGTGCGCCGCTCACTAAGTACCCCCACCAGGCGAGCTCCAGGCTCGAAACACCAGTGACAATAGGGTTCAGGTTCCGCAGATTCTTGCCCGTCGGGCGGAGAATTTCACCGTCGTTGCGCGCCGCCCAAGACCGAAGCCCCTCGAGTACGGCGGAATCGACGACCTCCTGATACTCGCGATCGTCAAACCGAGGGTCCAGCCCGTAGCTTGCGCACATGCGGCAAGAGTAGCCCCGCTCACCGACATTCAGTGTCAGAAGAGTGGCTTCTGTTTGGGTAGTGTGTGCGGCCCTCGCTCCCTGACGCTGTGTGAGGATGGCTCGCATGGACTACACGTATCTCGGTCGTACCGGGACCTCTGTTTCGCGAATCGTTCTGGGCACGATGAACTTCGGCGATCGCACCTCGGAAGAGGACGCGTTCGCAATCATGGATCGTGCCCTTGAGCTGGGCGTGAACTTCATCGATACGGCAAACGGATACGGGGGTTCCGCCGGGCGTGGAGCAACGGAGGAGATCATCGGTCGTTGGTTCGCCGCCCGCCCAGGTGTCCGCGACAACATCGTGCTGGCGACGAAGGTGCATTCGCCGATGGCTGATCCCGGCCCCGACGGTGATGCCGTCAACGCCCGTGGCGCATCCGCATGGCAGGTCCGCCGTGAGGCGACCGCGTCGCTGCGGAGGCTGCAGACCGATCGGATCGACCTATACCAGTTCCACCACATCGACCGCCACATCTCCTGGCAGGAACTGTGGCAAGCCATGGAGGTTCTTGTAGCTCGGGGTGAAGTGGTCTACACGGGAAGCTCGAACTTCGCGGCATGGAACATCGCCCAGGCCAACGAGATCGCGCAGCAGCGACACTTCCTCGGTCTGGTGAGCGAGCAGTCGCTCTACAACCTGACCCAGCGATCGATCGAGCTCGAGGTCATTCCCGCGGCCCAGAACTATGGCCTCGGCATCCTTCCCTGGTCGCCGCTGGCCGGTGGCCTGCTCAGCGGAGTGTCATCTGACGCCAAGGCGCGGTCCAACGCTGACCGCGTCAAGAGCGCCCGCGACGATCGTCGCTCGCAGGTCGACGCCTATGAGAGCTTCGCGCAGGAGCGCGGCTGGACTCCGTCTGCGCTGGGCCTCGCATGGCTGTTGCACCAGCCGGGCGTCACTGGGCCGATCATCGGGCCGCGCACGGTCGCTCAACTGGAATCGGCAGTGTCGGCGCTGGATATTCGACTCAGCACAGACGATCTCCAGAAGCTCGACGTGATCTTCCCCGGTCCCGGTGGGCAGGCGCCGGAGGCGTACGCCTGGTAGCCACACGACTGCCGGCGCGAATCGCTAAATCGCGGACATCCGGTGGTCAGGGGAACGACCTCTGCTCGGGTAGTGTGCACGAGTGACTGAGACCCGTACGTTGTCCGCGCCTTTGGCGCTGGGCGGCGCCGTCGCAATCGGAGTGATGACTGCGATCCAAGCGCGGATCAACGGCGTGCTCGGAGTCCGCATCGACGACGGCATCGTCGCTGGTCTCATCTCATTCAGCGTCGGACTTGTCGTCCTCATCGTCGTCACGATTCTGCTGCCCTCAACGCGCGCCGGGGCCGGTCGGCTGTGGCGCGGCATCCGCTCGCGCACCATCCCGCCATGGATGCTGCTCGGCGGCGCCTGCGGTGCGCTCACAGTCTCGACGCAGGGCGTGACGGCGGGTGTGCTCGGCGTCTCGCTCTTCACCGTCGGCGTTGTGGCCGGTCAGACCCTGCACGGCCTCGTGCTCGACCGCATCGGATTCGGACCGGCCGGCGTCGTCGCGGTCACACCGGGGCGCGTGCTCGGTGGTGTCTTCGCGCTCGGCGCGGTCGGCATCTCGCTCGGCGGGGATGTACTCGCCACGACCCCGCTGTGGCTGCTCCTGCTACCTTTTGCCGCCGGCATCGGCATCGCGTGGCAGGCAGCAACGAACGGACGCCTTGCCCGACGGGTGCAGTCTCCGATGACGGCGACGCTGATGAGTTTCATCGCGGGAACACTGGTGCTGTGCATCGCGGCGGGCGTCAGCGTCGCTGTGCGCGGGATGCCGCAGACGTTGCCCCTCGAACCGTGGCTGTACGTCGGGGGATTCCTCGGATTCGTGTACATCCTGCTGGGAGCAGCGATCGTCGCCCACACCGGTGTGCTGCTGCTCGGACTCGGCTCCGTGCTCGGACAGCTCGTCACCTCTGTCGTGATCGACCTGCTGTGGCCGGCAGCAGCGGGCCCCGCAATGTGGCAGTTGATCGCGATGATCATTGTGGCCGTGGCATCCGTTGTCGTGGCCATGCCCTGGCGGCGCCGGACTCGCTGAGATCGCCGGGGATGTCCCGCGCTTGGCAGGAGCCGCGCGGGTGGGGTGGCGCACTTTGCCGCGTGGGTGCGCAGGATGCGACCATGTGTGACCCCTGCCCGAACGGGCCGCAGCGGGGCCGCGGGTGGGGTGGTGCACTTTGCCGCGTGGGTGCGCAGGATGCGACCATGTGCGGCCCCCGCCCGGGAAGCAAGCAGGCGGGCCGGTGGCCGGGCACGATGCCGCGCGCCTGCCGCGGCTACCTCTTCTTCGAGGGCATCCGGGTCAGTAGCTCGCGAGCATTTACGCTCTTGCGTCGCCCAGGCCTCTTACGCTCCGGCTTGCCGCCGACGTAAAGCCACCCCAGCAGTTCCTCGTTCTTCTTCAGCCCATGCGCCTTCGCGACGGCCTTCGAGCGCGTGTAGCCGCCGGTGCGCCAGAACACGCCCCAGCCGGCCTCATCCAAGAGCAGACTGAGTGTGTGCGCAACGCCGGAGGCGACAGCCTCCTGCTCCCACCGCGGCACCTTTTCGCTCTTGCGGTAGCTGGCCACCACCGCGATCAGCAGCGAGGCACGCAGTGGCTTTGACGACGGATTCTTGTCACCCTCCGCCTTCGCGATGGCCTTCCCGAGCGCCAACCGATCGTCGCCACGCAACTCGATGAGCCGCCACGGTCGCATTGAGGAATGGTCTGCAACGCGACCTGCCGCGGCCACCAGCGGCAACAGCTCGTCGCTGGTCGGCGCGTCTTCGGTGACCTTCGACCAGGATTGCCGTGCGAGGGCCGCGTCGAGCGCGCTCACGCCTCGGGTGCCTCGGGCGTGAAGTTCAGCGCCAGCGAGTTCATGCAGTACCGGTCGCCGGTGGGCGTGCCGAAACCATCAGGGAACACATGGCCGAGGTGTGAACCGCAGTTTGCGCAACGCACCTCCGTGCGCTTCATGCCGAGCGTGGTGTCCTCGATGAGCTGCACTGCCTCCGGGCGGATCGACTCGTAGAAGCTCGGCCATCCGCATCCGGAATCGAACTTGGTGCCGCTCTTGAACAGCTCCGTTCCGCAGGCGCCACATGTGTAGAGGCCGCCGCGCGTCTCATCGAGCAGTTCGCCTGTCCAGGCACGTTCGGTCGAGGCTTCGCGCAGTACCGCGAACTCTTCGTCGCCGAGTTCTTCGCGCCATTCGGCATCCGTCTTCTTCACGCTGTAGTCCATCAGACCTCCTGTGTCCCTTCTATTGTCCACCGCGCCGAGGCATGGAAGGTCAAACATCGGGTGAGAATGGGTGGATGACGGATGCTGTGCGCGAACGCTACGACCGTTTCGCGCGTGAGGAAGCGCCAGGCCGCTCCGTGATGTACGAGGGATGGGCTGCGGGAGTCGCCGCTGATGCCGACGTGCAGGCGGTGCTCGCCCGCATCCCTGATACACATCGGCAGCCCCCGCTGGTGTTCGCAGTGACGCGGATGCTGGGCGCACCGCTGGCGGGTTTCGAGACGTGGCGGGCGTTTCTTCTCGCTCACGCGGACGAGATCGTCGCGGAATGCTCTGCGCGCCGGGTGCAGACAAACGAGCCACTGCGCCTCGCGCCCCTGCTGCCGGTGCTCTCCGAGATCGACGGGCCGATCGCGCTGCTCGAGATCGGCGCGTCCGGAGGCCTCTGCCTCTACCCAGATCGCTACTCCTATCGCTTCGTTGGCGCCGACGGCAGACTGCGTGCGGCTCTCGATCCGGATGACGGACCCTCTGAAGTCGTGCTCACCAGCGAGGTGCGTGGGGAGATCCCGCCGCTGCGGATGCCTCAGATCGTCTGGCGTGCAGGTATCGACCTTGATCCGCTCGATGCCAGCGACCCGCGAGATCGTGCCTGGCTGCAGGGACTCGTCTGGCCGGGGGAGACAGGTCGGGAGGCGCGGATCACGGCCGCGCTCGACATCGTTGCGGCAGATCCTCCCACGATGGTGCGCGGTGACGCCGGGGAACAGGTGGTGGCGCTCGCTGCATCCGCTCCACCAGGCGCGACGCTCGTGATCACAACGCCCGGCGTTCTCGCCCATATTCCCTGGGCGCGGCGGCAGTCGCTGATCACGCAACTGCAGCACCTGCCAGCGCGCTGGATCACCATTGATGCGCCGAAACTTCATGACGCCTGGCATCCGCCGGTGGATGCCAGCACCTGGCCGGGATTCGTCGTCGCAGTCGACGGGGAAGTGCGTGCGGCCGCCGACCCATTGGGGCGCTGGTGGGAGTGGCGCGCTGGTTCGCCGGGGAATCGCCCTTAGCCTGGACGCATGCTCGGAGACCTCACGGATCGCGACCGCGCGATCCTCGCGCTGGAAGCCGCATGGCCGCGGCACGGCGGCGCGAAGGAAGAGGCGATCCGCACGAAGCTCGGCATGAGTCCTGCGCGCTACTACCAACTGCTCGGACGGCTGATCGACACAGAGCAGGCGCTCGATCATGACCCTCTGCTGGTGCGACGATTGCGTCGGCTGCGCGAGAGTAGAACGGATAAGCGCGTGGCGCGAATGCGTGGATTCGCGGGCTGAGCGACGCCGACTGCGCACTATGTGTGGATTCCAAGGCCCCGCCAGATAACATCGACGAGTGCCTCAGCCCGTCAAAGATCGCTTCGATGATGTTCCCCGTTCCTCTGGACGCGTAGGAGCGCATCGAGCCGAAGCCCCTGGAATGAACGGCTGGGTCGTGCTGCTGTGGTCTTTTGTTGCCGCACTCGTGATCGTCGTCGTCGGCATCTTCGTCGCGTTGATGCTGATGGGACGCATCACTCTGTTCCCCGGTGCGGATTCCTCCGGAGCGCCCGCGCCCGATGTCGAGGGCATCATTGACACGTCCTACTCGGTACTTGTGTACAACGCCACGCCGGAAGAGAGTCTGGACGTGCTGATGCGGGACGCCATCATCAATGCCGGCTGGCCCGCAGAAGCTGTGAGTAACGGACCGGCCGATTCGCAGGACTTCGCTGACACCACCGTCTACTACGTGGCAGACGCTGATCAGCTCGCAGCGATCGGACTTGCCGATGTGATCGGTGGGGCTCAGGTCGAGCAGAGCGATTTCTACGCGAACCCGAATGACCCGGAGCAGAAGCAACTCGTTGTCGTCATCGGCCTCGACCGTACGGCCGCCGCTCCCGAGTCTGCGGAGACTCCCGCGGAATAGTCGCCTCCGTAGCTTGCACTCGATGGGGTCGAGTGCCAGAATGGGCGTTAGCACTCTCGTACTGTGAGTGCTAACCAGAACGTCTACGTCCAGGAGGGACGACAAAACTCATGGCAAAGATCATCGCTTTCGATGAGGAGGCCCGTCGCGGTCTCGAGCGCGGCCTCAACATCCTCGCCGACGCTGTCAAGGTGACCCTCGGCCCGCGCGGCCGCAACGTCGTGCTTGAGAAGAAGTGGGGCGCTCCCACGATCACTAACGACGGTGTGTCGATCGCCAAGGAGATCGAGCTGGACGACCCGTACGAGAAGATCGGTGCGGAGCTCGTCAAGGAGGTCGCCAAGAAGACCGACGACGTCGCAGGTGATGGAACCACCACCGCGACCGTCCTCGCTCAGGCACTCGTCCGTGAAGGCCTGCGCAACGTCGCAGCCGGCGCCGACCCGATCTCGCTCAAGCGCGGCATCGAGAAGGCCGTTGCAGCGATCACCGCTGAGCTGCTTGCCAGCGCGAAGGAGATCGACTCCAAGGAGCAGATTGCCGCCACGGCATCCATCTCCGCCGCCGACACCGAGATCGGCGAGCTCATCGCCGAGGCGATCGACAAGGTCGGCAAGGAAGGCGTCGTCACCGTCGAGGAGTCGCAGACCTTCGGTACCGAGCTTGAGCTCACCGAGGGCATGCGCTTCGACAAGGGCTACCTGAACCCGTACTTCGTGACGGATGCAGACCGCCAGGAGGCCGTGTTCGAGGAGCCTTACATCCTCATCGTGAACTCGAAGATCTCGAACATCAAGGATCTTCTCCCGGTCGTCGACAAGGTGATCCAGGACGGCAAGGAACTCGTCATCATCGCCGAGGACGTCGAGGGCGAAGCTCTTGCGACTCTGGTGCTGAACAAGATCCGCGGCATCTTCAAGTCGGCTGCCGTCAAGGCTCCCGGCTTCGGCGACCGTCGCAAGGCTCAGCTGCAGGACATCGCGATCCTCACGGGTGCTCAGGTCATCAGCGAAGAGGTCGGTCTCAAGCTCGAGAACACGACCCTCGACCTGCTGGGCCGTGCGCGCAAGGTCATCATCACCAAGGACGAGACCACCATCGTCGAGGGTGCTGGCGAGACCGAGCAGATCGAGGGTCGCGTGACCCAGATCCGCCGCGAGATCGAGAACACCGACAGCGACTACGACCGTGAGAAGCTCCAGGAGCGTCTCGCCAAGCTCGCTGGTGGCGTCGCGGTCATCAAGGCAGGAGCTGCAACCGAGGTCGAGCTCAAGGAGCGCAAGCACCGCATCGAGGACGCCGTTCGCAACGCGAAGGCAGCCGTCGAAGAGGGCATCGTCCCCGGCGGTGGCGTCGCGCTCATCCAGGCCGGTACGAAGGCTCTCGATGCTCTCGAGCTCACGGGTGACGAGGCAACGGGTGCGAACATCGTTCGCGTCGCCATCTCCGCTCCGCTCAAGCAGATCGCGCTCAACGCCGGTCTCGAGCCCGGTGTTGTCGCTCACAAGGTCTCCGAGCTTCCCAGCGGTCACGGCCTCAACGCCGCAACCGGTGAGTACGTGGAGATGTTCGCCGCTGG
This sequence comes from Microbacterium sp. Y356, assembly GCF_059445355.1. Lineage (NCBI taxonomy): Bacteria > Bacillati > Actinomycetota > Actinomycetes > Micrococcales > Microbacteriaceae > Microbacterium > Microbacterium sp. Y356. The sequence goes on from NZ_JCAIUE010000002.1 coordinate 116,758, forward strand.
CATCATCGACCCCGCCAAGGTGACGCGCTCGGCGCTGCAGAACGCAGCCTCGATCGCCGGCCTCTTCCTCACCACTGAGGTTGTTGTCGCCGACAAGCCTGAGCGGGCCGCAGCTCCGGCTGGCGACCCCACGGGTGGCATGGACTTCTAAGTCCACACGCTTAGACAGAAACGCCCCGGCCTCGGCCGGGGCGTTTCTGCATTTCGCCGGTGTCGGGCCAACCGGGGTCAGCGGAACAGGCTCGCCGAATACTGATCGGCGTCGGAGTACTGCGTCGCCGCAGACCCCAGCGCAACGCCGATCGAATCCAGCACCTGCTCGACATGCATCTGGGCGGCACTCCACTGATCGCTGCAGCCCTGGAACGCCACGGATGCGGCGCCTGTCCATGAGGACTGCAACTGGGTGAGCTGTGCTTTCAGCGCAAGCGACTCGCTGCGCAGCCGTTCCATCGTGGCTCTCGCGGCACCGTTGGCTGCAAAGACTGCCTCGGTGTCGACGGTATATACGGACATGGGAACTCCTCTCGTCGGAGCTCATACGTTACGAGAACGCCGATCTGCGCGTGGCGGGAGAAGCCACGTTCCGTGGATGCCGGACACCCTCACAAATGCGTGCAGAACGAGTCAGCTGTGCGTGTCTCAGAGGTTCTCAAGGTCCAGTCGCTCCAGCGGTTGGGTGTCTTCCAGCAGGTGCGCGGGAGTCGCCTGAGCTGGCGCGAGCGGGAAGGTCACGGTGAATGTGGCCCCTCCGTTCGGCGTCTCGTCGACGCGCACGCTGCCGTGCAGCGCAGACACGATCGAAGAAACGATAGCGAGGCCGAGGCCGGAACCGCCGGTCTCTCGGGCCCTGGACGTGTCAGCGCGCCAGAAGCGCTCGAAGATCTGCTCGCGGATCTGCGGCGGGATGCCTTCACCATGATCGACGATCGAGATGCTGCCGGTGCCGGCCGCTCGATCCGTATCGACGACGAGTTCGATCGGGCTGTCCTCCGCAGAGAATCGACGCGCGTTGCCCAGCAGGTTCGCCACCACCTGGCGCACCTTGTTCTCTTCGCCGAGGATGATCGGCGGAGTGCGCACCGGAGTGTCTTCCGCTTCGGTGAAGTCGATCTCTGGCATCGCCGGCCCGGTGTTGCGAGGCTTGCGGCGCAGCCGGGCGAGCGCACCCGCGCGTGCTCGGGTGGTGGGTGTGCTGCTTGTCTCCGGCAGCGGCGGGTGTGTCCGCACCGAAGCGGTGGGCACAGCATCCACGGTCTTATCGACGACGGTGATCGTTCGCCGCGGGGCAGTGGCACGTAGATCGAGCGCGGCGTCACGGGCGATCGGCCGCAGATCAAGTGGCACGATCTGCAGTTCAGGCTCTTCATCAAGCCGCGCGAGAGCGAGCAGATCCTCGACGAGCACCCCCATCCGGATCGCTTCCTTCTCGATGCGCTCCATCGCCCTGGCGGTGTCCTCTTCGCCGCGAATCGCCCCCATCCGGTAAAGCTCCGCATAACCGCGCACGCTCACCAGCGGAGTGCGCAGCTCGTGGCTGGCATCGCCGATAAAGCGACGCATATGCCGCACTGTCCGGTCACGCTGCGCGATTGACTCATCGATGCGTTCAAGCATCGTGTTGATCGCGAGATTTAGCCTGCCCACCTCGGTGCTGGGCTCAATGTCGGTGAGTCGTTGGCTGAAGTCGCCGGAGGCGATCAGCATTGCAGTGGATTCGACCTGCCCGAGGCGACGGAACGTGAGGGTGACGAGGCCGCGGATGAGGAGCGCCGCGACCAGCGTCGTGACAAGGGCGACCGTCGTATAGACGGCGAAGTACTGGCCGATGATGCGGTCTGCCTCTTCCAGGGGCAAAGCCACATACTGCACATACAGGGTGGCGGCTGGGCCACTGCGACCGGCGACGGACGCAGTGAATGCTTTGCCGTCTGCACTCTCCAGGGCGAGAATCTTGTCTTCCTGGGCGTGCGCCTGCTCCAGAGTGAACGTCTCTGGGAACATTGGCGGTTGCGCATCCGGTGTGCCTCCCGCCTGTGCGAGGAAGGTGCCATCGGCGGCATAGATCGCGAAGAAGTACTCGGCTGAACGTGGAGCAGTTTCCGACTCGATGAACGTCAGGTTGCCGTCGGTCGCCTGAATGTCGAACCAGCGGTTGGCGAGGTCGCTTGTGACCAGTGACGGCAGTTGCGCGCTGATGTTGTTGACGAGGGAATTGCGCAGCAATGGCACCGTCCCGATGCCGGCGACGAGGAGGCCGAGCGCGAGGACTGCAACGGTGACACCGGTGACCTTCGCGCGAAGGCTGATGCGCCGCCACCAGCCGGTGACGGCGTCAGGCTGAGGCCCCATGCGGCTTCCCTTCGTGGGCTACTTTCCCACCTTCAGCATGTAGCCGAAACCGCGCTTGGTCTGGATGACGGATTCTTCGGTGTGCGGATCGATCTTGCGGCGCAGATACGAGATGTAGCTCTCGACGATGCCTGCATCGCCGTTGAAATCGTACTCCCACACGTGGTCGAGGATCTGCGCCTTCGACAGCACACGGTTGGGGTTGAGCATCAGGTAGCGCAGCAGCTTGAATTCGGTTGGGCTGAGCTCAATTGGCTCTTTGCCTACGAACACGTCATGTGTGTCCTGATCCATCGACAGCTCGCCGGCACGAATGATCGACTCTTCGTCGGCCTGCATCGTGCGGCGGAGGATCGCCTGGGCGCGAGCGACGATCTCGTCGAGGGCAAACGGCTTGGTGACGTAGTCGTCACCGCCGGCGTTCAGACCCTCGATCTTGTCCTGCGTGTCATCCTTCGCCGTGAGGAAGAGGATCGGGGCTGTGAAGCCCGCGCCACGCAGACGCTTGGTCACGCTGAACCCGTTCATGTCGGGGAGCATGACGTCGAGGATGATGAGGTCTGGTTCTTCCTCGAGGACAGCCGAGATCGTGGCTGCACCGTTTGCGACCGTCTTCACCTGAAATCCGGCGAAGCTCAGGCCTGTGGAGAGTAGGTCACGGATGTTCGGCTCGTCATCGACGACCAGGATGCGCGCATCAGTCATCTCCCCATTATGGTGACTTCAGCGATGCGAAGGCTGACTATCTTTCGGAGAGCCCGAATTCTCGGAGTAGCCTGACGGCATGAACGATGACGAAGTAGGCGGAGATTCCGCCTGCTGGCTCGCCCAGGTGTGCCCTGAGTGTGGCGCAATGCTGGCCGATCGCGTCAGCCCGTGCTGGCGCTGTGGCGCCAGCCCTGCTGACGATTCAGAGTGACCGGTTACGCCGCTTCCAGCGCGTCGGCGTCAAGGATGGTGTAGCTGTAGCCCTGCTCAGCGAGGAAACGCTGGCGATTCTGCGCGTAATCCTGGTCGACCGTGTCGCGAGCGATAAGCGTGTAGAAGCTCGCCGTGTGACCGGACTCCTTCGGGCGCAGCAGACGCCCCAGACGCTGGGCCTCTTCCTGACGGGAGCCGAATGACCCTGATACCTGGATCGCGACGGATGCCTCTGGTAGATCGATTGAGAAGTTCGCGACCTTCGATACGACGAGCAGCTCGATCTCACCCTCGCGGAACTGGTTGTACAACTTCTCACGATCGTCGATCGGTGTGGCGCCGGTGATCTGCGGTGCGTTCAGCGCGTCGGAGAGTGTGTCGAGCTGGTCGAGATACTGGCCGATCACGAGGATGCGTTCACCGGGGTGCTTTGCAATCAACTCGCGTACGACGTCGATCTTGACTGGTGACGATGCCGCGAGCCGATAGCGGTCCTCATCCGTCGCAGCGGCGTACTCCATCCGGTCATCCGGCGGCAGATCCACGCGAACCTCGTAGCAGGCCGCGGGGGAGATGAACCCCTGCGCCTCGATCTGCTTCCACGGGGCATCGAAGCGCTTGGGGCCGATGAGGCTGAACACATCGCCTTCGCGACCGTCTTCGCGCACGAGAGTGGCCGTCAAGCCGATGCGACGGCGGGCCTGCAGATCAGCGGTCAGCTTGAACACCGGTGCCGGCAGCAGGTGCACCTCGTCATAGATGATGAGGCCCCAGTCCATCTGATCGAGCAGCGACAGATGGGCATACTCGCCCTTCCGCTTCGCCGTGAGGATCTGGTAAGTCGCGATCGTGACTGGCTTGACCTCCTTGACCTGTCCGGAGTATTCGCCGATCTCCTCGGCGGTGAGCGATGTGCGCTTGAGCAGCTCATCGCGCCATTGCCGCGCCGAGACTGTGTTCGTCACGAGGATTAGCGTTGTCGTTTTCGTTGCAGCCATAGCGCCTGCTCCGACGATCGTCTTTCCTGCGCCACAGGGGAGCACCACAACACCTGAGCCGTCCTTGGAGAAGGCGTTGACAGCATCCTGCTGGTAGGGCCGGATGTGCCAGCCGTCCTCGGCCAGATCGATCTCGTGCGGAGTTCCAGGGGTATACCCGGCGAGGTCCTCGGCAGGCCAGCCGATCTTCAGCAGTTCCTGCTTGATCTGGCCACGCGCCCACGCATCGACGACATAGGTGTCCGGGGAGGGATGCCCGACCAGCAGCGGCTGGATGCGCTTGTTGTTCGCGACCTGGGTGAGCACGGCCGGCTCGCTCGAGCGGAGTATCAGAGTGCCCTCGTCGTCGCGCTCGATCACCAGTCGTCCGTAGCGGTTCACCGTCTCACGGAGATCGACGGACACCGACGGCGGCACCGGGAAACGTGACCAGCGGTCAAGCGTCTCCAACATGTCTTCGGCGGTGTGGCCGGCGGCGCGCGCATTCCACAGTCCGAGACGGGTGATCCGGTAGGTGTGGATGTGCTCGGGGGCGCGCTCCAGCTCGGCGAAGATCGCCAGCTCGTGGCGGGCGCTCTCGGCATCCGCGTGTGCGACTTCGAGCAGGACGGTGCGGTCGCTCTGGACAATCAGTGGGCCATCAGACATAGCAGGCTAGTCTACCGCGCCGAGGCGACACAGGACTCAACCTGCGGCACCTGAAATTCACCTGCTGGTCCCTGAGCCCGTCGAAGGGCCGACCAGTTTCGCGGAACGAATGCTCTTGACCGGAAGAGTGCGCTCCACATCGGCTGCACGGTCACGACCGCGCAGTCGTCCGCCACCCAGACCGCTCGCCTCGAGCTGCAGTTCGCGTGTGGAGCCATCGGGCATCGCGATCTCGATCAGCAGCACAGCCTTGGCGCGCACCGCCGCTTCCAGCTCGCGATCCAGCCACGCGGCATCCGCATCGGGGCCCTGCTGCGCGCGCAGTCGTGCAATGAGCGAATCGTAGGATGCTGCCGCAACGGGCTCCTGTGGCGGAGCCGGGTTGCGGTCAACGACCTGTGGGCGACCGTCAGAGCCGACAATGGTCGCCGGATAGCGGGCATCGGTCAGGGCCCAGTAGACGGTGTCGCGCCCGACGCGAGAGCTGAGCCCACCGGCATCCCGAGCAAGCCCCAGCGGACGCAGCGCTTGGTCGACTCCTACGGAATCAAGAAGTGTGGCATCGACGCTGGTGACGCGGGTGCGGCCAGTCTCGGCATCCGTGAAGACGCGCACGAGACCGTGCCGCTGCGCGGTCTGGGTGACGAGGTACTCGAGTGGTTGTGGGATGCCGGTCAGGGACAACTCGCCGAGGAACTCGAGGATGGATGATGCCGTTTCGCCAGCGGCCAGGGCGTGCGAGACCGACTCGGCTGTGAAGCGATACGAGGAGGCCTGGGCCGCGGATTCTCTGGCGGCGATGCTTCGAAGTCGCACATCCAGCCCCGACGCGAGCGGGCCAGGTGCGATCGCGGACAGGTCATTCTGCAAGAAGATGCGGTCGACTTCGGTGGGCAGCATCCGTTGCAGTGCGGCGGCGTCCGCTGGGGAGCCTTCGCGCAATGGCGAAGCCCAGACAGGCTCGGTCCCGCCATCGGCGATCAGCCCGAGCAGGCGCGCGCGTTCGCTGAGAATTGAGCTGCGCTCGCCCCAGGACGAATCCCATGGATGCTGACGATCCCACAGAGACACAGGCAGCCAACCGTCGCCCGTCGTGCGCAGCCCGCGGGGGAGCTTTGCCCGGAATGCATCTGCGAGCTGAGCCCAGCGCTCGGCGGCGGCGAGCCGCAGCCATGCCTCGCCGACCGATGTCAGGCGCACCTGACGCTCACTCGTCGTGATCAGATCGGCACCTTCGGCAAGTGCTATGAGGTCATCAACAACGTCAACGGGAAGACCGGCATCCGCCATGCGTCGTTTTTCTCCGGCGGCGAGGATTCCGCTGGTCAGCAGGGCGAGCGGCGACTCCCTGGCCAGCAGTAGCACGTCGGCAAGCGCCGCAACGCTCGTGAATGCACGCTCGGCCGCATGGGCATTCGCTTCCTCGGAGGCAGGGTGCGTCGCAGCGGTCTCGGCAGCGAGCGGACGGTCTCGAGAGCCCACCGCGTCGGCGACGGGAGGAGCAGGCGTGCCGTCTGGGCGCAGCAGTGCCAATGCCAGAAGTGTCTCGGTCTCAGCGCCAGCGCCTTCGCCACCGACTGCGCGATGCAATGCTGTGGCTTCCGTGAGCGTCAGGCGCGGGAGCATCCGCTCGATGGATGCGGGTTCCAGCAGAGCTTCTGCTGCGTCGAAGAAGTCGAGCCATGCGACATCGGTGCGCACCCCGCGTGCTTCGAAGAGTGTGGCTAGCTGTGAATCGCGCGCAGCAGCCAGCCAAACAGCGAGCGGGCGTGCATGCGTGCTCATGGTCAGGAGCGCTTGGCGGCGCGGCCTTTCCGTATGAAACTCATCACGAGCAGCGTGATGATCATCACGAACGCGATGGGTAGGCCATACAGCGGGATGCCCGCGACGATAGGCCAGAGGCCGCTACCGAAGGAATTTTGATCCATTCCGACCGCGCTGCCGATGATGATGGCGAAGAAGCAGATGACCGAGAGCGCGGCGAGCGTCAGCGCTGTAAAAGCGAGGGTGCGATCCAATCTGCGGACGGAAACCTCCGGTCCGGAATTCTGGGTGCTCATCCGTCTCAGCCTAGTCCCTGGAACACCGGTAGGCTGATGGGTGGTCGCGCATGGACGCGACGTTTCTTTTCGGCACCATCACACAGCGAGGTTTTCCCATGCCCACCGGCAAGGTCAGGTTCTACGACGACGAGAAGGGGTTCGGCTTCATCGCCAGCGATGATGGCCAGGACGTCTTCCTGCACGCCTCCGCCCTGCCCACCGACGCCACCGTCAAGGCAGGCGCTCGAGTGGAGTTCGGCGTCGCCGACGGCAAGCGCGGTCTGCAGGCACTGTCCGTGCGTGTGCTCGAAGCTCCCGTCAGCCTCTCGAAGGCCAAGCGCAAGCCCGCCGACGACATGGCGATCATCGTTGAGGATCTCGTGAAGCTTCTCGACAGCATCGGCGGCGATCTGCGCCGCGGACGTTATCCGGCAGGCCCCCAGAGTCACAAGATTGCAGCAGTCCTGCGAAAGGTCGCTGATGACCTCGATGCCTGAGCCCGACGCGCACCTGATCGGTGCGCACGACGTCGCGCTCGCAGCGTTGCACGAGATCACCCCTGCCTCGACGGTTGGCCCGCCTGCGGGCTACCTGGCCGAGGACGATGGCTCTGTATCGCTGCGCTTCGAGAACCGTCTGCCTGGATACCCAGGCTGGTACTGGACGGTCACTGTGGCGCGCGTTGAAGGCGCCGAGCCGACCGTGCTCGAAGTCGAACTGATGCCCAACGAGGGTGCGTTGCTCGCGCCGGAGTGGGTGCCGTGGGACGAGCGGCTTGCTGAATATCGCGCGCACCAGGTGGAGCTTGCTGAGCAGGCAGCCGTTGCTGCGGCTGAGGCGGGCGAGTCGACCGAGGATTCCGATGAGGATTCCGATGACGACGAGTCCGACGATGTCCTCGACGAGGACGACGAGGACGACGACGACGACGATGATGACGAGGTTGACGCTTCGGAATCGCGCGTGCTCCACGCCGGCGACCTCGACGGCGTGGACATTGACGAACTCGATGAGTCGGCGATCGACCAACCGGATGCTGACGACGAATCTGTAGTTGCTTTCGACGATGAGTCCGTAGTCGCTTTCGACGACGAGTCGGAGTCCGACGAAGAGGAGTGATCCTCCCAACTTGCATACGAAAAAGGGCTGGCATGATGCCAGCCCTTTTTCGTTGCTTGAGTCAGCCGGCGGTATTCGCGAGCACGTAGTCGATCGAGCGGATGAGCTGGCGCACGTCGTCCGGCTCGATTGAGACGAAGGTCGCGACGCGCAGTTGATTACGGCCGAGCTTGCGGTACGGCTCAGTGTCGACGATGCCGTTGGCGCGCAACGTCTTTGCGATCGCTGCCGCGTCGATGCTGTCGTCGAAGTCAATAGTGACGACGACGGGGGAGCGGTGCTCCGGATTCGTCACGAAGGGTGTTGCGACGGCCGATGCCTCTGCCCAGTCGTACAGCGCCTGTGACGACTCTGCTGTGCGCGCGCCTGCCCATGCGAGTCCGCCGTTGTCGTTGATCCACTTCAGCTGGCTGTCGAGCAGATGCAGGGTCGTGAGTGCCGGCGTGTTCAGCGTCTGGTTCAGACGTGAATTATCGACGGCGTTCTTCAGGCTCAGGAACTCAGGGATGTAGCGACCGGATGCTGCGATCTGCTCGATCCGCTCGATGGCGGCCGGCGACACCGCCGCGAACCACAGGCCACCGTCGGAGCCGAGGTTCTTCTGCGGTGCGAAGTAGTAGACATCAGCCTGGCTCACGTCGAAATCGATGCCACCCGCGGCGCTGGTCGCGTCAATAACAGTGAGGGCGCCGTCTGCGGCCACGCGCTCGATGGGCGCCGACACACCGGTCGAAGTCTCGTTGTGCGGCCACGCGTACACGTCGACACCTTCGACGATCTCCGCCGCGACACGCGAACCGGGCTCTGCTGTGCGCACATCGGGTGACTCCAGCCACGGGGCGCCTGCGGCCTTGGCGAACTTGCCGCCGAACTCCCCGAAGGTGAGGTTCTGGCTGCGGCGCTCGATCAGGCCGAATGCCGCAGCATCCCAGAACGCGGTCGATCCGCCATTGCCGAGCAGGATCTCGTAACCCTCGGGAATGCGGAGGAGGCTCGCGAACTGCTCGCGGACGCTGCCGACGAGATTCTTCACTGGTGCCTGGCGATGTGAAGTGCCCAGGATGCTGGCGCCGGATGCAAGTAGCGCTTCCAGCTGCGCCGGGCGCACCTTCGAGGGTCCGCAGCCGAAGCGGCCGTCAACGGGCAGGAGGTCACTGGGAATCTCGATCGCCATGCGTTGATTCTAGGCGCGCGAAGATGCGACCACTTTCACTGTGTCCAACTCTGACGTGCGCGCGGGAAGGTAGGCTTGCCTAACAAGACCCCGGAGGGCCAGATGACGGATTTGATCGATACCACGGAGATGTATCTCCGCACCATCCTCGAACTCGAAGAAGAGAACATCGTGCCGCTGCGCGCACGCATCTCTGAGCGGCTCGGACACTCTGGCCCGACCGTCTCGCAGACGGTGGGGCGCATGGAGCGGGACGGACTCGTGGTTGTTTCCGAGGACCGCACCCTCGAATTGACCGCGTCTGGCCGTCGTAAGTCTGTCGACGTGATGCGTAAGCACCGCCTGGCAGAGCGGTTGCTGGCGGATGTGATCGGCTTGGACTGGGCCTACGTGCACGAGGAAGCGTGCCGCTGGGAGCACGTGATGAGTGAGCAGGTCGAACGCCGCCTCGTAGAGCTGCTGGGTCACCCGACCGAGTCGCCTTATGGAAATCCGATTCCCGGCCTTGACCAGCTGGGCGATATTTCCGCGCACACTTTCAATGAGGGCGTCATCGGGCTCGTGCAGAAACTCAATGCTGCTGGGGGGCCGATCGAAGGAACGGTACGCCGTCTCGCTGAGCCGGCGCAGGTTGACCCCGAGCTGCTTGAGCAGCTGCGCGATGCTGGTGTCATGCCCGGCTCCCACGGCAACTATCGCTTCAACGAGGGCTACGTGCTGATCCAGATGGATGGCAATGATGAGGGCCTTGAGCTTCCGGTCGAGCTCGCTTCGCACATCTTCCTGGTGGGCGATCCAGCCTGATAAGTCGTGCCGGGTGGGTGCGTCGGCATCCGCTCTCGGACGATTATCAGCAGCTCAGGGTGACAGAATCGTTATCATCCGGTAACCTCGGACAAGTCGCCAGCGAAAGCCCGCTGGTGGTAAACCCGTGAAGATTGCCTCACCGGCTCGTCATCTCTGCGGACAGATCGCATAAAGTGCCCCGAGCAGATGCCACGAGAAGCAGAGTGCCGACGAGCCAGCGCTACCCGAGCGCGAGGCGCAGGAGGATCACCTTTTGGCCTTAGATATTGAACCAATCACGAATACACCCGAAAAAGCCCTGAAGCGAAAGCGGACTGTCGCCCCTCGTGACGCCGCACGCAAGATGATCAAGCCGGTGCGCTCGATCGCTATCTTCGGCGCCGTCGGTGTATTGGTTGCCGGAATCGCGCTTCCGTCATTCGCGTCTTCCGCAGATCCGGTTGACGCCACCGCGACTCTTCAGCAGGTAGCTTTCGACGATGCGCAGTCGCTTGTGGTTGCCTCTCAAGCCACCGCAGCGCCCCTTGACCGGGGCACATACACCGCCACGACTCCTGAGGAGATCACGGCGAAGAAGGAAGAGGAAGCAGCTGCCGCTCGTGCCGCAGCCGCAGCCGCCGCATCCGTGGCTTCCATTCCGAACAACAACTTCAACCCGGGCGATTACGCTCTCGTTGCGCCGGGCTCAGGCGAGGTGCGCTACCCGCTTCCGGGGGGCTCCTACAGTCAGGGACGCAGCGTTGGCGGCGGGCACAACGGCGTTGACATGCTCGCGCCCCAGGGCACGCCCATCTACGCGGCGGCAGCCGGCGTGGTCCGCGCCTCGGCCGAGAGCATCGGCGGCTACGGCGTATCGATCATGATCGATCACGTCATCGGTGGGCAGAGCGTTGGCACGACTTACGGTCACATGACATACGGTTCCCGTCAGGTTCAGACCGGACAGAGCGTCGTTGCCGGTCAGCTCATCGGATTCGTCGGTAGCACGGGCCGCTCGACGGCGAATCACCTGCACTTCGAAGTCTGGTACGGAGGCTCACTCGTAGAGCCGTATGCCTGGCTCGCAGCCAACGCTGGCTGATCTTTTTCCAGTGGGCTCCGGCGCAACACGCGTCTGAGCGTTCACCTGCTGTTTCGTCATCTGTCGGCACGATGGGTTAGCCTGTACCCGTCGTCGCACGGATGGGAGAAAGCCGATGGAACGAATACCGAGCATCCGCACCATGGATGCACTCGGTCGTTACGTTCTTCGGCATTGCCCGCAGGGATGCACTGAGCTTGTCGTGTGCGAAAGGCGCTGTCTGTAAAGACGGCGCCTTTTTTGGTTCCTGCGTACTTTCCTCTGTCGTCCGAGTGGCGTCGTGTGAGTCGAGAGTGCCGGGAAGCCGTCCCGGCGGATCGAGAGGAAGACGATGCGCACACTTGTTCTGAACGCCGGGTATGAACCGCTTGCGGTGGTGTCCTTCAAACGAGCCCTGGTGCTCGTCATGAATCAGAAGGCCACCGTGGTGGAACGTGTGGAGGATGATCCTGTCTGGGCGGCAGGTGGTGCCTACGATCGTCCCGCCGTCATCGTCCTAGCAAGATACGTCCGCTTACCGAGAAGCCGGCGCGTCCCCGTGACCAGACGTGGTGTGTTGAGGCGGGACGACCATAGATGTGGGTACTGCGGCAAGTCAGCATCCACGATCGATCACGTCCTTCCGCGCTCACGCGGCGGAGCGGATTCCTGGGAGAACCTCGTCGCCTGCTGTCTGCGGTGCAACAACGTCAAGAGTGACCGCACGCCGCAGGAGATGCAGTGGCAGCTGCGATTTAGTCCGCGCCCACCGCGAGGAACTTCCTGGACCGTTCGAGGCACTGAGCGCAGCGATCCCTGCTGGGAGCCGTATCTCGCCCTGGCGGCGTAGGTGTGATATCTCCGGAAATCGGATGTCATGATTTGCTGGGTCCAGACACTACAGGGTGAGAGAAGTTTTCCGACCCGCGAGGATCCATGTACATCGAAGACGCCGACGCCGAGCTGATCAGGCTCGCCCGACGAGGTGACCGGGGTGCCTTCGCGACGTTGTTCGAGCGTCACGCGAAGGCGGTGTACCTCTACTCGTGGAGCATGCTGCGCGATGATTCAGACGCCGATGACATCACCCAGGATGTCTTCGTAGTCGCCTGGCGGCGTCTGCGACACATCCGCGTCGTGGAGAGCTCCGCACTGCCATGGATGCTTGTGACGGCGAGGAACCTGTCACGAAATCAGTTGCGCCGCCGTCGGTCTGCGCTGTCCTTGGACGAGACGCTGCTGCCTGCGGATGCGACGCGTCAAGAGCGGGTCGAGGAGGTCAGCTGGGTGCGGCAGGCCATTGAGAAGCTCGGTGGCATCGATCAGCGCATCATCCACCTGTGTCTGGTCGAGGGATACTCCTACGACGAGGCTGCAGAGCATCTCGGTGTGTCGACCGCCGCGCTTGCCAAGCGGTTGCAACGGGCGAAGGCCGTGCTGCGGCTTTCATTGCGGGGTGAATCATGAACGAGCGGCCAAAGGAAGGCATTTACCTTGACGCAGCGCTCGGAGTGATCGGCGAGCAGGTGGCTGAGCGCATTGATGAGATCGGCCGGCGGCGTCGGCGGCGCACTCGCATGGGAGTGTCTGCGCTGGCAGCGGTGACAGTGCTCAGTGGATCGTTGGCGGCAGCCGCGGTGACGGGGGCGTTCGGGGCTCCCGAGTCGGAAGCAGATCGCGTTCCGGTCTCGATGTCGGAGCCTGCCCACCTGCGGTGTGTGGAAGATACCGATGCTGCGCAGACTGGGTTCTTCACTGCCGACTATCGACTTTCGGCAGAAACGACGCTCGACGTGGCGATGGTGTGCGAACAGGCGAGAGCGATGATTGCCGCGGACGACGGCGTTCTCGCTTCCTCGAGCCCGGAAGAACTCGTGTCAATCGCCGAACGGATTCTGCAGACCTCGCCCAGCGATGATGCGGTGCGCGTGAGTGAGGCATCATTCGGCACAGTCTCTGCAATGCCGTTGCCGGATGTACGCACCTGCGTCTCCGAGTCGCGTGCTGTCGTCGTATTCGTCGCCGATGGGAATGCGTCGCAGGCGCAGTGCGCGGAGGGCTGGCAGTGAAAAGCGGACGCCGGCGGGTTCCAGGGCCGTTCACCCGGCTGTTGAGGCAACCACAGCGGCTCGGGGCGGTCGTGCTGCTGTGCATGACCGGCCTGGCCGCCGCGGGGGTGCAGTCCTCAGCGGGGTTGATGTTGCAGGCGACTATTGACGATGAATGGCGCGGGGACTACGACATTCTCGTCACGGTGGGCGATGAGATCGGTGCGATCGGGAGCCTCTTGCCGCCGAATGCGCTCGGCAGCGGTGGCGAGGGGCTCAGCCTCGAGGACTGGGAAGATGTACAGGCAGTCGACGGTGTCGGGGTAGCGGCGCCGCTCGGAAACGTATTGGTTCCGGGGTTGAAGTTCTCGACCGCGCAGTTGGTGCTCCCGGTCGATCTGACATCCCCCGAGGAAGGGCCGCAGGCGTTCCGTGTGACGACGACGTTCACGACCGACGACGGTCTGGGGGAGCGGATCGTGCAGCGGGAGAGCACGCCGCTGATCTTCGACCCAGTGGGGAATCCTGGGTCGACCGAGGAAGAGCTGCAGGCGTGCATGAGCAGCACTGTGTCGAGTTTCGGCTCCAGCGGGGGTGCCGCCTACACGATCGATCCGGAACGACATCAGGCACTCATGAGGTACGTCTGCTCAGGGGCTCGGGGTATGAGTGGAGCCAGCGTGAACATGGCCATCGGGGATGGCTGGAGCGGTTCGACTGCGGATCCGGGCGAATCCAGTATTGAGGCCGGTTTCACCGCACCGAACCCCGTCACGCGGATCGATCTTGTGGATCCGGAATCCGAGCGCGCGCTGCTGGGCGACCGCGGCAGCTTCCTTGATCCGCTGGTCTCGATTGCCGCGGATGCGGACACAGGCATCGAGGAGCTGCGCGCCTGGGCCGAATCTGCTGACGGACCGCGAGCGGAGAAGATCGCCGACGCGATGCTGAGGTACGCCGATGAGTCGCTGTCGGGTTACCCGGATGATGTGCTGGCAGATCTGCGCGCCCTCTTCGCGGAGAATGGCGATGACTTCGATGCCGGAGTGGCAGCCGCGCTGTCCGGATCTGGTGCCATGCCGCTGCTCATCAGCGATGTCGACGTCGCGGGGTTGACGATGCGGGTGGACGTGGAGTCTTTCGGGTCAACCTCGAAGCGGGAGGACTTCGGCTACGAAGTGCCTCAAGCCATCACGGACGGAGTCGCTGGCGAGTACATCGGCACGGCGGTCGGCGATGTCTCCGAGATTCTTAACCCGTTCAACGACAGCACCGTGGGCGTGGGGTGGCCGGGAACGGATGCGACGGCAGGCGCTGGTTCGAACCCATATTTCGCGCAGCAGATCATGACTGCGGCATCCGGGTCGCCGATGGGATATTCGGTAGTGGATGACGGGGTTGAGCTGAACGCGGACGGTTTCGCTGAGACGATCAACGATGACTTCGCCATGGAAGGGATTCGGCTGATCAAAGACGGAACCGCTGTGGGGGCGGAGTCTGCCTTTCTCACGCCGAGGATACTGAAGGATTTGACCCGCAGTGAGTTCGGATCCTCTGCGGCGGTGCCGATCGGAACGTTCGATCCCGCCGAGATCGCAGTTGACGAAAATGTTGCGAACTACGTGCCGCTCGGCGCGTATGCTCCCATTGGCACGACGGTGAGCGCTGGTGAGTATGCCGGCACGACCATGGAACCCAGCCTCACCGGACTCGGGCTCGTTGCTTCGCGGACGGTCGCGATCGGTTCGATCCACAGTGCGGGAATCTGGGGAGAAGATCGACCGATCTCGTCGATCCGGGTGCGCGTCAGTGGCATTGACGGCTATACCGCCGGAGGGCGTGACCGTGTCATTCAGGTTGCGCAGTCGATTGAAGACTTCGGATTCAATGCGGCAATCGTCGCAGGCTCATCGCCCACCGATGCCGATGTCCGCGTGAATGACTATGCATTCGGGACGGACGATGTCGCCACCCCACAGGTGGTTGGACCGCTCGGCACCGTGACGCAGCGCTGGTCTGAGCTGGGCGCTGCGGCCCGGGTGAATCTGTCTGTCTCGACGGGTACCTGGGTGATGCTGGCCGTCGCGCTCGCCGCGGGTGTTCTGCTGCTTGGAGCCACGCAAGTGGCATCCATACCTGAACGGAGGCAACAGGCCATCGTGATGCGCGAGCTCGGTTTTCCGCGAACACGCCGGGCGCGGTGGTTCGCCGCGGAGGAGATTCCGTCGCTGGTCATCGTCACCGTGATCGCGGGGGCAGCGTGGCTGTTGTCCGGGCAGACCGCAGTTGCGGCGGTAGCTGCGGGAGTCGCGGTCGCTGCGCTGGTCGCAGCATCCGCATTCACGATTCTCTCGTCGTCTCAGACACAACAGGCCCGAGTGCGAGACAACCGCTCGCGGCGCCGAGGGGCGCGCTCGGTGACGTCATTTGGCCTGCGACAGGCGCTGATACATCCGGTGACGAGCGTTGTGCATGCGGCGGCGATCATCATCGTGGGGCTGGCAGCGGCAGCGCTGACGCAGGCGATTCAGGAAAGCAGGGAAGCAGCGGGGGCGAGCAGTCTCGCGCAGCTCGTGGCGACGCAGATGCTGATCCCTCAGCTTGTTCTCGGCGCGGTCGGCGTGATCGGCGGGGTGCTGCTGGCCCGGCTGGTACGCCGACTGGATCTTGCGCGGCGTTCGGAGCAATGGGCGACGCTGCGGGCGGCGGGATGGACAAGTGGGCAGGTCGCTCGCGCGCAGCGTGCGGAGGGTATGGCGATCGTGGGACCGGCGCTGCTTCTCACCGCCGCGGCCGCTGGAGTGGGCGCGCTGTGGATCGGATGGGCCGCCGATCCGTGGCTGCATGTCACAATTGCGCTCGCCGCCGGGGTGTTGAGTGCACTGTTGAGTTTCACGACGAGGACGAGAGGAACCGCGCTGTGACGATTTCCGAGGACACCGCGACGGCATCGACGGGGGCTACAGACTACGGTGGCCCGGCGATCGAGATGCGGGACATCACGATTCAGTTCGAGCGCCCTGGCGATGACCCGCTGTCGATCGTGCGCGACTACGATCTGACGCTGGAACGCGGGCGTATGCACTGCCTCGCCGGACGCAGCGGATCGGGGAAGACCAGCATCCTGCGTGTCGCGGCGGGGCTCGTGCCTCCGTCCAGCGGAGCCGTGCTGTGGGAGGGTCTGGAAGTGACGGGCCTCGCTGATGACGTGGTCACGGAACGCCGCCGCGGACATGTTGGGTACCTGGATCAGCGGGGGAGCCTGGTGCCAGGACTCACCGCCCTCGAGAATGTGCTGCTGCCCGCCGTTCCCGACCGGCGTACGCGTGCACTCTCGCGTCGTGCACGAGATCTGCTGCACCGGCTGGGCGTGGGGGATCGGGCGACCTACTTCCCGGAGCGGCTGTCCGGCGGCGAGCGTCAACGTGTGGCCTTCGCGCGGGCGCTGCTGCTGAGCCCTGCAGTGGTGATGGCGGATGAGCCGACTGCGAGCCTCGATCGCGCCACGGCTGATCAGCTCATCACCCTGCTGCGCGGGTTGCTCGACGACGGCATCGCCGTGCTCGTCGCATCCCATGACCAGCACCTGATCGAGGCTGCTGATGAGCGAACCGAGCTCGCTTGATTGACTAGACTGGTCGGGCCAGCCTCTGTAGCTCAATGGAAGAGCAGTTCCGTCCTAAGGAAAGGGTTGGGGGTTCGACTCCCTCCAGGGGCACCACGAAATCAGTTCGATACGAGGAAAGCGGTTCCGGCCCGATCGCCGCAACCTCAGCGGCCTCTCGCCGCCCACGCCTCGAACTCGGACTGGACCTGATCAAAGAACGCCGTCTTGGCCAGGGTGTAGTCGTCGTAATCAGCTTTGCCGATCTGCTGTGCGCTGAGCGTTCGTTTTACGTCCTCATAGCGCTGGCGGGCGTCGTCGTTCGCTCGAAGCCAGTTGCGGAACCAGACCGTGTACAGACCCCACGGTGAATCCGCGCGCCGGACGTGAAGTATCGCTTGGTCGTCTTCGTGCCAGAACAGCCGTTTCTCCCAAACGAGGGGATCGGCCACGATCGACCCCCTCGGTAGATCGCGATCAACGCCGGGGGAATCGGGGCGCGAACCGCGCGCTCGCACGTAGCCGAGCGGTGCGAGCCTGGTGATGAGTTCGACCTCCGAGGGGAGCGGAGAGATGCGCAGTTGCAGGTCTACGAACGGCTTTGCGGCGAGACCCGGCACCGATGTCGAGCCGATGTGATCTAGCTCTGCAGCCTCCGCGCCGTCAAGCCCACCTACAGCGTTCCAGACGCCCGATAGCAGTCGCGACGCGCGCTGTGCCCACTCCGCCTGGTGCTCGATCAATGCGGCCGGGTTCTTCTCGTCGTTCATCCGGCCCAATCTACGGGTCGTGAATCCGAGCGGCAAGGAAAGACGCGATGAGCTGCGGCGGTCGTTTACCGTCACCAGCGTGCATGCCTGGATCTACACGTCACCACTTCTCTCCTAATATGAACATGTGCAGCCAATCGACACCCTCGCCGTAGTTGGTGAGGTGCTGTCGTGGATCGGCCTCGGTATCGGCATCCCGCTCCTCGTGATCGCCGGAATGATCGCGCTCGCCGAAGGACGCTGGGAACGCGTCGACATGGCGGTGATCGATCGCGACGGCGTCCTGATCGCGCGATGGTTCGCCGGTGGGGAGTTTCACGAACGCCCACTCACCTCACGCGAGCACGTGGAGGACGACTGGCATCGAGGATTTGTGAGCGCGCGGAACCCGAGTCATGTGCGGACGCATCCGCCGATGCTGCGGCACTTCTTCCTGACGCTGGGTACGGTCTTCACCGCCATCGGCGCGATCGGACTCATCGTCTCGTTCATCCCCGCCTTCGTCTGAGATCAGGCCAGCGCAGGCGCCGTCGAACGCTGACGCTCCAGGCGGCGTAACAGTGCGGACAGCTGTGTGGATGCCGTCTGCGGATGCTCTGGATGCCATTGCACGGCTGTGATCGGTGCCGACTCGTGGGTGACTGCCTCGATCACACCGTCGGATGAGCGGGCGCCAACACGGAGTTCTTTACCCAGCTGGTCGAGCGCCTGATGGTGGGTGCAGAGCACGGCCCGAGTCGCATCGATGTCAAGGTGCAGATCCACAGCGGGGTCCAGGCGCAGCCGTGTGTGGACGAAGGTATCGGCGGAAGGCGTTCGCGCGCGATGCTTCTCCGCGGTGAGGTGTTGCACGAGCGTGCCGCCGAGAGCGACGTTGATGAGTTGGATGCCGCGGCAGATGCCCAACAGCGGTGTGCGTTGCTGAATCGCCTCCAGGACGACCGCAATCTGCGCGCGGTCCGCGCGTGACTCGTGCTGCCCTGAGCCGGGATAGCGCTCGTTGTCGCTGTAGAGCGATGGGGCGACATCCTCTCCGCCCATGAGCACGATCATGTCGGCTTTCCTCGCAGCCATCAACGTTTCCGTTGTCGATTGCTCTGCGGTGGCGATGAGTTCCGCGGTCCAGTTCATCGCCTGGATCGTCTGCAGCGTCGACGCGTTCAACATGTCGAGCGCGTCCTGGTAGCGCGGATTGGACGGGCGCGAGTTCCTAATATGAACGACAGCGACGTGGTGACGCGGGGAAGGCATGATCACATCCTGCGTCGTCAGCTTTGCGCGACGGGGTCGGATGTGTTTCCGGCACGTTGCCGGCACAGGACTGCCGGCCGGCGTTGGATGCGGACTACTTCTTCCCGCGGTGCAGTTTCGACGGCCACCAGATCGAACGCCCGATGTCGTACGCCAGGGCCGGAACCAGCAGCGACCGCACGATGAAGGTGTCCAGCAGCACGCCGAACGCGACGATAAACGCCAACTGCACCAGGAACAGGATCGGAATCACCGATAGCGCAGCGAACGTCGCCGCTAGCACAAGACCGGCCGAGGTGATCACGCCACCGGTGACGGACAGCCCGCGCAGGACGCCCTCTCGGGTGCCGTGCTTGATGGATTCTTCGCGCACCCGCGTCATCAGGAAAATGTTGTAGTCGATTCCGAGCGCCACAAGGAACACGAAACCATAGAGCGGCACGGCTGGGTCTGCACCGGGGAAGTCGAAGATCCCGTTGAATACCCACGCCGCCACACCCATCGCGGTGCCGAACGACAACACGGTGGTGAGGATCAGCAGCACCGGTGCCAGGATCGAACGCAGCAGCAGCATCAGGATGATCAAGATCACGATCAAGATCAGCGGGATGATCAGATTTCGATCGTGAATCGACGTGTCATTCGTGTCGATCGACGTGGCTGTCACCCCACCCACGATCGCGTCGTGCTCGGAAAGTTCTGTGCGGAGGTCGCGGACCGTGGATGCCGCGGCATCCGAATCTGCAGCGTCGCTCAGCGTCGCCTGCAGCATCACGTCACCGTCGACGACGGTCGGCTCCGGAGCAGGCGTTCCGGGAGGACCGAACGCCGTGATGCCGTCCTCAGTGACGCTGGCTGTGCCGCTGGGGGAATCGGATGCATTGACGGAGACCGCATCGACGCCTTCGTGCGCCAGCAGCAGATCTGCGACCTCTTGCAGCGAATCTTCGGCGACGACCACGTAGGCAGGGCTCCCTGAGCCGCCGGGGAAGTGCTCGCCGAGCGCGACCTGGCCGTCTCGGGCTTCCGATGCGCCCAGCACCAGTTCGGACTGCGGAATCCCCGAAGCGTTGAGCTGAGTGAATCCGGTCGCCCCAGCGATGAGCACGAGCGTCGTCACGATCCAGATCAGGCGCGGACGCTTCTGGATGCCGCGGGCAAGAAACGCCCACAGGCCCTTGGTGGCGATGCCTGTCTCCGCTGCCACGACTTCAGGTTCGAATGCCGGGCGACGCGGCCAGAACACTGCCCGCCCGAACGTGAACAGCAGCGCGGGCAGGAGCGTGAGCGCGGAGAGCATGGCGAACACAATGCCGATGGCAGCGACAGGTCCGAGCGTGCTGTTGGACTTCAGATCGCTCAGCAGCAGGCAGAGAAGCCCCGCGATCACCGTGCCACCGGAGGCGGCTATCGGCTCAAGCGATCCCTTCCACGCAGCGATGGTCGCCGCGCCCTTGTCTTTCGTGTGGCGCAGTTCTTCACGGAATCTCGCGACGAAGAGCAACGAGTAGTCGGTCGCCGCACCGATCACCAGGATGAATAGGATGCCCTGCGTCTGGCCGCTGAGCAGCAGGATCTCCCACTTCGCGAGCCACCACACCACCAGCAGCGCCACGCACAGACCGAACAAGCTGGTGGAGAGCACGACGATCGGCAGCAGCGCAGAGCGGTACACGAGGATCAGGATCAGGAATACGGCAAGCAAAGCGACGCCCAGCAGCAGTCCGTCAATGCCCGCAAATCCGGCTACGAGGTCTGCGGAAAAGCCGGCAGGCCCGGTGATGTAAACAGCCACGTCGTCCGGCGTCGCCGCACGCAGCTCGTCGCCCAGGGCTGACACTGCGTCGCCGAGCTCGGCATCGCTGGAGATCGGGATGAACGCCTGAACAGCCTTGCCGTCCTCGGAGGGAATGCCGGGGGAGACCTCGTCCGCCACACCCTCGATGTCTGGCGCGCTCGCGATGGCTTCGTTGATCGCAGCAAGCTGGTCTTCGTCAAGTTCGCTGTCGCCGACGAACACCGCGATTGCGGGGATCGCATCGGAGTCGTTGAACTCGCTGAGCAGTGCTTGCACCTTGGTGGCGTCAGCATTCGAAGGCAGGTAGCTGGTCTGATCGTTAGAGGAGACCTCGCTGACCTTTCCAAACAGTGGGCCGCCGAGTCCGGCTCCCACAAGCCAGACGAGAATCAGCACCGCCGGGATGACTACTCGCGCCAATGAGCGACGGCGCACGCGAACGCGCGTGGTGGTGTTGGTGTCGTCGATCATGTCATCCCCTTTGCTAGCCAGGCTAGATTAAAACCTAGCATGAAACATTCTAGGCGCTAGCATCAGGAGATGCCCCCCGTCCCTCCCGAACCCACCGAGTCGAGTGCTTTCGCATTCGGCTCGGCGATCTATGACGTCGAAGTCAGCGATCCAAAGGGAGAACTGATCGATCGTGCGGGAATGTCCGAAGACGACATCCGTCAGATCAGCGGAGTCATGCGTGCGCTGGGTGGGCTCCGAGACGCCGAGCAGAAACTGTCAGAGGCCTCGCTGCGCTACATGAAGCTCAACCAGACCGATATGCGTGCGCTGCATTTTTTGATCGCCTGCGAGAACAGTGGAGTCGTCGCGACCCCCGGCGCAATCTCCGCGCACCTGCGCATCTCGACCGCATCCACCACCAAGCTGCTTGATCGACTCGAGCGCGGCGAACACATCACTCGTTCGCCGCATCCCTCTGATCGCCGTGCCTTGGCGATCGCCATCACGCCGGAGACACGGAAATCGGCAGTTGAGACGGTGGGACGTCTGCATGCCCGCAGATTCATTGCGGCCGCACGTCTGTCGCACACGGAGCGTGAGATCGTCACACGATTCCTCACGGACATGACAACGGAGATTGCCCTCGACGATGAACCGTGGGCAACCTCCGCAGAAGATTGATCAGTGTCTAGTGCGCGGCGCGGTATGCCTCGACCACTGTCTGGGGGATGCGGCCGCGTTCGGAAACCGGGTGACCGTTGGCGTTCGCCCATTCACGGATTACGGCGGTCTCGGGAGAGGACGCCGCGCGCGTGCGTGTCGAGCCTCGGGAAGCGGATGCCGAAGAGCGCCGTGCAGCCGAAACAAATGGTTCCAGTGCTTCTCGCAAAGCATCCGCATTCTCGGTGGTCAGATCGATTTCATAAGCGGTGTTGTTGAGCGAGAAAAGAACAGTCTCGCCCTCACCGATTCCGAGGATCGTTCCATCGATGTCGTCTACTAGCTGGTGCACAATACGTCGGGCCATTTGTTCAGTGTACGCAGAAAAGAATGGCGGCTACAACGATTCTGTCGTGATTCGAGAATGATTCTTTACGTTTATGGGAGCAGACCGGCCCGGCGCGCCCGCGCGACGGCAGCATGTCGAGTTGAAGCATCCAATTTGGACATCGCCGTGCTGAGATAGGCCTTCACAGTTCCTTCGCGTAGTCCGAGCTCTGCGGCGATCTCGGCATTCGTGTAGCCGAGTGCAGCGCACGCGAGCACATCAGTCTCGCGCGGCGACAGATGGACTGTGGGAATCGATCCGGTCGTGGCTGGAGCTTCATCGCCAGCGACAGTGAGCAGCCTCTGCTCGAGACGTGCGAGGCTTTCGCGCAGAAGGGGGTCACTGATACTTCCAGACAGTCCGCGCAACTCTGCAAAGCTCTCACGCAATTCTTCGCGATGGAGGGCGGTGAAGGTGGGGCTACGCGGTGCCAACGAGCGCAGTCGCCGATCGACCTCGTCGCGCACTCGCAGCTCGGATGCCACAGAATCGGCGACCGCCATCGCCGGCGCTGTCGTGATGCCGCCGATGGGTGTTTCACCCCACGCTCCGGCATAGAGAACGCCGCGTGAGCGCCCGTTCACGACGATGGGAAGTGCCAGGAGAGTGCGCAGGCCTTCGCCGAGAACGAAACCGTCGTAGTCGTGGGTTATGTGCTGAGAGGAGCCGTAATTGCTGGTCATCCGGGGCCGGAGTTCCATCATCGCGCGACCGCCAAGGCCGCGCTCGGAACGAACCTTGAGCCCCTCGAGACTGTGGGTGCGGGTCCCGACGATGCTGGTGACCGAAACGACGCCGTCTTCGATCAGGCCGCCGAAAGCGACGGGGAAGCGGGTGCGTTGAGCCAGCTCGCGCACTGCCTGCGCGACGATGTCGGTGTCTGGGTCCAGGGTGATGGTGTTCATCGAGTACCTACTTTCGGGGGTGACGACGCTGTTCCCCGTTTCGTAGCGTCGACCCTACCACTCGCAGGGTACCGCCTTGCGAGCTCCCATACGTGTGGCAAGGAGGCCTCATGACCGATCGAACCGACGCTGAACGGGTAGATGGAATCGACTACATCGCCGTTCAGCAGTCACCAGGATTCCAAACACTGAAGAGAACGCAACGGTCCTTCATCTTTCCGTTGGCGGCGCTCTTTCTGATCTGGTACTTCACCTACGTGCTGTTGGGTGCATATGCGACGGAATTCATGGGACAGCGGGTGTGGGGCGATATCACCGTCGGGCTGCTGCTCGGACTCGCACAGTTCGTCACGACTTTCGCCATCACGATGGGATACGTCTCCTTCGCCAACCGAAAGCTCGATCCGAAAGCGGAAGAAATCCGTGAAGAGCTGGAGAAGGTTGAGGCGCAGGCATGAACATCGTCCATTTGGCTGCCGCGCCCGCCGGTGAGAATAACCCCGTCCTCAATATCTCCATCTTTGCCGCATTCGTCGCGGTGACCCTTTTCATCGTCATTCGTGCCAGTAAGAACAACAAAACGGCCGCCGATTACTACGCGGCTGGCCGTTCCTTCACCGGACCTCAGAATGGCTTCGCCATTGCCGGTGATTATCTGTCTGCCGCATCCTTCCTCGGCATCTGCGGCGCGATCGCCGTAAATGGGTATGACGGATTCTTGTATTCCATCGGATTCCTCGTCGCTTGGCTGGTGGCGTTGCTGCTTGTCGCCGAGATGATGCGCAACACCGGTAAATTCACGATGGCCGATGTGCTCTCGTTCCGCCTCAAGCAGCGTCCAGTGCGGATGGCAGCCGCGATCACCACGCTGGTGGTGTGCTTCTTCTATCTGCTCGCCCAGATGGCCGGTGCCGGTGGTCTGGTCTCGCTACTGATGGGCATCGACGGCAAGGTCGGCCAATCGATCGTCATCGCCGTCGTCGGCCTTCTGATGATCGTCTACGTCCTCATCGGCGGTATGAAGGGCACCACCTGGGTGCAGATCGTCAAGGCTGTGCTGCTCATCGCCGGCGCTTTGGCGATGACCATCTGGGTGCTCGCACTGCACGGCTTCAACCTGAACACGCTGCTCGAAACCGCAGTCGCGAACTCGCCGAACGGCGATGCGATCCTTGCACCGGGGCTTCAGTACGGCGCCAATCCCTTGGACTTCATCTCGCTCGGACTTGCCCTGGTGCTGGGCACCGCAGGGCTTCCACACGTGCTGATGCGCTTCTACACCGTTCCGACGGCCAAGGAAGCGCGACGTTCAGTCGTGTGGGCCATCTGGCTGATCGGTGGGTTCTACCTGCTGACGCTGGTGCTCGGATACGGTGCAGGCGCGCTCGTCGGCGCTGATGTGATCAAGGCCGCCCCCGGCGGCGTGAACTCCGCAGCACCGTTGCTCGCGCAGTACCTCGGTGGCCCACTCCTGCTCGGTTTCATCTCCGCCGTCGCGTTCGCGACGATCCTTGCGGTCGTGGCAGGACTCACCATCACGGCGGCTGCGTCGTTTGCACACGACATCTATGCGAACGTCATCCAGAAGGGCCGCAAGAAGGCGGATGGAACGCCGGTCGACGCTGACCCGAACGCGGAAGTGAAGGTTGCTCGTCGCACGGTGATCGTCATCGGCATCCTCGCGATCCTCGGTGGTATCGGTGCACAGGGGCAGAACATTGCCTTCCTCGTCGCCCTTGCCTTCGCTGTTGCGGCGTCCGCGAACCTGCCGACGATCCTTTACTCGCTGTTCTGGCGGCGCTTCAACACTCGTGGTGCGGTGTGGAGCATGTACGGCGGTCTGGCGTCTGCGATCATCTTGATCGTCCTCTCGCCGGTGTTCTCCGGTTCGGAGACCGCGATGATTCCAAGTATCGACATCGCCATCTGGCCGCTCAACAACCCGGGCATCGTCTCGATACCGCTCGGGTTCTTCCTGGGCTGGCTCGGCACGGTCACGAGCCGCACGATCGAATCTCCTCAGCTTGCTGCGGAGATGGAAGTGCGATCGTTGACCGGCTTCGGCGCAGAGAAGGCGGTGGATCACTAGCCGCCTGCGTCAACAGAATCATTGATCGAACAGGAACCCCCGACGGCCCACACGTCGGGGGTTCCTGACGTTTATTGCTCCAGATCGAGCAGGAAGCGCTTGTGCTCAGGATGCGCGCCATACTGACCCGGACTGCCATCGGAGCGCACCACACGGTGCACCGGCACGATGATCGAGAATGGAGTCAGCCGGCACGCGGTACCGACTGCACGGGCAGCGCCGGGGCTACCAGCGGAAGCTGCGACTTCGCCGTAGCTCATGGTCTCGCCCCATTCGATCGTGTTGATCGTCTGAAGCGCCGCGCGGTGGAAGCCATCGACCAATCGCCAGTCGAAGCGCAGGTGCTCGTGGAATCGCACCGGGGTGCCGGCGAAGTAGTCATCGAGCAGATGCGCAAGCTCGTCGGCTGCGCCTGGATCGGGGGCGGGCACGTCGTGGAGACGTGCAGAGATGTTCTCGAGCAGCCATGGCACCGAGGGATCTGCCGACTCGGAAAGGTCGAAACGTACGATTCCCTCGTCTGAGAACACCACCAGCGCATCACCGAACGGTGTGGGTGCGAAGTCGTAGCGGAATGTCATGACACCATCCTGACGTGCGTCGCGGACTTCAGAAGGCGCTGATCACATGGGTGGGGGAGAACCAGGCGTAGGTGCTCGGGTGTGCAGAAAAAGTGGCCCAATCCGGTGAAACCCGGCCAGAATACAGGGATCGAGCACCTACGGAGCCTAGTGTGTCCTATGTGTGGCGACGTGAAGAGAAGGCTGCGGAATCTGCGATGACGCTCGGCAGCCAACAGGACGACCAGACCGTAATCGCGGTCGCTCACATCGCTGACGCCGAACGCACCCGGCTGCGGGCTGAAGCCGCCGATCTCGGTGGGCCATCGCCGCTTGTCAACTACCGCGACTCCGTCGAGGGTGGAATCGATATCTCCAAGGCTCACCCGGGGAGCCTGCCGCAGTTCATCACCGGAAAATCCACGCTGCTGTCCAACCTCTTCCGCGATGAGGTTGGACTGCGCACTGCACGCCTGGCCGCTGAGCGGATCACCGCCAAGCACACTGAGCTGCGCACGGTTCGCGGCATCGAGGCCGTTCACCTGGCTGTCGGTCTCGCCAGCTGGCGCATCGGGGGAGCTGACTTCGCTGCTCCCGTGCTGCTGCGTCCACTTGCCATCCGCCGGCATCACACCGACTTCGAGCTGAAGCTGCAGGGTGCGTTCGTCGTCAATCCCGAACTGGTGAGCGCTGCGCGCGAGCACTTCGGGATCACGATCGATGCGGAGACACTGGCATCGCTGGCGTATGACGGTGGCATCTTCAAGCCACAACCGGTCATCGACAGCCTGCGCGTTGCGACCCAGTCGATCGACACGTTCACTGTGCTGCCGCGACTGGTCGTGTCGACCTTCGCCGACGTCGCCTCCGCGATGGCACGCGACAGCCGCGCACTCGATCATCAGCTGCTGAACGCTCTGGCAGGTCACGTCGCCGACCGTGAGCAGGTGACCTCTGCGCGTCCGCAACCGCACATCACCAGTCCGGATGACCGTGCTCCGGCATCCGACACGCTCCTGCTCGACGCTGACGCTGAGCAGGAATCGGTGTTGGCTCGAATCTCCGCTGGTCATTCGCTCGTCGTCTCCACGTTGCCAGGCACCGGCGGCACCCAGACCGTCATCAACGCACTTGGTGAACTCGTGCGCGCAGGCAAGCGTGTGCTTGTCGTGTCTGCACGACGTTCCACCCTCGACGGCGTTCGTCATCGTCTGACAGGTATCGGGCTGGACAGCTTCGCGGTTTCCCCTGCAAGCATCCGGCGTGACCTCGTTCGCGCGATCGGACGCAACGAGAAGGCGACCGCGCCCAAGGTCAGCGACGTAGATGATGCGCTGGTGCGCCTGCGTGCCGTCTTGCTCGACTACCGCACGGCACTGACTGCTCCGGTCGCCGGCATCAACGCATCCGTACTGGATTCCACCAGGCAGCTCACCCGCCTGGCATCGCTGCCGGTGCCGCCGTCGACGACCGCGCGGCTGAGCACAGAAACGCTCCGCCGACTCACCGACAATCGCGCCGACGCCGCCGCTGCGCTCGTGCAGGCTGCGCGTCTGGGGGAGTTCCGCTTCGGACCAGATGACTCTCCCTGGTACGGCGTGAGCTTCAATAGCACCGAAGCAGCGCGCTCGGCGCACGAACTCGCCGGCCGGCTGCACGCTTCCAGCGTGCCCGCTCTGATGGAGCGCGGCTACGAGCTCATTTCTCAGACACACATGCGGCCTTTCGCGACGATCGACGAGCTGGGTGAGTACCTGCACCTGCTCGAAGGCATCCGTGACTCGCTCGACCGCTTCAGCCCGACGGTCTTCGAGCGTCCGCTTGGCGAGCTGATTCAGGCGCACGGCTCTCGACGCGATGCTCCGGGGCTGTCGGGTGCGAACCGTCGCCGGCTGCGTCGCCTTGCCAAGGAATATGTGCGCCCCGGCGTGCACATCACCGAGATGCACGAAGCTCTGTTGCGCATTCAGCAGCAGCGCACGCAGTGGCAACGATTCGTCGATGCAGGTGTCGCCCCTGAGGTTCCGCTCGGTCTGTCCGAGGTGCTCGGATCCTGGCAGCGGGTGAGCGCTGAGCTGGCCGAGCTCGACACCGCTCTCGGCCGTCGCGAGCCGCTCGAGGCGCTACCCGTCGAACGACTCGTGCGCACCCTGGCAGGGCTTGCCGCACGCTCGGACGTGTTCGACAACCTCGTCGAACGCGCCACCATTCGCGACAAGCTGGCGACTCTCGGGCTGGAACCGCTGCTCGCCGAGCTCTCGGTGCGGCATGTCGCGGAAGATCAGGTCGCCGAAGAGCTCGAGTTCGCCTGGTGGCAGTCGCTGCTGGAGCGAGCGTTGCAGGACAACCGTGCCCTGCTGGGAGCGAATACCGCGGTCGTCGACCGTCTGGAGCGAGACTTCCGCCTCGTCGATGAGGCTCACGCCGCGATGGCGGGGCCGCTGCTGGCCTGGCAACTCGCAAATCAATGGCGGATCGGCATCGTCGATGAGCCCACTGAGTCGCAGCACCTGCGACGTGCGCTCACCCAGGGCACCCCATCAACGGCAGAGATCGTATCCGCAGCGCCCACACTGATGAACGTGCTGGCGCCAGCCTGGATCTCCTCTCCGTATCAGGTGCCCGAGATTCCGGAATCGGTCGAGTTCGACACGGTTCTGCTGGTGGATGCTGCGGCTATCAACCTTGCCGAGGCAGCCCCCGCAATTCGTCGTGCACGCCAGGTAGTTGCCTTTGGCGACCCGGTGACGCAGCGACCGTCACCGTTCACCATGGCAGTGGATGCTGACACCGAATGGGAAGCTGAGGTCCCATACGATGAGACCTCGGTATTCGAGCGGCTTGCAGAGCTGCTGCCGGTGATGACGCTGACCCGCAGCTACCGTGCCGGTGGCGAAGACCTCGCCGAGCTCATCAACGATGCCTTCTATGGCGGCGAGATCATCTCGCTGCCCTGGGCCGGTTCCTACCTCGGGCGCGGCAGCCTCACCGTCGATTACGTCGAGGGTGGTGTCGGCACACCCGACCCGATCTCCGGCGCCGTGGAGAGCCCTGACGCCGAGGTCTCGCGTGTTGTGACGCTGGTGGTCGAGCACGCCGTGCACCGTCCGACCGAGTCGCTCATGGTGATCACCGCGAGCGCCCGCCACGCAGAGCGTGTTCGTGCCGCGGTGACGACGGCCTTCGCCGGACGCTCAGACGTTGCAGACTTCGTCGGTCGCTATACCGCAGAGCCGTTCGCCGTGCTCACGCTGGAAGAGTCCGTGGCGGAGAGCCGCGATCGAGTGATCTTCTCGCTGGGCTACGGACTCACCAAGCATGGCCGAGTGCTCAGTGATTTCGGCGACCTGTCCACACCTGACGGCGAGCGGCTGCTCACCGTCAGCATGACCAGGGCACGTCGCTCGATGGTGCTGGTCTCCTCTATCCGTCCTTCGTCATTCGATGACGGACGCCTTGCGCATGGGGCATCCACGCTCATGTCGATCCTCGGGGGGTTGGCGACACGCAGCCGCGAATCGCGCCTGGAAGACCTTGCCGACCCGCTCACCCTCGCCCTGGCCAGGGAACTGCGACGCCTCGGCGCATCCGTCGACGTCGACTATCGCGGCCTGCTGCCACTGGTCGCGCAGCACAAGGGCAAGGCCGTCATCATCGAGTCTGACCCCGAGACGCGCGGAGAGTCGCTGCGTGAGACTCTGCGACTGCGTCCGCACGTGCTGCGTCGCCTCGGCTGGCACTATGTGCGCGTGCACGCTTTCGACCTCTACAGCGACCCGGTGACCACGGCGTCCCGCATCGCCGCGGTACTCGGAATCGCAGCGGACGCAGTGAAGGCCGACAACGACACGCAGCCGCTCAATTTCTCTGACGATGCGTGACGATCACTCTTCGGAGTCCGAGCGCCAACGCGTCGTCCGGGTCCCCGGCAGCCGTCGCGCACGCCTGACGCCGGCGCCCGGCACCGATACGTCACCTGACGTGGTGACGAACCAGCCACCCGCGAAGGAATCGGTCAAAGGGCGCGGTCCGAACGACGACCGGATGCTGGGCGACGTCCCCCCGCACTACTGAGCGCGGCATCAAGAAAGCCCCCGCCTCCCGAAGGAGACGAGGGCTTGTGCTGATGCTGAGTTTCAGCTCACGCTGTTCTTGCGGAGCAGATCGCGAATCTCGATGAGCAGCTCCTGCTCGTTCGGCAGGGTCTCCTCCTCTACCGCGGGGTTCAGTCGGGCCTGGCGTTCCTTGTACCTGTTCATCGGCACGACGAACACGAAGTACACGACGAGCGCGACGGCCAGGAAACTGATGAGCGCCGTGATGAGGTTGCCCAGCGGGAACGTGACCGGCTGGCCATAGATTCCGAAGATCGTCGGACCGATGTTCCCCGCCGCGTCCGCTGTGTAGAACAGTGAGACGAGTGGAGTGATGATGCTGTCGACCACCGCGGTCACGATCGCCGTGAACGCACCGCCGATGACCACGGCCACGGCAAGGTCGATGACATTGCCCTTCGTGATGAATTCCTTGAATCCCTGGATCATGGGAACCCCCGTTGAATCGAACCTCAGGTCGAGGCTGGAGACGACGCGGGCGCCGGAGTGGCGCTCGTCGACGAATCTGACTTCGATGATGCCGATGAATTCGACTTTCCGCCACCGCCACTCCGAGAATCGGTGCGATAGAAGCCAGAACCGTTGAAGGTCACGCCGATCGATCCATACTGCTTGCGCAGTGCGCCACCGCATTCGGGGCAGATGCTGAGGGCATCCTCGGAGAAACTCTGGACGGCGTCGAAGCGGTGATCGCACGACGTGCAGGCATAGGCGTAGGTGGGCATGTTCGTTTCAGTTGGTTCAGTGTCGCGCAGGCGACAGGGTGAGAGTCCGCGTGGGGGTCACGATGCCGGTCACCGGCTGGTCGTGCACCTCTCGCGGAAGGGAATCAAGTACCTCGGAATCATAGATCACGGCGTATACAGGAGGGTATTTCTCCATTGAGCCGATGGTCTTGTCGAAGTAGCCACGACCCCAGCCGAGGCGCATGCCCGTGGCGTCGATTGCGGCTGCGGGGATGATCATGAGGTCGACGTCATTGACGGCGATGGGGCCGAGGACTTCACCGGTCGGCTCCGGAAGGCCGAAGAGCCCCTCGGCTACATCGTCGGTGTCGTTGGCGACGGCCCAGTCCAGCAGGCCGTCGGCCCGGGTGATTGGCAGCAACACACGGATGCCTCGCTGCACTGCTCTGGTGACGAAGTCGCGCGTGCCGGGCTCTGTGGTCGTGGACAGGAAGCAGGAGATCGACCGTGCGCCGTGGTTCTCGAGGAGTGCATCTAATTGCTCGCCGATACCGGATGCTGCGGCTTCACGCTGTGCATCGGAGAGCAGCTGTCGGCGCTCGCGCAACTCCGCACGCAGTGCGCGCTTCTCCTGCTCGATGTCAGTCGACATCCTTTGAGTCTACGTGTCAGGCCGCAATGTCAGGCCGCAGGCCGCTCCCCGCTAAGCTAGCCCAATGGGAAAACAGTCAATGAAGGCAGTAATTCCGGCAGCGGGTCTGGGTACGCGTTTCCTGCCAGCCACCAAGGCCATGCCGAAAGAGATGCTTCCGGTGGTCGACAAGCCGGCTATTCAGTATGTGGTCGAAGAAGCTGTTGCTGCGGGCATCGATGACATTCTCGTGATCATCGGCCGAAACAAGAACGCTATCTCCAACCACTTTGACTCCGTCCCGGAGCTTGAGGTCAAGCTCACTGAGAAGGGCGACATCGAGCGCCTGGAGCGGGTGATGAAGTCCAGTGATCTGGCCGACATTCATTACCTTCGTCAGGGTGAGCCGAAGGGGCTGGGGCACGCGGTGTTGCGCGCCAAGACTCACGTCGGCGACAGCTCTTTCGTCGTCATGCTCGGTGACGACCTCATCGACGAGCGTGACGAACTCATCACGACGATGATCGCGGAGCACGAGCGCACGGGTGCGGCGGTCGTCGCTCTCATGGAGGTCGAGCCTGCCAACATTCACATGTACGGCGCTGCCGCGATCGAGACCACGGATGCCGACGACGTCGTCCGCATCACGGGCCTCGTCGAGAAGCCGGCCAGGGAAGACGCACCGTCCAACCTCGCCATCATCGGTCGCTACGTGCTGCCCGCGTCTGTGTTCCCGGTTCTTGAGCACACAGCTCCTGGCAAGGGCGGCGAGATTCAGCTCACGGATGCGCTGCAGGAGCTCGCAGCAGATACCGATGGCCCCGGCGTCGTCGGCGTCATCTTCCGTGGCCGTCGCTATGACACCGGCGATCGCGTCGATTACATCAAGGCGATCGTGCAGCTCGCTGCGGATCGTGATGACCTCGGCCCGGAGCTTCGCCCGTGGTTGAAGGAATTCGGCGAGAGCCTGTAGGCGCTCGGGGTTGAGGATCGGATGGATTTCGTGCTGGGGCACCGTCATGGACCGGTCGAGCTGAGGCTTGTTCGCACCCGTGACGCACGTGTGCTCCAGAACGAGCTGCTTCAGAACCGTGCCTGGTTGCAGCGCTGGGAAGCGACCATCCCGAACGGTGTTGCATCGTTCGACATGCGACTCGGTATTCGGCGCCTGCTGCAGCAGTACCGCGATGGCGGCGGATACCCGTTCGTCCTGGAGTACGACGGTGAGGTCGCCGGTCAGCTGAACGTGTGGGGAGTCTCCCGCGGTTCGTTGTGCTCAGCGACCATCGGCTATTGGGTGAGCGAGCGATTCGCCGGCCGGGGAATCACACCCACGGCAGTGGCGCTCGCCACGGACGCGGCCTTCGGCGAGTTCGGGTTGCACCGGATGGAGATCTGCATCCGCCCGGAGAATGTGGCAAGCCTGCGAGTCGTGCAGAAGCTCGGCTTCCGCTACGAGGGGCTGCGCCGACGTTACATCCACATC
Source organism: Microbacterium sp. Y356 (assembly GCF_059445355.1). NCBI lineage: Bacteria > Bacillati > Actinomycetota > Actinomycetes > Micrococcales > Microbacteriaceae > Microbacterium > Microbacterium sp. Y356. Next base: position 149,326 of record NZ_JCAIUE010000002.1, read on the forward strand.
GACGGCGACTGGCGCGATCACTACGCTTTCGCGCTCACTCGTGAGGACGTTCCGAATGGCGTGTTGGCGCGCTGGGTGAACGGTAACGTTCCGCAGGATGCGGCCGCCATTCCTCCATCGGATCGACTTTCGATCTAAGATTCTCATCTTGCGCGAGCGACACGCGCCCTGACTGAGGCCGATGTCGGCCACGGTCGCATACCGTTATCCCTATGAATGGGCCGGTACTGAGTGGGGGCGTCATCGTCCTTGTTTCGGTGCTGCTGTGGATGCTGTACCTGCTGCCCTCATGGCGAGGTAGGTATCAGTACAACGCTGCGGAGCGCAACGCCGTGCGTCTGAACCAGACGCTGCGTGTGCTGGCAGAAACGAGCGAGACACCCGATGAGGTGCATCTCGAACTCAATGCGCGCACCGTGCTTGCGCAACAGAAGCTTGTGAAGCGTCTGCAATCGGAGAAGGAAGCATCCGAGCTGGTGCGACTTCGAGCCGAGCTCGCCGCGACCCGCGCCGATCCGGTCATGCGGCAGGCGCGCGCACGCCGCAACGTGCGCATGGTGGCGACGGTGCTGCTGTTCGCCGGCCTCGCGACCGCGGGGCTGGGCATCTGGCAGATGATGACCGGTGGTGTGCAGTTGCTGATTTGGATCGGCGGCGCGCTCGCCGTCGTCGCCGTGGTCACGCTGCAGAAGATGGCGTCTGTCTCGCTTCGTGCGGCTCGTCGCCCGGCGGAGGTGTTCGTCGAGAGTGCTGCTGTGCGGGTTGCGCCGCCATTGCACGATCAGGGTCGTGCGACATGGACTCCCCGGCCACTGCCGGCACCGCTGGTAACCGTCAGCGGTTCGCTGGCGCAAACTGCCAGGGCAGAGATCGACGCGAAGCAAGAACTGCGTCGCGCCGAGCGTGTCGCGCGACTGCGTGAGCGTGCGGAGGAGATGGCGCTGCCTGCACCGGTCACTTTGCCCGCAGCCAAGGCTCCCGCATCGCCCTACGCGAAGATGGGTTTCGTGGATGACGCGGAGATCGAAGAGCACGTGCGTCAGCTGCTGCAGCGCCGTGCTGTCGGTTGAGTTTCTGCGCGGCGCAGCGAACCTTTCTGGCGTGATAATCTAGCTGAGGTTCATGGGCCTATGGCGCAGTTGGTAGCGCGCCTCGTTCGCATCGAGGAGGTCAGGGGTTCGAATCCCCTTAGGTCCACACTGTGTTGAGACAGTAAGAAGAAGCCCCGCTCAGGCGGGGCTTCTTCGTTTTCTCGGACGATCAGTCCGGCCGACCGGCATCCTGAACGATCTGCGCCACGACATCCGCATCGAAGTGGAAGACCACGTCATCGGGCGTCAGCCGCTCGATGAATGGCACGATGCGCACGCTGTGACCATCGATCGTGACGACTGAGCCACCGAAAGCGTCGATCGCCGATTCCTCGGCGGGGTCGGCGAAAGCGTGGGAGACGTTGGTCACGCCCGGAGCCACGGTCACGGGGATGCCACCGACGAACTCGGTGATCGGCAGGTGGTAATGCCCCGCCAGGATGACGCGCACATCAGTGCCGCGCACGATGTCGATCAACTCCTGCCCGTCACGCTCGTCGAGGGCCAGGGCCTGCAGCAGATCGGTCTGCGCCCTGATCGGCGGATGATGCACGATAACGACCGTGCCGTGCGCAGCCGGAGCCCTGAGAACCTCCCGCAGGAACTGCTTCTGCTCGGCCTCGAGGGTGCCGTGGCCGGAGCCTGGAACTGAGCTGTCGAGCACGATGACCCGCCAGCCGTCCTGGTCGACGACAGAGGCCACAGGGCGGTCCAGGTCGATGCCGGGTAGCTGTTGCTCATCGGCATCCGGTTGTCCGCCGCCCAACAATGCACGGAACGCTTCGCGGCGGTCATGGTTACCCATCGCCAACACCACACGTGCTCCGCGCTCACGTGCCCAGGGTGCGACGGCATCCCTGACCTGTCGGTACGACTCGGCAGAGCCGTCATCACTGACGTCACCGGATACGACGACGAGGTCGAACGGGAGATGCTCCACATGCGCCAACGCTCTGCTCAGGTGCTCGGCGGTGTCGACGACGCCGTAGTGCCGGCCGTTGTCTCCGGAGAAGTGCGTGTCGCTGAGATGCAGGATGCGAAGAGCGCTCATGGTGACACTCTTCCAGATCAGCGGTGCTCAGCCCAGGAGTACGGTCGCGATCAGCAGCACGGGCACGCAACCAATCGTCGTGATGAAGACCGTATCGCGAGAGATGGACTCGCCGATGTCGTAGCGCTGTGAGTAGTTGAAGACGTTCTGTGCGGTCGGTAGAGCCGCGAGAACGACGACGATCAGGACTTCATGCGCGGAGAGGCCGAACACGAACTGTGCGACCGCCCAGGCGATGAGCGGCATGACCAGCAGCTTCAGCGTGCTCGCAAGCAACACATCCCGACGGTGCCCCGACGTGCCGAGCACCTTCTGGCCGTAGAGCGAGATGCCGTAGCTGATCAGCAGCACCGGCACGCAGGCGTTCGCCAGCAGAACGGCCGGCTCCATCACAATCGGTGGCAGCTCGATATCGAGTACAGAGACGAGAGTTCCGAGGGCTGAGCCGAGGATGATCGGGTTCGTCGCCGTACGAACGAAGGTGCGCCAGGGTGAGGTGCGCCCGCTCGTGACGGCATCGAGGATCGTCAGCGAGATCGGCGTGAACACCAGCAACTGCAACAGGATCACCGGCGCCGGGTAGGCGGCGCTGCCCAGCAGATACAGCGAGAGCGGAATGCCGATGTTGTTCGAGTTGACCTGTCCGGCCGACAGCGCACCGATCACGGTTTCACCGATGCTGCGCTTCCAGACGTACTTGGCCACCAGCGCGTAGCCGCCGATCACAGCAACCGCAGCGATGGCCGACACCGGCAGTAGCGACGAGAACAGCATCGATGCATCCGCCTGCGAGAGCACGGTGAAGAGCAGGAAAGGTGACAGCACGAAGAACGTCAAGCGTCCGAGTACATGGCGGGCGTGCGGGCCGAGCAGATCGATGCGTCCGATGATGTATCCGACGGCGATCGCGAGCCCGACGACGGCGAATCCGGTGAGTGTATCGAGCACGTTCTGAGCGTAGTGGCTCCGGATGCTCTCGCCGGTTCTGCAGGAACGTTTTTCCGTCTCACCGGGAAATTTGACTTCGCTGTGGAACTGGCTATGGTCAATGGTTACACCCGCCAGCTGAATCAGAGGGAAGCGAGTCTCGATGTCTGGAAAGACACCCACAGAACGAACTGGAAAGAAGACCGCGAAGCTGTCGCTGAAGGAGAAGCGAGCAGTCAAGCGTGCCAAGCAGGAACCGGAGAGCTTCATCAAGTCCCGCAAGGGCGCGGCTGGCTGATCTGACGAATAGATCCGGTTCCTGAGAGGGGGTCGCAGGCGCGTGAGCCTGCGGCCCCTTCCACCTTTTGGCGCGGGGTCGGGTGTGGTTTAGTGCAGCGGCAGGCTCAGCGTGAACACGCTGCCGGATCCTTCAACGGAACGCAGTGCGACGTGTCCGCCGTGTCGGGCAAGTACTGTCGAGACGAGCGTTAATCCGAGCCCTGATCCCTGGACATCGCGTGCATTCTGTGCGCGCGCCAGCTCATCGAAGACGATGGGAAGATCGGATGCGGGGATGCCACGACCCGCATCGGCAATCTCGATGATGGCCCATCCGCTCTCCTCGCGAAGCCGCACCTCGATTGGGCCCGCGACAGAGTACTTCACCGCGTTGCCGAGGACGTTGTCGATCGCGAGGGACAACAGATCGATGTCGGCGGGCACTGGCGGCACGGTCCACGGAATTCGCGTGACGTCCACACGGATGCGGGCCGCCGAGGCGGCGTCACGCTGGCGGATCGCATCGACGGCTTCCTCGAGCACGACCTCGAGGTCGACCTGTTCTCGCTCCAGTTCTCGCGTCTCCAACTCGGCAAGCTTGCGCAGATCTCGGACGAGACCGGCGAGCTTTCTGGCCTGCGCATCGACCGTCTGCCATTCGACGGATTCCCGGCCTGCGGCCGTCGCGAGAATCGCGGTCAGCGGGTTTTTCAGCTCATGGTCGAGTCGGGCCAGGAACATGCGATGACTCTCACGCTCTGTGCGCTGGCCCACTTTCTCGCCCTCGGTGTAGGCGGCGGCGACACGCGCCCTGCTATGGCGACGGCCCGAGCGCACAAGTAGGGCGATCCCCACGATCAGGCTGATCAGGATGCCTGCGGCCAAGAAGACACCGGGAAGCGCCATCGCGATCGTCAGGCTGCGGCGCTCGCCGAGCAGGAGCAAAATGCCACCGGCTGCGGCGCCCAGTATGACCGGGGTGATGACCGCCGCTGCCAGTCTGACGCGGTGAGCGGGTCTCCAGCCGAAGCGACTTGCGGCGCTCCCGCGTGACCAACGCACGGCGCTCATGCTGCGGTCACCGCGGCGATGAAGCGATAGCCGAGACCCGGGGCGGTGTCGATGTATCTCGGTGCGGCAGGATCATCGCTGAGCACCCGACGCAGCTCGGCGATGCGGTGATCGACCGCGCGACTCGAGGTGGCGAAGTCGAAGCCCCACAGTGCAGCGAGCAGCCGCTCTCTCGGCAGCGCCTCCTGCGGATGCGTCATCATGTACTCCAACAGGGTCAGTGCTTTGGGTGTCAGGGTGAGCTCGCGGTCCTGCAACCACACTCGACGTGACGTCCGATCCAGGAGTAGCTCTTCGGCGCGCAACTTCGTCGCAGCCGGCAGCCCGCCCGAGCCCTGTGAGGCCCGTCGCAACACCGCGCGGATGCGCGAGAGCAGTTCCTGAGGATCGAACGGCTTGTTCAGATAGTCATCGGCGCCCTCGTCCAGCGCCGCGCTGCGTTCCCAGGATTCGCCGACCTGTGTGAGCAGGATCACCGGCAGCCACAGGTCGCGCTCGCGGAGTCGCCGCACGAACTCACGTCCGTCCATATGCGGCATCAGGACGTCACTGACGACGAGATCAGGAACCTCCTCGGCCACAGCATCCAAACCTGCCCGGCCATCGCTGGCGATGCGGACGTCATAGCCGCTGCGTTCCAGGAACGCGCTCAGCGCACCGGTGATCGCCTCGTCGTCGTCGACAAGGAGGAGGAGGGGTCGGTTGGCGCTCATGACATCATCCTGACGTTGCGACGTTGCCGGCTCCGGAGTCTGCCACGGTCGGAGTGGCGCCGAGCCAGTACACCTCGTTGATCGTCCCAGTAAGCTGCACGGTCGCCACGGAATCGACGAAGACGACGTTCCCCGCCCCCCTTATCTCCAGGGTCGTGACCGGGCCAGCGACCACGACACCGATGTCCATCTCCACCACGAGGTGCTCGCACGGGCCGTCGATCATGATGACGTTGCCGGTGGTGTCGGCGAGAAGCAACTCGCCGTCGCAGCGCGCGGTCTGTGTCGTCAGAGCGATCGCGTTATCGCGGACTTCGGCGACTTCCGTGCTCCACGAGGTCGTGACGGTGGCATCCTCAGCGGTCTCTTCTGGTTCCGTTGATTCCTGCGTGTCCGGTGTCTCGTCGGAATTGGTCTTTTCGGAAGGTGTCTCTTCGGATTCGGTGGCGGCGGGCGCCTTCGCGTCTGCCGGGTCGGTGAGTGCGACGGCGCATCCGGAGAGGCTCGCGAGCAGGACGACCGCGGCGAGAGTGACGGGGAGCGTGCGTGTGAATGGCATGACGTGTTCCTCGTTGCTGGTCAGAGTTGCTGGTGGGCGAGGGTGGTTCAAAGGGTCGCCGGGATGAAGATTTCAACGCGTCTGTTGAGCTGGCGACCTGCCGGGTTGTCCTGACCGTCGATCTCGTTCGCGGCAACCGGACGGGCCTCGCCAAGCCCCTCGGCGGTGAGAACGGTCGTTACGTCGGCATTGTCGAGGGCGGCGACAACGGATGCCGCGCGGTCTTCAGAGAGCGTCTGATTGTAGGAATCCGCGCCGATCGCGTCGGTGTGACCGGAGACGATCGCCTGGGGGACGTCGTACTCGGTCAGCACCGAGGCGACAGTCTGGAGCGTTTCGGTGGCATCGTCGCGCACCTCGCTGCGATCGAAGTCGAACAGCACGCCGTCCTGGAAGGTGAGGACGGTGCCGCACGACTCGATCGGCTGCAGTGCGCTCAAGGGCGGAAAGACTCCGAGCACCGGCACGACACCGATCGGATCGACCTCGATCGGCACGCCATCAATCGCGCCGGTGCCGTCGCCGTAGTTGTTGATCGTGATGTCAGCGTCGCTGTAGAGGCCTGATCCGTCGCCGTAGTTCTCGATGCTGACGGTGCCGTCTGCGTAGTTGCCCGATCCGTCACCGTAGTTGTGGATCACCACGGCGCCCGCGGCATAGTCGCCGGAGCCGTCGCCGTAGATCTGCACACTCATGGAGGCATCGACGTAGTTGCCCGATCCGTCACCGTAGTTCTGGATACTGACGCTGCCATTGTCGTAGTTGCCCGAGCCGTCGCCGTAGTTCTCAACCGTGACTCCGTTGAGAGTGAAGGATCCAGACCCGTCTCCATAATTCTGGATGCTGCCGTCGGAGCCGGCGTAGTTGCCCGATCCATCGCCGTACAGATACGCGCTGCCATTGCCCGCAATCACGCTGCCACCGGCATCGCACTGCGCGGCAGAGATCGTCACGCCGGGAATCGTCGCGAAGTCATCGCGAACCTCCATCGCGAAAGAGGAGACACTCGTGTCCAAGAGGGAGAGGTCGGGCAGTTGGAACAGTGGTACCGGAGGGAATTCACCCTCCGAGTAGCCCGCGACGGTGGGGAGGCCGGTGGCTGCAGCGGGCTCAGGCGTGTTCGTCGCAGGCGGAGACGCAGACTCAGACGTGGCTGCGGCCGGTGCCGTCGGGGTCGATGCGGCCGGAATCTGAGCCGAGCATCCGGCTGCGGTGATGAGGGTGAGAGCTGCACCCAGGGCGGCCACTGCGCGGCGTGTGGTCGTGTTCATGCCTTGAGAGTATCGAACCAATGTCGCTGTCTTGTCGCGCCGATGTCGCAGTTCTGCGACACGTCAGTGACGCAGTCTCCGCTGTAGTTCTGCTGCCGTCTGGGCCACTGCGGTCGCGGCATCCGCTTCGGCTGGTCCGGTGTCACTCGACCACGTGACGGCGACAGCAGCGAGCGGCCATCCTGAGGCGTCTTGCACCGCCGCTCCCACCGATCGCATACCCTCGGTCACTTCGCTGTCCTCCGACGCGAAACCGACGGCACGGATGCTGCGCAGCAGCTCACGGAGCTCTCCGGGTGTGGTCGGGCCACGATCGGTGCGGGTGGAGAACACCCCGGCGCTCGGATACAGCGCACGCACCTGCTCCCGGGGGAGTGTCGCCAGCATCGCGCGGCCGGTTGCGGTCAGATGCGCTGGCAGCCGCACACCCACATCTGTGACCAGCGCCGGACGCCGCGGAGCGCGCTCTTCGACGATGTAGACGACGTCGCTGCCGCTGAGCACCGCCAGATGCGTGCTCTCGCCCAGACGGTCGGCGAGGGCCGCAACCAGAGGGCGGCCGAGGCGGGCCAACGGCTGCTGGCGGGCGAATCCGCCGGCGAGTTCAGATGCTGCAGTGCCCAGCACCCAGCGTCGTTCCTCGCGCAGGTGCAGCACGAACCCGTGCGAGGCGAGTGTGTTCAGCAGATGGTGAACGGTCGACCGCGGAAGCGCGAGCTCGCGAGCGATCGCTGAAGCCGCGACGGAGGCAGGGCGCCCGGCCAGATAACGCAGGATGCGCAGCGTCTGATCGGCAGCGGGAACCTGCGCACCACTTGAATTGTCTGGGATCACAGACAAAGGATGTCATGCGCCTCTGTTCCCCGCCACCGCTGAGGTGTGGAATCGAGTCATGGCAGAGTTTCCCCCTATCCTCGTCGGCGGTGCAGCGCGTCTCAGTGATGCAGTGCGCGTAGGCGCCGATGTCCTGAGCCCGACCGGCGTCGTCGCGATCGCTCGGCACGGTGCGCAAATCGTGCTCGATGACGCCGCCCTCGACCGGATCGCCGAGACCCGCGGCATCGTTGACGCCCTCGCGGCCGACCCGGACCCGCACTACGGCGTCTCCACCGGTTTCGGCGCGCTCGCGACAACATTCATCGCACCAGAGCGACGCCACCAGCTGCAGGCGAGCCTCATCCGCTCACACGCGGCGGGCACAGGTGCTGAGGTCGAGACCGAAGTCGTGCGGGCGCTGCAACTTTTGCGGCTGCAGACCCTGGCATCCGGCCGCACCGGCGTACGCCCCGTCGTCGCCGAAACGTATGCCGCCATGCTGAACGCAGGTATCACCCCCGTCGTCAGGGAGTACGGCTCGCTGGGCTGCTCCGGCGACCTCGCGCCGCTCTCACACATCGCGCTGGCCGCGATGGGAGAGGGCGAGGTACGGGTTGAGGGCATTCTCCTGCCTGCATCCGAGGCGCTTGCCGCCGCGGGGATCGAGCCCCTTGTCCTCGTAGAGAAGGAGGGACTCGCCCTCATCAACGGCACCGACGGCATGCTCGGGATGTTGCTGCTCGCTCTGCACGATCTTGAAACCCTTATTACCACCGCAGACCTCGCAGCGTCCATGTCGATCGAGAGCCAGCTAGGCACGGATGCCGTGTTCGCCGCTGATCTGATGGCGCTGCGCCCGCAGGTCGGGCAGGCGAAGTCGGCAGCGAATCTGCGCGCCTTTCTGGCGGAGTCGCCCATTCTCGCCAGCCACAAGGGCCCGGAAGACGGTCGAGTGCAGGATGCGTACTCGCTGCGCTGCTCACCACAGGTGCACGGGGTCATGCGCGACACCATGGCGCACGCCGCCACCATCGCCTCGTGTGAACTGGCAAGCGTGATCGACAACCCGGTCATCACCATGGACGGTCGCATCGAATCGAACGGCAACTTCCACGGGGCTCCGGTCGCTGCCGTACTCGACTTCTTGGCAATCTCGGTGGCCGATGTAGCGAGCGTGTCCGAACGTCGCACCGACCGTGCACTGGACCCTGCCCGCAACCGTGGCCTGCCGCCATTTCTCGCGCATGAAGTCGGTGTCGACTCTGGCCTCATGATCGCGCAATATGCCGCAGCGGGTATCGTCTCTGAACTGAAGCGCCTTGCCGTTCCGGCATCCGTCGATTCGATTCCGTCATCCGCGATGCAGGAAGACCATGTCTCGATGGGGTGGTCTGCGGCGCGCAAGCTCCGACGGGCGATCGATGGGCTCACGCGCGTCCTCGCGATCGAGGTTCTCACCGGAGCCCGCGCCCTCGACCTGCGCGCGCCGCTCGAGGCAGGACCCGTCACCGGAGCCGTGCGCGACCTCGTCCGCACTGTGGTTGAGGGACCCGGTCCCGATCGTTTTCTCTCACCCGAGATAGAAGCGGTCACCGAACTTGTGCGCTCGGGCGCTGTTGCCCGTACTGCGAAGGAGAACGCAAATGTCCCGTCCTGATATCCATGCCGCCCGCGGCCCTGAGCGCACGGCGAAGAGCTGGGGCGCGGAGGCCGCCAAGCGCATGCTGATGAACAACCTCGATCCGGAGGTGGCCGAGCATCCCGAGGACCTCGTCGTGTACGGCGGCACCGGAAAGGCGGCCCGCAGTTGGGAAGCGTACGACGCGATCGTCCGCACGCTCGATGAACTCGAGCCGGATGAAACCCTGCTGGTGCAGTCAGGAAAGCCGGTCGGAGTCTTCCGCACACACGAGTGGGCGCCGCGCGTTCTCATCGCGAACTCGAATCTCGTGGGCGACTGGGCGACGTGGCCGGAGTTTCGCCGGCTGGAAGCACTCGGGCTGACCATGTACGGCCAGATGACCGCAGGGTCGTGGATCTATATCGGCACGCAGGGCATTTTGCAGGGCACATACGAAACGTTCGCCGCGGTCGCCCGATCTCTCGATCGCGACTCGCTCGCCGGCACGTTGACGCTCACCGGCGGGGCGGGCGGCATGGGCGGCGCGCAGCCCCTCGCCGTCACGATGAACGGGGGAGCGGTGCTCATCGTCGACGTCGACGAGTCCCGCCTCGCTCGCCGCGTCCAGCACGGCTACCTCGACGAGTACACGACGGATCTGGATAGTGCGGTCGCGCGGGTCGTTGCCGCGAAGGATGCCGGTGAGGCGCTCTCGGTCGGTGTCGTCGGCAACGCCGCCGAGGTCTTCCCGGAGTTGCAGCGTCGTGGCATCCCCATCGATATCGTCACAGACCAGACCAGCGCACACGACCCGCTCGCCTACCTGCCGATCGGCATCTCCGTCGACGACTGGAAAGCACAGGCCGAGCGCGACCCGGAGGAGTTCACCCGCCGTGCCCGCGAATCGATGGCCACCCACGTGGCGGCGATGGTGGCGTTCCAGGACGCCGGAGCCACCGTCTTCGATTACGGCAACTCGATCCGTCGCGAGGCGGAGTTGGGCGGATTCGACCGCGCGTTCGACTTCCCGGGCTTTGTGCCGGCGTACATCCGCCCGCAGTTCGAGGAGGGACGCGGCCCGTTCCGCTGGGTGGCGCTATCGGGCGACCCGGAGGACATCTATCGCACGGACCGCGCGATCGCCGAACTCTTCCCCGAAGACGCGGCCCTTCACCGCTGGCTCGAGCAGGCCGCCGAGAAGGTGCACTTCGAGGGACTCCCTGCCCGCATCTGCTGGCTCGGTTACAAAGAGCGTCACCTCGCGGGTCTGAAGTTCAACGAGATGGTCGCTTCCGGTGAGTTGAAAGCGCCGATCGTCATCGGCCGCGATCACCTGGACGCAGGATCCGTCGCGTCGCCGTACCGCGAGACGGAGGCGATGAAGGACGGCTCGGATGCGATCGCTGATTGGCCACTGCTGAATGCGCTGCTGAACACGGCATCCGGCGCATCCTGGGTGTCGCTGCACCACGGCGGGGGCGTCGGCATCGGCCGCAGCATCCACGCCGGGCAGGTCACCGTCGCCGACGGCTCCGCGCTCGCCGCAGAGCAACTGGAGCGCGTCCTCACCAACGATCCAGGCACCGGCGTGATGCGCCACGTGGATGCCGGTTACGAGCACGCCCGCGAAGTCGCTCGCACCCGCGGCCTGAAGGTTCCGATGCTATGACTCCCTCTCCCGCCCCGCGAGACTTCACGAATGTACGGTTTTCGCCGCCAAACGATGACACAAGTGAAGTTTCGCGGGTGGTGATCAGGAACATTGGAGAGTTGAGCACGAACACTGACGGCGGCATCCTGGACGATGCGGCCGTGCTCATTGAGGATGGCCGCATCGCATGGGTGGGTCCGGACGCTGAAGCCCCTGCGATCGCCGACACGGTGGATGCCGGAGGGCGCGCCGTCATCCCCGGATTCGTGGACAGCCACAGCCACCTCGTCTTCGCGGGCGACCGCGCCGCGGAGTTCGAGGCGCGCATGGCGGGGGAGAAGTATGCCGCAGGCGGCATACGATCCACCGTCGCGGCGACGCGAGCAGCGACAGAAGACGAACTGCGCACGCGGCTGCACGGCTTCGTGCACGAGCTGCTCGCGCAGGGCACGACCACGGTCGAGATCAAGAGCGGCTATGGCCTCGATGTGGAGACAGAGGAGCGACTGGTACGGCTCGCGGCCGAGGTCACCTCGGAGGTGACGTTCCTCGGGGCACATGTCGTCCCCGCGGAGTACGCCAACCGCTCCGACGAGTATGTCGACCTGGTGGTCGGGGAGATGCTGGATGCCTGCGCTGCGCACGCGAAGTGGATCGACGTCTTCTGCGAGACGGGCGCCTTCACGGTCGAGCAGTCCCGTCGAGTGCTGGAGGCGGGGATCGCGCGTGGCCTTGTGCCGCGGGTGCACGCCAGCCAACTCGGGCCGGGCGGGGGAGTGCAGCTCGCTGTCGAGCTCGGCGCGGCATCCATCGATCACGGCACGTACCTGACCGATGACGATGTCTCGGCACTCGCGGCATCCGACACGGTGCTCACGCTGCTGCCCGGCGTCGAGTTCTCCACACGGCAGCCCTACCCAGATGCGCGTCGCCTCATCGACGCCGGCGTCACTGTCGCGCTTGCGTGCGACACCAACCCCGGGTCGAGTTTCACGTCGTCCATGCCGTTCTGCATCGCGATCGCCGTGCGAGACATGGGCATGACGCCAGCCGAGGCGTTGTGGGCGGCGACCGCCGGGGGAGCGCGAGCCCTGCGCCGCGACGACATCGGCATGATCGCTCCAGGTGCCCGAGCCGACCTCGTGCTGCTGAACGCCCCGACGTACGTGCACCTGGCGTATCGCCCCGGTGTGCCGCTGGTTCGGCGGGTCTGGAAAGACGGGGAGGTTATCGCATGACTCTCTCGCATGACGAACTCTGGCCAAGGGCGGGCGGATGGCCTTCTTTCGAACCTGGAGACCGAGCGGATGCCGTGCTGCTGGGCGTTCCGACATGGCGGACTTCGCTCTCGCCGACCGGAGCGCACGCGACACCTGCCGCGATCCGCGAGGCTTTCCCTCGATACAGTGCCACGCTGATGGGCCCGCCTGTCCTAGATCTGAACGCCGCGTTGCGGATCGTGGATGCTGGCGACATCGCCGAACCTGACGGCGACGCCGGCATCACTGCCACGATCGCCCGGGTCGCCGAGTTGTCGGCAGCGGCAGAGCTCGTCATCGCGCTCGGCGGCGACAATTCACTCACCTACCCGGTTGCGCGCGGCGCTGCCGGCACCGGACTCATCACGATCGACGCGCACTTCGACCTGCGCGATGGTGTTTCAAACGGTTCACCCGTCCGCCGTCTCGTGGAGGATGCCCCGGCCGAGGAGCGCATCGACCCGACGCGGATCGTGCAGATCGGGATCGCCGACTACGCGAACTCCGCCGCCTATGCGCAGCGCGCAGCGGACTGGGGCATCCGCGTCATCACGCTTGACGAGTTGCGCCGCCGCGGTCTCGCTGACGTGGTGAGCGAGGCACATGAGATCGCCGGAGCGGATGCCGAGGCGCGCATCCACCTCGATGTCGATGTCGACGCGGCCGATCGTGCGGCGGTGCCCGGGTGCCCGGCGAGCGTGCCCGGTGGGCTCGCCGCTTTCGAACTGCGTGCGCTGGTGCGCGCACTCACCTCAGATGCCCGTGTCGTCAGCGCAGACATCGCCGAGGTGGACGCCACCGCAGACTCGGCCGACGGCCGCACCGTGCGCCTTGCGGCGCTGTGTGTGCTGGAAATGCTCGCCGGCCTCGCCGCGCGCTGAGCGGGCAGGCGCCGCGGCTCAGACCCCCGGAATCACGGCATGTGCGATCGTGAAGATCGCCAGGCCTGCCAGCGCACCCACCACCGTGCCGTTCAGGCGGATGTACTGCAGGTCACGGCCGACCATCAGCTCGATCTTCTCGGTTGTCTCGGCCGGATCCCAGCGCTCGACGGTGTCGGTGATGATCGAGGCGATGTCGTGTCGATACCGATCGACGAGGAACACCGCGGCGTCGGACACCCAGGTGTCCACGCGCTTCTGCAGCGCGGCATCCGTCGTCAGTCGCTCGCCGACCTCCTGTACGGCTTGCGCCGCGCGTGCGCGCAGACCACTCTCAGGGTCAGCGAGAGCCTTCAGTAGGCCAGCCTTCGCAGTGTTCCATGCTTCCGCTGCCAACGCGCCCACGCGGGGGCTGTCGAACAGTGAGGCCTTCGCATTCTCCAACTTCGCGCGGGTCGCCGGATCATTCTGCAGATTGTCGGCGAGCCGTCCGAGATAGCCATCGATCGCGAGGCGAGCCGGATGCTGCGGATCGGCCTGCACCGCATGAACGAACTTGACGGCCTCGTGATAAACCGTCTCGTCGACGAAGCGGTGCGCGAGCTTGGGCACCCAAGACGGCAACCGCCGCGAGATGAGGCCGGCGAAGGCCTCGCCGTTGGTGGCCAGCCAGGTTGAAATGCTGTCGGCGGCAAGGTCGACGGCGCCGTGGTGGGCATCCGCTTCGACGATTTTCTCAAGCCACGCGCCTGCGGGCGGGCCCCATTCCGGATCGACCAGATGTTCGCGCGCGAGGTCGGTGATGAGGTCGCGGACGTCATCGTCGCTGAGCGCGTTGAGGATGGCGGTTGCGATCGTCGCGCCCTCGGTCGCGACGCGCGCAGCGTGCGGCTCCTCACGCAGCCATTCTCCTGCGCGGTGGGCGATGGCTGTGCTGGCGAGCTTCGCGCGCACCACGTCGGCGGCGAGGAAGTTCGTTTCGACGAACTCACCGAGGGTGCGTCCGATCTCGTCTTTGCGGTTCGGGATGATGGCGGTGTGCGGAATCGGTAGCCCCAGTGGTCTGCGGAACAGTGCAGTCACAGCGAACCAGTCAGCGAGAGCACCGACCATTCCGCCTTCCGCCGCTGCACGGACGTATCCGAGCCACGGATACCGCTGCTGCAGCCAGAACGCGATGACGAACACGACCGCCATGAATATCAGCGCGCCGACGGCGATCGCTTTCATGCGGCGAAGCGCGCGCAGGCGCTCTTGATCGGCGGGGGATAGAAGGGCCATCGGGGTGCGCGGCATGACGTCATCCTCGCATGCGCGGAGCTTCGAACCGCTCAGCTATCGGCGGGCCGGGGTACTCTCGGATCGTGATCGAAGACATCAAGAAGCGCGCTCTGCATCGCACCAGCATCCTCGAGGGTCAACTGCGCGGCGTTACGAGGATGATCGAGAACGAGGAGTACTGCATGGACATCATCACGCAGTCCCGCGCCATCCAGCGCTCGCTCGAGTCCCTCAACCGCCTGCTGCTGGAGAACCACCTGCGCACGCACGTCACCCACATGTTCGAGCAGGGTGGGGACGAACGTGAACAGGCCGTCGGTGAACTACTGAAGGCGTTCGACTTCGATAAGAAGTAGGACTATTCGAGCGGACCGAGCACCGCGCTCGCCGCGGTGGCATGCGCCGATTCCGGGTCGGACGGGTGGAACATGCCCGCGATCACGTCGCGATAGAGGCGAGAGAGCTCATTGGACGAGAAGTACGAACTGCCGCCTGCCGTGAGGATCGCCTGATCCACCACATGCTTGGCCATCACCACAGCCCGGTGTTTGGTGCCGGACAGCAGTGTGAACCAGCGTGCGCCGTGATCGCCCTGCTCGTCGACATCACGGGCGAGGGAAGCGATCTGTGGGGGCAACGCGTCATACGCGAGGCTCATATCGGCGATGCGCCAGCGGATGTCCGGGTCTTGGCTGTACGCCAGCCCGGTCTTTTTGGAGCGCCTCTTCTGCACGGTCTCGGCTGCGAGGTCAAGCGCCCGGCGAGCGATGCCGGTGTAGACCGAGGCGAGCAGCAGCTCGAACACACTGAAGATTCCGAAGATGATCGGGTCAGCGCTCGGGCCAGGATCGATGCGGCGCACGACATGTTCGGCGGTGGCGACCGCACCGTCGAGCTTGGTGGTGCGGCTTTGCGTCGCACGCATGCCGAGGGTGTCCCAATCGTCGCTGGTCGTCACCGCATCGGTGCGGTCGATGAACGCGAACACGAGCTTCGGAGCATCCGCATCGGAAGTGTCCAAGCCGTGCAGCCCGAGCTTGTCCCACACCGGGGCAAGTGAGGTGAAGATCTTCGTGCCGGTGAAGGAGTAGGAGCCGTCGTCCTGAGGCGTGGCAGAGGTGTCACTGCCGAACAGTACGAGGTCATTGCCGCCCTCGCTGATGCCGAACGCGAAGACCTCGCCGCGCGCAGCGCCATCTTGCACGAACTCCATCCCCGTGACGCCGCGGTCGCTGAACACCTTGGCGACGCCTGTCCAGACCTGGTGCATATTGATCGCGAGCGCGGTGGCTGGCGCAGCCATGGCAAGTCGCTGCTGCAGAATCGCGGCCTGCTCCAAGCCGAGCCCAGCGCCGCCGCGTTCGACGGGCACGAGAATCTTCAGATATCCGGCATCCCGAAGCTCGTCGAGATCCTGCGTGGGGAACGTGTTTTCCCGGTCGTGTATCGGCGCTCGGTCACGGATGCGTTCAAGTAGATCGTCTGGCAGATATGCGACGGGGTCGAACGTCATGACAGTGCCTCCAAGAGCTGGCTGATGGTCTCATCCGGTTTGTCCCGGTGTAGGGAGTGTCCGGCGCCGGCGACGATGGACATCGAGATGTTCGCGTTCGATGCGAGCACACCCTCGGCGTCACTGCCGGTGAACAGGCTGTAGACCTTCGGGTCCGCGCCGATGATGTGTGTGGGAATAGTCAGCCGCGCGGCATCCGCTCGCACATCCCATGGCTGGTTCTGGGCGCTGGTCTGCTCCACCGCCCAACGGCTCGCGCGCGTAACGGCATCGACCTTGAGCTCATGATCCTGCGGATGCCAGTGCGGATGCTCCTCCTGCACGACCGTGATGCGATTGTCCCCGAAGGCTCGCTCCTGGCTGCGCCGGATGATTGACGCATCGTGGTCCTCGACGAAGATCGCGGGATCGATCAGGATCAGCCGGTCGGTCCAGGAGGAAGCGGATGCTGCGGCCACCGTGCTCGACGCACCACCAAGGGAATGCCCGATAACGGCGTCCCAGGGGCCACCTCGTGCGGGGCCGGTCGCTGCGAGGTCGCTGGCATACGCGCCGATCGTGTAATCCAGGGTTCGTGGGGCATCCCCGTGACCACGCAGGTCGATGGCAACCGCGTGCCATCCGGCGTTCGCGAGGGCATCGCCGAGGCGCCACATCAGGGCTCCAGAGGATCCAAGTCCGTGCACGAGCAGAGCGGTCCGGGGCGAATCGACGTCGCCCCAGGAAAGGCGAGGCAGCTGAACAGGTGCAGGCATAGGACCAGCCTAGGAGGCTTAGAGCCGGCGGGCTCAGCCGATGGGTGGCATGTCCGCGGCGATCGTGAGCACGCGTTCGGCCGCGACATGCCCCGCCTGCAGTCGCTCGGCCAACGGCAGATCGTCCAGCGTGGCGGCGAGGAAGCCGGCGGCGAATGCGTCGCCGGCGCCGACCGGTTCGACGACGTCCACTACCGGGGCAGCCACGAAAACCGGATCGGCGTCGCCGTCGAATGCGGTGGCGCCGATGTCGCCGTCCTTCACGACCAGCAGCGCGCAGTCCGGCAGGAAGGCGCGGATATCCTCTGCGGTCGCCGTGCCCCAGATCCGTTCGGCCTCGTCGCGCCCCACGAAAGCAATGTCGGCGGCGTTGGCGAGACGAGCGAGAGTGGCCGCGGCATCCTCTAGCGACCAGAGCGCACGGCGGTCATTCACATCGAACGAGACCAGGGCGCCCGCGGCGCGTGCATCCGAGAAGAGCTGATCGACCATCTCGCGGCAGGTGGCGGAGAGGGCGGGGGTGATGCCGGTGGTGTGCACGATTCGGGTGCCGGAGAGCTGTTCGACCGAGAGGTATCTGGCATCCATGCGGGAAGCAGCGGAGCCGCGGCGGTAGTAGTGCACGGCAGAGCCCTCGGCACCGGGGTCCTTGAACATGACGCCGGTCGGCGCTGCCGGATCGAGCTCTACCCACAGCTCCACTCCGCGCCTGCGCAGTTCAGAGGCGATGCGGACGCCGAGAGGATCGTCGCCGAGCCGCGAGGCCCATGCCGTCCGTCGCCCGGCAGCGGCAAGCCCCGCGGCGACGTTTGACTCGGCACCGGCGAGTCCCAGCGATGCCTCGCGCGCCTCGGAGAGCGCAGCATCCGTGGGCGTCACCAGTGCCATCGTCTCGCCGATGCAGACGATCTCAGGTGTGGAAGAGGAGTTCATGAGGGAGTGACCGCCACGGGTTCGGTGTCAGGGAAGGGGCTGGGGTCTCGATGGCGTAGGTCGGGGAGTGCCCGCACGAACACCACAGAGACGATGACACCGACGATAGCGAACAGCACGGCTGCCAAGTACGCGCCCTGCGGTCCACCGGTGCCGTCGACGAGGAACCCGGCGATGGCGGAGCCGGATGCCGCGCCGATGAGCTGGCCGGTGCCTGCCCAGCCGAAGGCTTCGGCTGTCTCGCTGAATTTCACGCTGGCCGTGGTGATGGCGAAAAGCACCGCGAGAGCTGGGGCGATGCCGAGTCCGGCAATGAACAGTGCCCCGCCCAGCCAATAGGCATTGAGCATCACCATGGTCAGGGCGAGGCCAACGGTCACGAGCACCAGGCGCCGCGCCATCGCCCACGGCCCGATCGGGATGTGCCCGAACGACAACCCGCCGACGAGGCTGCCGGCAGCGAAGACTGCGAGCACGACTCCGGCTTTGAGGCTGCCGTGCTCAAACGTGGCGACGACACCGACCTCGACGGCCGAACAGGCGCCGATCACGAGGAATCCGATCACGGTCGCAAGCGCCACCGGAGGGCGGAGCAGCACACGGCCGAAGGCGCGACGACTGCGCGGGATGCGCACGCGACCGACCTCTGGAGAGAGGATGAACCAGCCGCAACCCAGCACCAGGATGATCGCGACCAGCATCAGCCCCTCGGTGGTGCCGATCTGGGTGGATACCAGTGTGATGACGACGGGGGCGAGAATCCAGATGATCTCCTGCAGCGAGGCATCCAGAGAGAACAGTGGTGTCAGCTGCGAAGAGTTGACCAGCTTGGGGTAGATCGTGCGCACCGCCGACTGAACAGGCGGAGTCGACAACCCGACCATCATGCCGAATGCCATGTAGCCGGCC
This sequence comes from Microbacterium sp. Y356, assembly GCF_059445355.1. Classification (NCBI taxonomy): domain Bacteria; kingdom Bacillati; phylum Actinomycetota; class Actinomycetes; order Micrococcales; family Microbacteriaceae; genus Microbacterium; species Microbacterium sp. Y356. The sequence continues at coordinate 167,907 of NZ_JCAIUE010000002.1, forward strand.
AGATTAAGCGGAAGCAGGCCGAGAGCCAGCACGGCGAGAGTGCAGACGGCCGCAGTGAGGGTGAGCACCCGGCGCATGCCCCACACGCCCATCCAGCGACTCGTGACGGGGCCGGACACGGCCTGTCCGACCGAGGTCGCTGCGAGCACGAGGCCAGCGGCACCGTACGACCCGGTCTGCTGTTCGACGTGCAGCAGAATCGCCAGCGATGCCATGCCGCTGGGGAAACGCGCCGTCAGTTGAGCTGCGATCATGCGCCCCACGCCAGGGGTGCGAAGAAGGTCCCGATATCCCGCCACGAGACAACGCTACCCGGGTCGGCCGCGAGAAATGCATCGGCGCGGCACCTGTGGTCGTGGGTCGATCGTTCTCAGGTTCCCAACTACTAGTACATGCATATACTGTTTACGTCAGTACGAGAAACGAATTTACGCACCTCAGGAGGGCATCATGAACGACACCATTTCCCGCTTTGGCGGCCTTACAGCCATCGTTACCGGCTCTGGATCAGGGATCGGCTGGGCCACGACGCAGATCCTCGCGCGGGCCGGGGCGACGGTGGTCGCCACGGACATTGCTGAAGACGGACTGCGCGCGCTTGCCGCAGACCTCTCCGGTTTCGACCTGCAGGTGGTCGCGGGCGACATCACTCAGGAGGAGACCGTGCACAAGGTCATCGACGCTGCAGGTGGGAGAGCCGACATACTCGCGAACGTCGCGGGCATCATGGACGGCGTTCTTCCTGCGGACGAAGTCGATGACGCGACGTGGCAGCGCGTCTTCGAGGTCAACGTCACTGCAGTCATGCGTATGACGCGCGCGGTCATTCCGTTGATGCGCGCACACGGATCCGGTGCGATCGTGAACATCGCGTCCGAAGCTGCCTTCCGTGGGTCGGTGGGCGGCGCCGCATATACGGCCTCCAAGCACGCGGTGGTCGGCCTCACTAAGAGCTGCGCTTTCATGTACGGGCCACAGGGCATTCGCACAAATGCCGTCGCGCCCGGTGCGGTGATGACGGGTCTGGACATGTCGTTGAAATCCGAGTACGGCGCGGGCCGTGGCGGCCCCGTTCTTCAGGCGACGATGTCACCTCCGGCTACGGCCGAGCAGATCGCGAGCACCGTCGTCTGGCTAGCGAGCGACGCCGCCACCAACATCAACGGCGTCATTCTGGCATCCGACGGCGGCTGGTCCGTGGCCTGACCCGACTGGTCGGAGGTTTCGGGGTCGGCGTTGGTGCGTCGGTCCCGAGACCTATGCTGGAACGCGCGGATAGGAGGTAGGCAGTGGTCGACGATGTGGCAAAGCCCGAGTGGCCGCGTGGTCTTGCGCTCGCGTGGGGAGCCGTGCCTTCCGCACGACGAGGCCCCAAGCGTGAATTCACGCTGGACCAGGTGCTGGATGCAGCACTCTCCATCGCCGACGCGGACGGTCTCGAAGCGGTAACCATGCCTTCGGTCGCCGCCGCGCTCGGCCTCACAGCGATGTCGCTCTACCGATATGTGTCATCCAAGGACACCCTCCTGCTTCTGCTGCAGGAGCGAGGGATGGGGGTGCCGCCGAGTTCGATCACTCAGGCGGAGGGCTGGCGAGCCGGGCTCGAGGCGCACGCTGCGGCAGCTGCCGCCGTCTATCGCCTCCACCCGTGGATGCTGGACATCACGATCACAGGCATCGCGACAACTCCGAACAATCTCGCATGGTTGGAAGCCGGACTCGCGGCACTTGAGGCGACATCACTGAGTCGTCGGGAACGTGTTGCGGTCGTGCTGCAGGTGGTAGGGCACGCGCGGTTTCGTGCGCTCATCGAGCGCGGCTATGACGAGCGAGCCACCGAGATCGATGCGTCGGTGAGCGCTGTCGCTCTTGATGAAGTCCAACTGATCGGCGATCTCGTCACCAGTGATCGTTTCCCCGAACTGCACGCGACGCTTGCGATGGGAGCTCTCAAAGATGAGAACTTCGACAACTTCGACTTCGGTCTTGCAAGGATCCTCGACGGAGTTGGGCACTACCTGGTTCGGTGATGATCGGCCGTTCGGACGACACGCCGCGACACGCCGAATCGCAGTTTCCACAGGCTGAGTAATGTCTGAACCCCCGCGTAGCGTGCCGCCTGTGGATGGATTTCTGAACGGCTTCGGAGAACCGCGAGATCATGCGCTTCGCGGGGTCAGAAACTCGTCCGGCGTCTGTGGATGAAACGGTGGACAACCTGTGTTGTATCAGTGGAGAGCGGTGGAAAACTACACGGATGTAACTACTAGCCCTTGTGGTCACTCTCAATGTCCGTACCTATATGTAGTATTAAAGTCCCGGCGGGGGGTCTGCCGGAGAATCTAGATTTGAGGGAAAAAAGATGTCGATCACGGTCTACACGAAGCCTTCCTGCGTTCAGTGCAACGCGACGTATCGCGCGCTGGATGCACAGGGCATCGAGTATGAAATTCACGACCTCTCGGAAGACGCTGCGGCGCTCGAGCGGGTCAAGGCGCTCGGCTACATGCAGGCGCCCGTCGTCGTCACTGACGAGGACCACTGGTCGGGCTTTCGTCCCGACAAGATCAGCGAACTCGCTTCACGCTTGGCATAAGGATCTGTCATGAGCGTCGTCGCGACAGCCGCGCCGCTCCTGGTCTATTTCTCCAGTACCTCGGGCAACACGGCCAGATTCGTTGAGAAGCTCGGCCTTCCGGCGCAGCGCATCCCGTTGCACCGCAATGAAGAGCCTCTTCTCATCGACGAACCCTTCGTGCTTGTCACACCGACGTATGGCGGTGGCCAGGGTCACGGCGAGGAGAAGGGCGCCGTGCCCAAACAAGTGATCCGGTTCCTCAACGATGAGAAAAACCGGCGTCATATTCGCGGAGTGATCTCCGCAGGCAATACCAACTTCGGCGAGGCGTTCTGCCTTGCCGGAGAAATCATCAGTCGCAAGTGTCGTGTGCCGCACTTGTATCGGCTTGAAGTATTCGGCACACCAGACGATGTTGATCGCGTGAGCGACGGATTGGAACGATGGTGGGTATTGCAGTTGAAGAGCATGCAGGGCATGACACAGTGACCGAGCAGGTGCAGTTCAAGGTCAACCCCGCTTACGACGGACTTGACTATCACTCGCTCAACGCGATGCTGAATCTCTACGACGCGAACGGCAAGATCCAGTTCGGCGCCGACAAGCGCGCTGCGCAGGAGTACTTCCTGCAGCACGTGAACCAGAACACGGTGTTCTTCCACTCCCTCAAGGAGCGACTGGACTATCTGGTCGAGAAGGAGTACTACGAGGGTGCGCTCATCGAGAAGTACTCGCTCGAGTTCATCCAGAAGCTCAACGACCTCGCCTACTCGAAGAAGTTCCGGTTCGAGACGTTCCTCGGCGCTTTCAAGTACTACACGAGCTACACGCTGAAGACCTTCGACGGCAAGCGCTACCTCGAACGCTTCGAAGACCGCGTCGTGATGACCGCCCTGGGCCTCGCCGACGGCGAAGAGCAGGTCGCGATCGACCTGGTCGAGGAGATCATCTCCGGCCGCTTCCAGCCTGCGACTCCCACCTTCCTCAACTCGGGCAAGGCTCAGCGCGGCGAACTCGTCAGCTGTTTCCTGCTGCGTATCGAAGACAACATGGAGTCGATTTCACGCGGCATCAACTCCTCGCTGCAGTTGTCCAAGCGCGGCGGCGGCGTAGCGCTGCTGCTGTCGAACATCCGCGAGTCCGGTGCGCCGATCAAGCAGATCGAGAACCAGTCCAGCGGAATCATCCCCGTCATGAAGCTGCTCGAAGACAGCTTCAGCTACGCCAACCAGCTCGGTGCCCGTCAGGGCGCAGGTGCGGTGTACCTGAACGCGCACCACCCCGACATCATGCGCTTCCTCGACACCAAGCGTGAGAACGCTGACGAGAAGATCCGCATCAAGACACTTTCCCTGGGCGTTGTCGTTCCGGACATCACGTTCGAACTGGCCAAGAACGGCGAAGACATGTACCTGTTCTCGCCGTATGACGTCGAGAAGGTCTATGGAGTGCCTTTCGGTGACATCTCGGTCACCGAGAAGTACCGCGAGATGGTTGATGACCCTCGCATCAAGAAGACCAAGATCAACGCGCGTGAGTTCTTCCAGACCATCGCTGAGATCCAGTTCGAGTCCGGCTACCCGTACATCATGTTCGAGGACACGGTCAACAAGGCGAACCCGATCAAGGGCCGCATCAACATGTCGAACCTCTGCAGCGAGATCCTGCAGGTGAACACGCCGACCACGTACAACGAGGACCTCTCGTACGATCAGATCGGCAAGGACATCTCGTGCAACCTCGGCTCGATGAACATCGCGCTGGCGATGGATGCCGGTGACCTGGGTAAGACGGTAGAGACGGCGATCCGCGGTCTGACCGCAGTCAGCAACCAGAGCCACATCGCTTCGGTGCGCTCGATCGAAGTGGGTAACGACCGCTCGCACGCCATCGGCCTCGGCCAGATGAACCTGCACGGCTACCTGGCTCGTGAGCACGTGCACTACGGGTCAGCGGCGGGTATCGACTTCACGAACATCTACTTCTACACGGTGCTGTTCCACGCGCTGCGCGCATCGAATGCGCTGTCCATCGAGCGCGGCGTGTCCTTCGACGGGTTCGAGGACTCCACGTACGCGTCGGGTGAGTTCTTCGACAAGTACATCGAGCGCGTTTGGGAGCCCGAGACCGACAAGGTCAAGGAGCTTTTCGCTGGTATGCACATCCCGACCCAGGCTGACTGGACCGCGCTGAAGGACAGCATCCAGAAGCACGGCATCTACAACCAGAACCTGCAGGCGGTGCCACCGACCGGCTCGATCTCGTACATCAACAACTCCACGAGCTCGATCCACCCGATCGCCTCGAAGGTCGAGATCCGCAAGGAAGGCAAGCTCGGCCGCGTCTACTACCCGGCGCCGTTCATGACGAACGACAACCTGGAGTACTACGAAGACGCATACGAGATCGGCTACGAGAAGGTCATCGACACCTACGCCGCGGCAACGCAGCACGTCGACCAGGGCCTCTCGCTGACGCTGTTCTTCAAGGACACCGCGACCACGCGCGACATCAACCGGGCTCAGATCTACGCATGGCGCAAGGGCATCAAGACGATCTACTACATCCGTCTCCGCCAGATGGCGCTCGAGGGCACCGACATGGCTGAATGCGTTAGCTGCATGCTTTGATGTGCGCTGATCATGGATTTTTAGAACAGAGAGAAGCATGATGACCCCCTCACCGAAGCTCAAGCTGGTCGACCACGTACAGGCGATCAACTGGAACCGCATCGAGGACGATAAGGACCTCGAGGTCTGGAACCGTCTGGTGAACAACTTCTGGTTGCCTGAAAAGGTGCCGCTGTCCAACGACATCCAGTCGTGGAACACCCTGACGCCCGAAGAGCAGCTCCTCACGATGCGGGTCTTCACCGGTCTCACGCTGCTAGACACGATTCAGGGCACGGTTGGCGCTGTCTCGCTGATCCCTGATGCGATCACTCAGCATGAGGAAGCGGTGTACACCAACATCGCGTTCATGGAGTCGGTGCACGCCAAGAGCTACTCTTCGATCTTCTCGACCCTTGCGTCGACGAAGGAGATCGACGAGGCGTTCCGGTGGTCCACGGAGAATGTGAACCTTCAGAAGAAGGCTCAGATCATCATGGATTACTACACCGGTGATGACCCACTCAAGCGCAAGGTCGCTTCGACCCTGCTGGAGTCATTCCTGTTCTACTCGGGCTTCTACCTGCCGATCTACTGGTCGTCCAAGGCGAAGCTGACGAACACAGCCGACCTCATCCGCCTCATCATCCGTGACGAGGCCGTGCACGGTTACTACATCGGCTACAAGTTCCAGAAGGGCCTCGAAAAGGAGACCCAGGAGCGCCGCGATGAGCTGAAGGAGTACACCTTCAACCTCATGTACGAGCTCTACGACAACGAGGTGCAGTACACGCAGGACCTCTACGATGGCGTCGGTCTGACTGAAGACGTCAAGAAGTTCCTGCACTACAACGCCAACAAGGCGCTGATGAACCTCGGCTACGAGGCGATGTTCCCCTCCACAGTGACGAACGTGAACCCGGCGATTCTGTCGGCGCTTTCGCCCAACGGCGATGAGAACCACGACTTCTTCTCGGGGTCTGGCTCGTCGTACGTCATCGGCAAGGCTGAGGCCACCGAGGACGACGACTGGGACTTCTGAGTCGCTGACTCAGCTCAGACTCTGTAGGGGCTGACGGGAGGCCCGGAACCGCAGATTTCTGCAGTTCCGGGCCCCCTGTGTCTCCTCACATGCGGACGGTGATCTTGCCGTGGATATTCCTGCTCGACTGCAGCGCGACGGCCTCTCGGATCTCGTCAAGCTCGAAGATGCGGGAGATCGGCACCGTCAGCTCACCCGCGACGATCGCGTCGGTGATGTGTTCAAGCGCGCCGCCGGGGGCATTGAATGCGCCTGTGGTGTGCACGCCGTCCGGGGCCTCGCCGCCGGCTGCGACGGTCGATATCCTCGATGCAGGAACGCCGAGGGCGAGCGCGACTTCGGCGACCTCGGTGCCGAACAGGTCTGCAGCTGCGGTGATGCCGCTCGGGGCGAGCAGACGAACCCGCTCCTCGAGCCCTACCCCGTAGGCGATGGGCTCAACGCCGAGCTCCTCAAGAAACCCGAATGTGCCCGTCGAGCACGTCCCGATGACGCGGGCGCCCGCGAGCCTCGCGAGTTGCCCCGCGAAGATTCCCACGCCGCCGGCGGCGCCGCCGATCAGCACCGTGTCGCCCCCGGCGACGCCAGCCGCATCGATCGCGGCCGAAGCCGTCATACCCGCGACGGCGAGTGTGCTCGCCGTCGCATCGCTGATCCCCTCCGGAGTATGGCGTAAGACGTCGGCGCCCACCGGATCGATGACGATGTGGTCTGCGGCGGCCCGGCCGATGGCGGATCCGTACACGCGGTCGCCCACGACGAAGCCGGTGATACCGTCCCCGACTTCATCAATGACGCCCGCGAAGTCGGTTGCGAAGCGCGCGGGGAGCGATATCCCGAACATCGCCGCTGTTTCGGGCGATGACGAGAACAACCAGTCCATCGGATTCAGACCCACGAACGTGGTGCGCACGCGCACCTCACCCGGGCCTGAGTGTGGCTCGGTTACTTCCTGGATCTCAAGGACCTCGGGGCCCCCGAAGGCGTTGTAGATGACGGCTCTGCTCATGTTGTCTCCAAATCAGTGACGGGACTTAGTCTCATCACTCTACATTCGATGAGACCAAGTCCCGTACACTGGAGTGATGTCACGATGGGAACCCGACGCACCGCAGCGTCTCGCTCAAGCCGCCATCGAGCTGTTCGCCGAGCACGGCTACGACGAGACGAGCGTGATCGACATTGTCCGGCGGGCGGGGCTCGCGAAGAGCACGTTCTTCCGGCATTTTGCGAGCAAGCGCGAGGTGCTGTTCGGTGAGGAAACGATGTCGAAGGCGCTCATCGAGACGATCACCTCTGCCTCCGCGGGTACACGGCCCTTCGATGTCATCGCGCAGGTGATCCGAGTCCTCGATGAGTCTGTGTTCTCATCGGACTATCGCGACGTCGCGGTCCGCAGACGCGCGGTCATCGAAGCGCACCCCGACCTCCGTGAGCGGGAGGCGCTGAAGTCGGCGCACCTAGCCGAAGGCGCTGCTCGCGCATTCGAACTGCATTGCGAATCCAGCGCTGGCACGCGACTTGCAGCACAGCTGTGTCTGTTTGTCATCGCTGAGACTTACGCGCGTTGGGCTGTAGATGGCAGTGCCGTCAGCCTCGGGGAAAGTTTCGTGGCGATAGGGGATCGTGTCCTCGATGACGTGCGAGAAAGAGTTCTCGCCCTGTAGCTGCTTTAGCGCCATTGCAACAAGTAGTCAGGATAAGGCTGAGGACTTCCGTCAGTCGCCGACGCCCTGGAAGTGTTGCTTGTACAGGTTCGGCGGTATCCCAAGCCTGCTCGTGAACGCGCGCCGCATGGTCTCCGCGTTCGAAAATCCGGCGCGTCGGGCCGTGGCGGTGACAGACTCCCCGCGGAGCAGCATGGACTTCGCCGTCTCCACGCGCACATGCTGAACGAACTTGACCGGCGTCATGCCGATCTCGGCGACGAAGATCCTGGTGAGATGTCGAGGGCTGACGCCTGCGATCGCGGCGAGGTCCGTCATCTCGTGCGACTCGGCTGGCGAGGCCATGACCTTCTCGGCGACCAGCCTCACGCCCGCCTGCGCTCCGCGAGAGATATCCAGCAGTGAGGAGAACTGCGACTGACCTCCCGGGCGCTGCACGTAGACCACGAGTTGCTGGGCAACGGCTCTGGCGAGTTCAGGACCGTGATCCGCTTCGATCAGGGTGAGCGCGAGGTCGATGCCCGCCGACACACCAGCCGACGTATGGAATCTTCCGTCGTGCACGAAAAGGGCGTCCGGGATGACGTCGACCTTCGGGTGGATCCGGGCGAGCAGTGCCGCATGGGCCCAGTGGGTAGTCGCCCGTCGTCCATCCAAGGCTCCTACCTGGGCCAAGAGCAGAGCCCCCGTGCACACGGATGCGACCCGCTCGGCAACCTCGACGAGGTGCGCGGTGGCCTCCAGGAGTTCAAGCGGGATTGGTTCGACGGGCAGCGCATCGCCTCCGACGACCACAACCGTATCGGCCCGAACCACTTGGCTCCCAGCGACGGTGTTGATCGAAGCCCCGATCGAGGTGGGGATCGATCCCCCGGTGGGGGAGCAGTATTCCAGCTCATATTCGGCGCCCAGCCGCGTCGCTTCTGCGAAGACCTCCGCCGGCCCGGCGACGTCGAGATGCTTGGCGCCGGGGTAGACGAGGAAGACGACGATGTGATCAGCCATCCCACCAGTATGTCCAAAGATCAGGGAAAGTTGTCAATTCTGACACTCACGAACCGAGCTGTCTGCGACGATGCTTGTCTTACCCCGCGTCGAGCGGGACCGAGTTGGAGGAAGACATGACCGAGACGATCGCGGGGATCACCATCCCCGACACCGAGCTTGTCCGCGACATTACCGAGTACATCCGTGAGCACGAAGACGATCTGCTTTATCACCACTCCCGCCGCGTGTACGTGTTCGGGGCGCTCATGGGGCAACGCCGGGGCGTCGACGTCGACCTCGAACTGCTCTACGCCGGAGCGATGTTCCATGACCTCGGCCTGACGAGCGCATTCCACGACTCGCTCCTCCGATTCGAGGTCGACGGTGCCAACGCCGCTCGTGACTTCCTCGCCTCACGCGGTGTGGACGACGAGCGCACGGCAGCCGTGTGGACCGGAATCGCGCTGCACACCACGCCTGGGGTCCCCGAGTTCATGGCTCCGGAAGTCGCGCTTGTCACGGCCGGAGTCGAGACAGACGTCCTGGGCATTTGGTACCAAGACCTCACCGCCGCCGAGATCGAAGCCGTGACCACGATCCACCCGAGAGTGGATTTCAAGAATCAGATCCTCAACGCCTTTGCGGAAGGCAACCGTCGGCGTCCGGATAGCACCTTCGGCAATGTGAACGCAGACGTGCTCGCGCACTACATGCCGGGGTACGTGAGGGGCGACTTCGTGGAAGTCATCCGCTCGAACTCGTGGCCAGAGTGAATCGCACGGGGCGGATGCTCCGGCATCCGCCTGTTTCGTCATTCCAGAGCACCCACCCGGGTATCCTGGACAGAGCATTCACTATAGGAGGCACCCCGTGATTCTCAGCTTCATCATCTTCCTGGTCCTGTTCCTCGGCGGGATCGTGCTGATGGGCATCTCGCACGGTCTGCCAGACTTCCAGGCGATCGTCTTCTGCGCGGGCGTGCTCGTCTTCAGCCTTTCGATGGCGTGGATCATGCGCGAGGGCAAGAGCGGCGCTACGCGTCGTTCGAACAACTGGGATGGTGGCCCCGCCGCCAACTGAGGTGGCAACAGGGTCGTCCTGTTGACCCCACGCGTGCAACTGGCGGCAATCGCTAGCCGCAACTGAACAGCCCCGGCAGGCTGAGTGCTCTCGGACCCCAATTCCGAGAGCCCCCTGTTCGAAGGAGAACTGTTCCATGCACGCATTTTCACGTGGCACCCGGCGGCGAGGACTCATTTCGCTCGTCCTTGCCGTACCCCTGACCCTGGCTGTCGGCATCGGTGGAGTCGCCGCCGCACCGCAGCCCGTCGCCACCGGCAATGAGGGCAATCATGGCAAGCCGCCGGTGCTGGAGTCCAGAGACAAGGACACCATCAAGGTCAAGGGCCGATACTTCAAGGACCTCAACGCAAATGGTGCGCTGGACGTCTACGAGGACTGGCGAAAGCCCGTCGACGATCGTGTGGCCGATCTCATCGGCCAGATGACGCTTGAGGAGAAGGCCGGCCTCATGCTGATCGACACGCTCAACGCGTCATGTGACATCGCAACCGGTGAGTTCGGCACTGTGCCCGCGCTCGCGGCCGACTACATCGGTGAGCAGCAGATGCACCGTTTCATCTTCCGCAACGTGGTGGATGCCGGTGACCGGGCGGAATGCGCCCCCGCGGGTGGCGGATTTTCCACCAACGTCACCGTGACGCCTGCCGAAGCCGCAGAATTCATGAACGCGATCCAGGAGCAGAGCGAAGCGACTCGTCTCGGCATCCCCGTGCTGTACAAATCCAACGCACGCAACCACATCGATCCGCAGGCAAGAGCGGGCATCAACGAGTCGGCCGGCGCCTTCTCGCCGTTCCCGAAGGAGGCGGGCATCGCCGCGGCGGCGCTCGGCGAACAGGCTCTGCAGACCGGCGAAGCGACCGACGGAGAAATGTCCGTCGTCGATGAGTTCGCCACCGTGATGGGAGACGAATGGTCATCGATCGGCCTGCGTGGCATGTACGGCTACATGGCAGATCTCTCCACCGAACCGCGCTGGTACCGCACGCACGAAACATTCACCGAGGATGCTGATCTCGGCGCGAACATCGCCAGGCAGCTCGTCGAGTCGCTTCAGGGCGAGGTTGGCAAGGATGGCAACTCGCTGAGCGCGGACAGCAACGTCGCTCTGACCATGAAGCACTTCCCGGGCGGTGGCCCGCAGGAACTGGGTCTTGACCCGCACTACTCCTTCGGCAAGGCGCAGGTCTATCCCGGTAACGCATTCGGCTACCACCTCAAGCCGTTCGAAGCCGCCATTGAGGCGGGCGTCTCCTCGATCATGCCGTACTACGGCGTGCCCGTCGACGTCACCTACGAAGGTGTGGACTACGACGAGGTCGGCATGGCGTTCTCCGATCAGATCGTCAACGGCCTGCTGCGTGACCAGATGGGGTTCGACGGCTACGTGAACTCCGACACCGGCATCATCAATGATCGTGCGTGGGGACTGGAAGAGGCCACCGTGCCTGAGCGCGTCGCAGCGGCGATCAACGGCGGAACCGACACCCTGTCCGGATTCCACGACGTGTCGACGATCACTGATCTGGTGGATACCGGTCTGGTCAGCGAAGAGCGTGTGACGCTTGCCGCTGAGCGCATGCTGGCGCCGATGTTCGAGATGGGATTGTTCGAGAACCCATATGTCGACCCGGCTCTCGCGGATGCCACGGTGGGCAGTGAAGAGCACCAAGCGAGCGCTCTGGACCTGCAGCGCAAGTCCACCGTGCTCCTGCAGAACGAGGAGAACGATGGCGAGTCGCTCCTTCCGCTCAAGGGCGGCGAGACGGTCTACGTACTCGGCAACATCGACGCTGCGGAGGTCGAGGCGGCCGGCTTCGAGGTCATCGACGGCAACGACTCGGCAGAGCCGCGTACTGCTGCCGACGCTGACGTCGCGCTCATCTCGATGACGGCGCGCAACATCAACACTGGCGCCTACGCCAGCAACGACCCGGCAACGGGCCTCAACAGCGACCACATCAACCCGAGTGTGATCGACGGTGTCACTGGACTCGACGGGCAGAGTTCTTATGGCGCGGCTGACGCGTGCGTCGTCACCGGTACCGGCTCCTGCACGGACTCCGGTCTGCGTTTCGGCGGTTCGCTGCCTTGGGAGTCGAGCATCCTCGACTTCACCGGCATTGCGCAGTCCGAGTCGTGGGAGGTCACCCCGGCGCTCGACTCGGTGCAGCAGGTGATGGCCGAGGTTGGTGCCGAGAACACCGTTCTGGACATCTACTTCCGTCAGCCGTTCGTGCTCGACGAGGAGAGCGGCCTGCGCGATGCTGGTGCGATCCTCGCCAACTTCGGCAACACCACGGCGGCATTGATGGACGTCGTCTCCGGCGAGTTCAACCCGCAGGGGCGCTTGCCGTTCGCCCTGGCAGGCACGCGTGAGGCTGTTATCGAGCAGAACAGCGACACTCCTGGCTATGACGAGACCGAAGACGGGGCGCTTTTCGCCTACGGGTTCGGCCTCAGCTACGAACAGGACTGACGCTCAGCACGCGAAGCGCCGTCGGGGTGTCAACCCCGGCGGCGCTTCTTCCGTGAATCAGCGCCGCTTCGCCAATCGTGCTTCCAAGGTCGCCCTCACGGCCGGCCACTCTGGCTCGATGATGGAGAACTCCACGCTGTCGCGAAGCGCACCGTTGCGGTAGCGGGAGATGGCCCGCATCACGCCGTCCTGCTTCGCCCCGAGGCGCTCGATCGCAGCACGGGACTGGAAGTTCACCCACTGGGTTGTCAGCCCCACCCGGTACACCCCGAGCGTTTCGAACGCATGCCGCAGGAGCAGCAGCTTGGACTCCGCGTTCGTTCCCGTGCCGTGGGCGGACAGGCGGTTCCAGGTGTAGCCGATGTGCAGACGCGGCACGTCAGCGACCAGGTCGTAGAAGGTCGTCTGCCCGATCACACGTCCGGCGGCATCGAATGCGGTGAACGGCACCATCTCACCCTTCTCGCTGAGTGCGAGGCGACGCTCGATCTCGGCGGCGACTCCATCAGGTGCCGGCACGGATGTGTACCAGGCTGTCTCCTGTAGGTTGCCCTCCTTTACGGCCTCGACGAGGCCGTCGTGGTGGGTCCGATCAAGGGGTCGCAGCTCGACCAGGTTGCCGGTGAGGGTGACAGGGGCGGGGGAGAGGAGGAAGGCCATGAATCCATTCAACACCGGGGTATCGTTGCGGGCATGAAGACAGTGCCGTTCGCCTCCGCCACAGCCCCCGCCGTCGTCGCCGGAATGATGCGCATCATCGACAAGGATGACGCGCAGATCCGTGACCTCTACGAATCCGCGCGCGGAGCAGGGATCGATTTCTTCGATCACGCCGACATCTATGGTGGTCGGATGCATGCCTGCGAAGAGCGTTTCGCACAGGCTCTCGAACTGTCGGATGCCGAACGATCCGAGATCCGCCTGCAGACCAAATGCGGGATCGTTCCCGCTGACGGCTCCTTCGACTTCTCTTACGAGCACATCATCGGTCAGGTCGACGGGTCGTTGCGCGCGCTGCAGACCGACTACATCGACGTGCTCCTACTGCACCGTCCGGATGCCCTTGTCGAACCGTCAGAGGTCGCTCGTGCGTTCGACGAACTCGAGGCCTCCGGCAAGGTGCGCGCCTTCGGCGTCTCCAACCACACCCCACGCCAGATCGACCTGTTGCGCACCGCCGTGCGGCAGCCGCTCGTGGCCAACCAGCTCCAGCTCTCGCTCACCCAGGCGCCGATCATCGCCCAGGGGATCGCCGCAAACAGGATCGGCACCGATCAAGCGATCAGCCGAGATGGTGGTGGCATCCTGGAGTACTGCCGCATCAACGAGATCACGATCCAAGCGTGGTCGCCGATGCAAGCGGCATCGGGAGCGGGCAGCTTTGTCGGCAATCCCGAGTACCCCGAGCTGAACACGGTGCTTGAGCGACTGGCGGCCGAGCACGGCGTCACCGCCACCGGAATAGCCGTCGCCTGGATCACCCGTCACCCCGCACAGATGCAGGTCGTGATGGGCACAACCACTCCCGAGCGACTCGTCGCCGCAGCGGAGGGTTCAGATGTCGTGCTGAGCCGCACAGAGTGGTACGAGCTGTTCCGCGCGGCCGGCCACCTCGTACCCTGATCCGGTACGAGACTCATCCGTCGTCTAACCTGAAGTCATGCCGTTCCTGACGATTCTTGTCGTCGCGCTGATGATTATCGCGCTGATCGATGTCATCACGCGCGACAACGCCCAGGTGAAGCATCTGCCGAAGATGATGTGGATCATCCTCGTCATCTTCCTGCCGCTGATCGGCAGCATCCTCTGGTTCGCACTCGGTCGCGAGTACGCCGGGGGCGGTATTTCGATGCCGAGGATGACACGTCGAGCGGCCCGCGCGAAGACGCAGGCTCCTTCGGCGCAACACTGGGCGCCGCCCTCGGAGACTCGCACAACTGAACAGCAGATCGCAGACCTCGACCGTGAGATCGAAGAGTGGCGTATTCGTCAGGAGATCGAGAAACGCAATCAGAACCCGACGACGGGCTCAGACGCGGAGTGAGTGAGCAGCGGGCCGGTCGAATGACTCTCTGACTGCCGGTTCCAGCGTCGGGTACTCGAACGCAAATCCTGCAGCTGTCAGCTTCTCCGGCACCACCCACCGGCTCTTGAGAATCAACTCGGTTTCAGTACGGATGCCGATGGCGCCGAGCTCCAGCATCCATCGCGGCATGGGCGGGCCGAACTTCACGCCCAGCACCCGGCGCACGGTCGCCATGAAGATCTTGTTGTCGACCGGGTAGGGGGCTGCGGCGTTCACGGGGCCGTCCAGCTCTGGATGCTGCTCGACGAAGTCGATGATGCGTGCCACGTCGTCGATGTGCACCCAGCTGAAGCGCTGCCCGCCACGTTTCGCGCCGGGGAAATGCCCGGTGCTGGCGTCGCGCCTGGTCTTGGATACCGGCCACCAGCCGTCGTGCTGCGCTCCGCCGAGTCCGACCCCTGCCAGGTTCTTCAGCGGTCCGAGCACACCGCCGTGGCCCAGGACTATCGTGCTGCGCAGCGCCACTCGGCGCGTGTGGGGCAGCTCCTCGGCGAACAGCGCCTTTTCCCATGCCTTCGCGACCTCGACGGAAAAGCCGGTGCCGATATCGCCCGCCGACTCTGTCATCGGGCGGTCCTCGGCATGACGGTAGATCGTCGCGGTAGACGAGTTCACCCACAGCGCGGGTGGATTCGCTGCTGTCGCGATCGCGGTGCTGAGGGATGCCGTGGTGTCGAGACGCGAACGGAATATCTCAGCCCGGTTCTCGGGGGTGTAGCGGCAGTTCACGCTCTTGCCGGCGAGGCCGATCACGAGGGCGGCGCTATTTACTGCCTGGTCGATGCCTGCCTGGTCGCCCCAGCTCAGGTCGGCACCCGATCGGGAGATTGTGACGACCTCGCGGCCCTCGGATCGATACTTCTTCTGGAGGTGCTGTCCCATGAACCCGGACGATCCGCCAATTACGATGCGGTCTGAACTCACAGCGACTCCTTCTCGATGCGATAGCGGAAATCGCCGACGTACTCGTAGACCCGGCCGAGAAGTGGAACGTCGATCGTGACCGCCACACGCTGACGCTCGGTCACATCGTCGAAGCTCTCCGTGAGTCTCACGACGGGGGAGAAGATGCGAGGAAGGCGCACTTTGGCCTTCCCGATGCGGATCCCGACCGCGTGACTGATCATCGTCAGTGCGCCGTCGCGCACCTCACTCTCGAAGCTTGCCGCCACGATTCCGGGTTCACCGAGTTCATCGACGAGCCTGCCGTTCGCCCGCAGTGCCACCGCATCGCGCATTGTCCACGATTGACCTGGAAGCAGAAACTCCCGCTCGCTGACCGCGCGGCCGTCGACAAGTCTGTTGGTGACACGGAACGGGACGCTCAGCTGCCAGCCGGCGTAGACCACGCCGCGGTCATGGAGCGGGCGCAGCAGCGGCCAGAGCCATCGCCGAGGAGTGCCGACCCTGCTGAAGACGCCCTCGCCGACACCGATGTGCCCCTCGGGAAGAGACGAGAAGTACTGCTGCAGAGTGGGGTGCAGCTCACGCATCCGATCACCCAGCGCGCGCGCATACGGCGACTGCGAGATGTGGGTCATGCTCCGAGCCTAGAGTGGGAATGCCTCGGGGAGTGAACCCCACATCATCTCAAGAAAGAGACCGCTCGTGAGCGAACGCAACCCGATGTCCGTACCGCTGCCTCGAGTGACCCCACTGCGCGGCGGTCCAGTGCTGCGCTGGGGAGTTCTTGGCCCTGGGGGGATCGCCGAAGATTGGGTGAGTGCGGTCCATCGGCACACAGATCAGCGCGTTCACGCGGTCGCCTCGCGGTCGCAGGAACGGTCGGATGCGTTCGGGCAGCGCCACGGCATCCCGCGTCGTTATGAGGGCTATCAAGGTCTTCTTGACGATCAGGAAGTCGATGTCGTGTACATCTCAGTGCCGCACGCGCAGCATCATCCGTTGGCTCTCGCAGCGATCGCCGCGGGCAAGCACGTGCTGGTCGAGAAGCCCATTGCCCTCACCGCGGTGCAGGCAGCGGAGATCGCCGAGGCGGCCAAGGCTGCTGGCGTCTTCGCGATGGAGGCGATGTGGTCGCGCTACCTTCCGCAGTCTGACGTTCTTGCTCAGCTTCTTGAGCGCGGCGCACTAGGCGACGTTCGGTTGGTCACCGCGCACCTCGGCTGGCAGTGGGCGTATGACCCGAATCATCCCAATTTCGACCCGGCGGTCGGCGGCGGAGTGATGATCGATGCCGGCGTCTACAGCCTGTGGTTCGCACACTCTGTGCTCGGTGTTCCCACCCGCATTGACGCGTCGGGACTCCTTGCCCCGACCGGTGCCGAGACCGAAGCGCTGATCTTGTTGGAGAACGATCGCGGTGCGCGCGGCATGGTGAGTGCGTCGGCGACGGTGACGACGCCTGGGCTCGCTGCCGTATATGGGACTGCCGGCTCGGTGAACTTCGAGACGAGCTTCGTGTTTCCGGCGCGGCTGCGCTTCACGTTGAACGGCGACGAGCATGTCTGGGAGGACGAGAGCGGACTCGTCGGGAGGGACGGGCTTGCCTGGCAGGCCGCCGCGCTCGCGTCTTACGTCGCCGAGGGGCGCACGCAATCCCCGTTGCATTCGCTCGATGACTCGGTTGCTGTCCTGCGCAGCATCGACGAAGTACGTCGCCAGATCGGCAGTCTCCCCGCTGACTAGGCGGTGATTCACGGCCAGGGCGGGCATCCTCACAACCCGAGGTGATGCTCCAAAGCCTCGACGACGAGTGCGTGATCGTCCGCCTGGGCGAGGCCCGACACCGTTATGCTGCCGACCACTCCGGTGCCGGCGACGATGGCGGGAAACGAGCCGCCGTGGGCGGCATACAGTGCGCCGTCGTTCCATGGCTGCGCCAGGAAGTCGGTGCCTGACCGTTTGTGCGAGAGGCCGACGAGGTAGGAGCTTTGTCCAAAGCGCTGCACGGTGCGCGCCTTGCGCTGCGCCCACAGGTCATTGTCGAGTGAGGTTCCTGGCAGGGCCGCGTGGAACAGCACCTGCTCGCCGCGAACGATGCGGATGGTGATCGCCAGCGTGCGCTCGTGCGCCCAATCGACGAGCGTAGTGCCGATGGCCCAGGCATCCTCAAAGGAGAAATGTGGCAGCACGAGACGCTTCTCTTGCGCGTGGATCTGCGCGATCTGGTCGCTGAGCTCTTCAGTATTCATGCGTTCCTCATCTCAACCTTCGCGCAAGCGGACCAGCCGCTCGTGCCCGGTCTCTTCGAGTTCGGCGATTTTATCGCGCGACTTCAGGAAATCGGAGAACGAACGGTAGCCGAGTGCCTTCTCGCTGAACGACGGATCCATCCGGCGCATGTGCGTCTTCACGGCAGAGCTGTGCAACCACTCATCCGCGCCGGCCTTGTCATGGCCGAGGCGCAGGGCGCGCTCGAGCAGCAGGGTGGACTCCTCCTGCTCGGTGAGCTGAGGAGTCTCTACCTCGGGCTCGGCAGGCTTGGCCACTTTCTTCGCGCGCGTTCGCGTCGACTTGGGCTTCACCGGGGCTTCGGGCTCAGCATCCGCTGTCGGCTGCAGTGCAACAGGCTCGGCAGCCTGTGGCGCAGCAGGCGGAGCAGTCTGCTTGGGAGCCGGGCGCACGACACCAGGCAGGGAGTCGTATGACTCGAACTCGTCGCACGCTGCGGCCAGCGACTTCGCGGTGGAGTTGGCCACACCGACGCCGATCACATAGCGTCCGAGACGCTTGCAGCGCTGTGCGAGCGGCACGTAGTCGCTGTCGCCGCCGACGATTACGACGTGGGTGAGATCGGGCAGGCGGAACATGTCTTCGACGGCATCCACAGCGAGGCGGATGTCGGCACCGTTCTTCGCGTAGGCGGCGGCGGGGAAGAGCTGCACGAGATCGACCGCACGCGCGACGAGCTGCGAGCGATACTCGGCGTTCACCGGCGACGACCAGTCGGCGTACGCGCGGGTGAGGACCAACGTGCCGAAGGAAGCGGCGTAGTCGATGATCGCGCCGACCTCAATCATCGCGCTCTTCAGTCGCTCGGCGACCTCTGGGTCGTGCGGATTCTCGGCGATGCGCTGCCGATCTTTGCCGTACGAATTTCGACCGTGAACGCGGTCGTACCAGGAGATGACGATGTTGTCGAAGTCCAAGTAGACGGCGACGCGGGTGTCCTGTGAGTCAGCCAATTGCGCTCTCCTCGTTCGGGTAACGGACGCCGATCTGGGCGCGGATTTCATCGAGCGTTCCCATGATTGCGACGCTCTCTGCGACGGGGAGCGGCAGCAGCGTACCCGCGGTATCCCCGGCGGCTACTGCGCCCTCTGCAGCGAATGCCTGGTACTGCATGCCACGGCCGTCAGTCTCGGAGGCGTAGCTTTCGATCACGGTGCCGTCAGGACCGACGACTCGGAACGATGTCGGCGTGTACCAGACCCGGTCGATCTCGATTCGCGCTTCGGTGCCGATGATCGCGGCGGTGTTGGGGCCCGAGGCCCGGGAAGAGGACAGGCTGGTCGAGACGGCGCCGCCCTCGTGCGTCATGATCGTGGCGACCTCGGAATCCGCGCCGGTCTCCATGAGGCGCGCGGTGGCCTGGATCGAAGTCGGTGCGCCCAGGATGTCCCAGATGAAGGAGATGGGGTAGATGCCGAGATCGAGCAGCGCACCGCCGCCGAGTGCAAGTGCGTTGAGACGGTGCTCGGGGTCAGCGGTGATCCGCTGCGTGTGGTCTGCGCTCATCGCGCGGACCTCGCCCAGGGTGCCCTCTGCGAGGATCTCCCGAATGCGCACCATGTGTGGCAGATAGCGGGTCCACATGGCCTCCATCGCCAGCAGACCGCGTTCGGTGGCGATGCGCTGCAGATCTTCGGCTTCGGCGCGATTGACCGTAAACGACTTCTCCACGAGGACGTGCTTGCCGTTTTCTAGGGCGAGCTTCGCACCTGCATGATGCATCGGGTGGGGGGTGGAGACGTAGATGATATCGACGTCGGGATCGGCAACGAGCGCCTCGTACGAGGCGTGTGCGCGAGGGATGTCGAATTTCGCCGCGAACGCATCGGCGGAGGCCCCCGAGCGGGATCCCACCGCGACAAGATCGAGCCCCGCGGTGCGCAGATCGGAGGCGAAGGAGGTGGCGATGCCACCAGTGGCGAGGATTCCCCAGCGAAGACCAGTCATGTTCTCAGCGTAGCGGCGCGTGCGCTCCCCGGTTTCGCCGAACGTCAGCGTGGCGAGTTACGGCACCAGCGTGATCTTGCCGCGGGCGGCATGCGTCTCGATCAGCTCGTGGGCCTGGGCGGCATCGGCGAGCGGCAGCTCGGGGCCGAGCTCGACCTGGAAGTCTCCTGTTGCGATGAGGCCGATTGCGACGCTGCTGGCCTCGGCCCGCCAGGCGAGCTCCTGCGCGGTGAGCGGCTCAGGCGAGCCGCCGCTGAAGGCGCGGATGCCGAAGCTCGCGGCATCCGGACCGCGCACGATCGTCGCGATGCGGCTCGGGTCGGCAACTAGCTCAAGCGAGGTCTCGATCGCCTCGTCGGTGCCGATGCAATCCAATGCCACCGTGACGGCGCCGTCCGCTGCGGCGCGCACGCGGTCGGCGAGGCCTTCACCGTAGGCGACGGGAATCGCACCCAGCTCTCGCAGCTGGTCGTGGCGGGCCGGGCTCCCGGTCGCGATCACCGTAGCGCCGGCAGCGACGGCGAACTGGATCGTAGCTTGCCCGACCGCGCCGGAACCTGCGTGCACGAGCAGTGTGTCGCCCGCGGAGACGTCGAGCGATCGCACGCACTGGTATGCGGTGCCGATCGGGATCCCGAGAGCTGCGCCTTCGGCAGCGGTCACGGCGTCTGTCAATGGAGTGAGGTTCTTCGCCGCTATCGCGAGGTGCGTCGCATACGTGCCGTCGCCATCGCGGATCGCGACACGGTCACCGATGCTGAAGCCAGTCACGCCTTCGCCGAGCGAGTCGACGACGCCGGCACCGTCGAAACCGATACGACGCGGTTCGGTGATAGGCGGCATCGGACGTAGTCCGCTGCGCCGCTTCGCATCGAGCGGGTTGACACCCGCCGCTTCGATCCGCACCACGACCTGGCCAGGGCCAGCCACTGGGTCTGGGACCTCCACGAGGTGGAGGACGTCAGGGGTGCCGAGTTCTGTGTAGACGATCGCGCGAGCCATGCCGCCAGGTTACCCGCAACGAGCGAAGCCCCCGCACCGGACGGTGCGAGGGCTTCACGAGGGTCGGTGCTCAGCTGACCGGAACGATCAGACCCTTCCACGTCTCCAGGATGTACTCCTGGGTGCGCTCGTCGTTCAACAGTTCAATGAGAGCCTCGATACGGGGGTCGTCCTTCAACTCTGGGCGAGTGGCGAGCACGTTGTAGTACTTGCTGTCGTTGCCCTCGAGAAGAATCGCCTGCTCGTCCGAGAGGCCGGCTGGGATCGCGAACGACGCCGTGACGAAGGCGGCGTCGTTGTCGGGCAGTGCGAGGGCGAGCGAGGCGTTCTCGATCTCGACGAACTTCAGGTCCTTGGGGTTCTCGCTGATCTCGCCGAGCGTGGTCGCGCCATCCTCGATTTCGATGATGCCCTCGGCCGCAAGCAACTCGAGCGCACGACCCTCGTTCGTGGGGTCGTTGGGGATCGCGACACTCGCGCCGTCCTTCAGCTCGTCGAGGCTGTCGATCTTGTCGCTGTAGTACGCGGCAGCGGGCAGGTAGATGTCGCCGAGCGAGATCAGATCGTCGCCGGACTGCTCGTTGTAGGTGTCGAGGAAGGTCGAGTTCTGGAACAGGTTGGCATCGACCGAACCATCAGACAGCGCCGGGTTCGGCGTGTTGTAGTCGGTGAACTCCTGCCACTCGATCGTGAGGCCCTTTTCCTCGGCGAGGTTCTCTGAGATCCACTTCAGCATGTCGCCGGCGGGCACGGGCAGTGCGCCGACCTTCAGCGTCCCGAGGCCTTCGGAGCCGTCGGCCGCAGGAGTGGGCTCAGAGCTGGCACAGGCGGTGAGACCGAGCGCGAGGGCGCCGGCCGCGGCGATCGCGATGCCGCGCGTGAGAGAGGAGAAGGACATGGAGATGCTCCTAGTGATTGTCAGGGGTGAAGGGATGCTGAAGGGATGTTGTGATGCGGGATGCCGCGGGCTCAGGCCCCAACGGCGATGACGTCGGCGGAGTGCGATGCGCGGTTGGCGTGGTCGAGGCGGCGGGCAATCACGTTGCACGCCCACTGCACGAGCAGCACGATCACGAACAGCACGATCACGACGGCGACGATGTGCACCCAGCTGTAGCGCTGGAAGCCGTAGGTGAGCGCGACGTTTCCGAGCCCGCCACCGCCGACGACGCCGACCATGGCCGAGAAGTTGATGATCGAGGTGATCGTCGTCGCGATGCCGAGCACGAGCGCTGGCCCGGTCTCGGGAAGGATGACGCGCCGCACGAGCTGCCAACGCGTCGCGCCGAGCGAGTCGGATGCTTCCAGCAGACCCGAATCGACCTCCTTGACCGCGATCTCCACCACCCGGGCGAAGAACGGGATCGCAACGAGAGTGAGGGGGAAGATCGCCGGTCCTGTGCCGATGAACGAGCCGAGAAGCAGGCGCGTCAGCGGGATCAGGGCGATCATCAGCACGATGAACGGGACCGATCGGCCAAGGTTCACGATGAATCCGAGCAGCCGGTTGATGAAGAGGCCGGCCGCAGCGGAACCGAAGGGCGTCGCGAGGAAGCGGCCCTTCTCGGTGCCGACGAGCACGATGCCGAGGGGGAGCCCGACGAGGATCGTGATGAGGATCGCGACGCTGGTCATCCAGAGCGTTTCGAGTGTGCCCTTGAGCATGACCTCGAACAGATCGGGCCAGAAGTCGGGGGATGTGTAGTCGATCATGCTGCCTTCACCACTTCAAACGCGACGCTGTGCTCTGCGAGGAACGCCTGTGCACGAGCGAGGACTTCCGGATCCGCGGGGAAAGCGAGACGGGTGCGTCCCGCCTGAGCCCCGTTGATCGTTTCGATCGTGGCGCCGAGAATCGACACATCCAGATCGAGCGCGCGGGCGAGCATCGTGATGGTCGGCTTCTGCGCCTCTTCGCCGGCGAACGTGAGGTCGATGATCGCGGATGCCGGCATATCTGGCACGTCACCGAGAGGGAACAGATCGTGCGCGAGCCGGCTGCCTGGTGTGCGGATGAGCTCGGTCAGCGCACCCTGCTCGATGACCTTGCCGTGTTCGAGAAGAGCGGCGGCATCGCAGATCTGCTTCACGACGGCCATCTCGTGGGTGATGAGCATGATCGTGAGCCCGAGCTCCCCGGAGAGGCGGCGTAGCAGCGCCAGAATCTGTCGGGTGGTGTCAGGGTCGAGCGCGCTGGTGGCCTCATCGGAGAGCAGCACGCTCGGACGGGATGCGAGGGCGCGGGCAATACCGACGCGTTGACGCTGACCGCCGGAGAGCTGCGACGGATAGGCTCCGGCGCGTGCGGAAAGGCCCACCAGATCGAGCATCTCGAGCGCTTCCTTCGTGCGGTCGCCGCGACTGCGTCCGACGGCTTCGAGCGCGAACTCGACGTTTTGGGCGATCGTGCGGTTGCCGACCAGGTTGAAGTGCTGAAAGACCATGCCGATGCCGTGGCGCGCCCGCAACTCATTGCCGGCCAGGTGCGAGATCTTCACACCGTCAACGACGATGCTGCCCGAATCCGGGCGCTCCAGCGCATTTACGGTGCGCAGCAGCGTCGACTTGCCTGCGCCGGACTGGCCGACGACGCCGAAAATCTGACCGCGCGGAATCTCGAGCGACACGTCGTCGAGTGCGAGGGTGCCGCCGAAGGACCGGCTGACGTGCTCAATGGTGATCATGGGAATGCCAAACGCCCCTTTCGGGGAGTAGAAGTGAGGGTAGGAGACAATTCCACCTGATCGTGAGGGCAAACGCCAAATTGACGTGACGTCGTATGACGAGAAATCAGATGTCTCGCAGAACCTTTGCTATGCGCTGCGGGGAGACCGCCTGGGCGGTGCCCAGTCGCTGTGCGAAGACGCTGATGCGGAACTCTTCGAGCAACCAGCGGACCTCGACGAGCGCGGCGGAGGCTGTGGGTGCGAGGGGGATCGTGCCCCCGGCATCCTCAAACACCTTCGCCACGCGTTCGTACTCTGTCATCCGGGTGCGATCCTTACCAGGCTCGCTGGCCAGGGTCTTGATTCTGTCGAGCATTCCGTCGAGGTAGCGGGGAAAATGCGCCAGATGATCAATGCCGGACGCTGAGATGAACCCCGGATGCAGCAGCCCACTGAGTTGCGTGCGGATATCGTTCAGCGGTCCGAGCAGGGCGAGCGAGTTCTGCGACTTGATACCGCGCTCGACTTCGCGCGACTTCGTGAGAATGCGGGCAACGAGTGAGACGGTCGCGAACAGCGCATCTACCAGGGTGGCGTTCACTGCATCCCGCGCCTGGATGAACTCGGCCTCGGTGCGGATCACGCCGTCGGCACCGTGCTGCTGAAGGGCCGCGCGCACAACGGCGGCCCTGGCATCCTCGATCAGCGCCGCAGCCGACGAGTACGGCGATGCGGCCAGCGCGAGCTTCTCCTGAGAGGTGAGGTGCTCCTGCACATATGACGCAGGAGACGGAACGTTCAACAGCACCAGTCGCAGCACCCCGTCACGGGTCGCTGCCAAAGCAGCGTCCGCTGTCGCCTCGACGCGCACGGAAACCGTCTTGCCCTGGTCGACGATCGCTGGGTATCCGCGAACGACGCCGCCGGCGACCTTGGTGTCGAGAACCCCCGGCAGGTCACCGAATGTCCAGTTTGTGAGGCGGTCCTGTTCGATCGGACCGCGCGCGGATGCTGCAGCGACGGCGCTTGCATCGGGCTTCGCCCCGCCGTGATCTGCCCGGCCGTGATTTGCTCTGCCGTCGGTCTTCTCTGGACGGGCGATCGAGCGAGCGACGCTCGCCCTGGCGCGATCCGATAGCGAGCTCTGCAATTCGCTGAGATCACGCGCGGAACCTGCGACCCGGCCACGTTCATCGACGGCGCGGAAGTTCATGCGCAGGTGGCCAGGCACACGCTCATCATCGAAATCGGATGCCAAGACGGGCTGATTCGCCAGCGGTTGAATCATCCGTGCCAGTGCTTCCTTCAGCGACCGCTGCGGGAAGCCGCCGTGTCGCTCCGGCCCTTCTTCTGCCAGCGTCTCGCCGAACTTCTCTGCCCAGTCGGCCGCGGGAACGACGTGTCGGCGGATCGACTTCGGCAGAGCGCGCAAAAGTGCTGTGACAAGGTCTGCGCGGAGTCCTGGAACCTGCCAGTCGAAGCCGCGATCCTCGATCTGCGCCAGCAGTGCCAACGGCACCACGACGCTGACGCCATCATCGGCAGCTCCCGGCTCGAAACGGTAGGCGAGGCCCAGCACCTGATCGCCCTGCGTCCAGCGGGTGGGGAACTCGTTCTGGTCAGCCCGCTCGTCGTCGTCGATGAGGTCGCTTTCGCGCATGACGAGCAACTTGGGCGTCGTCTGCAACGCTTCGCCCCACCACTGCTCGAATGAGCGCACATCGAACACCTCGGCGGGGATGCGCTCATCGTAGAAGCGGAACACCTCTTCATCGCCGGCGAGGATGTCGCGACGACGCTCACGCTCTTCGAGCTTCTCGAGCCGCTTGCGCAGCTCACCGTTGCTGCGCCAGAACGCGCTGACACGCTTGTCGATCCGGCTCGGATCCCACTCGCCATCGACCAGCGCGTGCCGGACGAACAATTCGCGAGATGCCGCGCGATCGACGCGCGCGAACTGGATGCGTCGGCGTGGAATGATCTCCACTCCGAACAGCGTCACCTTCTCGAAGGCGACTGCGGCTCCGGCATCCTTGGACCAGTGCGGCTCTGACACCGACCGCTTGGCGAGGTCGCCCGCGAGCGATTCTGCCCACGCTGGGTCGATCGCAGCCACAGTGCGCGCGAAGGTGCGCGAGGTCTCGACGATCTCGGCGGACATGACAGCGCGGGGGCTCTGTTTGCGCAAGCCGGATCCAGGGAAGATCGAGAATCGGATGCCACGGGCGCCGCGATACTCAGCGATGCGACGCTTCGGATCCTTCTGGCTCTTCGCCTGGCCCTTGGGCGGCGTCTTGGTGTTTCGCTCGTCGAGAATGCCGATCTGAGACAGCAGTCCTGACAGCAGAGCGCGGTGGATCGCATCGGGGTCGGCCGCGGCGCCGCCGTTGCTCGTCGATGACGAGTCAGTCGACTTTGGTGTCTTTACTAGTGACCGCAGTTGGCGGTGCACATCGAACCACTCCCGCACACGCACATAGTTCAGATGCTCCGAGCGGCACAGTCGCCGGAAGGCGCTTGATCCGAGCTCACGCTGCTGCTCTCGCAGATGGTTCCACAGATTCAGGATCGCGAGGAAGTCGCTGGTCGGATCGGCAAAGCGCGCGTGCATCCTCTCGGCGGAATCTCGAACGGCTTGCGGTGCATCCTGTGATGGGCGTTCACGGACGTCTTGGATCGTGAGACCGGAGACGATCGCGAGTACGGCGTCCACACCGCCAGTCTTCTGCGCCTCGACCAGCATTCGTGCGAAGCGCGGGTCGATCGGCATTCGCGAGATTTCGCGTCCGGTGTTGGTGAGCCGTGGCGTATCGCGACCGAGGTCAACGGCGCCCAACTCGGTAAGCAGATCGAACGCCGCCTTGATTCCGCGGGAATCGGGGGGTGTGAGGAAAGGGAAGGCAGTGATGTCGCCGAAGCCGAGCGACAGCATCTGCAACACCACGGATGCGAGCGAAGTACGCAGGATCTCAGGCTCAGTGAACTCCGCTCGCTTGTCGAAGTCCTCTTCGCTGTAGAGACGGATCGCGATGCCATCGCTGGTGCGGCCCGCGCGACCCGAGCGTTGATTCGCCGAGGCCTGCGAGATCGCCTC
The DNA here is from genome assembly GCF_059445355.1 of Microbacterium sp. Y356. Lineage (NCBI taxonomy): Bacteria > Bacillati > Actinomycetota > Actinomycetes > Micrococcales > Microbacteriaceae > Microbacterium > Microbacterium sp. Y356. The sequence goes on from NZ_JCAIUE010000002.1 coordinate 194,342, forward strand.
GATTGGCAGTCGCTGCACCTTCGAACGGTTGCTGTAGCGCGAGATGCGTGCGGTGCCGGTGTCGATGACGTACTTGATGCCGGGGACGGTCAGGCTCGTCTCGGCGACGTTCGTGGCGAGGATGACTCGGCGCCGGACTCCGGCGACGCGGCTCTTCTCGAATACGCGGTGCTGCTCAGCAGCGGACAGGCGGCCGTATAGGGGGAGCACCTCGACGGGCGCGGATGCCGACGTGTAGGCCGCGCGCACGGCATCCGCGGCATCCCGAATCTCGGCCTCGCCTGGCAGGAACACGAGCACGTCGCCGGGGGCCTCGCGATCGAGTTCGCGGAGTGCGGTGACGATCGCGGAGACTTCGTCCTCTGTCTCGTCTTCCGCGGGCGCCCGATACCGGATCTCGACCGGGTAGGTGCGGCCGGACACCTCTATGACGGGAGCAGGGATGCCAGCAGGGGTCGCGAAGTGCTTCGCGAAGCTGACCGGATCGATTGTCGCCGAGGTGATGATGACCTTGAGATCCGGTCGCTCCGGCAGGATGCGGGTGAGGTAGCCGAGCAGGAAGTCGACGTTGAGGGAGCGCTCGTGGGCCTCATCGATGATGATCGTGTCGTAGCGGCGCAGGAGTCGGTCGCGGTGGATCTCGTTGAGCAGGATGCCGTCGGTCATCAGAGCGACGAGGGTAGATTCTGACACCTTGTCGGTGAAGCGCACCTTGTAGCCGACCGTGGTGCCGAGCTCGACCTGCAACTCTTCTGCGATCCGCTCGGCGATCGTGCGAGCGGCGAGGCGTCGAGGCTGAGTGTGCGCGATCTTCGTGCGGCCAAGCTCCAGGCAGATCTTCGGTAGCTGCGTCGTCTTGCCGGATCCGGTGGCGCCGGCGACGACGACGACCTGATTGTCGCGGATGGCGTCGGCGATCTCCTCCCTGGCGGCGCTGACGGGCAGTTCCGGGGGATAGGTGATCACGAGATCTGGTACAGGCATGGCACTTCATCGTATGACGGACGGCACCGAGTCTTGACACACAAACCAGTTTGCGGTACAAAGTTGTTTATGAGTTCACACAACGCGACACAGGAATTGGCGGCGGATGCTGCCACCGTCCGCCGCGCGTCTGCGAAGAGATGGGCGATCGGGCTCCCCGTGTTGCGCATCGGGCTCGTCGCCGCGGCGTCCACACTGACCTGGCTCATCGTCAGCGCATTCGAGAGCGGCGTAACGTTCCCGCCTCCGCCGATGATCGCAGTGGTGGCGATGCTGCCGGTCAACGTCATCTGTCTGTTGCTGGTCGCCCGGCTGCTACGCAGAGAAGGTCGCAGCATCCGCGACGTCCTCGGATTCGAGCCGCGCCGGATCCTGAAGGATCTACTCTGGGGCCTACTGTGGCTCGTCGTGATGTACCTCCCGTTCAGCGGCACGATCATGCTGGTGGTTTGGGCGCAGCACGGCGATGAGCTGTTCATCCAGATGGAGACGGTGTTCGTCGATCCGTCGGCTATCCCCACACTGAATCCCATCGCCTGGAGCATTATCGGAGTCGTCGGAGCGCTGACCTTCGCGCCGCTGAATGCGCCCGCCGAAGAGCTCGTCTACCGCGGATACTCACAGGGAATGCTCGCCCGCCGCTGGCCGACCGCTCTCGCGATCATCGTGCCGTCGATCCTGTTCGCGCTGCAGCACGTCTGGTACGCGCCGACTCCCGGAGCGACCGTCGCGTTCGTCTGCGCGTTCTTCGTGTGGGGTGTCTGCTCCGGACTGATCTACCTGCGCCAACGCCGGCTCATGCCGCTCGTCTTCGCGCACGGGCTGGTCAATCTCCTCTTCACCCTTCCTGCACTCGCGATGCCCTTCCTCTTGACACAGAACGGATTCTGAACATGACCAATGATGATGAGGTTCTCTCGCCAGCGGAGATGCTCGCGCTGGCGAGCAATCAACAGCGGAGCATAGAGGGCCAGGTGGCGTCGTTCGTCCCCGCCCTCGTGACGATGTGGGGTGTCGTCTGGTTGCTGGGATTCGGTGCTCTCTGGCTCATCGACGGCCTGAAGCCGAACTTCAGCCTTCCGCTGCCCGTGGCCGCGAGTATCTTTGTCTGCCTGTTGGTCGTCGCCATCGTGGTGTCGGCTGTGTTGGGAAGTCGTTCAGGGCGCGGTATCCGCGGCAACGCGGCATCCGCCTTCTCCGGCATCGTCTACGGATCCACGTGGACGGTCGGCAGCCTCGCGATCTTCGTCTTCGCGCAGGGGCTGGCTGTGAACGGAATGACCAGAGAACTCGCGAACATCTTCTATCCGGTCGCCTTCGTCCTTTTCGCCGGGATCATGTACATCGTGGGTGCCGCGATCTGGCAGGCCGTGCCGATGCTCATCGTCGGAGTCTGGACGGTGATCGTGGCGGTGATCGCCCCGTTCTTCGGCTACCCGACCCACTATCTCGTGCTCGCGATCGGCGGGGGCGCCGGCTTCCTCATCCTCGGGGTCGTCTCCTTCGCTCATCTGTCGCGGCTACGTCAGGCTGCGAAGGGGGTGTGACATGACTGAGCTCGATCCCGTCATCCACGCCGCAGCCCGGCTGCGCATCACCGCAGCACTCGCGACTTTGGAAGCGACTGAGAGCATCGCCTTCCCGCGACTGCAAGAACTGCTCGACATGACGGCGGGCAACCTGTCGACGCACCTACGCAAGCTGGAGGATGCCGGTTACGTCGCTGTCGAGAAGACGCACAAGGGCCGGACACCGGTCACCTACGTCGCTCTGACCAAGCAGGGGCGACGTGCATTCGAGGACTACACCGAGGCACTTCGTGCCGTACTGGGAGCAGGAACATGACACTGGCGCGATTCGAACATGTGACCCGCACTTACGGCGAACAGACTGCCGTTGACGATGTCACCCTGGAGATCGGAGCGGGTGCGATCGTCGGCCTGCTCGGTCCGAACGGTGCAGGAAAGACCACGCTGCTCTCCCTGCTGCAGGGACTGCGTCGTCCGACCAGCGGCACGGTGACGCTGTTCGGCGGCAACCCGCTGGATGCCAGGTCTCGCCGCGCGCTGGGCACGACGCCGCAGGAGACGGCGCTGCCGGAAACGCTGCGGGTCGGAGAGGTGATCGACTACGTCGGTGGTCACTTCAGCGACCGGGTTCCGACCGCACAGCTTGCCGATGAATTCGGGCTCGCTGAGTTCCTGCGCCGTCAGTGCGGGTCGCTCTCTGGTGGGCAGAAGCGCAGGGTCGCTGTTGCGCTTGCCTTCGTCGGCCGTCCGCAGTTGGTATTGCTCGATGAGCCAACGACCGGTCTGGACGTCGACGGTCGCCGCGCCCTGTGGGAAGCGATCCGCCGCCAGCATGACGCTGGAGCCACGGTGGTCGTCACCAGCCACTACCTGGAAGAGATCGAAGCACTCGCGGAGCGGGTCGTTGTTCTCGGGGGTGGCAGGGTGCTCGCGGATGACACTGTGCAGAACGTCCTTGCCAGGGTGGAGGCCAGCCAGGTGCAGCTCACCACAGCTGACGCCGCAGCCGTGGCATCCCTCCCCGGCGTCGTCCGGCATGAGCATCATGACGGGCGCGAAGTGTTGACGGTGTCGGATGCCGACGCTTTCGTTCGCGCTCTGGTTGCAGCAGGCATCGATTTCCGCGGACTCAGCGTTCGCGGCGCGACACTCGAAGAAGCCTTCCTCGCACTGACTGAAAAGGTGACCGCATGACCGCCACAGCCGCAGTATCCACCACCCCGCCATCCACCGCCAGGCTGACTCTCCTGCACGCGAAATACGGTCTCATCGAGACACTGCGCGTCCCGATCGCCGTCATCGGCTCGGTGGTGTTTCCGGCACTGGCACTGCTGTTCTTCGTCGTACCGCAGGAGGTGGTCGCGGCGAATCCTGAGTACGCCACCCAAGCGGTGATCTCGCTGTCGGTCTTCGCCGTCATGACGAACGCGCTGTTCAGTTTTGGCCTGACCATCGCGGAGAGCCGGGAGAAGCCGTGGGATCCGTATCTGCGGACGCTCCCTGCGCCTGGTCTTGCCCGCGTGTTCGCGCAGGTGCTCTCCACCGGGACGATGGGGATCGTCGCGATTCTTCCCGTCATAGCGGTCGGCGGCTTGCTCACTGCCGCGGAGGCCTCTCCGCTTCGGATTCTTGCGGGCGTCCTTGCGCTTGCCCTCGCCGCTTTGCCCTTCATGCTGCTGGGAACCGTCATCGGATACGCGATGCCGTTCAAAGCCGCAATCGCCGTGATCCAGATCGTCATGTTCGGCTTCGCATTCCTCGGTGGGCTGTTCCTGCCGCCAGTGATGTTCGCACCGTGGCTCAACGCAGTTTCGGCGTTCACGCCGTCGAGGCAGGCGCGCGAGTTCGTGATCTGGGCGGTACAGGGCGGCGACCTTCCATGGTGGGCGTGGGCCGGAATCCTGGTCTGGACCGCCATCACGCTGGCGCTCGCGCTGCTGCTGTTCCGTCGCGACCAGGGAAGACGCTATCGGTGAGCGCGGACGAGCATGGCGCCTGTCATGACAAGCCGTATGCTGAACGCATGACGATCCCCAATGTGACTCTCAACGACGGTATTTCGATCCCGCAGCTCGGCTACGGCGTGTTCAAGGTGCCGCCGGCAGACACCGAGCGTACGGTCAGCGAGGCGCTCGAGATCGGCTACCGCCACATCGACACAGCCGCGATCTACGGCAATGAATCCGGCGTCGGCGCTGCGATCGCGAAGAGTGGCATCGCTCGCGACGAGCTGTTCATCACGACCAAGCTGTGGAACGACCGCCACGAGGGTGACGAGCCGAACTCCGCGATCGCGGAGAGCCTCGAGAAGCTCGGGCTCGACCAGGTCGACTTGTACCTCGTGCACTGGCCGACGCCTGCGAAGGACAACTACGTCCATGCATTCGCGAAGCTGATCGAGCTGCGCGAACAGGGACTGACACGCAGCATCGGCGTCTCGAACTTCCTCGTCGAGCACCTTGAGCGCGTCGTCGCAGAGACCGGAGTCGTGCCGGCAGTCGATCAGATCGAGCTGCACCCGGCGTACCAGCAGCGTGAGGTTGTCGAGTGGGGTGCGGATCATGGCATGCACATCGAATCCTGGGGTCCGCTCGGTCAGGGCAAGTACGACCTGTTCGGCACTCCTGCTGTCGCAGATGCGGCCGCAGCGCACGGCAAGACTCCGGCGCAGGTCGTGCTGGGCTGGCACCTGCAGAAGGGCACCATCGTGTTCCCGAAGTCGGTGCGCGCCGAGCGTCTGCGCGAGAACCTGGACGTCTTCGACTTCACGTTGAGCGTCGCAGAGATCGCGGCGATCAACGCACTCGACCCGCTCGACGGGTCCGGCCGCGTCGGAGCGCACCCCAACGAAAACAACTGAGACGCTTCACGTCGTTGAATGACGCCCTGTGTCGCACTTTGCGTCACAGGGCGTCGTGCGTCGCTAGCGTCAGATCATGACTGCTCCTTACCGCATCGTCGCCGTGTCTGGCTCGCTTCACGAGCCCAGCAAGACGACGGCTCTGCTTACGGCGATCGCGGCTGCAATCGCCGATCGCGCGGAGGCTGAGGTGCAGTTGATAGAACTCACCGAGATCGGGCCGTCGCTTGCAGGTGCCCTGCGGCGTGAGGATCTGCCGGTGCACATTGAGGAGCAGTTGATTGCGATCGAGCAGGCTGATTTGCTCATCGTCGGCAGCCCTGTGTATCGGGCATCGTTCACTGGGCTGTTCAAGCACCTGTTCGATTTCGTCGGCCAGTACGAGCTGGTCGGCAAGCCGGTGCTGCTCGCCGCGACCGGTGGCGGCGAACGACACGCGCTCATGATCGAGCACCAGTTGCGTCCGCTGTTCGCGTTCTTCCAGGCGCTCACGCTGCCGCTCGGCGTGTACGCGAGCGACACTGACTTCGATGGTTACAAGATCGGCTCTGAGGTGCTCGCGGGGCGCATCGCGCTCGCAGCAGACCGCGCCCTGCCGCTGGTTGGCTATGCGGCATCGCGCGCTCCCGTGGCTCTCGTCGGCTGACTCGGCGTAGCGTGAGGGCATGAGCAATCGCCTCGCGGAGACACTCAGCCCCTATTTGCGTGCGCACGCCGACAACCCGGTCGATTGGTATCCGTGGGGTGCGGAGGCCTTCGCCGAAGCACAGCGTCGCGACGTGCCGCTGTTGATATCGATCGGCTACTCCACCTGCCACTGGTGCCATGTGATGGCGCGGGAATCGTTCTCTTCTCCGGAGATCGCGGGTCTCATCAACCGGGATTTCGTGGCGGTCAAGGTTGATCGGGAGGAGCATCCGGATGTCGATGGCGCCCTTATGGCGGCGGCATCCGCGTTCACGCAGAATCTCGGCTGGCCGTTGACGGTGTTCGCGACCCCACAGGGGCGCACATTCTATGCAGGCACGTATTGGCCGCCGGAAGCCCGTGCGCCGCTGCCCGCATTCCGCACTGTGTTGGGTGCGGTGCAGGAAGCGTGGACGTTGCGCCGCGAGCAGGCAGTGGAATCGGCGGATGCCGTCGCTGAAGCGCTTGCGCAGGCCGCCGTCATCACGCCGTCCGACCTGCCGTCTGCATCGGAGCTGGCCGCAGCAGCCGCGACGGTCGCCTCCCGCGAAGACACCATGTTCGGCGGATTCGGGGGCGCCCCCAAGTTTCCGGTCGCGACGACATTGAGTTTTCTGCAGCATCCGCTCGTGCGACGAGGGGCGTCGGAGGTGGCAGCCTCGGCTGAGCGTGCGTTGGCAGCAATGGCGGCATCCGATCTTCGCGACCCTGTAGACGGCGGGTTCTTCCGATACGCCACGCAGCGCGATTGGACCGTGCCGCACTACGAGCGGATGCTGACGGACAACGCCCAGCTGCTGGACATCTCTGTGCGTGTTGGCGACGATGCGACCGCGCGCGGAATCGCGAGATTCCTGCTCGAGGTGCTGCAGCAGGGCGGTGGGGCGTTCGGCGCCGCACAGGACTCGGAATCATGGATCGACGGCGCGCGAAGTGAAGGCGGGTATTACCTCGCCGCTTCTCGTGAGGGACTGGAGTCGCCTGCGGTCGACGGCAAGGTCATCACCGGGTGGAATGGGCTTGCGATCGGCGCGCTCGCGCGGGCAGGTGCTGCGCTCGGTGAGCGGGAGTGGGTGGATGCCGCGGCTGAGGCGGCATCTTTCGTATCGTTGGTGAACCGTTCGTCAGAGGGTCGACTCGTGCGGGCGTCGTTGGACGGCGTGGCCTCGACCGCGGTGGCAACGCTCGCCGATGTGGGTCTTTACGCGGATGGATTGTTCGCGCTCGCGGTGGCGACCGGCGAGGCCTCGTGGGCGGTGGCGGCGCGTGAGCTGCTGGATGACATGCTCGCCGGCGGCGCTGCGGGCGACCCGGTGCTTGCGGCGCAGGGCGTGGCATTGGCTCCTGATCAGACTGATGGTGATCTGCCGTCCGGCGTCGCGGCGCTGGCGTCGGCAGCGCTGACAGCATGGCGGCTGGGTGCGGGGGAGAAGTATCGGGAGGCTGCCGATTCGCAGGTCCGCGGACACGCGGCATCCGCCCTGCAACACCCCTTCGGACATGGTTCGCTTCTCGCGGTCGCGGCGGGGCTCGTCGAACCGCCACGCCAGGTCGTCGTGGTGACGCGTGATCCTGCCGGTGGGCTTGCGACGGCATCCCGTCGTGTCGACGCCGACGTGATCGCCGTCGTGACGCCCGAGCAGGCGGGTGCTTTTGCGGATGCCGGATTCGAGCTGTTCCTCGGGAAAGACGCGGTTGAGGATCTCGTGTACGACTGCCGGGCGTTCGTATGCCGGTTGCCGACGGGGGATGCGGCGGCAATGGTGCGGAGCAGGGAATCGCTCATCTGATCGGTGTATCGGAGACGCTGAGGGCCTCTCTCTTGAAGAGACGTTGAGTGCAGTTCGTGCGGCGTGGGAGCGACGGGGTTAGTTGGCGATTCGGGTGAGTTGGATGCCGAAAAGAGTCGCGCGAGCAGATTTCTGCAGCGCGACGAAATCTTTGCTGCGCCGACACTGGTCGTCGCTGCGACGGGCACCGATCTGGCGGCGGGCCACGGGTGGGGGAGCATCGCGCACCCCGGCGAACGCGCTAAATGGACCCTTTGTCGGCGATTACCTGGTGACGGCCGCCACAACGAATGCGGCCACCGTCACCCGATAGAGGTAGCCATTGGTTTGGCCCCGATGCCCTACAGTGCCGACGACACTACTTCACGTCGCGACGAACGAATGAAATCGCACCAGCCGTCAAGATCAAGACCATCCACGCGACAGCGATGGCCACCGCAATCGGACGGTCCAACACGGCCGCGTCCTGGAATCCAATCTCACGGATGTCGAATTCGAAGGCGGACAGCATCGCGGGCAGAGGAAACCACACGGCGCCGGCCGTCCAGAAGATCGCGACTACCATGGCGACTCCTAGAGTTGCGGGGGCGACGAACAAAGCCACAAGATGCTGTTGAACCACGAGCCCTACTCCGAGCCCCCAGAGGCCGGCGGTGGCACCGACAGCAGCTGACGCTGCAGCCGAGACCCAGTCAACAGTGGTACCGCCCGCCGAGACTGTGAGTGCCACATGACCACCGACGACTGCAGTCAAGGAAACTATCGCTCCACCGAGCGCTGCAGCTGGCGCTCTCGTCACAAAGCTGACCCAACGCGGCTGCAATGTGAGCCGCTGAGCTACGACCCCATCGCGTCTGTCGACCGTGTAGCGGAAGGAACCATAGATGGCTGCGAGGACCGCTCCGTAGGTTGCCATGACGGTGCCGAATGGAGCAAGGAACTCTTGGCGCACACTATCCGGAGCGTCAGCAAACTCCGGCGGTACGCTCGTCGCCAACGACAGCGCCACTGCGAACGCTGCGGCAGCTACGGCTAGGAGCACCACATCTCCGGCAAGGCTTCGCGCCTGAGCCCTAAACGCTTGGCTCACGATCATCCGACGCGCCGACGTCCGACAAGCCAAGCGATCAGTACCAGTCCGACAGTCCAGGCCGCTGCGATGCCCGCGGCGGGAGCGAACTCAAGGAGGCGGTCCCTGTACTCCGGGACGCTCAGCGCGGCGATTGTCAGGCCTGGGGAGAAGCGTGCGACCTCGGGTGACGTCCCCAGGAGTGCAAACTCCACCGCAATCGGAAATGCGAGGACGACCGCGGCGCCGACGTAATAGTTTCGTGAGATCCATCCCACTGCACCGCCCACGAAAGCACCCAAGATCACACCAAGCAGCGCTCCAGCATAGATCCGCAGCCCTGCCTCATCGATGCTGAGTGCGAGTCCTTGTTGCTTGAGGATGAAGAACACGACGACGGTCCAGATTGCGAATATGCACAGAGCGAGAGCCACCGCTGTGATCAGCCCGGCAACCATCTTGCCCCAAAAGGCTCGGCGATATCCAAGTTCAGTAAGGGTGCGGTCCATTGATGCGTAGTAGTACTCGCGAGTGACGGCATAAGCACCTACGAACGCAGCGGTGATGAACGACCACGCCAGCGGCTGCAGCAGTCTGGCTGTCGCTGCACCTGCGTCCAAACCGACTAGGTCGATCTGGGAGGGGTCGGACGTGAGCACCACGACTGGAACGAAGATCGCGAGCACGTACACGGCCCAGAGGGAGAGCCCGCTGATAGAGCGCAACGATTCGCTTCGGATTGCGGCGATCATGCGACTGCTCCTTCCACGAGGTCGAAGTACTTGTTCTCCAGAGAGTCGCCGTCGCTCGACACGAGGTCTCCAAGCTTTCCCGCGAACAGTGCTCGTCGTTTGATAACGACGACTTCGTCGACGACCTGTTCGAGCTCCGCGAGCTGGTGGCTAGAGAGCAGGACAGTTCCCCCGCTCTCCGCGTAGTCGCGGAGGTGTCGACGAAGCCAGCGAATGCCGTCGGGATCCAGTCCGTTGGCAGGCTCGTCCAAGATCAGCGTCTGCGGGGAGCCGATCAGAGCTGCGGCCAACCCCAGCCGCTGAACCATCCCTGTGGAGAACGTTTTCACGCGCCGTCGGGCGACCGACGAAAGTCCAACCTCTTCCAGTACCTCATCTACCCGTTGACGGCGTGCACCTGCGGCGAGCCGCGCGATCTCGAGGTGCCGACGTGCAGTGATGCCCACCTCGAAGCCGAATCCATCCATGTGCACACCGACGTGTGACGCAGGGTTCTTCAGTGCGGAGAATGGTGCTCCGTCAATCGTGGCTGTGCCGCTAGTCGGTCGCAGTAGCCCCACGATCGTCCGAAGCGTCGTTGACTTGCCTGCACCATTGGGGCCCAGAAGACCGACGATGGCTCCCCTAGGTACGGCGAAGGACAGGTCTTGCACCGCTGTCGTATATCCGTACTTCTTGGTGAGCTCTCGCACTTCGATGGCGTTGTCGTTCATGTCATTCCTTACGTAAAGTCGTGTCAGGTGCTGAGAAGGTCAGCCAGGGGCCGCTCGACGGCCGAGTTCCAAAGCTTTTGCCAGAGATTCATGGTGCCCAGGTCGATCCGGGCCTGACCTGACGGAGGCAACTGGTGAGACCCAGCCTCAATCTGAACGGTGCCGAGAACTGAGGCAGGCACTTCGACGCCGTTCATCTTCACCGGGAACAGTGCCTGGAGTGGGACGTGGACACGCTCGAGAGATTGGGGTTCGAAGGTTCCCTCTCCCACGGGAAGATTGCCCATTAGCCCGTTGGTTACGAGAGATACATGTGCCCCGGTGGGGATGGAGATTTCCCCGCCGCCCCCTCTTACGATGACAACGCTGTTGCCCCCGCCAGAGATGTATCCGGCGGTCGCGGTGACGGGGACGATGATTAACGATCCAGCAAGGGCGACAAAAGCCACTATGACGCTGTTCACCAGAGCGAACCGCCATACCGCTACACGAGCGCGCCACACCGTCCGCAAATTGCGAGCGACTATGACGACGCCGATAACAGCGACAGTAACCTCGATCCCGAGCACGATGAGTCCAAAAACGGGGCCACCGCCAGCAAGGGCATGAGCGATGCGCACAAGCGCGAACACAACCAAACACACTGGGGCAAGAATGCTTGCGATCCCGAACGGCACGCTCCACCAGCGATCCAGACGCCTCGAAGTGACAGGACCGCCATACAGCAGATGGGCCAACCAGTTTGCGCCGTCGTGCTTTGTTCGTTCTCGAAGGTTCGGCTCGTCAAGGGCGCTCATCAGAGCGATATACCCGTCGAACCGCACAAACGGCACGAGGTTCACGAGGACCATCCCGTAGCACGCGACCGCGAGAAGCAGCAGCAGCTGCCTTAGGTCTGGGTTGGTCACTAGCAACGCTACGATAGCGAAGCTCGAGCCAAAGACGGCGTGAACCGCGGGGCCAGCCAGTGCGATCGAAACCCTCTGCCACCGGTGACGGAGCCGCCAGCCGTCGGTGACGTCGACAAAGAACGCGGGTGTCAGGTAGAAAATCATGAAGCCGGCGCGACGAGGGCGTCCTCCGAACCTCGTGAGCGTAAGACCATGGGCGCTTTCGTGGACCAGCGTCAAGATTGACAGCACGACGATCAGGACGATGAGCCCTAGTAGCGGCATGGGCGAGACCAGCAGTCTCACCACTTCGGTTGCCTGGACGATAGTTGCGATGACCCCGAGAATCGCGATGCTTGCGAGGGTGATCAGCCCTGGCCGGCCTGGGAACGGACGGACAACGCGGTCCAGTCTTCCGAACATTGCCGGCGCACGGAGAGTAGCGATCTGCAGGGTGAGTGGCGCGCGGAACACGAACCGCCCAGCGCTCTTACGTGCAGCACCTTCAAGGAGCCCACTTCTCCGGAAACGGTCAACGAGAGCGAGGAACTGGTCCTCGTGTTCGTCGGGCGCGATACGCAAGTGGAGGTCGCGAATTGCCGACCCCCCATCCAACGAAGATAGCAACGCCACGACCGCCTCTGACACGCGCGAGGTAGGCACCCCATCGACGGCCACGATCCACTGGGTGCCATCGGCGCTCGGTTCTTCGAACGAGACGCCGGCGGCGAGCGCAGGTCTGCTTTCCAGCGTGAGGGCATTATGCGCGACTCGACGCATGGCTTGCTCTCTTTGTGACGCCGCGCTCACTGGGAGCCGTTCGCATCGAGCAACGATGTCTCCAGTAAGAGAAGGTCTGCGCCGGCATGTGTGCGCACAGGACGGATGCGCGGCTCGGCGAATCCTGCCCCAATGAGCTCAGCTCGCAAGATCTCCTCGCTGAGCACGCGGAGACGGCTTGTCAGGATTGTGACCGCCGTGCCCGACGTGAACTCGGAGCAGCGCGCCCAGTTCACTAAGCGAGCGGCACCGCCCTCGATCATCTGCTGGGAGCAGAGGTAGTCTTCGGGTCCTTCGGGGCCGTCGACCGTGAAGATTTGATCTTCGGTGTTGGTCAGGGCAGGACTCGCAGCCGCCCCCGCAATAGTGAGTGCAAAAATGCCGCGCTCGGAGAGGTGGGCGCGCACGTTCGCGTAGAAGTCTCTCCTTCCCTGTCGGTCGAGAAGCGTGATCGATGTCGCCCCGATCACGACGAGGTCGAAGCGGCGTCCAAGGGCGAATGAACGCATATCTGCCACCACGCAGTCCAGGAGCGGATTGTCAGGGACAGCACGCTGAAGGAGAGCGAGCATATCGGCTGACAGGTCAACCGCGGTTACTCTTTTTCCGCAGCGAACAAGCGGTATCGTGAGCCTCCCGCTGCCGGCCGCAACGTCAAGAATATTGCCCTCGACGCTACGCGCCAGCGCCAGAACCTCTCGCACCTCGGACCGATCAGGTCCTACGAGGCGTTCGTAGAAGTCTGCTCCCGAACCCGAGTACAGGTCCTGCGGTTTCGGGGTCGCGTTATGTTCCGCGAGCTGTCGCGCTACGGATTCGGTGATCCCACTTGCCATTGGGGTGTCCTCTCTTCTCCCATAAGGTGCGGGCGGTCGAAATCTCCCACCCGCACCCCGCCTGTCAGGTTGCGATTGCTACGGCGCCACCGATGATCGCGACGATGTAACCGATGTGCTCCCAAATTTCGAGCGGTGCGTCGAGCGCGTCCAGTTCGACGAACTCAAGTCGCTGTTCTCCCATTTCTTCACCTCCTCAGAGCTGTCCTTCGTGTCCCAGTCCGGGATCACGTCAAGGCGATAATGCCGATGATCACACCGATCGCGACGCCGCGAGTCCAGTCGTTCATGTCATCCGGTGCCTCCATCGCGTCGAGCTCGACATATTCAAGTTTCTGCTGAGTGCTGTCCAAATTTCACCTCCCTCCCAACCATCTGGTCTCCTGGCTCTCACGTGGCGACAATGGCGACGAGCCCGAGGCCAACAATCACCCCCTGGTAGAAGCTTTCCCAGCTGGGCGCTTCCATCTCGTCGAGTTCTTCGAATTGAATCTGGTTGCTGATCGTGTTCATGTATTCACCTCCTCATTTGTAAGACGACTCCAACCGGACTGTTGTACCGGTCCATCCGCATCCCAGAGGGACGCCTCAAGAATCTCGCGGACGTCTTGTTCGCTGATGCCCCTCAGCATTGGGTGACGGTTGCCCCACGCGATCTCCGTGGCTGTCGCTATCGCTCGTATGTGGCTTCCATCGGGCCGTGCCGGCCGCGGAACACCCCACAAAGCAATGAGGCTTTCGATCCCCTCGACCGGATCGCGCGACAGTATTGTGTCTTCGGCGACCGCACGCCAGAATCCGTCAAGGCTCTCTCTTGTTCCCCACCGCTGGTCTCCTGTGCGTATTCGCTGCCAGATTGCACCCACGGTTGCGGCGGTGGCGGCCATTTTCGTCACGGCCAGGCCGAACGCCACCTCATTGGCGACATACCAGTGGCGTGCAGCGTAGGGGTCGCGACCGCGTAGCGCTGCGGTCCTTTGGGTGGCCGCGCTCAATCGAGCGATCCGCAGCCGGGTGGCGTTGCTGCCTCGATCACTGTTCGCCGCTGCGATGATTGCTCGCCCTATGCTCACGGCGTCACGACGCGCGCGGTCGTTGCCTCTCGAGCTTGTGCTGATTCCGGCGAGTCGCAATAGCGCCTCAAGGGCTCCCGTTCGTATCGCTCCGTCTGGGAGAGACATCAGATTTTCGGAATCGATGATGGCGTGCCGCGGACGTAGCGAGCGTCCGACAATGAGTCGATATCCGCCATGTGTTCTGAGGATGCCAACACTGTTGGTCTCTGATGACGTGCCAATCGTGGTGGGGATCGCAATCAGCTCGGTCGTGGGCTCGCCGGGTGGCAGAACGGTGAGCCCTGACCTGACTGCGTGCTCAATCATGTACGTGAAAGTGCTTCCGGAACGGACGCCCAGCGCTGCGATCTTTCCAGCATCGATGATGGCCCCTCCGCCTACGGCGATGACGACCTTCGGTTGTTGTCTGGCGAGCTCATTGGCGACGCTGATCACAGTGTCGACATCCACTCGGGATGCGTCAAGCTCTAAGGTTCGTCCGCACCTCGCGAGGGCCTTGGCGCTCGCGACATCGCGATCGACGATGGCAACAGCCTCGCGATCTCCTACAATCCGTCGGACAGTGTCAGCGGTGATCCCACTACCCGATGACAGCGTCGGCACACGTCCTGTGAAGCGGCTACTCATGGGCGTTCGTCCTGAAACCGCCGCAGACCAGATCGCAGCGCGGATTCGAGCTCATGTAGTTCGTCGCTGCTGTACCCGTACGCCGGTATCAGTTCGATTGAGCTCGGACCAGGCTGGACGATTACTCCAGCATCGGCGATAGCTGAGACCACTGCGAGGACCTCCGCCCCGGAGTACTCGGTCCCGTCGTCGTGCCGAAGCCCGACCCCAAGGAAGCACCCTCTACCTGTGATATTGGCTATCCAGCCCTCCGCTTTCAGCGTCGTTGCGATGCTCAGGAGTTCTCTAGCGAGAGCGCGCGTCGTCGATTCGACGTCGATTGCGTGCAGCTCACCGATCACCGCCAGGATTGCAGCGGCGCATGCCGGCGTCCCGGCTTGCGTTTCTCCGTGGACGAACGTCCATCCCCCGCGAACGAACTCACCGCTCACTCGTGGTCCGACGAGCACGGCAGCGGCGCCCATCGCACCATTGGTGAGGGCTTTGGACACGATCATGAGGTCCGGCGCGATGAGCCATTCGTCGGTCGCAAACATGCGCCCTGTTCGTCCGAAGCCGGTTGCGACCTCATCTGCGATGACCAGGAATCCATAGCGTTCGCGCAACACCAGGAGACGCTCGATGAATTCGTCAGGGATGGGATATGCGCCGCTTCCGAGGACCGGTTCCACGAAGACAGCAGCGACTCGCGTGCCTTCCCTATTCAGTAGCGCCTCGAGTCGTTCGCCACCGTCGTCGTACGGGACGTGGCGAATGGACCGCCGATCCACGGCATATGATGCTTGCATCAGATCGTCACCACTTAGCGCATGGCTGCCGTACATGGTGCCGTGATAGCTGCCGGTGAGTCCAATCACGATGTTGCGCGAAGCCGAGCCCTTCTGCGCCCAGTACTGGCGCACGAGCTTCATGGCGATGTCGTTGGCAGCGCCGCCTGACGTGGAATAGACCACTCGCTTGTATCGCGTCGCGCCCGCCAGCTCGATCAGCGCATCGGCTGCGTCCGCTGCGTATCGGTGTGGCGCTCTGAACAGCGAAAGGTAGGACGCGTCACGCATGGCTTTCGCGACTGCCTCTGCCACGGTCGGATTACCATACCCGAGCGGTACGTTCCAGAGTCCGCTCGTCGCACATAGCCGAGTTGATCCGTCTAAGTACTCGACACGGTGGCCTTGAGCGCCCACGGCAATTTGCTCATCTGTAAAGCTGGCGTCTGCGGGGAGTAGCGAGGTCCATAGAGCCTGCGAAGCGCTCATCTCACGGTCTCCGACGAACCGATGAGTGGCGCATTTGTCTGACTGCCGAGATTCACGTTCAGGAGTTCCATGGCTTCGCTGCAAAGCCTCGCAGCAGTGGTTTCGTCGACGTCGCGTCGCGCGGCCACGCGGTCGCGCGCCAGTTCCAGCGAACCGGAACTCTGGAGCGCTGAGACAACCTCGGCGGTGGGTCTGGTCAGCAGCTGACGTCGTCGACTTGTGATGTCGGCCAGGACAAGCTCGCTCGAGGCTTCGAGCAAAAACGGGTCCGTCGCCAAAGGTTCTGCGTTCGCGCGTTTGTCCTCGAAACTCGACCACCCAAAGCCGTCGATCTTCGCGGTCCCGTTCTCGAACCGCAGCATCTTGATGAGTTCTGTGGCGTTCAAGTAGCGGGGCAGCCACGGATGTGTTGCTACGTCGGCGTCTACTCCCGCGGGGGGGAGTGCAGCTCCTAGAACTTCTGTTCTGGACACGGGGCTGCTGAGCGCAGCATTCAAGTTATCCGTGCTCCCGAGGAGAATGCCTTGCATACCCAGGCCGATAGTTCCATCTGCTTCCAGCCGGATAGCTTGGGGAAGCGCCTCCGCACGGGCAGCCGTGAACATGTTGCGGTCTGCAAGTACCACGCGCGGGTCGATCAGCGAGGACGGGAACACGCCGGTCCGTCGGGCGAGATCCGCGTCGTCCAGGAACGCTCGCCAACCGGCGTGGTCAAAGAAGCGCACGGCGGTAGGCCCGACAATGTCAACAAATCCTGCGGACAAGTAGTCCTGAAGCTCGATGCCTAGATCACCGATGAAGAGTTCATCTCCCGCGTCCAGCATTTGTCCCATATACGTCATCACCCGCGCATGGGCCGACGACCAATTGCAGTCCGCGGGAAGCAGGACGGCGTCACCGCGGCCGAGCACATACTCAAGTCCGGCAGGATTTGCCCCAGCGGCTACGAAGAAGATGCGCTTAAAGTCAGTTCGCTCTCCACTGATCCACTCGCGAATTGTGCGTACTGCAATGGCGTCATTCGCGTCAGAGTTCAAAAGGCCCGCCTTTGAACCGCAGAGATTCAGACGGTTGAACAACCCAGAAATATTCGTATCTCAGCACAGTTTTCGAGTGTATAAGGATTGGTTCACTAAAGTCTGTCCACCTTTTGGGGGACAAATGTACAAGTTTTCGCGCACTGTAGATGAACAACGTCAATAGATAGACGAAGGTAAATCATTAGAATAGAAAAAGGTATATATTCAAATAGAAGAAGGTATACCTTCGTGTCTTCGCGTCCGGGTTATCTCGCGAGCCCTCGAAATGTCGGTGCTAAACTCCAGCTCCCCGGTCGAGTGGCTAAAACTTCGAATTGACGTACATCGCGTCGCTTTCCGCACTGTACTGTTGGACTATGTCGATGCCGGGTCCGAACGAAACAGGCGGCCTCGCCCTGGGTAAAGCTCTCCTAGGCGTAGGTGGGCTGATCCTTGGCGTGTCATACGCATTCGCTGGTGGCCCGTGGTGGCAGCTCGTCACGGCCGCTGTTGTTGTCGTGTTAGGTCTGGTCTTGTTGATCACCGGCGCGCGTGAGCTCGCTGGTCGCCGACGAGATCGACTCAAGGCTCGGGACGAAGAACGTAGGAACGACCTCCATCACTGAGGAGGGCGACGTCCCGCTGGCTGGTGGAGTTTCTCGGCACCGTGCGGGTCCGTGCTGCTCGATCAGGACGCGCCCGGTCAGGCGCTGATCGACGCGACCATCGGTCAGACGCTTTCGGAACGTTCGAGCGTAAGTTGCGCATGAGACGCACCCGACGACGCTGCCAACTCGAGCCCTGGAGCACGGTCTCGATCGCGGGGGCAAGGAACACTCCGTCCCGGAGACACACCTCGACTGATCTGAAGAGGTCTGCTTGAATGGCCGGGAGTTTCGCGACGAAGGAGTCGGTATGGCAGGAACGAGAATTACCGGGCACGTCAAGAATTGTGCAGAGGCCGTCATCACGCCGGTCAAGGATTGCGAATGCGGTTGCGCAGGTGCGTTCCACGGCGGACCGCACACTTGGCGGGCACGGAACGCCGCCGAGAAGGAGCGCTCCGCCAGAGGAACGGATTTCCTGGTCACGCTGGCGATCGAAGCGGCCCTACTGCTCGATGAGCCGGATGAAGCGAAGCGCGTCGAGCATGGCGTCGCCCTGATCGTCGGCCCGTTCGTCGACAAGATAGCAAACGCCGCCCTTTCCGACGACGATCGTGCGCAGCTCAAGGCGCTCGTCTCGGAGTCGCACTTGTTGTGCACGCTCTGCGTGCTAATCCTTGAGGCGAAGAAGGAACTCGGCACTCACGTGGATGACGCTGTCGATGTACTCGTCGACAGCCTCGTCGAGGCCGTGATGGACGCGGTCGAGGCGGCCCCACTGCCGGACGCGCTCGTGACCGTATTCGAGGCCGCACTCCGGCGCGCGGGGTCGGCCTTCACGGAGTGGGCGTTCGAACCGGTGAACGAGAAGGCGCTGCAGGTGCTCGGCTTCCTCTTTTGCCCCAACACGGAGCATCGTCATGGGATGGTCGAACTGTGCATGGTGCCGCTCGAGGGTGAGTTCCTGAGCTCCGTCATCATTGAGTGGGCCAAGGCGCACTACGAGTTCGACAAAAGCATCCTCACCGGCCGGAATAAGTCCATCCGCGTATGAACACCAGCGGGATCACGAGGACAATGATGGCTCTTGCTTCTCGTATGGTGTTCGCCATATGGACGGGAGGAGGCGCATGCACTGGGCGCGGCTCGACGGAGTGATGGGGAAGTCGCGGCCAGCTGGCCGTGTGTTCGCCTTAGGGACCGTCGCGCGGCTTGGCGACCTGAAAGTCCCCACAACGCTGGTGAGGCCAGGTCATAGGCTCGACGCATGCGCGACGATCAGGCGGAGCAGGCGCTCCCGGGCGGCAACACGAATGAAGTAACGCGGGTTGGCCAGGAAGTGCGCCGCCTGTCGGGAGCATGGACGCCCAACGTTCACACGCTTCTTAACGAGCTTCAGGGGGCGGGCATTGAAGGGGTCCCTCGTGTGCTCGGGATGATGGCCGATGGGCGCGAACGGTTGTCTTTTGTAGAAGGCGAGGTCGCGCACTATCCACTTCCGGAGTGGCTCTGGGACGCAAGCATCTTGGTGAGCACCGCGCACCTTCTTCGACGAATTCACGATGCCGGAACGGAGAGCGTGCGCACGACGACGGGGTGGCGGATGCCGGCGCGAGAGCCGATCGAAGTGGTGTGCCACAACGATTTCGCGCCCTACAATCTTGTGTTCGAAGGACGAGCGCTCGTCGGCGTCATTGATTTCGATATGGCTGCACCGGGTCCGCGCTTGTGGGACCTTGCCTACCTTGCCTACCGATTGGTCCCGTATGTCGAGGACGCCGAAGCACCACTCAGCGTGCAAGCGGCGGAGCCTGCGCGCTTGACAGCGCTGTTGTCGGCGTATGGCACGGAGGTGTCAGCGGAATCGATTTGGGGAATGATCGCACTTCGACTTGACGAGCTTGCGCTGCACTCGTGGAAGGGAGCGGACGCGAGGCCCGAACTCGCGGCACACGCCGCGATGTACGAGCGTGATGCGGCGCGGATGCGCGCTCGCGCCGCGGGCAGCGCCGTCAGACGCTGACCCCGTGCTCGCGCAGGGCAGCACGCAGTCCTGGTGCACCGCGGAAATGGTGCGTAGCCATTCCCAACGCATGCGCTCCAGTGAGCTTGTCTTCGGAATCATCGGTGAAGAACACCTCCGAGGCGCTGATGCCGATTTCGAACAGCACGTGTTTGAAGGCGCGTGTATCCGGCTTTGAGAACCCGATCTCGGCGGAGTTGAAGATGTGATCGAAGTACTCCGTCACGCCGAGCTTCATAAGCTCATCGGGGACGGTGTCAGTCCCGTTCGTGAGGATCGCGGTCGCATGGCCGAGCCTGCGGATCTCTGCGACAAGTTCGATCATCTCCGGATCGACGGATGCCTTGAGTCGGCCCCACTCGTCAGCAGCCGCCATGCTCGCCAGGAGCGCGCCGACTTCGTCGATCCATTCGCGTCGCGTGATTCGCCCGGTCGTGACCTGCTCGAGCAATGGACTCGAGAACGCAGCATCCGCAATGGCTCCAGGCGCGAGCCCGTGGGTAATTTCGATGGAGGAGGCGTCGCGCGGATCGAAATGCCGGATCACGCCATCGAGGTCGAACAGCACGGTGTGGATCATGGCATGCTCTCCGCTAAACCCAGGTCGGCAGCCAGTTGTGGACGAGCCAGAAGTCGTAAGGCACGTTCATGCCGGTCCACACGGGATAGAAGAATGCGGAGACGAGCATCGTGATGACGAGGAAGATAATGACGGTTCGCTCGCCCGACTGCCGTCGATGCAGCGGATCTTCGCGTCGCCCCGCAATCTCGCGCAACGCGAGCACCAGCGCCAGCACGAGGAACGGCATCATCACCACCGTGTAGAACTGGAAGATCGTGCGCTCGGGGTACAGCAGCCACGGCACATAGGTGACGGCGAGTCCGATGAGAGGCATCGCGTAGGTCCACGGCATCGGCTGCCGCCGGATGAGCCCTCGGACGAGCCGGTACAGCAAGAAGATCGCCGCAGCGACGCCGGCGTACCAGATCAGCGGATTCGGGATGGCAGAGACCACCGAGATGCAATGATCGGTGCCGCAGCTCTGGTCATCTCCCACCCAGACCGCTGTGGGGCGAACAAGGAACGGCCATTGCCATGCCGCGCTGGCATATGGATGCCCGGTGCTGAGTCCGACGTGGAATCCATAGATCGACTCGTGGTACTTCCACAGTGCGACGAGCGGGTTGTCTGAGCTCTGCCTGTCGTAGCCGCCGGCCGTGACGAGCCAGCTTGTCCAGGAGACGAGATACGTGAGCAAAGCCGCGGGCACCAGCAACAGGAACGAGACAGGGCCCTGCCGGAATGCGGCATCCATTGGCCAGAAGACCACCCCGGCGCGGCGACGGGCCAGTGCATCGGCGATCACGAGGTAGAGGCCGAAGCCGGCCAGCGCGTAGAGTCCCGACCACTTCACGGCAGACGCTGCACCCAGTGTGACGCCAGCGGCGATGACCCACGGTCGCCGCCAGATGACGCGGCCCCACAGCGGTTCCGATCCATCAGCAGCGGCATATTCCACGAGCGGAATGCTTCGCCTGCGGTCGTAGAGGATGAACAGGAACGCGAGCAGGACGAAGAAAGTCAGCGTGCCGTCGAGCAGCGCGATACGGCTCATGACGATGCTGAGCCCGTCGATCGCCAGCAGAAGGCCAGCGACGGTGGCGGCGACCGTCGAGCGTGTCAATTCTTTGGCGACGATGTAGACCAACAGGACTGTTAGCGTGCCGATGATTGCCGTCGTCAGACGCCAGGCTGCACTGCTTCCGGGCCCGAACATGCCCATGCCGAGCGCGATGATCCACTTGCCGAGCGGTGGATGCACAACATAGCTGCCCGTCTTGCTGAGCGTGCCGGTATCGCCGGTGAGGAAGTCTTCGTTCGCACCCTCACCCCACGTGCCCTCGTACCCGAGTGTCCACAGCGACCAGGCATCCTTGACGTAGTAGGTCTCATCGAACGCGAGCGTGTGCGGATGAGCGAGGTTCGCCAGTCTCAGGACGGCGGCGAGCGCGGTGATGACGAGCGGTGCGAGCCAGCGGATCACGCCTCTCCACTCGGGATCACGGAGCAGGCGATCGCGCAGTTGTCCCCAGCGCGTCAGACGCTCCGCGGGTGGCGGGAGCAGAGGCACGGGCGCGGTCACGGCATAAGCCTATGACTTCCCGCTTAGGCTGAACGCGTGATCATCCTCGCTGCGACCCCGATCGGAAACCTCGGTGACGCCTCCCGTCGCCTCATCGAGGTGCTCGAGAACGCTGAGATCGTCGCAGCGGAAGACACGCGCACCACCGCTCACCTGCTCCGCGCGTTGCAGATCGAGAATCGTCCGCGATTGATCGCGCTGCACGATCACAACGAGAAGCACAAGGCGGCGGAGCTTGCCGCGCTCGCCGCAGACCAGGACATCGTCGTCGTCAGCGACGCGGGGATGCCGGCGGTCAGCGACCCCGGTTACGGACTGGTCGCCGAAGCTGTCGCGCAGGGGGTCACGGTCACCGCGATTCCGGGGCCCAGCGCCGTACTGATGGCGCTGGCGATCTCAGGATTGCCGACGGACCGATTCACGTTCGAGGGCTTCCTGCCGCGGAAACCGGGGGACCGGCGCACGGCCCTCAAGAAGCTTGCCACCGAGCCCCGGACGATGATCTTCTTCGAGTCCGCGGCACGGCTGGCTTCCTCGCTCACTGACATGGGAACAGTGTTCGGCGAGACCCGGCGTATCGCCGTGTGCCGTGAGCTGACCAAGTTCTACGAAGAGGTGCGCCGCGGCACGGCACCCGAACTTGTCGAATGGGCGAACAACGGGGTTAAAGGCGAGATCGTCGTGGTCGTCGAAGGCGCGGCTCCCGTCGTGGCATCCGCAGAGGATGCAGTCGCGCAAGTGCAGGCGCTCGTGGCGTCGGGCATGCGGCTGAAGGAAGCCTGCGCCGAGGTCGCCGCCGCGACCGGCCTGAGTTCCCGTGACCTCTACCAGCAGGTGCTGGCGGCCCGCAAGTGAGCACTCCGCGAGCGCTTCCCTCGGAGATGTGCGCTTCGCTCGGAGCGAATACCGGGATTGCTCCGAAGATGTCCCACAACTCCGAACGAGCAGCACGCGAAGCCTCGATCGCCGCAGCCTACAATTCCCGCGCGGCGGAGTACATCGAGCTCGCCGGCGACATCTCGCAGATGGATGCCCGTGACCGCGAGCAGATTGCCACCTGGCGAGACGCCACCTCTGGACCGCTTCTGGATGCCGGATGCGGACCAGGGCTCTGGACTGAGTTTCTGCATGATGGCCACCGCGATGTCACAGGCATCGATATCTCGGAGGAGTTTCTCTCCGCTGCTCGTGCCCGCTACACGCACCTCGACTTTCGCGCCGGGTCGCTGCGAACCCTTCCGTTCGCAGACGCTTCGCTCGGCGGCATCCTCGCCTGGTATTCCTTGATCCATACTCCACCGGAGGATATCCCCGCGATCGTGGCAGAGTTCGCACGGGTGCTGGCGCCAGGTGGCTCGCTGTTGATCGGGTACTTTGACGGCACCCCGCGAGAGCCGTTCGCGCACGCCGTCGCTCCGGCGTACTTCTGGTCGGCGGATGCGCTCACTGATCTCCTCGCCCACGCCGGTTTCGCGGTTACTCAGGCAGAAGTGCGCGCCCGAGAGCCCGGGGAAATCAGCCGTCGCCCGCACGGTGCCATCGCTGCCCGCCGTCTCTGAGTAACCGGCGTAACCACCTCGCACATCCGGCCTAGAATTGACCGCATGCCCGCAGGCGAATCTTTCTATATCACCACGCCCATCTACTACCCCTCCGATGTCCCGCACATCGGCCACGGGTACACGTCAGTGGCGGTCGACACGCTCGCCCGTTGGCACCGCCAGGGCGGCGATGACACCTGGATGCTTACCGGCACCGATGAGCACGGCCAGAAGATGTTGCGTGCTGCCGCGGCGAACAATGTCACCCCGCAGGAGTGGGTGGACAAGCTCGTCACCGAGGCATGGTTCCCGCTGTTGGAGACGCTCGACGTCGCCAACGACGACTTCATCCGCACCACGCAGGAGCGGCACGAGACCAACGTGCAGGTGTTCTTCCAGCGTCTGTACGACGCCGGGTACATCTATGCGGGCGAGTACGAAGCGCTCTACTGCGTGGGCTGTGAGGAATTCAAGCCCGAGAGCGAGATCGTCGATGGCACCGGACCCTTCGAGGGCCTGAAGGTCTGCGCGATCCACTCCAAGCCGCTCGAGTTGCTGCAGGAGAAGAACTACTTCTTCAAGCTCAGCGAGTTCCAAGACCGCCTGCTTGAGCTCTACAAGACCGAGCCCGACTTCGTGCGCCCGCATTCTGCGCGCAACGAGGTCGTCTCCTTCGTGAGCCAGGGTTTGAAGGACCTCTCGATCTCGCGCTCCACCTTCGACTGGGGCATCCCGTTGCCGTGGGACACCTCGCACGTCATCTATGTGTGGGTCGATGCACTGCTGAACTATGCCACTGCGGTTGGCTACGGCTCCGATGAGGCGCTGTTCGAAAAGCGCTGGCCTGCCTACCACGTGGTCGGCAAGGACATCCTGCGCTTCCACGCCGTCATCTGGCCAGCACTGCTGATGGCCGCTGGCCTCGACGTTCCCAAGGGCGTCTTCGCGCACGGCTGGCTGCTCGTCGGCGGCGAGAAGATGTCGAAGTCGAAGCTCACCGGCATCGCGCCGACCGAGATCACCGACGTGTTCGGTTCTGACGCCTACCGCTACTACTTCCTCTCTGCGATCGCCTTCGGACAGGACGGCTCCTTCAGCTGGGAAGACCTCTCTGCCCGTTACCAGTCAGAGCTCGCGAACGGCTTCGGCAACCTCGCCTCGCGCACGATCGCGATGATCGAGAAGTACTTCGACGGTGTCGTTCCTGAGGCTGCCGAGTACACCGAGCAGGATCTCGCGATCCAGAAGATCGTGGCGGATGCTGCGAGCAATGCGGATGCGGCCATCGAGCAGTTCCGCATCGACGAGGCGATCTCCGCGATCTGGACGATCGTCGATGCTCTGAACGGTTACATCACCGAGAACGAGCCGTGGGCGCTGGCCCGCGATGAGGACAAGCGCGCGCGCCTTGGCGCCGTGCTCTACACCTGCGCTGAGGGACTCCGCGCGCTCAGCGTGCTGTTGTCGCCGGTCATGCCGCAGTCGACGGAAAAGCTCTGGTCGGCACTCGGTGCTGCCGAGGCGCTCGGCGTGCTGCAGGACCAGCCGCTGCGCGAGGCCGGCACATGGGGCATCCTCCCCGCCGGTACGAAGGTATCCGCGCTGGCGCCTTTGTTCCCGCGTGTAGAGTCCCAGGCCTGATCGCGAGACTTCACGTATGACTTCAGAACAGCCCGAAACGGTGACATACGTGAAGGCTCGCAGCCAGGAAGGGCGCAAGGAACTCAGGTATCCGGCGGCACCCGAACCGCTCATGGTGGGCGTGTATGACAATCACGCGCACCTGGAGATCACGGATGGCGTTGAAGCGCTCAGCCTGAGTGAGCAGCTCGATCGCGCACAGGCCGTCGGCGTGCTCGGCGTCGTGCAGGCATCCGGTGACATCGAGTCATCGCAGTGGGCGGTGGATGCCGCGGCATCCGATCTACGTGTGCTCGCCGCCGTCGCGATTCATCCGAACGACGCCCCGACGTACGCCGAGGCAGGCCAGCTCGATCACGCGATCAGCGTGATCGACGAGCTCGCCGCTCACCCGCGTGTACGCGCAATAGGTGAGACCGGACTGGATTTTTTCCGCACCGAGGAGGACCGTCGCGGTCCGCAGTTCACCTCGTTCGAAGCGCATATCGCCCTCGCTAAGAAGCACGGCATCGCGTTGCAGATCCATGACCGTGACGCGCACGACGCGGTGCTCGAGACCCTGACCCGCGTCGGTGCCCCAGACACGACCGTGTTTCACTGCTTCTCTGGCGACGACGCGATGGCGAGGATCTGCGAGGATGCCGGGTATTACCTATCCTTCGCCGGCAACGTCACGTTCAAGAATGCGCAGAACCTGCGCGATGCCCTGAAAGTCACCCCGCTCGATCGCATCCTGGTCGAAACGGATGCGCCGTTCCTCACTCCTGTGCCGCTGCGCGGCCGGCCGAACGCCCCGTACCTGATCCCGCACACCCTGCGATTCATGGCCGCGGAGCTGGAACTAGACGTCGACGAACTTGCGACCCAGATCGCGGCGAACACCCTCGCGGTCTACGGCTCCTTCGCGGACTGATCGCAGAGGTACGCCCGTAGGTCGATCGGAACACTTGCAGGTCGAGATCAGGGATATCGGCGGACAGTTGTGCCCCGAACCGACATCCGTGTGCGAACGTCAGCAGGCGGCATCCACATCGTCGAGCACGGGTTTGGCGTTCACAATGTGCGAGATCGGCTTCCAGACGATCAGCAGGGTGATCGCCGAACCAACGAACGCGAACCACCAGGGCGCAGTCAGCCCCCAGACTTGAGCGATAACACCGCCGAGCGCCTGGCCGATCACCATGCCGCCGAACACACCGACCATGTTCACCGAGGCGACTCGGCCCTGCAACGCGTGCGGTACGAGCCGCTGGCGCACAGTCGTCGAGATTGTGCCCCAGACGAACGCATAACTGCCGAACACGAACATGATCACAAGCGCCACCCAAGCGAGCGTGGTGAGGGCGAACGCGAGATGCATGACCACCTCCAGCGACAGCGCGACCCGCATGAGCGTGGCGAAGGAGACGTGTCGCTCTAGCCATCCGAACGTCAGCGTGGCGAGGATGCCACCTGTTGCGGATGCCGTTGTGAGGGCGCCGTAGCCGATGGCGCCCATGTGCAGATGCTCGGTTGCGTAGAGGACGAGTACGCCCCAGGGCGCGGCCCACGTGATGTTGAAGGTGAGGATGATCAGCACGAGCATCCGCACTGGCGGGTTCCGCCACATCCATCGCACGCCCTCGGCGATGTCTGTGTGCACCGGCGCCGGCTTCTCCACATCGCGCGGTGGCACTGGTGTGTGCGCCATCCGGGAGATCAGAACGACTGCCAGAGAGACGCACACGACCTCGACGAGGAACGGCCATGCGGAACCGGCTGCGAACAGAAACGCACCGATCGGTGGACCAGCGAACTGGTTGGCGACCAGGTATCCCGCCTGCAGTCGGGCGTTGCCGATACCGAGGTCAGCGGGTTTTACGAGCATGGGCAGCAGGGTGCTGCCCGCGGTGTCGACGAACACCTCTGCCGTGCCATAGAGGAAGGCGACGGCGAGCACGATCCAGATGTTCGCCATGCCAGTGAACAGGAACACGCACAGCGCGACCAGCACGAGCGCACGCGCCGCGTTCGCGAACATCACCATCCGCCGCCTGTCGAACCGGTCGGCGATGGCGCCCGCGTGCAACCCGAAGATCAGCCACGGCAGGAACTGCAGCACGGCCCCTGAGGCGACCAGGATCGGTGATGACGTCATCGAGGCGATCAGCAGGGGAGCTGCCGCCAGGGCGATCCCGTCGCCGACGTTGCTCGTCCATGAGGATGCGAGTAGCCAGCGGAAATCATGGCCCATGCGACGAGGCGCGATGAGCTCTCCGAGAGTGGGCACTCGAACAGAGTACTCGCGTAGGGGAGAATGGCAGGATGACTGTCACGCTGCTCGGCGCCACCGAGATCCGCCGCCTCGCTGCCGAACTTGACGTGACCCCCACCAAGAAGCTCGGCCAGAACTTCGTCGTCGACGCCAACACGGTGCGCAAGATTGTTCAGGTCGGTGCGGTCAAGGCGGGTGAGCGCGTCGTCGAGGTGGGTCCGGGGCTCGGGTCTCTGACGCTTGCGATCCTGGAGGCCGGAGCATCCGTCACCGCCGTCGAGATCGACCATCGGCTTGCCGCACGTCTCCCGGAGACCGCCATCGCGCACGGAGCGCCTGCGGATGCACTGACCGTGGTTGATGCGGATGCACTGCGCATCACCGAGCTCCCAGGGGATCCGACCGTGCTGGTCGCGAACCTGCCGTACAACATTTCGGTGCCGGTGCTGCTGCACTTCATGGAAACTTTCCCGAACTTGCAGCGCGGCGTCGTGATGGTGCAGGCAGAGGTCGGCGAGCGTCTCGCTGCCCCTCCCGGAAGCAAGATCTATGGCACACCGAGCGTGAAAGCCGCCTGGTACGGCAATTGGCGTGTCGGTGGCACCGTATCTCGGCAGGTGTTCTGGCCAGTGCCTAACGTGGACAGCATCCTGGTCGTCTTCGAACGCTCGGAGGTTGTGCGCGGCAGCGAGGAGCTCCGACGGACGACCTTCCGCATCATCGACGCCGCCTTCCAACAGCGTCGCAAGATGCTGCGTCAGGCGCTCTCCGTCGTTCTCGGTGGCACAGCTGCCGAGGCATCCGCAGTTCTAGAGAAAGCCGGCGTTGCACCCACCGCACGTGGTGAGCAGTTGACGATTGATGATTTCGTGCGAATCGCCGAGGCGCTGGACGGCTAACCTGGAGGCGTGACTGAATCTCCGCGCTTCCCCACAAACATCGCCGAGCTCCACCGCCCGTACGTGGCGAAGGAGGATCGCTATCAGCAGTTCGAATACCGCCAGGTCGGTACTTCCGGGCTCTACCTGCCGCCAATTTCACTCGGCCTGTGGTGGAACTTCGGCGACAACATCCCACTGAATAACCAGCGCGCATTGCTGCGCCACGCGTTCGATCGCGGCATTACACACTTCGATCTCGCCAACAACTACGGCCCGCCCTACGGTTCGGCGGAGAAGAACTTCGGCCGCATCTTCGCCGAAGACTTCCGTCCCTATCGTGATGAACTGATCATCTCGTCGAAGGCTGGCTACGACATGTGGCCGGGCCCGTACGGCAACTTCGGCAGCCGAAAGTACGTCCTCGCGAGCGCCGAAAAGTCGCTGACCTCGATGAACCTCGACTACGTCGACATCTTCTACTCGCACCGCGTCGACCCCGTCACACCGATCGAGGAGACTGTCGGTGCGCTGGACACGCTGGTGCGCCAGGGCAAGGCACTCTACGTCGGAATCTCCTCGTACAGCGCCGAGCGCACGGCGAAAGCCGTCGAGGTCGCCCGCGAGCTGGGCACGCCACTGGTGATCCACCAGCCTTCGTACTCGATCCTCAACCGCTGGACCGAGGCCGAGCTCAACGACACCCTCCGCACCGCTGGACTGGGCGCGATCGCGTTCACACCGCTCGCGCAGGGGTTGCTCACCGACAAGTACCTCGGCGACGGCACGGCGGATCGGGCCCAGAAGCGTGGCTCGATCTCTGACCGGCCCCTCTCGGTTGAGGGACTCGCAATCCTCCGCGGCCTGAACGAGGTCGCCAAGGAGCGTGGGCAGTCGCTCGCGCAGATGTCGCTGCAGTGGACGCTGCGCGATCCGGTGGTCGTCTCGGCACTGATCGGCGCTTCGCGCACCGAGCAGCTCGATGAGAACATCGCCGCGATCAACGGTCCGGCGTTCTCGAGCGACGAGTTGGCGCGCATCGATGCGCTCTCCAACGGTATCGACGTCGACCTCTGGGCTTCTTCGTCCACTCTGTGAGATCTTCATGACCCTCGCCGCAGTCCCTGAAGCAGTGCACGTGCGTGCGCCGGGGAAGATCAACGTCTACCTGGGCGTGGGCGGCCGTCACGACGACGGCTACCACGCCCTGGCGACGGTGTTCCAGGCGGTGTCGCTTTACGAGGACGTCATCGCCTATCCGGACGATGGCTTCTCGTTGAGTGTGTCTGGAGTTGATGACCCCAGTACCGTTCCGGTGGACGACAGAAACCTCGCAATGCGCGCGGCGAAAATGCTCGCCGCGGCAACCGGATACACCGGTGGCGTGCACCTCGAGCTGCGAAAGAGCGTGCCGGTCGCGGGTGGAATGGGCGGCGGATCAGCGGATGCTGCGGCCGCTCTCGTCGCGTGCGATGCACTGTGGGGCACCGGGCTCTCGCCACAGCGTCTGCACGAGCTTGCCGCCCGTCTGGGGGCCGATGTGCCCTTTGCGCTCCACGGCGGCACCGCGGTGGGCACCGGGCGCGGTGACCAGCTCAATCCGGCACTTGCACGTGGCCGTTTTGACTGGGTGCTCGTGACCAGTGAAGAGGGGCTGTCGACGCCGGCGATCTATGGACGACTTGACGAACACCGAGCGCAGCACGGCGCCCTGAGCGATGACCCGCCGCTCTCGTTGGACGTGCCGATTCCGGTGCTGCAGGCACTACGTGCGGGGGATCCGCACTCGCTGGCGGCGTCGATGTACAACGATCTGGAGGTGCCGGCTCTGCTGGCACGACCCAGCCTGGATGAGGTCATCAAAGCGGGACTGGATGCCGGCGCTCTCAGCGGCATCGTCTCCGGCTCCGGTCCTACCATCGCCTTCCTCTGCGAGACACCGGAGAGCGCGCGGTATGTGCAGGGAGAGCTGCAGGCCTCCGGCCGCGTGGCTCTGCACGTGCACGGACCGGTGCCGGGCGCACGGATCATGTCGGCCTGAGTTCACTTGCGCTTCTGAATTCACTCAGTCTTCACCCGAATCTGTGATCGGGAGTGGTAGCCGCGGCCTAGCGTTGTGGGCAACGAAGCTCGCCGAAATCAGGAGTGATCATGGGTCTGTTCAACCGCAAGTCGATGCAGGAGCGTCAGGAAGACGCGATGAAGATGGCCGATGACATCGGCCAGGGACGCGGTTTCGTCGGAAAGATGACCAAGACCATCATGGGCGGTGAGTTCACTGAATCAGTGCAACAGGCCACCGCATCGATGCATCAGGCGGAGCACGTCGCAGGGCTGCGAGCAGCTGGCTTTCCCACAGAGACGGCGACCGTGACTGCGATGCAGGACACCGGGCAGACCATCAACGACAATCCGAACATCGTGCTCACGCTCGACCTTGCCGGTCACCCGGTGGCGCTGGCGACGCTGGTGTCGCGCCTGGAGATTCCTCGAGTGGGGGAGCAGGTGCTCGTGATGCGTGACGCGCAGACGGGAAACCTGCTTTACGCAGGGCTTGCGCCGCGCGTCTGACCGTTGCCAGGAAGCCGTCTGATCGTACGAATGTGACAACGCCGACGGCCCGTCGGATGCGCCGATTGTGTGTGAGGGACATAATGGAGTGATCCATGTGACCGTGCACATGCAGAGGAGGCGTTGTGATGGCAGCCTCCGGCGACCGTGCGCGCGTTCCCAGCATCCGCGACGTCGCCCGGTTGGCTGGGGTGTCGCATCAGACCGTCTCTCGTGTGCTGAACGATCATCCAAGCATTCGCCCCGAGACAAAGAAGCGCGTGCAGGATGCGATCGCCGTTCTCGACTACAAGCCGAACCTCGCGGCGCGCGCGCTCGTCACGAGCCAGTCGCGCACGATCGGCATTCTGTCAGCCACCATCGGTGAGTTTGGTCCGACGTCATCGATCGCGAGCATCGAAGATGCCGCGCGTGCGCAGGGATACTCGGTCACCACGGTGAACCTGCCGGAGACCACGCCCGAGGCAATCGGCGATGCAATCCGTCAGCTCGGCCGTGAGCAGGTCAGTGGCATCGTCGCGCTCGCGCCGCAGGTGCGCGTGTTCAACGTGCTGCGAGGTATGGCGGTGGGCGTGCCGTTCGTCAGTCTGCAGACGGCGTCGGGGTCTGACGGTTTCACTCTTTCCGCCGATCAGGTGGCCGGCGCACGCGCGGTGACAGAGCATCTGATTTCCCTCGGTCACACCGAAATCCTGCACCTTGCGGGCCCCCAGGACTGGATCGAGGCGGAGTCGCGCATGCGTGGCTATCTCGATGCTTTGCGCGAGGCGGACCTGCCGACCTTCCCGCCGATTCGCGGGGACTGGACCGCGGATTTCGGCTATTTTGCCGGGACGGAGCTGGCGCGACGCCCAGACTTCACCGCGGTCTTCGCCGCGAATGACCTCATGGCCATCGGCCTTATGCACGGCTTCCGGGATGCCGGGATCGAGGTGCCGCGCCAGGTCAGCGTCGTAGGCTTTGATGACATTCCGGTCGCGGCACACGTCTGGCCTCCGCTGACAACCGTGCATCAGGACTTCCCCATGATTGGGCAGCGCGCCGTGCAGATCCTGCTCGCCGAGATTCGTGGCGAGGTTGTGCCGGAATTCGGCCCTGTTGTGCCTCAGTTGCGGATGCGCGCCTCCAGCGCATCCCACTAGCTCTCCGCTAGCGCATCGCAATAACGCATCTCGATAACGCAACGAGAATCGGTGTCCACTTGACACCAGCGTTCAGTGAGCGCAATATTGTGTCTCATGTGAACGGTCACATTAGAGTGGCCGCCGAGTATCGAGGAAGATTCGTGAGCAACACAGCAACGATGCCGGCCGTATCCGGGCCGATCTTGGAGATGCGCAGCATCACCAAGGAGTTTCCCGGAGTGAAAGCCCTCTCAGAGGTGTCCATCTCCGTGCGAGCGGGCGAGATCCACGCCATCTGCGGTGAGAACGGCGCAGGCAAGTCGACTCTCATGAAGGTGCTCTCCGGGGTCTACCCGTACGGCACCTACGACGGCGACATCCTGCTCTACGGCGAGGAACAGCGCTTCAAGGACATCGCGGCCAGCGAGCAGGCGGGTATCGCGATCATCCACCAGGAGCTCGCACTGATCCCAGAACTGTCGATCACGGAGAACATCTTCCTCGGCAATGAGATCTCCAGCGCTGGAGTGATCGACTGGCGCGCTGCCAAGACCCGCGCCATCGAGCTGCTTGCCCGTGTCGGTCTCAGCGAAGACCCCGACCTGGCGATCAAACACCTCGGCGTCGGCAAACAGCAGCTCATCGAAATCGCGAAGGCGCTCAACAAGGACGTCCGTCTCCTCATCCTCGACGAGCCGACGGCCGCGCTGAACGAGAACGACTCCCAGCACCTGCTGGATCTGATCCTCGGTCTCAAGGCCAAGGGGATCGCCTCGATCATGATCAGCCACAAGCTGAACGAGATCGAGCAGATCGCCGATGAGATCACGATCATTCGTGATGGTCGCACCGTCGAGACGCTCGACATCTCCAAGGGCGAGATTAACGAGGACCGCATCATCCGCGGCATGGTGGGTCGGTCACTCGAGAGCCGGTATCCTGACCGCACGCCAGAGATCGGCGAGGTGTTCTTCGAGGTCAAGGACTGGTGGGTCCAGCATCCGACAGTCTCCGAGCGCATGGTCGTCAAGGGATCCAGCCTGAACGTCCGCCGTGGCGAGGTCGTCGGAATCGCCGGGCTCATGGGCGCCGGTCGCACCGAGTTCGCCCGCAGCATCTTCGGCCGCTCGTACGGCACGTTCCTCAGCGGGCAGATGTTCAAGGACGGCGAGCAGATCGAGCTTCGCGACGTGTCCAGCGCCATTCGTCATGGACTCGCGTATGTCAGCGAGGACCGCAAGAGCCTGGGGCTGAACCTGCTCGACACGATCAAGCGCTCCATCGTCTCCGCGAAGCTGTCGAAGATCGCCAAACGCGGCGTCGTCGATAACCGCGAGGAGTTCGCGATCGCTGAACGCTACCGCAAGGCGCTGCGCATCAAGACGCCAACTGTCGACGAGGGTGTAGGCAAGTTGTCCGGCGGAAATCAGCAGAAGGTCGTGCTGGCGAAGTGGATGTTCACCGACCCCGACCTGCTGATCCTCGATGAGCCGACCCGCGGCATCGACGTCGGCGCGAAGTATGAGATCTACTCGATCATCAACGAGCTCGCAGCCTCCGGCAAGGGCGTCATCGTGATCTCCAGCGAGCTGCCAGAGCTGATGGGCATCTCCGACCGTATCTACACGATCTTCGAGGGACGCGTCACCGACTGCATCCCCGCCGATCAAGCAACCCCGGAGGCGCTCATGCGCAGCATGACCTCCACGAACCAGAAGGCGAGCGCATGAGCACCACGACCACCGAGACCGAGAAGCAGGGCTTCCACTTCGGCGATATCAAGAAGATTTTCGGCGGCGGCACGTCGTCGCTGCGCCAGTTCGGCATCCTCGGAAGCCTCATCGCGATCATCATCATCTTCCAGGTGCTGACCTTCGTGATCAAGGGCCAGGGGCTGACGCTGTCCTCCGGCAACCTGATCAACGTCATCAACCAGTACTCGTACATCCTGATCCTCGCGATCGGCATGGTGATGGTCATCATCATGGGACACATCGATCTCTCGGTCGGCTCGGTCGCAGCGTTCACGGGCATCATCGTGGCGAAGTCGATGGCCGAATGGAACATCCCCTGGCCGCTGGCGATCGTGCTCGGCCTGGTCGTCGGTGCGCTGGTCGGTGCCTGGCAAGGATTCTGGGTCGCCTACGTCGGGGTGCCGGCGTTCATCGTGACGCTTGCAGGTATGTTGCTGTTCCGTGGCGCCAACCAGTGGGTCGGCGACTCGCAGTCCATTCCCGTACCCGCCGGATTCCAGAAGATCGGCGCCGGATATCTCCCTGAGCTGGGAGTTCCGCTGAACTTCAACGTGTGGACCATGGTCCTCGCCATCATCGGCGCGGCATGGGTAATCGTCTGGGAGCTGCGCACCCGTCGGGTGCAGGCGAAGATGGGCTCGGATCGCGCGCCGGTCTGGGTGAGCGTGACCAAGGTCGTCATCCTGTCGGTGGTCATCCTTGTCGCCGGCTGGTTGTTCGCCAACGGGCGCCCCGGCACGAGTTTCCCGATCTCGGGCCTCATCCTGCTTGCTCTCGTCATCCTGTACTCCTTCATCACTCAGAGCACTGTGTTCGGTCGCCACATCTACGCGGTCGGTGGCAACCGTCAGGCTGCCCGCCTGTCGGGTGTGAAGGATCGCAAGGTCGACTTCTTCGTGATGATGAACATGTCGTTGCTCGCCGCTGTCGCCGGAATGATCTATGTCGCCCGCGCCACGGCATCCGGTCCTCAGGACGGAAACGGCTGGGAGCTGGACGCCATCGCCTCGGTCTTCATCGGAGGCGCTGCCGTCTCGGGCGGTATCGGCACGGTGATCGGCTCGATCATCGGTGGCCTCGTCATGGCGTTCCTGAACAACGGACTCCAGCTCCTCGGCGCAGGCGCCGACGTCGTCTCGATGATCAAGGGCCTCGTGTTGTTGTTCGCCGTCGGCATTGACGTGTGGAACAAGCAGCAGGGTCGGCCCTCGCTGATCGGGTTCATGACGCGCAACCGCAATCGTCAGGACGCGTCAAACCTCACCGACTATTCAACCTCCGCCGCGGGCACCGCGAGCGGCAAGAAGGAGACGCCGTCGAACTGAGACGGTAGTCCCCACACACCAGAGAGAAAGAGATCGCATGAAGAGAATGGCATGGACGGCGACAGCGTTGGTCGCCGTGACAGCTCTCGCCCTCACCGGATGCTCCTCCGAGCGCGGCGGCGGCGACACCGGAACGGGAACCGAAGAGGAGACCGCCGCCGGATTCGAGGCAGGTTCGACGATCGGTGTCGCACTTCCGGACAAGACCAGTGAGAACTGGGTGCTCGCAGGTCAGCTGTTCACCGACGGTCTTGAGGCCGCAGGATTCAAGGCTGACGTCCAGTACGCGCCGGCCAGCAACACCGTCGCGGAGCAGCAGAACCAGATCCAGGCCATGGTGACCGGTGGCGCGAAGGTCATCATCATCGGGGCGAAGGATGGCAAGCAGCTTGCCACGCAGGTGCAGGCAGCTCAGGATGCCGGCGTCTACGTGATCGCATACGACCGTCTCATCGAGAACACCAAGGCAGTCGACTTCTACGTCGCGTTCGACAACTTCAAGGTCGGCGAACTGCAGGGCAATGCGCTGCTGCAGGGTCTTGACGAGCGAGCAGCCCACGATGCGCCGTACAACGTCGAGTTGTTCTCGGGATCGCCGGATGACGCGAACTCGGCCGTGTTCTTCGACGGTGCGATGAGCGTTCTGCAGCCGAAGATCGACGATGGCACGCTTGTCGTCAGCTCGGGACAGACCGAGATCGAACAGACTGCAACCGAAGGCTGGAAGGCAGAGAATGCCCAGCGCCGGATGGACTCGCTTCTGACGTCGACCTACGGCACCGCGGAGCTCGATGGAGTTCTGTCGCCGAACGACACGCTGGCTCGCGCCATCATCACCTCGGTGCAGCAGGCCGGAAAGACCGTTCCGGTCGTCACCGGCCAGGATTCCGAAGTCGAGTCGGTGAAGTCGATCATGGAGGGCATCCAGTTCTCCACGATCAACAAGGACACCGCGCTCCTCGTTGAGCAGTCGATCAAGATGGTCGGCCAGCTGCAGAAGGGCGAGGAAGTCGACGTCAACGACACCGAGTCCTACGACAACGGCGAGAAGATCGTGCCGGCATACCTTCTTGAGCCGCTGATCGTCACGAAGGACAACGCTCTCGAGGCGTATGCCAACGTGCCGAGCCTGCTGGAGATTGTGAAGTCGTTCCAGTAACGACTTCTCGTTGGGGACGTGGAAGCCGTCCGGGCCTGGTGCCCGGGCGGCTTCTCCCATGTATGACGACTACCCTTGAGGGGACATGGCACATCTTCTTGGGGCCGAGGCCCTCCACCTGGAATACCCGACCAAAGTCGTATTCGACTCCATCACCCTCGGCATCGAGGAGGGGGATCGGATCGGCATCGTCGGACGCAACGGCGACGGCAAGTCCAGCCTGCTGGCGATGCTCGCCGGCCGCAAGGAGCCGGATGGCGGGCGCGTCACGATGCGTGCAGGCACCACCGTCGGCGTGCTGGATCAGGCAGACACCCTCGATGACTCGCTCACGATCGCCCAGAGCGTCGTCGGCGATGTGCCGGAGTACGAATGGGCAGGTGACGCGCGCGTGCGCGACGTCATCCAAGGGCTGCTCGCGGACCTCGACTGGGACGCGCCTGTGCTGGGGCTCAGCGGTGGCCAGCGTCGCCGTGTCGCGCTCGCTACTCTCCTGGTCAAGGACTGGGACATCATCGCGCTCGACGAGCCGACCAACCACCTCGACGTCGAGGCGATCACCTGGCTCGCAGGGCACTTGAACAGGCGTTGGGCGGTGAACTCCGGCGCTTTCCTCGTCGTCACACACGACCGGTGGTTCCTCGATGAGGTCTGCAATGAGACCTGGGAGGTCCACGAC
The DNA here is from genome assembly GCF_059445355.1 of Microbacterium sp. Y356. Taxonomy (NCBI): domain Bacteria; kingdom Bacillati; phylum Actinomycetota; class Actinomycetes; order Micrococcales; family Microbacteriaceae; genus Microbacterium; species Microbacterium sp. Y356. Next base: position 230,908 of record NZ_JCAIUE010000002.1, read on the forward strand.
CGGATCGTCGAGCCCTTCGAGGGTGGGTACGCCGCGTACATCTTGCAGCGTGTGGAGCGCGACCGGATGTCGTCGGCGACGGAGGCCAAGCGTCAGAACCTCGCACGCAAGGAGCTCGCGTGGTTGCGCCGCGGAGCACCTGCACGCAGCACCAAGCCGAAGTTCCGCATCGATGCGGCAAACGAACTCATCGCCGACGTGCCAGAGATTCGTGACGCCGTATCGCTGCAGTCGCTTGCCGTTTCGCGGCTGGGTAAAGACGTCGTCGACCTGCTGGATGCAGGCGTCACCTACCCTTCGAGAGGGTCTGGGATCGGCGAGGGTGAGCGCGAAGTGCTCCGCGATGTGGAATGGCGTATCGCGCCCGGCGAGCGCACCGGCATCCTCGGCGTGAACGGTGCGGGAAAATCGACGCTACTGGGGCTTGTCGCTGGCACCATCGAGCCGACCAGCGGTCGGGTCAAGCGCGGCACGACCGTCAAGGTGCAGACGCTGACACAGCGCATCGATGAGCTCACTGCGGTCTGGAACGATCCGGTGCGAAAGGTCATCGAGGGCCTTCGCACCGAGTACACGTTCGGTACCGGCTCGAAGGCGCAGGCGCTCACGCCAGGCCAGCTGCTCGAGCGTCTCGGCTTCTCATCCGCGCAGCTGTCGACGCCGGTGAAGGATCTCTCGGGTGGTCAGCAGCGCCGGCTGCAGTTGCTGCTCGTTTTGCTTGAGCAGCCGAACGTGCTGATCCTCGACGAGCCGACCAACGACATGGACACCGACATGCTCGCGGCGATCGAGGATCTGCTGGACTCGTGGCCTGGCACACTCCTCGTGGTCAGCCATGACCGATACTTCATCGAGCGCGTCACCGACCAGCAGTTCGCCGTCATGGGCGGCAAGCTCCGTCACCTGCCAGGAGGAGTGGATGAGTACCTCCGCCTCCGCACAGCAGAACAGAATGCTCCGCGGTCGCAGGGGGCCTCGACAACCGCTCGGGCATCCGGCCTTGACGGTGCAGCGCTGCGCGTTGCTCAGAAGGAAGTCGCGGCAGTAGAGCGAAAGATCCAGAAGCTGACGCAGCAGATCGACAAGGCGAAGCACGCTCTCGTCGAGCACGATCAGTCAGACTATGAGGGTCTCGCTGCCAAGATGAAGCGGATCAGCACGCTGCAGGCCGAGGTCGAAGAGCACGAGGCGCGCTGGTTGCAGCTCAGCGACCAGCTCGGCTGAGCTCGAGAGGGACCGAACCCGCGTCAGTCGCTCGTCAGGGATGGATGCTGACGCCGGTGCCCTCCGGCAGTTCGGAGAGCCTTGTGATGGCCGCTTCGTCAACGCGGATGCATCCGTTCGAGATGGCCCCGCTGCGATTGTCGTGATAGTGAAACGCGGTCACAGCGACGTTCGTGCCGCCGAAACCGTCGAGAACGGGCGACTGCAGCGACAGGTAGGCGATCGGGTGACCGCGCGTGTAATCGAACGAGGTGACCTCGGTCAGGTGGATGAAGGATCGCCCGATCGGGGTGGGGGATTCTTCAGCACCCGATGCGAAGTCTGTCGCGATGCGCTCGGGAACGCCGGCGCGCACGATATCTATCGTGCGCGCAGACAAGCTCACCTCGACCGTGGTGTCCATGATCGCCAGTTCGACATCAGCCGTGCGCATCCATCCCGTCAGCTGCGCTGAATTACCTTCGGACGGGATGCTCTGGCGCCCAGTCAGCAGCACGCGCACCCAGTTCTCCTGCTGCTCCACCACGGCGACCGTGGTGCCGCCGTACCGGTGCTCCCGCGGCAGCGCGGCCACCGGCTCTCCGAGCGGATCGGCCCAGACCGGCGCGGCAGCTGCGATGGCGCGGGCTGTGTAGCCGGCAAACGGCGCCTCCGGGTCGGTGTCGATCGGAAGATCCTGCAGCACGGCGAACACATTCGCCTCTGGAAGTGCAAGGGCGTCGTAGACGGCGGTGTTCGCCGGGAAGCCTGTCGGAGTCGGCGTGGGAGTAGGCGTCGGAACCGGAGTAGCGGTCGGCGCACTGGTGGCGGGCGAGGCGACGTCCGGAGAGGCGTCTGAGCGCGGCCAGACTACGGCGAGGACAACGACCAGCGCGACAACCAGGGCACCGATGACGCCGATGAGGGTCCACTCACGCGGCCCGAGCCGCTTCATGGCGCGTACCGTAACCTGCGGCGCGTCAAGAACTCACGGTGCTCGCCCGTCAGTGGATCGATGAAGCGCAGCTCTCTGGCGAGCAGTTGGAGCGGCCGTTCATGGTCGTCGGGCTTCTCGTCGGTGAGCACCGGGTAGAGATTGTCGTGCAGGATCCCGGTGCCCAAGGAAGCAAGATGCACCCGCAGTTGATGCATCTTGCCGGTGTGCGGACGCAGCAACGTGTGGATGAATCGATCGTTGGCATCGATCAGCTCGATGAGGGTCTCCGAGTTCGGCTCTCGTGACGGATCGACCTCAACACAAAGCTGACCGCGCAGCTTTTCGATATGGGTGCGAACTGTCACGGGGAACGAGTTCTCCCAGCGTTCGGGCCGTGCGGATACCGCCTCGTAGACCTTCGTGATCTGCCGATTCTGGAACATCACCTGGTAAGCGCCGCGCGTCTGCACGCGGGCAGAGAACATCAGCAGCCCGGCGGTAGCGCGGTCGAGTCGGTGGATCGGCGCGAGATCTGCATTGTCGAGTTGCCTCCGCAATCGCACGAGCGCTGAGTTCTGCACATACTTCCCGGCTGGGGTGCTCGGCAGAAAATGCGGTTTGTCGATCACGACGAGATCGTCGTCCTGATACAGAATCTCGGCGTGGAACGGGATCTCGGTCTCCGCCGGCGGCTCACGGTAGTACCAGACGAACTCCTCGGCATCCAGGGGAGTGTGACGGGTCAAGGCTGAGCCGTCAGCGGCGACAATCTCACCGCGATCGAAGCGTTCGCGTAACCATTCCGGATCGAGATGGAAGAAGCGTTCGACCATGTACGCGCTCGCTGTCGGCCAGGGGCCTGTGCGTGGCAGATGCAGGCGCGTGGCGCCGACGCCATCGCGGACGGGGAGCGGGGAGGACATCGCCATCAGGAGTCGTAGCTCAGGCTGAGCTTGCGCAGCAGGGATGCCATCCGGTCACGGTCGCCCCTGGTCAGCACTCGCAATAATTCGGCTTCGACGTCGACGAGGCGGGTTATCGCGGCATCAACCCTGATGAGGCCATCGTCGGTGAGCGTGACCAGGACGCTGCGGCCATCTCCTGGATCGGCCTCTCGGCGCACGAAGCGGCGCCCCACCAACCGGTCGATCCGGTTCGTCATGGTGCCGCTGGAGACGAGGGTCTGCTGCAGCAGCTGCTTGGGAGAGAGCTGGAACGGTGTTCCCGCCCGGCGAAGCGCGGAAAGAACATCCCACTCCCAGGTCTCGATGTCACTACGACGGAACACATCGCGGCGTGCGCGGTCGAGGTGCTTGGAGAGGCGATCCATCCGGGAGAGCACCTCGAGAGGCGAGAAATCGAGGTCGGGGCGCTGGGTGTTCCACGCGCCGACGATCCGGTCGACTTCATCTGCCTCGCTCATCTGTCCATTATCGTCTCAGACGAACAGTTGTCTTCTCAGGCGAACATCACTCGTCGCGTCGGCTCATCGATGTACTCGCGTCCGAGCGGACTCGTCCACACCAGAGTTCCTTCTGGTTCCTGCCGAACGGTCCATCGATGACGGACATCGACATCAGGGTGCTTCAGGGGGTGATGACTCGTGCAGAATTCCGCGAGATTGTTGAGTGATGTTGGCCCACCCAATGCGCGATCAAAATTGTGATCGATCTGGCAACGGACCGCCTTGACTCGGCATCCGGGGAATCGGCAGTGCTGATCTCGAGCCCGTAGATAGCGCTTCATCCTGTTCGACGGCACGTAAGTGTCGACGTTCGTGACCATTCCGCTCGGGTCGAGGAATAGACGAGAGAAACTCGGCGCATACCCGGCCAGCGTACGAGCGATGTCTGGATGGATCGGTCCGACTCCGTCGAGCTCAGCCATCAGATCATCGCGGCCCAGGAGCGTGTTCGCGGCGATCGTCACCTGGACAGAGGGGCGCAACGCCTCCATATCGGACCCTGTGAGGCATGACGGCATGGCTGTGAGCAGCAGGTCGCAAAAGATATCGGCTCGACGCTGATCCATCGTTCGATCGTCGTCCAGGGTCTTGGCCATGGCGGTCAGGCGGTCGATGATGGCGAACGCGATAATCTCAGGAATCACCGAGAGGAACTGTGCCATCGCATCGGAAGTGGACCGGGCCGAAACCTTGCGTTCTTCTCTTGCCTCACGGTGAGCCTGCTCGAGGCTCACGGGGCGGAGCGCCGCCGTCACGGCGCGGGCATGGACGCGTGTGCGTGCAGCCGTCGTCGTGCATGCGTACGGTACGACGTCGCGTTCGTACGCGGCGCGCAGGGTCGCGCCGTTATCTGCACCGTCGTGCGCTCCTTCTGGCGCAGCATCCAGAATCACTTCCGCATGCCGCCGGCTGATGCGGCCGTCGCGAAGAGCCTGGAGGGTTGCAGGGAAATCTGCTGCTAGCGCGACCCCGTAGCTGAACTGAATGTCCATTGTGTTCGGGGAGACGTGTCCTGCGGCCGCGAACTCGGCGACCATGGAGCGCTGCGCCATCGAACTGTAGACGATCGTGGGATCGGTCTCGTATGCGAGCAACTCGGCGCGTTCTGCGAGTGCCATGGCCCGCAGCGCTTCCAACGACGCGATCTGGGAACCCAGATCGACCCATTCATCAAGCAGATCAGCGCGACGGTCGGTGGCGACCGAAGGATCCGTTCGAAGCTGCTCTGCGATGGGCATACTCCATTATCGAAGATAAATACGAGTAAGTCAAGATGATGAGGCGCGAATACTCGTATATATCTCTGGTGCGTAGCGATACAGGATTTCATTGGTCAGGGAGTGCCCCCTCGGGCATGGCAGAATTGTCTCGCGGCCTCATCGCCGCGGTCCGCCGTAGTGTAATGGCAGCACGACAGCCTTTGGAGCTGTTAAGTCTAGGTTCGAATCCTGGCGGCGGAGCATGACGGAGAACAAGCTCGCGATCATCGTGCTCGCCGCAGGGCAGGGCACCCGCATGAAGTCTCGATTGCCGAAAGTGCTCCATTCGATCAGCGGACGTTCGCTCGTCGGACATGTGCTGACCACTGCATCCCGTCTCGGCGCGGAGCGCATCGAGGTCGTGGTCCGTCACGAGCGCGACCGCGTCGTCGCGGTGCTCGCCGAGCAGTACCCGGACGCCATCGTCGTCGACCAGGACGAGATTCCAGGCACCGGGCGCGCGGTGCAGATCGCTGTCGACGCGCTGCCGGAAGACTTCGTGGGTGACGTTCTCGTGCTCTCCGGCGACGTGCCACTGCTGGAGGCCGAGACCCTCCAGGCACTTGTTGACGCGCACCGAGGAGCCTCCGCTGCGGCCACTGTGCTCAGCGCGCTGCTGGACGACCCGACCGGCTACGGCCGCATCATCCGCGACGCCACCGGCACCGTGGCGCGCATCGTGGAGCAGAAGGATGCCACGGCAGAAGAGGCGGCGGTCGCCGAAATCAACTCCGGCGTCTATGTGTTCCGTGCCTCCGCGCTGCGCACGTTCCTGACGAAGGTCGACCAGAACAACGCGCAGGGTGAGATGTACCTCACCGATGTGATCGGGCTACTGCGTGATGCGCAGGAGATCGTCGCAGCCGAGATCGCCGTGGATACCGCCGCGACCTTCGGCATCAATGACCGGGTTCAACTTGCTGAGGCCGGCCGCGTGCTCAACGACCGCATCGTGCGCCGCTGGCAGCGCGAGGGTGTCACGATCATCGACCCCGCGACCACCTGGATCGATGACGACGCGAAGCTCGCTGCGGACGTCACGATCCTGCCGAACACGATCATCTCCGGTGCGACCGTCATCGAATCCGGTGCCGTGATCGGACCAGACACGTCGCTGGTCGACACCGAGGTCGGTGAGGACGCCGTCATCCGCCGGGCCGATGTCACGCTCGCCGTCATCGGCGCCGGCGCCAACGTCGGACCGTTCGCCTACGTTCGCCCAGGCACGGTGCTTGGCGCGAACGGCAAGATCGGCACCTTCGTCGAGACGAAGAACTCGCAGATCGGTGAGGGCAGCAAGGTTCCGCATCTCTCGTACGTCGGTGACACCACGATCGGTGAACGAGTCAACCTCGGCGCCGGAGCGATCACCGCGAACTACGACGACATCGTCAAGCACCGCACCGAGATCGGTGACGAGGTGCACACGGGCTCGCATAACGTCTTCGTCGCGCCGGTTAGGATTGGTGCTGGTGCGAAGACCGGAGCGGGAGCAATCGTCCGCAAGGACGTCCCCGCTGGTGCCCTAGCCTTGAGTGTCGCCCCTCAGCGCAATGTCGAGGGGTGGGTCGAGAAGAATCGTGCCGGGACGGGCGCCGCAGAAGTGGCATCCCGAGCGAATAAAACCGCAGAGTAAGGCTGGTCATGGGGCACAAGAAGAAGACCGTTGAACTGGATCGGGACAACGGTGTGGCCCCCGGGCTCATCGCGAAGACCAAGAAGCGGCTCGTCGTCGCAGGCGGTCGTTCGCACCCAGAGTTGACTGCGGCGGTCGCCGAAGGACTCGGCATCCAGCCGGTACCCGTCGAACACCGCACGTTCGCCTCAGGTGAGATTTACGCCCGCTTCGAGGTCTCGATCCGCGGATGCGACCTGTTCCTCATTCAGACCTTCGGTACGCCGGTCAATGAGTGGCTCATGGAGACGCTCATCATGATCGATGCCGCGAAGCGTGCTTCTGCCAAGCGCATCACCGTCGTCGCCCCGTACTACCCGTACTCCCGTCAGGACAAGAAGGGTCGCGGTCGCGAGCCGATCAGTGCCCGCCTCGTCGCAGACCTGCTCAAGACTGCCGGTGCCGACCGTGTGATGAGCGTCGACCTGCACGCCGCGCAGATTCAGGGCTTCTTCGACGGCCCCGTCGACCACCTGTTCGCCAAGCCTGTGCTGCTGGAGCACTTCAAAGCGAACCTCACTCCCGAAGACCGTGAAACCCTCACGATCGTCTCGCCCGATATGGGCCGGGTCCGGGTGGCTGACACCTGGTCAGATAGCCTGGGCGCCCCGCTGGCGATCATCCACAAGCGCCGCGACCCGAAGGTCGCCAACCAGGTCTCGGTGCACGAGATCGTCGGCGCCGTCGAAGGCCGCACCTGCCTTCTCGTCGACGACATGATCGACACCGGTGGCACCATCGTCAAGGCCGCACAGGCGCTGAAGTCTGCAGGCGCGCGCCGCGTCATCGTCGCAGCCACGCACGCGATCTTCAGCGACCCGGCGAGTGAGCGTCTTCAGGATGCTTCGATTGACGAGGTCGTCGTCACCGACACCATCCCGCTAAGCGAGTCGCGTCGCTGGGATGGGCTCATTGTGCTGCCGATCGCCCCGCTGCTGGCCCGCGCCGTCCACGAGGTGTTTGAGGACGGTTCTGTCACCAGCATGTTCGGCGGCGACGCGTAACCGACGCTTCGATCGGCACAGCCTGCGCATAGCGGGCCGTTCTAATCTCGAACCCATGATCAGCTCGACTGTCCCGTCATCCGTTCGCAAGAGCGCAGCCGTCGCAGGCGTCGCAGGACTTCTGGTTCTGGCCGGATGCTCCGGTGCAGCTGACGCAGAGGCAGGCCCACCGGCCGGCGACGAATACGTCGACGGCACCTACACGGCCGAGGGTTCGTACCAGACGCCAGAGACGGTGGAGCAGATCTCGGTGACGCTCAGCCTTGAAGGCGGCGTCGTCACCGATGTCGAGGTGGCCGGTGAACCGCAGGCGCGGGAGACCGAGCAGTATCAGGGCCAATTCATCGGCGGGATCGCCGAAGAAGTGGTCGGCGTCTCAATCGACGAGCTGAACGTGAGTCGCGTCGCCGGTTCGTCGCTGACCAGCGGCGGATTCAACTCTGCAGTGGCCGACATCAAAGAGCAGGCCGCGGCCTAGTCCACGATGTCCGTCTGGCGCTTCGACGCGATCGGCACCCGGTGGGAGATCGAGACCGAAAGCCCGCTGAAGAAGGCGCAGCGCGCGGCGATCGATTCCCTCATCGAAGACTTCGACCTGACCTGGTCCCGCTTTCGTGATGATTCGCTGGTGACACACCTTTCGCTGGCTGGTGGTACGGCTGCGATACCGGCGGATGCCGCGGCAATGCTCGACACGTATCGCGAACTGTCCGCAGCAACCGAGGGAGCCGTGAACCCGTTGGTGGGGGAGAGTCTCAACGCGCTCGGCTACGACGCTGCATACTCCCTCGCTGCCGTGGAGCCGCAGGCGGCGCCGTCCGATTGGGCCAGCATCCTCACCTGGTCGGAATTGCAGCTGTCGCTGGCATCCGCTGGGGTGATCGATGTCGGCGCGCTCGGCAAGGGACGACTCGTCGATCTCGTGGTCGACGCTCTCTCCGACGTCGACGGCGACCTCATCGTCGATGCGGGTGGCGATCTCGCCGTGCGGGGCTCCGAGGTGCGTATCGGTCTGGAGCACCCGTTTGATGCATCCAAGGCGATCGGCATCGCGACGATCCGTGATCAGGCGCTGTGCGCATCCGCCATCAATCGGCGCGCGTGGGGCGACGGTCTGCACCACGTGCTGGATGCTCGCACCGGCAGGCCGGTGCGCACGTGGGCAGCGACGTGGGCGATCGCCCCCGACGCGATGCGGGCGGATGCCGCGGCCACCGCACTGTTCTTCGATGGAGGTGCGGAGCTCGCTGACCGCTGGGATGTGCGGTGGGTGCGAATGAGCACCGACGGACGCTCACAGCGCTCCACGGATGCCCCGGTTGAGCTGTTCACGACCTCAGCGGGCCACGGATAGGGAAGAGTTGTTCTGTGACATCTTCATTCATCGCCATCCGTCAACGAGTGCTCGCCGTTCTCGGTGCCGTGTCCATGTACCGGCTGGTGTTCTTCGCACTGGCGACGCTCGCGCTCATCGCGCTGGTGTTGTCGGCGTTCGGCGTGATTGTGTCGCCGACACCGCTGGAGCTCGTCGTCTCGTTCTTCGTGCTCGCCGTGGTGATCTCTGCCGTCGATGCGGGAGCGCAGCGACTTCTGCATCTGCCATGGCGGGTGGAGTCTTCGCTGGTAACCGCGCTGATTCTGCTGTTCGTCATGAGGCCAGGGGTCGAGCCCGCGAGCATCCTCGGTCTCGCCCTGGCAGGTGCCCTCGCGAGCCTGTCGAAGTACGTCATCGCCTGGCGGGGTAGGCACATCCTGAACCCCGCGGCGTTCGGTGCAGCCGTTGTCACGATTGTCGGCTCTTTCGGTGCATTTGAATGGCTCGGCACTTCGGCCTCCTGGTGGGTCGGAAACCCAGCTCTCGCGATCCCGGTCGCAGTCTTCGGGCTGGTCGTGCTGTGGCGCACTGAGAAGGTGCGTGTGGTACTGGTCTTCTTGCTGATCGCCGTCGGCACTGCGGTCGTGCGCCAAGCGGTGCAGGCGCAGCAGTTTGACATCGACTTCGACCTTGTATCCGCGCTTCAGTTCGCTCTGTTGCAGTCGCCATACCTGTTCCTCGGCGTGTTCATGGTCTCAGAGCCTCTGACGAGCCCGCCCCGGCGCTGGCAGCAGTTCTCGGTCGCGGCGCTGGTTGGTGTGCTCGCCGGCTGGCCGATCCTCGTCGGCGGACTTTTCACGCTGGGCCAGGAACGGGCGTTGCTGATCGGGAACCTGCTCGCAGTGGCCTTCGCGCTGCGTGGATCTGTGCGGCTCACTCTTCAGAAGCGCGAGTTCATCACCCCGACGGCGCAGGAATTGACCTTCCGGGCCAAGGGGAAGCTGAAGTTCGTGCCGGGGCAGTACCTCGAGCTCGATGTGCCGCACCACCGCCCGGATGCTCGCGGCACCCGCCGTGAGTTCAGCATCGTCTCGGCGCCGGCAGACCTCCCGACACTACGGATCGCGTACAAGAATGGCGATCAGAAGCATCCGTCTTCGTATAAGCGAGCATTGGCGAGCGCCGAGCCGGGTGCCACCCTCGCCGTCACCGGCACCTGGGGCGATTTCGTGCTGCCGCACGGTGATGTGCCGTTGCTTATGGTCGCCGCAGGCATCGGCGTCACACCATTCGTCTCGCAGCTGCGGCAGATGCAGGCCGATGGCGTGCACCGCGATGTCGTGCTGGTCTATGTCGCCGCCGAGGCCGCAGAGCTCGCGTTCCGCGCCGAACTCGAGGCGACCGGCGTGCGCACGATCGTGTTCACACGGGATGCCCCAGAGCGTCTGCCCGAGCACTGGACGTGGGCGCAAGGGGTGCGTCTGGATGCAGAGGGTCTGGAACGAGTGGTTCCCGACATCTCGACGAGGCACACGTTCATCTCAGGTCCGCCGAGGTTGCTCGCGGATCTCGCCCCTGCTCTGCAGAAGGCGCGCACCCTGACGACGGACGCCTTCGCCGGCTACTGAGGGGAGCCTTCGCACGTCGGCCCCTGCCTCCCGCGGTGAGGGGACTGGGGCCGCACCGAGACCCAGGCCAGCCGGGCTACGCCGACGCGGAGGGCACCGGCGTCAGCGGGAACCGGACGGTGAAGGCGGTGTCTCCGGGCTTGGACTCCACCGTGATCTCTCCGTGGTGGCCCTCGACGATGGCCTTGACGATCGCGAGTCCGAGGCCGGTGCCACCGGTTTGGCGGGCGCGTGAGCTGTCTCCCCTGGCGAAACGAGCGAACAGCTCATCACGTACCTGAGGATCGATGCCCGGGCCATCATCGTGCACGCGAATCACGGCTTCGTCGTTCTCTCGCGCCACGCTCAGGGTGATCTCGGTGCCGGCAGGTGTGTGGGTGCGGGCGTTGGCGAGCAGGTTCGCGACGACCTGATGCAGTCGCCCTGCATCGCCGAGCATGGTCACCGGCTCCTCTGGAACATCGATGCTCCAGTGATGATCCGGAGCAGTGGGGCGTGCATCGGCCAGACCCTCCAGGGCAAGCTGGGTGAGATCGACTGTGCCGTGCACGAGTTCCTGACCCTCATCTAGGCGAGCCAGCAGCAGCAGGTCCTCAACGAGTCGGGTCATCCGCAGCGACTGTGCCTGAATGCGCTCCAGTGCCATCTGGGCAGTTTCTGGCAACGCGCGATCCCGCAGCGAGAGCTCGGAATACCCGCGGATGGATGCCAGAGGGGTACGCAGTTCATGGCTCGCGTCCGCGACGAATCGACGCATCCGCTCTTCGTTGTTCTGGCGTGACGCCAGGGAGTCGTTGACGTGATCGAGCAGCGTGTTGAGCGACGCGCCCACGAGTCCGATCTCCGTGCGCGGATCTGCCTCAGTTTCGGGCACGCGCTCGGTGATGGTGACCTCGCCGCGATCGAGCGGCTGATTCGCCACGCGGGTCGCCGTTGCGGCCACCGCGCGCAACGGGCGCAGGCTCATGCGAATCGTGACGGTCGTCGTGATGGCGAGCAGGATCAGGCCACCCAGGGTCGCCAGCGTGATGACCGTCAGTAGCTGCGCCAACGTGCTCTGGATATTGTCACGAGGAAGACCAGTGACGACGTTGATCGTGGGGAAGAGCTTCGTGACTTGCGTCTGCGTCACGAAGAGCTGATAGGACTCGCCACCGGGGAGCGTAATCGTGCCGGTGCCGCGTCCGGCCAGTGCCTTGTCGATGGCACCGAGTTGGGAGTTCGTCAGATCAGTGAGGGCGCCTGAACCGTCGACCACGACGCCGCTGGCGCCGCCGTCCGGCATCCAGAAGGCCAGCAGCATCCCGGTCGCAGGCGGAGCGACGTTCTCCATTGTTGAACGCGCCGTGAGCGAAGTATTCGTGACCGTGGCATAGCCAGCGGTCTGTGTGACGAGACTCGTCGTACGACCGGAGAGCGAGCGCACCTGCTCCGTGAGCTGACCCTCCAACGCCTGGCCGAGCGTCGCGCTCGTGATGACCGCGACGATGATGAGGATGAGCGACACGAACCCGATCACAGCGGCCATCAGCCGCGCCTGCAGGGTCAACGGGCGTCGCGGCATCCTCATTGAAGTCACTGCGGGGCCTTGATCATGTACCCGACGCCGCGGACGGTGTGCAGCAACGGCGTGCGCCCGGCGTCGATCTTCTTGCGGAGGTAAGAGATGTACAGCTCGACGACCGAGGACTTGCCGCCGAAGTCGTAACTCCACACTCGGTCGAGAATCTGCGCCTTGGAGAGCACCCGGCGCTCGTTGCGCATGAGGTAGCGGAGTAGCTCGAACTCAGTAGCGGTCAGCTCGATCTCGGTGCCATCGCGTTCGACTTCGTGGCTGTCCTCGTTCAGCGTGAGGTCACCAACGCGCAGAATCGACTGGCCGTCATCGCTGGTGGCAAGCCCGGTGCGGCGAATGATCGCACGCAGACGCGCAATGACCTCCTCCAGGCTGAAAGGCTTGGTGACGTAGTCGTCGCCGCCGGCGGTGAGACCAGCGATGCGATCGCCGACGGCATCCTTCGCGGTGAGGAAGAGCACTGGCACGAAGTTGCCCGATTCGCGGAGGCGTCGCAGCACGCTCATGCCGTCGAGGTCGGGCATCATGATGTCGAGCACGAGGGCATCGGGCTCGAATTCGCGCGCGACCTGAAGTGCTTCCAGACCCGAGGATGCCGTGCGCACCTCCCACCCTTCCATACGAAGCGCCATGGCGAGCAGGTCGGTGAGCATCTGCTCATCGTCTACGGCGAGGATGCGCAGGGGCGAGCCGTCGGGGCGGCGCAGTTCAGGCTGGTCGTTGGGCATGACACCATTCTGGGCAATCTCCTATGTGATTGCTATGGAATCCGCTATGCGTGATCTGTGAATCTCAGTACTGATGTGAATCAGTGCTCATACGAATCTCATCACCCGGTCATCACGCGTCCAAATGCACGATGCATAACTTCGAATTCAGTCGTGGATGGCCGCGGACGAAGGAGAGAGATGTACGGAAGATATCTCCGGCGAGAACTCGCCGGACGAAAGAAACAGACGGTGATCGTCGCTGTGGGTCTCGCCGTGGCGATCGCGCTGGTGATCGTCGTCAACGCGCTGACCGCAGGTGTGCGCGATGCGCAGGCACAGGCGCTGGAGTCGGTATATGGGGTGGGGACAGACCTGACGGTCACCGGTGCCGCATTCGAACCAGGCGAGGGAGGCGGGCGCCAGTTCGACTTCGATTCGGATGCCGGAGCGAGCACCGACGACACCACCACGATCAGCCAGTCGCAGCTCACCACCGAGATGATGCGCAGCACTCTGGAAGGATCGGTTCTCGACGACATACGCGCGACCGATGGTGTCGGCGCTGCAGCCGCAGCTCTCAGCCTGACCAACTCGACATTTTCTGGCGAGTTGCCCACTGGCGGTTTCGGTGGGCAGGGCGACCAAAGCGACCTTGGTGCAATGCCCGGCGAAGGACAGAGCCCGCCGAGCGGTGGCCCTGATGGTGCCGGAGGAAGCTCTTTCGACATCGACTCGTTCACGGTGCTCGGGATCGATCCGGCAGGCTCGGCAATCGGCCCGCTCGCCTCCGTCGAGGTCAGCGCTGGTCGTGGCTTCGATGCCGACGACTCAGGGGCGCTCGTCGCTCTGGTCGATGGCTCTTATGCGACCACGAACGAGATCGCCGTGGGCGATGTCATCGACGTCGCCGGCTCTGAGCTTGAGGTCGTCGGCCTGATCACTTCGACGTCGGATGCCGCGGACACCGCAGCCAACGTCTACCTGCCGCTGGATACCGCGCAGACTCTTGCCGGAGTCGACGACGTGATCTCGACGGTCTATGTCCAGGCGGAATCTTCGTCGGCAATCGACGCTCTGCAGACCACTCTTGCGGACGATCTTCCGGATGCGACGGTGAGCTCGCAGTCCGAGCTTGCCTCCACTGTGTCCGGCTCGCTGACCAGCGCAACCTCGATGATCACGAACCTCGGCACATGGCTGTCTATCATCGTGCTCGGCGTCGCGCTGCTGATGGCCGTGCTGTTCACGATTTCCGGTGTCTCGCGTCGCACACGAGAGTTCGGCACGCTGAAGTCGATCGGCTGGTCCAACAGTCGTGTCGTGCGACAGGTCGCCGGAGAATCGATGGTGCAGGGCCTCATCGGTGGTATCGGCGGACTCATCCTCGGGGTGGTGGGCATCGTCGTGATCAACATCATCCAGCCCACGATCTCTGCCGCAGCGAGCTCTACCACTGAGGGTATGCGCGGACCAGGCGGCGGAGGCATGGGCGGACCGACCGGTGGTGGCGGGGGCATGTTCCAAACGACTGAGGCCGTGGACATCGTGCTCAATGCGCCGTTCACGCCTGTGGTGATTCTGGCGGCCGTGGGCATCGCTGTGCTCGGAGGACTCCTCGCCGGTGCGTTTGGTGGTTGGCGCGCTGCTCGTCTGAGCCCCGCTGAAGCACTTCGTTCGGTCGCGTGAGCGCCGACATGTCTGGAGGAGAAGCAATGACCGTCACTGACACGATCACGCATGAAGCGGATGCTGCGCCGCGGCCCGATGCCATCTACCGGCTGAAGGATGTCACCCGCACCTACACACAGAAGAACCGGGTGATCAAGGCGCTCGCGGGTGTGGATCTGGAGATTCGCGCCGGAGAGTTCGTCACGATTCAAGGACCGACCGGAGGTGGCAAGTCCACCCTGCTGCAGTTGCTTGGGGCGCTAGACCGGCCCAGTAGCGGTTCGCTGCGGCTGGGTGAAACTGAGCTGGCATCCGCATCCGCGACGGAGCTGAACCGACTGCGCTCGGAGGAGATCGGATTCGTCTTCCAGGGGTTCAACCTGATCCCGACGCTCACGGCGTCGGAGAACGTGAACATGGCGTTGGAGATGATGAAGCTCGACAAAGCTGAGCGGCTGCGCCGAGTCGAGGAGGCTCTGGTTCACGTGGGCCTCGCCGATCGTGGTGACCACCTGCCATCAGAGCTCTCCGGCGGTCAGCAGCAGCGCGTCGCCATCGCTCGGGCGATCATCAAGCGCCCGAAGGTGCTGCTGGCGGACGAGCCGACCGGAAATCTCGATGAGAGCATGCGAGACGAGATTCTGGTGCTTCTGGAGGGGTTGTGCGCCGAAGGGATCACGATGATCATCGTGACCCACGACTCTGCGGTTGCTCGTCGGGCCACGCGGCGACTGCGCTTGGCAAAGGGAACAGTGACCGACATCACGAAGTGACCGTGGCGAGGTCCCGATCGGCGGCACTCAGCCGATGATCGGGATCTCGTTGTCCCAGATGGAGCTCATCTCGGTGAGCGTGCGATCCATGATCGCGACCATGGAGGCGGCTGCCTTATCCGCATTTCCGGTCTGGATCGCGGTAGCGATGTCTACATGCATTTGCAGAGCTTCGGATGCCGGGAACTGCGGCATCAGGTTGTACTGTGAGCGCCCGGTGAGTACCTCGGCGACGAGGTGATGCAGCTGTGCGAACATCTCGTTGCCGCTCATCGTGAGGACGAGGGAGTGGAACTCCTTGTCGAGGTTCAGGAAGCCTGCGACATCGCCTGCTTTGCCGGCAGCCCACAGCCGTCCGGCGAGACCCATGAGGTCGCTGGCCTGATTCAGCGGGGCGCGCATCGCAGCCATTCGGGCTGCGGCGGGTTCGATCGCTCCGCGCAGTTCGGTGAGCGAACGCAGCTGTGAGACGCGACTGGGGCCCGCGAGGCGCCAGCGGATGACCTGAAGGTCGTAGACGTTCCATTGAGTCAGCGGCAGCACGCGCAAGCCCACACGCCGCTTCGGTGTGATGAGCCCCAGAGCCTCGAGCGCACGCAGGGCTTCGCGAACCACAGATCGCGAGACCTGGAAGCGAGCTTCAAGCGACTCGGTCGTGAATGTTGTCTCGGGTCCGATCGCACCTGAACAGATCTCGCGACCGAGTGTGTCGAGAACGAGATTGCGGAGGTCGCCTTTCACCACTGAACCTTTGGGGTCGGTGGTGGGTGCAATTTCGGTGTTCATGGCTAGATCTTATCTTTTTGGTCACATGGGTTGATAAGTATGACTTGTGGGAACTATCTTGACCACTGAGCAGATGTAACGGAACACCTGCACCAGGAGCATTCGCGATGACGCGCGGCTCAGGATGGAGTCACAGTGAAGTACGGATCCAAGACCGCACGCTTCCTCGCGGCGGCAACAACAGCAGTGGTCGCTGGCGCACTCGTCAGCTGCAGCTCGGGCTCGGACATCGATGCGAGTGAAGGCATCGAAGGCGAGACCATTCGCGTTACCCTTGCGAACCACGTGTGGACGGAATCGCTCAAGGACCTGATCCCTGAGTTCGAAGAGGAGACCGGAGCCACAGTCGAGATCTCACAGCTCGCCGAAGACCAGCTCTCCGACCAGTACAACGTCAAGCTCAACGCAGGAACCGATGAGATCGACGTCCTGATGTACCGCCCGCTGCAGGAGAACAAGCTGTTCGCCAGCAATGGCTATCTCTCTGACATCACCGAAGAGGTCGAGGCCGACGCCGACTGGGACTGGTCAGACTTCCAGTCTGGGCCCGCGTCACTGACCACCTACGAGGACGAGGTCGTCGGAGTTCCGATCATCACCGAGCGCACGGTGCTGTACTACCGCAAAGACCTCCTGGAGGAGGCCGGACTTGAAGTCCCGGCCACGCTCGAGGAACTCGATGCGGCAGCAGCTGCCATCCACGAGCTGCACCCCGACGTCGCCGGCTACATCGGCCGCACGGGAAAATCAGCCGCGGTGACCCAGTTCAGCGCGTTCCTGTTCAGTTCGGGCGGCAAGTGGATCAACGAGGACGGCACCTCCGCGATCAACAGCGATGAGGCACGTGGTGCATACCAGTACTACGGTGACCTCATCCGCAACCACACGGATGCCACGATTAACCCGGAGATGAGCTGGGCTGAGGCGTTCGCCGTCTTCCAGCAGGGCCAGGCCGCTTTCATCGCGGATGCGGACAGCCTCTACAAGAACATGACTGACCCGACTCAGTCGACGGTCTCTGACCAGGTGGGCTTCGCGGCCTTCCCCGAGGGATCCGCTGGCTCCAAGCCATACAACGTGGCGGCGTGGGCACTCGCGATCAACGAAACCAGCGAGAACCAGTCCGCGGCGTGGCAGTTCATCCAATGGGCGACGTCGAAGGAGGTCACCCTGGAGATGTCGAAACTCGGAGTCATGGGCGCTCGCACCTCGGTGTGGGATGACCCCGACGCGACAGCTGACTACCCGGCCGAACTTGTCGAAGCGATCAAGATCAACGGCGCGAACGGCGTCGGCGAGGATCGCCCGCTGGTGATCCAGGTCGCTCAGGCCCGCGAGATCGTCGGCGATCCGATTGTCATCGCCATCTCCGGAGGCGATGTGGATGCTGCGGCCGATTCCGCGAACACGGCGTTCGACGAATTCCTCCTCGAAGACGCCGAGTAACCACTCCGAGTCCGTCGTCGCCCCGGTGAATCACCGGGGCGACGACGGCCGATCCTCACGGAAGTACTCATGACTGCACTTCAGACTCCCGACCAGGTCGGGACAGGGGAGCGCTTCAGTCGCTGGGCCAATCGGCACCGAAAGTGGCTGTTCGCTGGACCCTCCATCGCGTTCACCGTTCTCCTGCTCGCCATCCCGTTGGGGTGGACACTCTTCCTCAGCTTCACCGATTCGAAGCGGTCTGTCCGCCGGGACTTTGATTTCATCGGCGTGAACAACTACGTCGAGGCACTCACCGACACCGAGCGCTTTTGGCCCGCGGTCTGGCGTACCTTCGCCTTCACCGGTGGCGCGCTCTTCTTCGAGTTGATTCTCGGAATGATCATCGCCCTCCTGCTGTGGAAGCCATTCCGCGGTCAGGGTGTCGTCCGAACGATCATCCTGCTTCCCCTAGTGGCGACACCGGTCGCGGTCGGCATGATGTGGCGACTGCTCTTCGAGCCGAACATCGGCTTCATCAACGAGATGCTCGGCTGGGTCGGAATTCCCCCTCAACCGTGGCTGGCGGATCCTGCCACGTCGTTGGCGACGCTGACTTTCGTCGACATCTGGCAGTGGACGCCGATGGTGACGCTCATCCTGTTGGCCGGGCTTACCGGCCTCTCCGAGGAGCCTCAGGAGGCCGCGAAGGTCGACGGCGCGAACGGTTGGCAGCGCTTCTGGTACGTCATCGTTCCGCTGATGCGTCCGGTGATCATCGCGGCGGTTCTGCTGCGCGGTATCGACGCGTTGAAGACCTTCGACATCCTCTATGCCACCAAGGGCAAGGGCGGTGGTGCGTTCCACGATGTGGAGACGCTCAACGTCTACGCCTACGGCCTGAGCTTCGACTACAACGAGTACGGACTGGCGTCAGCGGTGCTGATCTTGTTCTTCCTGCTCATCCTGGCCGTGATCTGGGTTCTCCAGATGCAGAGAAAGGGCAAGGAGTCATGAGCGCACTCAACCATGACACTCAGGCCGATACCCGGACGCTCGTCACCGGCGGCGCAAAGCCGCGGCCGCGTCGGCGCAAGAAGGCCCGCTGGGGCACAGTCGGCCGGTTCGTCGGCCTTGCCCTCATCGTGCTCGCATTCCTCGGTCCGATCGTATGGATGGTGCTGGCGAGCTTCAAATACAACGTGCAGATCTACGATCCGACCAAGGCGCTCATCTTCGACCCGACGCTGGACAACTACGGAACGGTGTTCGACCCGCGTCGCGGCAACTACCTGGTCTACATCTGGAACTCGTTCTTCGTCGCCTTCATGGCGACTGCGCTCTCGCTGGTGCTTGCAGTTCCTGCCGCGTACGCCATGAGCCGGTTCATCATGAACAAGTCGTCCATGGTCGTATTGCTGGCCCGCATCATTCCCGGTGTCAGTCTGCTGGTGCCCTGGTACTTCATCTTCGCGCAGCTGAAGCTGACGGGCGGGTACGCACCACTGATCCTGTCGCACATGTTCGTGTCACTACCGCTGATCCTCTACATCATGATGTCTTTCTTCGATCAGCTGCCAGAAGAGTTGGAGGAGTCGGCGCAGGTGGACGGGCTCACAGCGATCGGCGCGTTCTTCCGGATCACGCTGCCGCTTTCGGTGCCAGGTATCGCAACGGCCACGATCTTGTCGTTCATCTTCTCGTGGAACAACTTCATGTTCGCCCTCGTGCTCTCCGGCAACTCCACGAAGACACTGCCGGTGGCGATCTTCGACTTCATCGGCTACGCGTCGATCGACTGGGGTGCGCTGATGGCGGCATCCGTCGTGGTGACGACGCCCATCATGCTGATCGCCCTGTTCACGCAGCGCTACATCGTCAGCGGGCTCACCGCCGGCGCCACCAAGGGGTGAGGCCTGATATGACCGTCACCATCGCTCGCGTCGAGTCCTTCCCTGTTGCGCCGCGCTGGCTGTTCGTGCGTATCGAGACAAGTGATGGCCTCGTCGGCTGGGGCGAGGCTTCGCTGGAGGGTTATGCCGATGTCGTGCGTGCGGCCGTCGACCAGTTCGCCGAGTACCTCTTGGGGCGTGACCCAGGACTGATCGAGGACCACTGGCAGGTGCTCACCAAGAGCCAGTTCTACCGTGGCGGCGCGGTGCTCGCCAGTGCCGTCGCCGGCGTCGATCAGGCGCTGTGGGACCTCAAAGGCAAGAGACTCGGCGTCCCTGTGCACGATCTGCTCGGCGGTGCCGTTCGCGACCGCATCCGAGCGTACGGCTGGGTCGGCGGCGATGACCCGGCCGAAGTGGCTGATCACATCTCCGAACAGCTCGAGGTCGGACTCACCGCGGTGAAGATGAACGCCTCGGGCAAGATGAGCCGCAACGGCTCGGTCGCCGAGCTTGACGGCGTCGTCTCGCGAGTCGCCATGGCACGGGAGGTGCTCGGGCCGGATCGCGATGTCGCGGTCGATCTGCACGGGCGGTTCACGCTCGCCACCGCTCGTCGCTTGGCGCCGCTGCTGGAGCCGCTGCATCCATTCTTCCTCGAGGAGCCAGTTGTTCCCGAGAACTCGCACGCCATTGCGCGGATTGTGGATGCCACGACGATTCCGATTGCGACGGGGGAGCGGCTGTACAGCAGGCAGGAGTTTCTCCCCGTGCTGCAGGCCGGAATTGCGATTGCACAGCCAGATCTCTCGCACGCCGGAGGAATCTCCGAGGTGCGTCGCATCGCCGCGCTCGCTGAGACATTCGACGTCTCGCTCGCACCGCATTGCCCCCTGGGTCCGCTTGCGCTCGCCGCGTGTCTGCAGGTGGGTTTCGCGACGCCGAACTACCTCATCCAGGAGCAGTCGATCGGCATCCACTACAACCAGGGCGCTGAGGTGCTCGACTATGTTGTCGACACGGCGCCGCTGAAGTTCGTCGATGGCAGCTTCGAGCGGTTGACTGGTGCAGGTCTCGGAATCGAGATCGACGAGAAGGCCGTACGGGATGCCGCATCTCGCTGGGAGACGTGGCAGAACCCGATCTGGCGGCACACGGATGGATCGGTGGCGGAATGGTGAGCACAGGATCATGAGCACAGTGGATAACGCGCAGTTGCGCGAACGGATCGCCTCTGACCGGCTGGTGGCGATTCTGCGGGGTACCGACGTGGATGCGACCGTGGCCGCTGCGCGCACGCTGATCGCCTCGGGCGTGACGACGCTGGAGATCACGCTCACGCTGGCGGATGCCGAAGAGGCGATCGCTCAGATCGTGTCGGATGCCCCGGCAGAAGCTCTTATCGGTGCAGGAACAGTTCTCACCGAGGCAGACACCGACCGTGCGGTCGCGGCCGGTGCTCAGTTCATCGTGACGCCGACGCTCACAGCATCCGTCGAGTACGCGATTGCGCAGAACATCGGCGTGCTCCCTGGCGTCTACACACCCACCGAGATTCAGCGCGGAATGGATCTGGGGGCGGCAGCGGTGAAGCTGTTCCCCGCGGCTACACTCGGCGCCGGATTCATCCAGGCGGTGCGCGATCCCTTCCCGGATGCCAGGATCATCCCCGTCGGGGGTGTGTACGTCGAGACGATCGGGTCATTCCTCGCGGCAGGTGCCTTCGGGTTTGGTGTCGGCAGCCCTCTCGTTGGAGATGCTGCCCGCCCCGGCGGTGACCTCAAAGCCCTCGCCGCGCGCGCCTCCGCGTTCCGCGCTGCCATCGATACGTCCTCCTGAAAAACCGGCACGCCGATGGCACCGTCCATGACTGGTGAAAGGTCGCAACCGATGAACACCATGCCTGCCGTGATTAAGCGTGGTCCCGGCGTCGAGGGTATCGAGATCGGCGAGGTCGATGTTCCGGTCGCTGGTGCAGGACAGGTCGTCATCGATGTCCTCGCGACCGGCATCTGTGGCACTGACGTGCACGTCGCCCATGACGAGTACGACCACGAGCGGCCGGTCGTCATGGGCCACGAAGTTCTCGGCGTTGTTTCCTCGGTCGGCTCCGAGGTGGATGCCTCCTGGCTCGGCGCAAAAGTGGCAATGGAGACGTATTTCGCTGCGTGCGAGGAGTGTGACATGTGCCGCGCCGGGCGCCGCAATCTGTGCGTGGATCGCCGTTCGATCGGCTCATTCCGAAACGGTGGGTTTGCCACGCAATTGCTGATGCCTGTCATCAACCTGCACCGGATGCCGGCGACGCCGGGAGAACTCGACGGAGTGCTCAGCGAACCACTCGCCTGCGTCGCCCAGTGTCTGCTCGATCCGCCGGTCGTGCAACCGGGGGACCGCGTTCTCGTCACCGGGCCTGGGGCGATGGGACAGCTCGCAGCACAAGTGGCGAAAGCCTCCGGGGGCATCGTTACACTCTCCGGGCTCCCCGCCGACGCCGCACGTCTGGCCGTCGCCGCAGATCTCGGCATCGGAACCACGACCGAAACGCCGGAGACTGACTCCTTCGATGTCGTCATCGAATGCTCCGGGTCTGCCCCGGGAGCAGCCAACGCGCTGCGTGCTGCGCGCCGGGGCGCACGCTACGTGCAGGTGGGGATATTCGGACGCGAGGTTACGCTGCCGTTCGACATCGTTTTGTACAAAGAGCTCACCGTTTCCAGCGGCTTCGCATCCACGCCGACCTCGTGGCGCGCGGCGATGAGGCTGATCGCCGCGGGTGACGTCGTGCTGACGCCACTGATCACCAAACAGGTGCCGTTGAAGGAGTTCTTCGATGCGCTGAATGCCGCCGCCCGCGGTGAGGGTTTGAAGACCGTGGTGGTACCGGGGAACGCGACAGTTCGCTGACGGCGAAGGGCGGATTCTCCCGATTCGACCACTGTGTCGGTGGCCGTCGCTAGCGTGAGCGCATGACAAAAAGCCAACTCACAGTACTTCCGGCGACACCGGAGGATGTCGCCGCCCTGGTGCGACGTGCGCGCCAGGAAACTCTCACGATCACGGTCGTATCCGGCGGTCATGGGCCTTGGTCGCATGACGCGCCGGACGGCATGCGGATCGATCTCACCGGACTCGCGGACGTTCACGTTGAAGGATCCACCGTGCATATCGGTGGTGGGGCGACGTGGGGCGCAGTCGCCACGACGCTCGCGGATGCCGGGCTGGCAATCAGCTCAGGTGACACCGCCAGCGTCGGCGTTGGCGGGTTGACGCTCGGCGGCGGAATCGGCTGGATGGTGCGCAGCTGGGGGCTCGCAGTCGATCAGTTGATCGGCGCCCAACTCGTGACGGCGGCCGGCGAGATCATCGAGGTCGGAGCAGGCGAGAACGCCGAGCTGTTCTGGGCGCTGAAGGGCGGCGGCGGCAACTTCGGCATCGTCACACGTTTCGATTTTGCGGCACATCCGCTTTCCGGCATCGCCTACGGGGAGTATGTGATCGGCGGGGATGCAGGAGCCACGCTGCGCGCGACGCGCGATCTGATGCGCACGGCCGCGCGCGAGCTGACGGTCACCTATATGGATGTTCCGGCGATGGATCCGAGCGCGCCGGCTGGCGCGCGTCTGGCCGCGGTCTGGGCAGGGGAAGACGCGGATGCGCTGCGATCAGCACTCGCGCCGGTGGCAGCACTGGATGGTATCGATGCCACCGTGACAACTCCGGCATACCGCGAGATCCTGCTCCAGATGCCTGAGCCGGAGGCCGGGGAAGATGCGCCTGCCCCTCCCGGGTTCCTGGGAGGTAATGGCCTCTATGCCGAGCTCGACGATGACCTCATCGATCGGTTGGTGGCGTTCCGCGGCGCGTATCCGGCATCGGTCGTGTTCTTGCGCTCACTCGGGGGAGCATTCGCGGACGTGCCGCAGGAGGCGACGCCTTTCCCCGCGAGGTCGGCGACGTGGTTCGTGATGGCGGGCGGATTCGACATTCCCGGCATGATCGATGACGACACCCGTGCAGCGATCCTTGCGGACTGGCGAGAGATCGAATCCGGTCGCCTGGCCGAGTACGGAAACTTCGCCGACACGGAGCGTCCGGCGGCAGTGTCGGGGATGTTCTCGGCCGCGGCTTTCGAGCGGCTACGCACAGTAAAAGCGGCATGGGATCCGCACAATGTGTTCCGGCGAAACCACAACATCGTCGCATGACGCGTGTCACGTCCTGATAGAGGAGTCGCCTGATAGACGACTCACCTGAAAGACGACTCACCTGAAAGACGAAGGGCTGGCAACCGCGAGGTTGCCAGCCCTTCGTCGTGCACAAACGATCAGTGCGTGTCTTCTGCCTCGATCTCGGTGCGGTCGCCCGACCACAGCGTGTGGAAGGTGCCTTCCTTGTCGATGCGCTTGTAGGTGTGTGCGCCGAAGAAATCGCGCTGGCCCTGCACAAGGGCTGCCGGCAGTCGGTCGGCGCGGATGCCGTCGTAGTACGCGAGCGATGACGAGAATGCCGGCGAGGGGATACCCGCCTCGGTTGCGGCGATCACGACGCGGCGCCATGAGGCCTGACCGCGGGTCAGCGCTTCGGCGAAGTACGGTGCCACCGCGAGCACCGGAAGATCCGGGTTCTCGGCGTAGGCGTCGGCGATGGGATTGAGGAACTGTGCGCGGATGATGCAGCCGCCGCGCCAGATCTTGCTGATCGCACCGAGGTCGATCTGCCAGTCGTACTCGGCAGCTCCAGCGCGGATCTCGTCGAACCCTTGCGAGTAGGCGATGATCTTCGATGCGAACAGTGCCAGGCGCACGTCCTCGATGAATGCCTCGGTGTCCTCGACCTCGAACTCTTCCTCCGGGCCGGGCAGGGCGGCAGCTGCCGCGCGCTGCTCAGGGTGTGAAGACAGTGAACGAGCGAACGTCGCCTCGGCAATGCCGGAGACCGGGACGCCGAGGGAAAGTGCAGTCTGCACTGTCCAGGCGCCGGTGCCCTTGGCGCCAGCCTGGTCGACGATGATGTCGACGAGCGGCTTGCCCGTTTCAGCGTCGACCTGGCGGAGAACCTCGGCGGTGATCTCGATCAGGTACGACTCGAGCTCGCCCTTGTTCCACTCGGCGAAGACATCGGCGATCTCCGCGGGGGTCTTGCCGGTGCCGCGGCGAATGAGGTCGTACGCCTCAGCGATGAGCTGCATGTCGGCGTACTCAATGCCGTTGTGCACCATCTTGACGAAGTGTCCGGCGCCGTCGTGACCGACGTGCGTGACACACGGTTCGCCTTCGGCGACCGCTGCGATGGACTTCAGGATCGGGCCGAGCGTGATCCAGGACTCATCCGATCCGCCGGGCATGATGCTCGGGCCGAGGAGAGCACCTTCTTCGCCGCCGGAGATACCGGCACCGACGAAGTTGATTCCGGTCTCGCGGACGGCCTTTTCTCGACGGATCGTGTCGGGGAAGTACGCGTTCCCACCATCGACGATGATGTCACCCGGCTCGAAGACCGAGGCCAGCGAATTGATCACCGCATCGGTCGGCCCGCCAGCCTTGACCATGATGATCGCGGTGCGCGGCTTCTGCAGGGAGTCGGCGAACTCCTGATAGGTGGATGCCGCAACGAAGCCGGCCTCCGGGTGCTCATCGAGAACGGTCTGCGTCTTCGCGTAGCTTCGGTTGAAGATCGCCACGGTGTTGCCCTCGCGGCTGGCGAGGTTGCGGGCGAGATTCGAACCCATGACGGCGAGTCCGACGACTCCGATGTTCGCTGATGCTTCGGGCACAGACTTCTCCTCGGTCGTGAAGTGGGGATGCTCTCAGATTATCCCCGTGGGCGGCACGCGTGCGCGCATGTGTCGCGAGATGCCATTTGTTGGCGTGACGCGCAGGCGTTGCGCTGCCGCTGGGGTCAGTCGCTGCGGTCAGTCCTTGCGGTAGCTGGTGCGCCCCATCGAGAACAACGCGCCGATCGTGAAGACAGTGGCGCAGAGCGTCATAGCGCCGATGAGCCAGAGGATGGCGTGTGAGAGGAAAGCGCCGTCGAGCATGCCGGACTCCAAGTTCTGCGTGGGGAAAAGACCTGAGTATCAGCCTACCCGGTCATCCGGTACGATAGAGGAGTTCCTCGGCGAGGGATGCTTCGCGTGCGCGGCATCCGTGATCGACGCGGCGAATGCAAGTCTCGTGGCTTCTTCGTGCGTCTGCGTCCGAGAATCTGACAATTAGACCACCACGCGGTGAGCAGTTCGTCGCGTGCCCCGAAGGAGAATTCATGTCTGAGGACACCAAGGTCCACGCTGAGGTTCGTGAGCAGTTCGGCAAGGGCTTCGCCCGCCGTCTGCGCGCCGCCGGCAAGATCCCCGCCGTCATCTACGGTCACGGCACCGAGCCCGTGCACGTGGCGCTGCCCGGCCACCAGGTCTCGCTCATCATCCGCCGTGCGAACGCACTGCTTGAGCTCGACATCGAAGGCAAGGGTCAGCTCGCACTTGTCAAGGATGTGCAGCGCGATCCGGTACGCCAGATCATCGAGCACATCGACCTCCTGGTCGTGCGGAAGGGTGAGAAGGTTCAGGTCGAGGTTCCGGTCTTCACCACCGGTGAATCCTTCGCCGGCACGAGTGTCACCCTCGAGGTCACGTCGGTCAAGCTTGAGGTCGAGGCGACGCACATCCCCCAGAACCTCGAGATTTCTGTCGAGGGTCTCGAAGAGGGCGCGCACATCACCGCAAGCGACGTTGTGCTCCCCAAGGGCGCGACTCTGCTCGACGACCCCGAGCTGCTGATCGTCGCCGTCTACGTCCCCGCAGCCGAGGTGGCCGCGGACGATGCCGCCGCCGAGCCGGCTGCTCCGGCCGCTGAGGCTGCTGCGGAGTAATTCACCCGCACTTCGTGCACAGAGGGGACGCGAGCGCATCGCGTCCCCTCTGTCGTATGCTGACGACGTTCGAAAGGCGAGAGACGCATGGCTGACACCTGGCTGATCGTGGGACTGGGCAACCCCGGCCCCCGCTACGAGACAACCCGGCACAACGTCGGCCAGCTCGTCGTGGATGAGCTCGCGGCACGCCGCAGCGAGAGCTTCCGCGAGCACAAGGGTGGTGCACGCGTCGTCGAGACCTGGTTGCGGCCAGGGGGAGACAAACTCGTGCTCGCCAAGCCGAACTCCTTCATGAACGTCTCCGGCACGCCTGTGGCAGCTCTCACCCGCTTCTATTCCGTGCCACCAGAGCGCACGGTCGTCATTCACGATGAACTCGATATTCCCTTTGACACCGTGAAGCTCAAGGTCGGCGGTGGGCATGGTGGACACAACGGCGTGCGAGACGTCGCACGTGCGATCAGTACCGCCGACTTCCCGCGCGTACGCGTCGGCATCGGTCGCCCACCAGGGCGTCAAGACCCTGCCGACTGGGTGCTGTCACCGTTCGGAAAGGTCGAGCGCGAGACTCTGGGGATTCTCGTCTCCGACGCCGCGGATGCCGTTGAACTGCTCGTCGCTGAGGGGCTGCTGGCCGCTCAACAGAAGCACCATGCCCCGCGCTGAGCGCGAGGCATGGCTGAACGACTTCAAGACCCGTACAACGAGATAGCGCCGGTGCCGGCACCCGCGCTGAGCGCGATGAAGAGCACGATGAAGAAGATTATGGGCGCCAGGACACCCAGGACCAGCGCGGCGATGCCCGGTCCTCGGCCCTGCCGCTTCACGGTGGCCATGATCCCGAGAACGATCGCAGCGATGCCAGCGATCGTGCCGACCCAGAACCCGATCTCGCCCAGCAGCACATGCTCGCGCACGGGGGCGAGGAATGAGAGGTCGTTGGCACTGGTATCGACCTGCTGCATGACCGAGGGCAGTGCAACGCCGATCTGATATCCGGCGATGCCGGCGAAGATGGGCGTGACGACCGCGGCCACAAGCGACAGCACCAGCGCAACGATCCCGAGGACCGCCGACTTCGACTGAGCAGCCTCCGGTGCCTGATAACTGCCTACCGGGGCGCTGTAGCCGCCTACTGGAGCCGAATACGCTCCGGGAGGCGTCTGGTACCCGGGTGCAGCCGGCACCTGGTAGCCGGGTGCCGGTGCCGGTCCGGGCTGGTACCCGGGCGAAGGTGCCGGGGCCGGCTGGTATCCGGGCGCGGGCGGTACCGGCGGCACTGAGCCATTAGGCGCGGACGGCGGAAGCTGCGGATCAGTCACGCCCTAATCCTAGGGTGCCCCGTCGATCCAGTCTTCAGACGCGGCGGAGCAGACCGACCTTGTCGTACACGTCGGCGAGCGTTTGGTCAGCGACGGCATCCGCGCGTGCGGCGTTTGCGGCGAGGATGCGGTCTAGCTCGGCGGGGTCATCAAGCAACTCAAGAGCGCGGGCGCGCACCGGCTCGAATTCCGAGACGACGACCTCGGCGAGGCCCTTCTTGAAGTCGCCGTATCCGCGACCTGCATATTCATCTTCGATCGAAGCCACCTGACGGCCGCTCAGGGCAGCATAGATGGTCAGCATGTTCGAGACGCCGGGCTTGTTTTCGCGGTCGAAGCGGACGCTGCCCTCATTGTCGGTGACGGCACGCATGATCTTTTTCGCCGACTTCGCTGGGTCATCCAGCATCCACAGCACCCCTGCGTCGCTCTCTGCGGACTTTGACATCTTCGAGGTCGGGTTCTGCAGGTCGTAGATGCGCGCGGTGTCCTTCTGGATCACGGGCATCGGCACGACGAACGTCTCGCCGAATCGCGAGTTGAAGCGCTCCGCGAGGTCGCGGGTGAGCTCGACGTGCTGCTTCTGGTCGTCACCGACCGGCACGATGTCGGTCTGATAAAGCAGGATGTCGGCTGCCATCAGCACCGGGTAGGTGAACAGACCCACGCTTGTGGCATCCGTGCCGTAGCGGGCCGATTTGTCCTTGAACTGGGTCATCCTGCTCGCTTCGCCGAAACCGGTGACGGTGCTGAGGATCCAGGCGAGTTCGGCGTGAGCGCGCACGTGTGACTGCACGTACAGCGTCGATTTCGAAGGCTCGATCCCCGCGGCGATGTACTGCGCGGCCGTACGGCGCGTCTTCTCACGAAGTTCGGCCGGGTCATTCGGCTGAGTGAGCGCGTGCAGGTCTACGACGGAGAAGTACGCGTCGTAGGCGTTCTGCAGATCTCGCCACTGCAGGAGAGCACCGATGTAGTTACCGATCTGGAGAGAATCGGCGGAGGGCTGCATTCCTGAGTAAAGGCGAGGTCTCGTCACGGTATCAATCCTAGGGTGATGCTGGAGAGAGCGCTGCGCTGCTGACAGGCTTCACCGCGTGAGGGCGCTCGGCAGTAGCTGCGAGCGAAGACGCCACGAGTAGACCGCGACAGCCAGAGTCGTCGCCGCGTAGAGGACGCTCGCCTGCAACACGTAAGCGGGATAGTGGATGATCCACGGTGACTGGCTCTGGTCTGCGAGGTGAGCCGGGTTGTCGCTCACGTAAGGCACGAGCGCCCCCACGGCGTAACCGATGATCTGCCCCGCCACGTAGATCCCTGCTCCTGCCGCAAGCGTGACTACCGCCCCGCCGCGGCGCTGCTGCCAGACGGCGCGGGCCGAACGCAACGCGGTCCGTGGCTCCCATGATCCGCGCACGGGACCGAACCAAGCAGCCATTATCGGCCCGCACACGAACGCCCCGATGAGCAGAAGAGCAAGGAGAGCGGTGCCGACGAGCAGTAGTTGCTCATCGCCGGCCCGACTGCGCATGAGCTGCGGTACCAGCAGTAGGGCGAGGATCGGAAGGCAGCCGATGAGGCAGCCCATCCAAATGCGCAGAAACGATCTGGTGTTCATGCATTCAGCGTGACGGCACGGCAATGCTCGGCCCACCCGGAAAACCCTCGGAGTAGTTACGGAAACCCGTTGCTCGCAGCTCAGTATGAGTAATCCACGACGACGGGTGCGTGATCGCTCCAGCGCTCTGCATAGGCTGCGGCGCGCG
The DNA here is from genome assembly GCF_059445355.1 of Microbacterium sp. Y356. Lineage (NCBI taxonomy): Bacteria > Bacillati > Actinomycetota > Actinomycetes > Micrococcales > Microbacteriaceae > Microbacterium > Microbacterium sp. Y356. The sequence continues at coordinate 260,185 of NZ_JCAIUE010000002.1, forward strand.
CGACGCTGTATGCCTGCACCCGCTCCGCAAGCGTCGGCGACACGAGGTGGTAGTCGATTCGCCAGCCCGTGTCGTTGTCGAACGCCTGGCCCCGCGCCGACCACCAGGTGTAGGGCCCTTCGATCTCACCGTGGAATCGACGGCCAACGTCTACCCATCCGAGTCCGGTGCCGACTGTGCCGTCGACACCCGTGACCTCGGTGCCTGCTTCACCGAGGAAGCGGTCGAAGTACGCGCGCTCCCGGGGAAGGAACCCGGCTTTCTTGCGATTGCCTCGCCAATTCTTGATGTCGAGTTCGCGGTGCCCAACATTGAGATCGCCAGTGACGACAGCGAGAGCGTCGCCCTGCCCAAGCTCACTCAGCCGGGGTCCGAAGGCTTCGAGGAACTTCCACTTCTCATCCTGCTTCGGCGTGTCTACTTCGCCCGAGTGCACATAGGCGCTGACGACGGTCAACGACCGGTCGCCGAGCATGAAGTCACCCTCGATCCAGCGACCTTTGGAATCGAAGTCATCTGCGCCGAACGCGGTGCGGCTTGCTAGCGCGGGCGTGCGGCTTGCGATGGCGACGCCTGCGCGGCCCTTGGCCGTGGCCTCATCGTGAATGATGTGCCAGCCCGGGAGTGCGGCCTCCAGGTGTTCGTCCTGCCCGCGCACCTCTTGCAGCGTCAGAACGTCGACATCTGCCGTGTCGAGCCACGTGCTCATTCCGTTGCGAGCCGACGCCCGGATTCCGTTGACATTGACCGAAGCTACGCGCAGATGGGGCATGCATCCAGCCTATCGAGCACCTCGGACATCGCCTTCCGAGCGCGTGGGATCTGTGAGCAGCCGCCGGGTCGGTGGAGCCTCCGCAGTCGTGAGGTCGGGCGGATTCGCGACGAGATTTGCGAGCTCAGACATCGCCGCATTCACTGCTCTTCTCGCGCCCCAGGCGCGATACCAGGGCGCGTCGCTCTGCGCTTCGCGCGCCTCACGCAGGCGAATGCGTGCGTCCAGAAGCAGAGCTTGATACTCGGCCGCGATGCGTTCGGCTTCGCTCTGTTGCAGCAGAGGCAGATCGCGATCCTGTGCGGAGATGGCGATCCACGCCGAAGCCACCAGCATGACCACGCCGTTGACGCGGAACCAGAGCAGTAGACCGATGAAGATCGCGAAGGTGGCGAGGAGGGGATTGGTCGGTGTGTAGCTCAGCAGGAAGCCCACACCGAACTGCAGGACGGTCATGGCTCCACCACCGAGGAGCGCGCCCGGCCAAATTGTTCGCCACCTTAGAGAGGTCCCGGTGAGGAAACGCACCATCGTGGCAAGCGCGGCCGAGAGCAGGACGAACGAAATGAGGATGGTGCCGATGCGGATGAGCAGGTTCACAGTGCCGGAGCCTGCGTCCCAACCCAGCAGCCTGAGGAGCCAGCTCAGTGTGGCCGCACTGGCGTAGCTGAGCGCTGAGCCCACGAGCAGAGACACTCCGAAGATGAGGGCGGCGAGCAGATCGCGCGCCTTGAGCAGCACGTAACTGCGCCGGTCAGGGGGAAGCCCGAACATGTCGCGCACAGCGCGTCGAGAAAACGTCACCCAACCGATGGCTGTCCAGATGACCGCACCCAGTGCAATCAGACCGGTGATGCTGAGTACTCCGGTAGTGTTCGTGGCGATGTCGTGGGCCTGCTCGGGTGTGACCACTCCGTGTGGGGGCTCGCTGATCAAGTTCGGGATATAGCTGTTGATCACGCCGATCAGCGCGTCGACGGCATCGGCGCTACCGCCCAGCCAGAGACCAGCAATCGCGAACGCGAGATAAACGGCCGCGAAAATTGCGAAAAGTGCCTGATAGCTGACTCCTGCGGCGAGCAGGAAGCCGTTGTTCTGCAGGAAGTGTCGCCACACCCGCACAGGGAACAGTCCAAGAGTGCGCTTCGTCAGCGCGGTCGCGCGCTCAACCGCGACGCCCAGGCGACCGGCCTCGATTGCATCGGCCTCAGAATCAGACACGCCCCCACCCTATCCAGGGTGGGGGCGTGTCGAAGACAGAAAAACCTGTTGAGAGTCAGCGACGTCCGCGCAGAACGGCCTGCTTGACCTCCGCGATCGCCTTGGTGACCTCGATGCCACGCGGGCACGCCTCCGAGCAGTTGAAGGTCGTACGGCAGCGCCATACGCCTTCCTTGTCGTTGAGGATGTCCAAGCGCACATCGGCGTTGTCGTCACGCGAGTCGAAGATGAAGCGGTGCGCGTTGACGATGGCAGCGGGGCCGAAGTACTGCCCGTCGGTCCAGAACACTGGGCACGAAGAGGTGCACGCGGCGCACAGGATGCACTTGGTGGTGTCGTCGAAGATCGCGCGATCTGCGATCGACTGCACGCGCTCCTTGCCCTTCTCCGGGATGGAGCCTGCAACGAGGAACGGCTGCACTTCGCGGAAAGAGGCGAAGAACGGCTCCATGTCGACGATGAGGTCCTTCTCCAGAGGCAGCCCCTTGATGGCCTCAACGTAGATCGGCTTGGAGATGTCGAGGTCCTTGATCAGCGTCTTGCAGGCCAGACGGTTGCGACCGTTGATGCGCATGGCATCCGAACCGCAGATACCGTGTGCGCAGGATCGACGGAATGACAGCGAACCGTCGACCTCCCACTTGATCTTGTGCAGCGCGTCGAGCACGCGGTCGGTCGCGTACAGCTCGACGTCGTAGTCCACCCAGCGCGGCTCTTCGTCGGTCTCGGGGTCAAACCGGCGCACGATAAACGTGACCAGGAAAGATTCGATGGCAGGTTCTGCGGCAGCGGGAGCTTCTGCAACGGCGTTCGACATGCTTAGTACTTCCTCTCCATCGGTTGGTAGCGGGTCATGACGACGGGCTTCCAATCGAGCTTGATGTGGTCGGCCGGTGTCGACGAGTGCGGGTCACCGGTCAGATAGGCCATCGTGTGCTTCATGTAGTTCTCGTCGTCGCGCTTGGGGAAGTCGTCGCGCATGTGACCGCCACGGCTCTCCTCGCGGTTCTGCGCGGCGTAGACGACGACCTCGGCGATGTCGAGCAGGAAGCCCAGCTCGATAGCCTCGAGCAGATCGGTGTTGAACCGCTTGCCCTTGTCGTCGACGTAGACGTTCTTGTAGCGCTCGCGCAGCTCCTTGATGACGCCGAGCACGTGCTCGAGCGAATCGTGGGTGCGGAACACCTGAGCACCGAGATCCATCTCGTCCTGCAGCTTCTTACGCAGGACCGCGACGCGTTCGGTGCCGTTGCTGGTGCGCACGTTTTCGAGCAGTCCGGAGACGAAGGCAGCGGGGTTCTCGGGGAGAGGCACGAACTCTGCAGTCTTGGCATACGCGACGGCGTTGTTACCGGCACGCTTTCCGAAGACGTTGATGTCGAGAAGCGAGTTCGTGCCCAGCCGGTTCGAGCCGTGCACCGAGACGCAGGCGCACTCGCCAGCGGCGTAGAGGCCGGGAACAACCGTGTTGTTATCGGCCAGCACCTCAGCGTTGTTGTTAGTGGGGATACCGCCCATGGCGTAGTGCGCGGTCGGCATCACTGGCACAGGGTCGGTGACCGGGTCGACACCCAGGTAGGTGCGTGCGAACTCGGTGATATCGGGAAGCTTGGTCTCCAGCACCTCGGCACCGAGGTGGGTGCAGTCCAGGTAGACGTAGTCCTTGTTCGGGCCGGCGCCGCGGCCGTCGAGCACCTCTTGCACCATGGACCGGGCCACGATGTCACGCGGTGCGAGGTCCTTGATGGTGGGGGCGTAGCGCTCCATGAAGCGCTCACCGGATGCGTTGCGCAGGATCGCGCCCTCACCGCGGGCGCCCTCTGTGAGGAGGATGCCGAGGCCGGCGAGGCCGGTCGGGTGGAACTGGAAGAACTCCATGTCCTCGAGCGGGAGGTTCTTGCGCCAGATGATGCCGACGCCGTCACCGGTGAGGGTGTGGGCGTTGGAAGTGGTCTTGTAGATCTTGCCGAAGCCACCGGTCGCGAAGATCACGGCCTTCGACTGGAAGACGTGCAACTCGCCGGTGGAGAGGTCGTATGCGACGACGCCTGCGACCTGCGTGCTGCCGTCCTCGGCCTTGACCGTGATCAGGTCGAGAACATAGAACTCGTTGAAGAAGTTGATGCCGAGGCGGACGCAGTTCTGGAACAGTGTCTGCAGGATCATGTGGCCGGTGCGGTCTGCGGCGTAGCACGCACGGCGCACTGGCGCCTTGCCGTGCTCAGACGTGTGACCGCCGAAACGACGCTGGTCGATCTTGCCCTCTGGCGTGCGGTTGAAGGGCAGGCCCATGTTCTCGAGGTCGATGACTGCGTCGATGGCCTCCTTGGCGAGGATTTCGGCAGCATCCTGATCGACGAGATAATCGCCGCCCTTGACGGTGTCGAAAGTGTGCCACTCCCAGTTGTCTTCCTCAACGTTCGCGAGGGCCGCAGCCATGCCGCCCTGCGCCGCACCGGTGTGCGAGCGAGTCGGATAGAGCTTGGAGATCACGGCCGTCTTCGCCCCTGGGCCCGCTTCGATTGCAGCGCGCATGCCGGCCCCACCGGCGCCGACGATGACAACGTCGAACTGGTGGTAATGAATGCCGTCACGGACGACGGAATCCTGCGTCTCAGTAGTCACTTCTCGTAGCTCTCTTCTCAGTTCCCGACGGCGCCGATGGCGACACACTCGGTCCACAGTGTGCTGGCCTCGTCGACGCCGAGGCAGGGGTCAAAGGTGAATACGACCAGGGTGCCAAGCACGATCAGCAGCGCGGCAGCCAGGCCGATCGCCCAGACCAGAACCTTGCGAACCTTGGGCGTGGTCACGTAGTCGTTGACGATCGTGCGCATGCCGTTGCTGCCGTGAAGCAGTGCGAGCCACAGCATCAGCACGTCCCACCACTGCCAGAACGGGGTGGCGAACTTTCCGGCGATGAACGCGAAGTCGAGGGCATGAATCCCGTCGCCGACCATCAGGTTGACGAACAGGTGTCCGAAGATCAGAACGATCAGTACGACTCCGGATGCTCGCATGAACACCCAGCCCCACTTCTCGAGGTTGATCCCACGGCGGCGGCGCGCCGGTGCAGCAACGGTCTGAGCGGACATCAGTGGCCCCCTCCGAATCCGGCGAAAGCGAGCATGAGGTGACGACCGGAGAAGCCGGCCATGAGCACGACCCACACGGCGATGACGCCCCAGAACAGCTGCCTCTGGAAACGCGCACCCTTGGACCAGAAGTCGACCAGGATGATGCGCAGACCGTTCATCGCGTGGAACACGATGGCCGCGACCAACACGACCTCGCCCAGTGCCATGATCGGATTCTTATAGGTGCCGATCACTGCGTTGTACGCCTCGGGGGAGACGCGGATCAGTGCTGTGTCGAGCACATGCACCAGCAAGAAGAAGAAGATGGCGACTCCGGTGATGCGATGAAGCACCCACGACCACATGCCTTCGCGGCCCCGATAAAGGGTGCCGCGCGGCGCTTTGGACGTGGTTTCCGAAATCGACGGTGTCAAGCGAGTGCCTGCGGACACGGTCGTCCTCCCTGGTCGATGCGACGTCGGCAGCGACTCCTGAGTCTGAACTGACCACAGAGCTGCCCGATCGTGTCCCATCCTATTCCTGTTCAAACACTGGGAGCGAGGAAGGCTCGCCTAAGTATCTCGATATCAAGATTCTTCGCACGGGCTACGCTGGAGCCATGACCGAGCCGTTCGACGACTTTTACGCAGTTATCCCCGCCGGTGGCATCGGGAGCAGACTGTGGCCTCTCTCCCGGGCGGATGCACCGAAGTTCCTGCACGACCTCACCGGGTCCGGAAACTCGCTGCTTCGCGACACGTGGGATCGTCTGGAGCCGATGACGGGGCCAGACCGGATCGCGGTGGTGACCGGGCGTGCGCACCGTGCTGCTGTCGAGGCGGAGCTTCCAGGCATTGCTGACATGAACGTTTTCCTCGAGTCCGAGCCGCGTGACTCGGCCGCAGCGATCGGACTCGCCGCCGCCATCCTGCATCGTCGTAACCCGGACGTCATCATCGGTTCCTTCGCCGCAGATCACGTGATTCGCGGCACCCGCACCTTCGAGTTCGCCGTCGAGCAGGCCGTCGCCGTTGCTCGAGCCGGCTACATCTGCACGATCGGTATTCAGCCGTCGGAGCCGTCGGTTGGCTTTGGTTACATCGAGAAGGGCGATGAGCTCATCATCGACAAGGCTCCGGAAGCGGCGACCGTCGTTCGCTTCGTGGAGAAGCCCGATCTCGAGACCGCCACGCAGTACTTCGCAGACCGCTCCTTCCTGTGGAACGCAGGCATGTTCATCTCGAAGGCGAGCGTGTTGCTGGACGAGCTCGCCGCGAACGAGCCAGAGATGCACGCGGGCCTGCTCGAACTCGCCGAAGCCTGGGATGACCGTGAGCGACGGGGCCCGGTCGTCGATCGCGTCTGGCCGAAGATCAAGAAGATCGCCATCGACTATGCAGTCGCAGAACCTGCAGCCGCGAAGGGGCGCCTTGCGGTGATTCCCGGTCACTTTGACTGGGACGACGTAGGCGATTTCGCATCCCTCACCAAACTCATCAGCAACGGCCGCAAGAACGACCTCGCCGTGCTCGGTCCGAAGGCTCGAGTGCTGTCGGATGCTGCGACCGGAATCCTCGTCAGTCAGACGTCACGGGTGATCAGTCTCGTCGGCGTGAAAGACATCGTGGTCGTCGATACTCCCGACGCACTGCTGGTTACGACGATCGAGCACGCGCAGCGAGTGAAGGGCGTCGTCGAGTCGCTGAAGCTCACCGGGCGTGGAGACGTGCTCTGAGGCGCACGTCCGATCTGTTTCGAGTTTGTAACCATTAACCGCGATCGCTCTCGGTGGCGGCGTAATAGTAGGTAACTTAGCCTCTGGGGCCTTGCGATTGGCGCAGGCCAGTAGTCGTGGAGGCTTACGTGACCATTAGCATCAAGAAGCGCGCACTCGCAGCGCTCGTGGCGACCGGAGTCGCCGTTGCACTGGCAGGCTGCGGCGCAGCTCCGGAAGAGTCCGATGGCGGCACTGCCGGCGGTGGCGAAGCCCTCGACTTCCTTCCCTGCATCGTCTCTGACCAGGGCGGCTTCGATGACAAGTCGTTCAACCAGCTTTCCTTCGAGGGCATGGAGCAGGCCGCAGACGAACTCGGCGTCGAGTACAAGAACGTCGAGTCCAATAGCGAGACCGACTTCGCCCCGAACCTGGAGAGCCTCGTCTCGGAGGGCTGCAACGCCATCATCTCTGTCGGCTTCGCGCTTTCTGCTGCCACCGTCGAGAGCGCACTGGCCAACGAGGGCATCGACTACATCCTCGTCGACGACGCCGCTGATGCCGACTTCGATGGCACTACGGATGCCGAAAACCTCAAGCCGCTGCTGTACAACACGGCTGAGGCTGCATTCCTCGCCGGCTACCTGTCTGCCGGATTCTCCGAGGCGGGCAAGGTCGGAACTTACGGCGGCATGGAGTTCCCGACCGTGACGATCTTCATGGACGGCTTCTACCAGGGCGTCAACTACTACAACGAGGAGAACGGCACGGCCGTCGAGGTCGTCGGCTGGGATGGCACGACCGGTTCCTTCACTGGCGGATTCGAGGCTGGCCCCGAGGCCAAGACGGTCGCGCAGAACATCATCGACCAGGGTGTCGACGTGCTGCTGCCTGTCGGTGGTCCGATCTACCAGTCGGGTCTCCAGGCCATCAAGGAGTCCGGTCGCGACATCGCACTGATCGGCGCGGATGCTGACCTGTTCGTCACTGACCCGACCACCGAGGACTTCGTGCTGACCTCGATCCTCAAGGACATGAAGCTCTCCACCTACGAGGCGACGATGAGCAGCGCGAACGATGAGTTCGACGCGACTCCTTACATCGGCACGCTCGAGAACGAGGGTGTTGGCATCGCCGAGCTGCACAACTTCGAAGACAAGGTCGACCCGGCGCTGTGGACGGCCGTGCAGGATCTGCAGGAGCAGATCATCAGCGGCGACGTCACCGTCACCTCGTACTTCGACTGATCGAGTACGACCTACAAGGGGAGGCCGGCCAACTGCCGGCCTCCCCTTGCCGATCCCAGGCGCCCACAAGAGCTTGGGACGAAGCACCATTTGCTGATTAGGATCTGACACATGAAGCTTGAACTGCGCGGCATCACAAAGAGGTTCGGCGCGCTGACGGCCAACGACCACATCGATCTCACGATCGAGCCGGGGGAGATTCACTGTCTCCTCGGCGAGAACGGCGCTGGCAAGTCGACGCTGATGAACGTGCTGTATGGCCTGTACCAGGCCGACGATGGCGAGATCCTGCTGGATGGCGTCGAGCAGCACTTCGCGGGCCCCGGCGACGCGATGGCAGCCGGCATCGGCATGGTGCACCAGCACTTCATGCTGATCCCTGTCTTCACCGTCGCCGAGAACGTGATGCTCGGCCATGAGAAGACACGCTTCGGCGGACGTCTGGATTTGGCCGCTGCCCGCCAGATGGTTCGCGAGATCTCCGATCGCTTCGGATTCCAGGTCGACCCGGATGCCATCGTTGAGGATCTGCCCGTCGGTGTGCAGCAGCGAGTGGAGATCATCAAGGCGCTTTCGCGTAATGCGAGGGTACTGGTGTTCGATGAGCCCACTGCAGTGCTCACGCCGCAGGAGACCGACGAACTCATGGCGACGATGCGCACGCTCCAGCAGTCCGGTACGTCGATCGTCTTCATCACCCACAAACTCCGTGAGGTCCGCGAGGTCGCAGATCGCATCACGGTCATCCGTTTGGGAAAGGTCGTCGGTGAAGCGTCGCCGACCGCCAGTAACCAGGAACTCGCCTCCCTCATGGTGGGGCGCGCGGTCGAACTCAAGGTGCACAAGAATGCGCCCAAGCTCGGCAATGAAGCCCTCGTCGTGAAAGAGCTCACGGTCACCGATCCGTTCGGCGTCGTACTCGTCGACGACGTGTCATTCTCGGTGCGCGCCGGAGAGGTGCTCGTGGTCGCCGGTGTGCAGGGCAACGGCCAGACCGAGCTCACCGAAGCCATCGTCGGTCTGCAGCCGCGGATCGAGGGCAGCATCCGCTTGAACGGCGCGGAGCTGATCGGACGCTCCGTCCGCGAGATCCTCGATGACGGTGTCGGCTTCGTTCCCGAAGATCGCAGCGTCGACGGGCTCGTCAAGGAGTTCTCCATCGCGGAGAACCTCATGCTCGACCGTTCGGTCGGTGCCCCGTTCGTGAAGGCCGGAACCCTGCAGTTGCAGGCACTCGACACCTTCGCCAAGGAGAAGATCGCCGAATTCGACATCCGCACGCAGGGTCCGACGCAGCAGGCAGGGCGCCTGTCGGGCGGAAACCAGCAGAAGGTCGTATTGGCGCGCGAGCTCAGCCGAGACCTCTCGCTGTTCGTCGCTGCGCAGCCGACTCGTGGCGTTGATGTCGGCTCGATCGAGTTCATTCACACACGCATCGTCGAGACGCGGGACTCCGGCATCCCCGTCATCGTCATTTCCACTGAACTCGATGAGGCGGCCGCACTCGCCGATCGCATCATGGTGATGTACCGAGGAAAGGTGGTCGGCATCGTGCCTGGTGATACCTCTCGCGAGCAGCTCGGCCTCATGATGGCGGGCATGGTCGAGACTGACACGACCGTCGCCGTCGATCCCGCCTCACCGTCCGAGGAGGCAGGCGCATGAGTGCTCCCACACCGGCTCCGATCAAGGCACCGCCGGCAGAATTCGCCGCCGTGCCTTCACGGTGGACCACTGCGTTGCAGCGCGTCTCCACCGGCAACGGCATGATCTCCGTGCTCTCCGTGATTCTCGCGCTGGTCGCCGGCGCGATCATGATCGCCTTCACCGACGCCGATGTGCAGCGCACCGCCGGCTACTTCTTCTCGCGTCCGCAGGACATGCTCGCCGCCGTGTGGGAATCCGTCTCCGGGGCGTACGTCGCGCTCTTCCAGGGCGCGATCTACAACTTCCGCGTTGATGGGTTCGCTGCCGGAATCAAGCCGCTCACCGAGACGCTGAAGTTCGCAACACCACTGATCGCAGCCGGTCTCGGCGTCGGGCTCGCGTTTCGCGCCGGCCTGTTCAACATCGGTGGTCAGGGCCAGATGCTGATGGCCGCCGCTGCCGCCGGCTGGGTGGGCACGAGCATGAATCTGCCGTGGCCGATGCATATGCTCGTCGCCATCATCGCCGGAGTCCTCGCGGGGGCACTGTGGGCTGGTATCGCTGGCTTGCTGAAGGCACGCACTGGCGCACACGAGGTGATCGTCACGATCATGCTCAATCACATCGCCTTTTATTTGCTGGCCTGGATGCTGGCCACCCCTGGCATCCTGCAGGCCCCTGGCTCCAACAACCCGAAGACCGCTGCGATGGCGGAGTCGGCGCTCCTCCCGGGCATCCTCGGTTCGCAGTACAAGCTGCACGCTGGCTTCATCCTTGCGCTGATCGCCGTCGCGTTCACGTGGTGGCTGCTGGAACGTTCCAGCCTCGGGTTCCGGTTCCGGGCGGTGGGGGAGAACCCCGCGGCCGCGCGGGTCGCCGGCATCAGCGTCGGCAAGATGTACTTCCTCGTCATGGTGATCGCAGGTGGCCTGGTCGGCATCGCTGGAGTCAGCCAGATGCTCGGCACTGTCACCAGCGGTTTCGGTGGTGACATCGACGCCGGCATCGGCTTTGACGCCATCACGGTCGCGTTGCTCGGTCGATCCACGCCGCTGGGCATCCTTGCCGCAGGCATCCTGTTCGGCGCGTTCAAGGCTGGCGGATTCGCGATGCAGGCGTCGGAGAACGTCCCGATCGAGATTGTGCTCGTCGTGCAGTCGCTGATCGTGCTGTTCATCGCCGCACCGCCGCTCGTGCGTGCGATCTTCGGTCTGCCGCAGCCGGGGGCCCGCAAGAAGCCGAAGAAACCGAAGACACCGAAGAAGAACGCCGCACAGATCGCCGAGGAGGTGTCCGCATGACCATCATCGCTGAAACGGTCGTCAGTGACGAGCAGCGTCGCGTCACTATCACCTCGTGGAAGACACCGATCATCTTCGGTCTGTTCACTGTTCTGTTCGCGCTGCTGCCGTTGCTCGTTCCGCGGGAAGGCGTGAGCACGTTCCGTCTGGTCCGTTCCGCGAACGCGGCCATTCAGCTCCCCGAACTGGTGCTCCCGGCAAACGCGACAGCCTGGGTGTGCGTGGCGTTGCTCGCTGCGGCCACCGTGCTCTCTGTTGTGTGGACGCGTGCGCATCGCCGGCTGCCGCTCTGGCTGACGGTGGTCTATGTCGTGATCCTGATGATCGGGTTCCTCGCGTGGGCATCGGCCGGCGGGACGCTGCCCATGATCGGACTGCTGGGGGGAGCGCTCGCGCTCGCCACACCGTTGATCTTCGGAGCTCTCGGAGGCGTGATCGGCGAGCGGGTCGGTGTCGTCAACATCGCGATCGAAGCGCAGCTGCTCGCCGGTGCCTTCTTGGCAGCGGTGGTCGGCTCGGCGACCGGCAGCCCGTGGGCTGGCCTGATCGCTGCAATGTTCGCCGGTGCGCTGGTTTCACTGGTGCTCGCCGTGTTCGCGATCACGTACTACGTCAACCAGGTCATCGTCGGAGTCGTGCTCAACGTGCTCGTCGCAGGGCTCACGACGTTCCTCTACCGCCAGGTGTTGAACCCGAACGCGGCCGAGCTCAACTCACCGCCGCTGTTCCCGGTGCTTTCCATCCCGGTGCTCAGCGAGATTCCAGTGCTCGGCCCGGTGCTGTTTCGCCAGACGATCATCGTCTACCTGATGTACGTCACGGTGTTCCTGGTCTGGTTCGGTCTGTACCGCACACGCTGGGGCCTGCGACTGCGCGCAGTCGGCGAACACCCCCAGGCGGCTGACACCGTGGGTATCAAGGTGGTGCCAACCAGGTATTGGAACATGATGCTCGCCGGCGCCATCGCTGGCATGGGCGGAGCGTTCTACACCCTGGTCACCAATCCGCAGTTCGGTCGCGAGATGACCGCAGGCGCCGGTTATATCGCACTCGCCGCAGTCATCTTCGGCAAGTGGGATCCGATCCGGGCAACTCTCGCGGCGCTGCTGTTCGGGTTCGCCACCAACCTGCAGGGCGTCTTGTCGGTGATCGGATCCCCGGTGCCGAGCCAGTTCATGCTGATGCTGCCGTATGTCGTGACGATCTTCGCTGTGGCTGGCCTGGTCGGACGATCTCGTCCGCCTGCTGCTTCCGGCGAGCCATACATCAAGAGCTAGAGGAACAATGACTGATATCGACTGGGACGAACTTCGCCAGGTCGCAACCGACGCAATGCACAAGGCGTACGCACCGTACTCCCGGTACAGGGTGGGGGCGGCTGCACTCGTCTCTGACGGGCGGATCATCGCCGGGTGCAACGTCGAGAATGCCTCCTACGGGGTGACGCTGTGCGCCGAGTGCGCACTCGTGGGCGATCTGCACATGTCCGGCGGCGGGAAGCTCGTTGCCTTCGTCTGCGTGAACAACGACGGCGAGACGATCATGCCGTGCGGTCGCTGCCGCCAATTGCTCTTCGAGCACGCAATGCCGGAGATGCTGTTGGAGACAGTGAGTGGCATCCGCACCATTGATGAAGTTCTGCCGGATGCATTCGGCCCCCGAGATCTGGAAGAAGTCCGATGACTGTAGAAGCATTTGACGCGATCGACGTCATCCGCGCCAAGCGTGATGGCGGCGCAGTGCCGGAGCCGGCGCTGCGCTGGATGGTCGACGCGTACACGCGCGGCTACGTGTCGGATGCCCAGATGGCATCCTTCGCGATGGCGATCTTCCAACGAGGGATGAGCCGGGACGAGATCCGTGTGCTCACCGACGCGATGATCTCCTCGGGGGAGCGGATGAGCTTCGCCTCGCTCGGCAAGAAGACGGTCGACAAGCACTCCACCGGCGGCGTCGGTGACAAGATCACTCTGCCGCTGGCTCCGCTCGTGGCATCATTCGGCGTCGCGGTGCCGCAGCTGAGCGGGCGAGGCCTCGGCCACACCGGAGGCACGCTCGACAAGCTCGAGGCGATCCCCGGCTGGCGCGCAGCGCTCAGCAACGAGGAGATGTTCGCCCAGATGCAGGGCGATGTCGGAGCCGTGATCTGCGCTGCCGGGTCTGGTCTCGCGCCCGCTGACAAGAAGCTCTACGCGCTGCGTGATGTCACCGGCACCGTCGAGGCGATTCCGCTGATCGCGTCCAGCATCATGTCGAAGAAGATCGCCGAAGGCACTGATGCGCTGGTGCTCGACGTAAAGTTCGGCTCTGGCGCATTCATGCAGGACATCGATCGCGCCCGTGAACTCGCACAGACGATGGTTGCGCTCGGCACTGACTCAGGAGTGGCCACCACTGCGCTGCTGACCGACATGAACGTGCCGCTCGGCTTCGCCATCGGCAACGCGAACGAGGTGCGCGAATCGGTGGAGATCCTCGCCGGTGGCGGACCAGCCGATGTGCGCGAGCTCACTCTGGCACTCGCTCGTGAGATGCTCGCGCTCGCCGGACACCCGGACGCTGATGTCGAATCGGCACTCGATGGCGGACGCGCGATGGACACCTGGAACGCGATGATCCGCGCGCAGGACGGCGATCCGGATGCTGCACTGCCGACCGCGCGTGAGACCCACGTCGTGACGGCTCCTACAGACGGCATTATGACGCGGATGGATGCGCTGCCGTTCGGCATTTCAGCGTGGCGCCTGGGGGCTGGGCGTGCCCGTGCAGAAGACCAGGTCGTGCATGCGGCCGGCATTGATCTGCACGCCAAGCCTGGCGATCGTGTCTCGGCGGGTCAGCCGTTGTTCAGGCTGTCGGCGGAGGATGAGGCACGCTTCCCGCGCGCACTGGAAGCTCTTGAAGGTGCGTGGGAGCTCGGGGACTCTGCACCGGAGATCGGACCGCTCGTTCGCGAGCACATCACCGCGTAGGCTGGGTATCCGCCGCTCGCTGCCCATTTCGATGCGTCGGTCTCTGAGAGGAAAACCCATGTCGATCGCCTCCGACGGTGACATCAAGATCCAGGGCGTCTCGCTACGCTCGCTGCCGAAGATCTCGTTGCATGATCATCTCGACGGTGCTGTGCGCCCCGCGACGATCGTAGAGCTGGCCGCGGAGATCGGGCTCGATCTGCCTGCCGATGATGCACGCGGTCTCGGCGCATGGTTTTCGAAGCAGAGCGACTCCGGCTCGCTCGTGGACTACCTGAAGTCCTTCGAACTCACCGTCGGTGTGATGCAGACGGCATCCGCCCTCACGCGTGTGGCGCGGGAATTCGTTGAGGATCTGGTCGAAGACGGGGTGATCTACGGCGAGATGCGTTGGGCGCCGGAGCAGCATCTGGTCGGCGGTCTTTCTCTGGACGACGCGGTCGAAGCCGTGCAACAGGGCATCGAAGAGGGGGAAGATGCCGCAGACCGCGCCGGTAACAGCATCCGGGTCGGTCAGATTCTGAGCGCTCTGCGACACAGCGATCGCTCGCTCGAGATCGCGGAACTCACCATCGCTCACCGCGAGAACGGTGTAGTCGGGTTCGACATCGCTGGTCCAGAAGAGGGCTATCCCGCCTCGCAGCACCGTGAGGCGTTTGAGCTGCTGGCTGCGAACTTTATGCCCGTCACCGTGCACGCGGGCGAGGCAGCAGGACTCGCATCGATCCGCAGTGCGCTACTCGACGGGCGAGCCGTGCGTCTGGGTCACGGGGTGCGTCTCGTGTCTGATCTCGATGTCATCACCCGAGAGGGCGACGAGGTGCAGGTGAAGTTCGGCGACTTGGCCCGGTGGGTGCGCGACCGAGAGATTCCACTGGAGCTATCGCCGTCATCGAACCTGCACACCGCCGCGATCGAGGCGTGGGGTACCGAGATCGCGGATCACCCCTTCGACCTTCTGTACCAGCTCGGTTTCGCCGTCACCGTGAATGTCGACAACCGCACCATGAGCAGCACTTCGCTGACTCGTGAGCTTGCCGTTCTGGTGGACGCCTTCGGCTACGACCTCGAAGATCTTGAGGCTTTCCAGTTCAATGCCGCATCCGCTGCATTCCTGCCGGTCGAAGAACGTGAAGAACTCGTCGAAATGATCGCGGAGGGGTTCCAGAGCGACTGACGAAGTACCCATAGGATTCTGTCTATGGGGAATGTTGAGCGCCGGAGTGACCGCACTGCGCGGCGTGCACGCATCCGTCGAAACCGACGGATCTGGCTCGTCAGTGCCGGTGCCGTGATCGCCGTGCTCGGTGTGAGCCTGACCATCGTTCTCGCGAGCCTGCGGGCTCCGGCCGAAGCCGAAGCAGCGCCAGGAACCCAGACGCCGGCACCGGAGCAGACACCGCTCACGCCGGTGCAGCAGCTGCTCGCTGATGCCGATGACGAGCTCGCCTGCGCCGTGACATTCGCCGGTGATGGCATCGTCGACGCACCGATGCTGCAGGTGCAAGGGACGCTGTACGCCGCGCTACCGATTCCCGCGCAGGACGGGATGGCGTTCGGGGGTTGGTACACGAGTGCGGAGACGGCGGCTGCGTTCCAGGCCGACGCTCGAGTCAATGGCGCGGATGCCGTGACATGCGTCGACCAGCAGCTCGAATTGCACGGCTCGTGGATGCCGGCCGAGCAGAACGCGGCCGCCGGCACCGAGGTGCCGATCCTGATGTACCACCAGTTCACCACGCGCCCGGAGGGTGAGGACGGGTGGTTGCGCGGCAATTACGCGTACATCGGTGACTTCGAAGCGCACATGGGTCACATCGCCTCGACCGGCTTCTACCTGCCCACCTGGGATGAGTTGAGTGCCTTCATCGACGGGCGTCTGTATCTTCCTCCGCGATCGGTGATCGTGACAGACGATGATGCCGACCAGACCTGGTTCGATCTGGCGGCTCCGATCGTGGAGCAGCAGAAGGTGCTCGCCACGTCGTTCATGGTCACGGCATACCGCTCCGACCCGCCACCGTCGCCGTACGTGCTGCGGCGCTCGCACACCCATGACATGCACGAAGCTGGCGCCAATGGCGACGGCCGGATGGTGAACTGGACTGCCGACGAGATTGCTGCCGATCTGAACGCCTCCGGCGATCTGTTGGGGGTGCGCGAAGTGGTCGCCTACCCGTATGGCCACTACAACGACACCGCAAAACAGGGTGTTGCGCAGGCGGGCTATGAGATGGCGCGCACGATCGAGCCTGGCAAGGTCGTCGTTGGCACAGACAAGTACGCACTGCCTGTGGTGCGGATCGACTATGGGATGGGTCTGGATACGCTGATCTCACGCATCGGCTGAGGGCGCCCGGGGTTTGTCTGAGGAACCAGGGGAGACATCATGAGTTCGGTATTCATCGCGGGGCCCGCCTCGTGGAACTCCATCGTCGTGCTCGACCGGCTCCCTGAGCCCGTACCGCACATGCAGTTCGCCGAAGCGAGTTGGGAAACGGTCGGCGGGACGAGTGCGGGCAAGGTGCTGAGCCTGACGGCGCTCGGCCGCTCCGCTGTGCTGCACGCGTTGGTCGGCGATGACGCGCAGGGTGAGCTGTTGCGTCGGGCGCTGGATGCCACGGGCGCTGACGCGCGCTGGGGTCGCAGCACCGCCACGGAGCGCCATCTGAACCTGATGAATCGCGAGGGTGGACGAGTATCGCTCTATCTGTCGAGTCCTTCAGCGCCAGTCGAGCCTGATGATGGGCTCATCCACGCAGGCATGGCCACAGCTGCCGTGATCGTGCTGGATCTCGCTGCAGAGCCGCTGCGGCTGCTGCCAGCGGCAAAGCAGGCCGGGCGGCCCATCTGGATCGACGTGCACGATTACGACGGTGTCGCCGAGTATCATCGTCCGTTCCTTGAGGCGGCCGACGCGGTGTTCTGCAATGCCGACAACCTTGAGGATCCGGTGGCCTTTCTGCGATCGCGCATCGCTGCCGGGGCGAGTCTGGCGGTGTGCACGCTGGGTGCCGCCGGCGCTGTTGCAGTGGATGCTGGAGGCAACGAACACCGCGTGAATGCAGTACCGGTCGAGGTCATCGATACGAACGGCGCCGGCGATGCGTTCTTCGCCGGCGTTCTGGACGCGCATCTCGCCGGGCATTCTGTGCCGCAGTCGCTCGAGGCCGGTGCGCGATCCGCGGCGTTGGTGCTTCGGAGCGCACACCTGCATCCGTTGCTGGATTCGGTGCTCGGTTAGCGATTCAGGAACGACCCGACCAGCTCCGTGACGGTCGAGTGCATCTCCTCGCCGGAGATCGTCGGGATACCATCGCCGCTCTGTGGGCCGTAGTCGCCGAAGGAGGCGTGAGACGCACCCGCGATCTCGACGAGTTCGGCGGTGTCTGGGAGCAGCGGGCGAGCACCGGCGATCTTCGCGGGGGTGGACAGAGCGTCTTCACTTCCGGACAGGCTCAGCACGTCGAGATCAGTGTCAGAGAGGTCGGTCGCGCAATACGAGCCGAACAGCACGAGCGCATCGGCATCCGTCGCCAACTGGCAGGCACGCACCCCGCCGAGAGAATGCCCGCCGACACCCCAGGAGTCGATCTCCGGCGCAGCGGTGGTGAAGGAATCCAGCCCGCGCAGGTCGAAGAATGCGAGGTTCAGCCAGGGCCGGGTGATTACTACGGTGGTGCCCTCCTCGGCGACGCCCTGAAGAATGGCGACATACGCCCATGGATCGACCTTGGCGCCGGGAATGAACACCAAGCCGATCTCGGAATCACCGTCGGCAGGGGCAAGCACGATGCCCTCCGGAGCATCCTCGATCGTGATGTTCGGGTTGTCCTGCGCGCTCGCGAGCGGGGTCTTCTCGGCAGCCATCACGCCGATCTGCGTCCACGCGAGGACGCCTCCGACAAGCAGAACAAGGAGGATGAGGATGCCCCATCCCACTCTGGCGATGATCCGGCGGCGACGCTTGTTGTGCACGAACCCAGCGTATATCCGCGTGCGAGAGTGACTAGACTCACGCAGATGGCGTCCCCCGGGTTCGCAAGGCCGCAGCCATGAGCACACAGTTCCACGTGCTCGGGCCGATCGAAGTCTGGGCAGATGGCGAGGAGATCACGCCACCAGGACGGTTGCAGCGGAGATTGCTCGCCGCTCTCCTGGGTACACCGACCGGACTCAGCAATGCCGAGCTGTGCGACCTGCTCTGGGGGCATGGCGACCTCGACGCCCGATTGCATCTGCTCGTGCACCGCACGCGCGGACTGCTCGATCGTGCCGATCGGTTGGAGCGCACCGTCGACGGCTATCGGCTCGCCCTTACGCAGGGGGAGTTGGATCTCGACGGACTCGATCTGCGCGCCGATAAGCAGCCGGCAGAGGCGCTCACGCTGGTTGCTGCCGACGCCTTCCGCGATTGTGATGGCGAGTTCTTCGACACGTTACGTGAAGGGCTGAGCGAGCGACTCGCCGCTGTGCGCAAACGCGCGCTTCGCACAGCTTTTGATAGTGGAGATGATGATGTCGTGCTGCAGAGTGCAGGCGACGCGCGCAACCGGGAGCCGTACGACGAGGAACTCGCCGAGATTCATATGGCGACGCTGGCGCGCGGAGGACGGAGCTCCGACGCCTTGGAAATCTATGACGCGCTTCGCAGCCGGCTCGCGGATGAACTCGGCGTCGATCCGGGACCTGCCCTGCGAGAGTTGCACATGCGACTCGTGTCCGGGTCTGTTGACGGTATTCGAGCAGTGCCGAACCAGCTTCCCCCGCACTCGGTGGATCTGTTCGGTAGAGAAGAGACCTTCAGTGCACTGGACACGATGCTCGAGAGTGGTACGCGAATCGCTGTCGTCACAGGGATGGGCGGGGTCGGGAAGACCTCTGTCGCGATGGCATGGGCAGCGCGTGCCCGCGAGCGCTTTTCGGACGGCATCCTGTACGTCGATCTGCACGGATTCGGAACCGCCGATCCTGTCGAGCCCGTGGTCGTGCTCGTCGCGTTCCTGCGAGCTCTGGGGCGGCCGGTGTCTTCTGCGCTCGGCGTGGATGAGCTTTCCGCAACGCTGCGCAGCGTCACCGATCGGCTGTCGCTGCTGATCCTTCTGGACAACGCCCATGATGAGGCGCAGGTGCGACCTCTGCTGCCGGCGGCAGAGGGACCCGTCGTGGTTGTGACGAGCCGTGAGGAGCTGCCAGGCGTCGGTGTGCGCGCCCCGGCACTCGACCTGCGGCTTGAACCGCTTGCTGCTTCGGCCGCCACCGCACTCGTTCGAGCGCAGCTCCCAGGGCTGGGCACCGACTTGTGTACGCGCCTGGCAGAGAAGTGTGCACGACTGCCGCTTGCGATCATGGTGGCGTCGCGGGCGGCCGCAGCCGCAGGGCAGGATGATCTGTTCGATGATCTCAGTCGGAGCCGAGCACTGGATGCCCTGGAGACCGGCGATGCGGAATCCGACCTGGCAACGGTGCTGTCGTGGTCTCTCGATGACCTGGATGCGGTTTCACGACGGCTGTTCTGTCTGCTCGGCCTGGTGTCGTCGCCGACCACAGCGCACACGATCATCGCCCTCGACGGCGGCGAACCGAGTCGCGTGCGCTCGACGATACGCCGATTGCAACGCGCGAACCTCATATCCAGAGTCGACTCGACGCGACTCACGATGCATGATCTGCTGCGGGAGCTTGCCGCTGGCCTCTGTGCAGAGGAGAGATCCGCGGATGAGATAGGGGAAGCACGCACGAGACTGTTGACGCACTTGGAACATGGCGTTCGCGATTTCACAGACCACGTGTACCCGCTCCTCGGCCAGACACCTGTTCCGATGCTCGACAACCGCCCCGAAACGCTGCCTGTGACTCTTGCGTCTGATGCACGGCCGCCAGCGTTCCTCGACGTCGTCCAGGCGCGAGAGTGGGTGGGCCGCGAGTTGCCGTTGATGACGGAGGTGATCTCTGCTGCGGGTTCATCTGACGACGAGCAGATCTTACGGATGGTGCTTCGGCTACGCGTATATGCGATGTCTGTGGGGCAACTGCCCAGGACGCAGCTCTCGCTCTTTCATCAGCTGCGCAGTCGGGCCGGACGCCTGGGCGATCGGATCGTCGAGGCGGCCGCGCTGAGGCTGCTCGGAGCGATCGGATTCATACACGAGGGGGTTTCCGCTGCACGCGGCTGGACGGCTGAGGCCGTCGACATGAGTCGCGCGGACGGAGACGAACTGAGCGTAGGGCTTGCGTTGAACAACCTCGGTGAATTCGCGCGGTACGTCGAAGAGTACGACGAGGCGCTGGGTCTGTTCGCAGAGGTGACGACGATCCATGAGCGGATCGAGGCGTGGAGTCCTGCAGCCTCAAGCAATTCGAGTGCAGCGCTTGTGTACATCGCGCGTGGTGACTACGCACGTGGCGAAGCTGCTGCGAGGCGATCCGTGCGGTTTGCCGAACGCGGCACGAACAAGGTCATCCGTAGCGAGGCGTATGCCTGCCTCGCTATGGCTCTGATCGGTCTCGGCCGGATCGAGGAAGCCCGCCGCGCACGGGGCGATGCCGCCGTCGACGTGGCGATCGTGGAGGTGAAGGAACTCACAGCGATGGTGATGCTCGTCGATGCACGTCTGCATATTGCGGAAGGAGATCTGGATGCTGCCGTCGCACGGTTCAACGAGATCGTGCGATTCTCGCGCGACGGTGGTGGTCTCCCGGAACTTCGGGTGGGCTGGCTGGGGCTGGCGGACGTGCACCGGTTGCGAGGAAATCCGGAAGGCGCCGAGAAGGCGCAGATCGAGGCCGATCGTGTGCTGTCGCGATTACGTGACGGGGCTTCGTAGGGATCGTTGTGGCGTGTGAAGGATAAGCAGTCAGGCGGAAGCGAGCGCTCGAGCGCTCGAGCTCAATAGATCCCGGGCGTGAAGACGAAGTGCCTGAAGAATACGTCCGGGCTGCGCGGGAACCCTCGTCACATGATCGAGACTGTCCAGTTCGGGAAGCAGATCGCCGACCACGATTGCGCGATCGGCGGTTCGCAGCATGCGCAGGTCGTTACGGTCATTGCCGAGCGCGAGTAACGGCTCTCCATCGCGGCGCAGCAGGCGGAGCCCCGCGGCCTTGTTCGCGTCAGCAGCGACGACGTCAGCATCACCGGTCGCGTGCGGGTACACCGCACCGGCCGAACCCACGAGTTGGGCGAGTGCGTCGGACCAGTTCGCGCCGGTGGCGATGCTGAACTTTACGACGCCGTCCAGGAGCGGAGCAGCCGTTGAAAGGGGAACGCGTGCCCGGGTGCCCATCCATGGCAGAGCATCGGAGTGGCTGGCTGCGAACCGGTCGCCGTACTCGAGACAGAATTGTTCGTCGCGCGCACGCAGCCGTTCCACCAAGTTGCGAACGAGCACCGGATCGAGGCTCTTCCGATGCACCTCCGCCGTCGGCGTCGCGACGATCGCGCCGTTGCAACATACTCGTCCGAGGCTGCCGGCCAGGTGCCCGAACCATTCGTCGAGGACACGAGGAGAGCGGGCTGTCGCGACGGAGAGCGCTACATCTTCTCGGGCCGTGAGCTTCGCCAGCGCCGCGTGAATGAGCCGGTGCGGACGTCGACCATCGAAGGCGATCGTGCCGTCCAGGTCGGTGGCGATATGCAGTCGCGAACTGGTGTGCATCAGAGGAGTGACGTGCACTGTCATCGCCGCGTCTCCGAGGGCGTGGCAAGATCGGTGACGCTGACGGGGTCGGCAGAGCGTCTGGCGAGCAGCAGCACGATCGCTGCGGCGAGAAGTCCGGTGGCCGCGAACCCCGCAGACCAGAACATCGCCGCAGCGATACTCAGCCCAGACGCCGCAGTCGGCACGACACTAAGGGCTGTGAGCGTGGCGATTCCCATCGCGCCACCGATGTTCTGCGCTGTGGTGAGCAGGCCAGCCGTCGTCGCTCTCGTTTCGGAAGGAGTGGCATCCACCGCGCCGACGGAGGCGGCAGGAAAGCACAGACCGAGTGAGACACCCACACCCGCCATCGAAGGCAGGATGCCGGCCCAGATCTCAGCATCGTGAGCGGTTCCCAGCCAGAGGAGACTGAGGACGAAGATGCCCGATCCCAGCGCGAATACCCGCGGAGCACCCCACGCGGTGACCAGGCGTGCGCCGACACCGGCGGAGAGACTGAACAGGATGGGTTGCGGCACGATCAGCAGTGCGACAGCGAGTGCCGATGCGCCCTGTCCGTCGCTGAGTCCGAGGCTGAGCGCATACATTGATCCGACGACGCCGGCGAAGAGGCTGCCCAGACCGAGGCAGGCTGCGCGCACGCGAGGAGACGACACGACCGACCTCGGGATGTCGCGGACGCCGCGCCGCGTGATCAGCCAAGCGGTGAGCAGAATGATGACGATGCCTTCGACCGCGATCAGGATCGGCGCGAGCGTGGTGAGGGCACCGACGAGGTGCACGGCGAGCATCAGGCAGACGGTGAGCAGCACGGCGCCGACGATATCGGGGCGGCCCTGTGTGCGGGCGCTGGCCGAGCGGATGCCGTAAGTGGCAGCGAATACCAGCACAACGGCCGGCACCGAGATGAGAAAGCTCCAGCGCCATCCGAACCACGTCACCGCAGCCCCCGGAACGACCAGGCCGAGTGAGAAGCCGACTGCTCCCATCGCCCCGTAGATCGCCACTGCGCGGTTGCGGCTTGCGCCCTCAGGGAGCCCGGCGGTGATCAGTGCGAGGGCAGCGGGAGCGCTGAGCGCAGCGCCCGCGCCCTGGATGACGCGGCCAACGATCAGCAGCGCCGATGAGGGCGACATGGCGCACACGACGCAGCCGAGGCCGAACAGGGCGATGCCCGCGAGGAACACCCGCCGCCGGTCAAGCCGGTCGGCGAGTGCCCCCGCGATCGGAAGTAGGCCTGCATAGGCGATGAGAAACGCACTCGCGACGAGTTGAAGCTCGCCGTCCGAGAGCGAGAGTTCCGTGCGCAGAGCCCCCAGTTGCACATTGATTCCCGACGTGCTCATGCCCTCCAGCAACAGTGCAAGGCAGATGATGATCATCCTGAATCGACCCATACCGGCCATCCCCAATCCCCTCCGGAACCGGAGTGTCCGGTTCGAGAGGAAGTGTGCGGGAAGCGACTTTCTTCAGGCTTTCATCGAGACGATGGATTAAGTCGCGAAGACGCAGCGACGTGCGGGTGTGTCGTCAGGTATTCCTCGAAAGCCTCGCGGCTGGTTCGGGTCGGGGTGAAGCCGAATTCGTTCTTCAAACGGTCGTTCGCCAGCACCGGACGGTAGCGCAGGAACGGCACCTTCTCCGGTCCGTGGGGCGTCAGTCGCAGCATCCGCCCAATGCCGAGCGCAGCGACGAGCACCCACGCCGGGATCGTCAGCAGTGGCTTGCCCAGCCGCGCTGCGATCTCAGACACGGTGAGACGCCCGTCACCTGCGACGTTGAAGATGCCGGCTGGGCCGTCCGTCGCTGCGCGCACCATGGCAGAGGCGACATCATCGACCCAGATGAACACGAAGGGGGAGTCGGAGCCGGTGATGCTCAGGATGCGCCGACCGTCCCAGAGCGCGGTGATCTGGTTGCGTACATCGGGGCCGAGGATGGTGCCGATGCGGAAGATGACCTGTTCCAATTCCGGATGCGTACCGCGGTATTCCGCGAGCATCTCCTCGACCAACCGCTTGTGCTTCGAGTACGGGAACGCGTCGTTGCCGCGCACCGGTTGGGACTCGTCGATCCAGTCCGGGTTGTTGGCGTGATAGCCGTAGGCGGCCCCAGAACTCGACACCACAACGCGCGATACGCCGGTCTCTACACATGCCGCCAGCACATTCGCGGAACCGGTTACATCGACGCGGTACTCGAGGCCGACATCGGCGCCGGGGTTGACGATGGCGGCGAGATGCACGACCGTGTCGATGCGGTGTTCACGCAGGACGGGAGCGATGCTCGCGGCATCCGTCACATCCAGCACCACCTGGGTGATGCTGTCGTGCGTGGTGCCGACGCGCAGATCTGACGAGATGACGATCTCCACATCCGCGCGCGCCGAGAGCATCGCAGCCACATGCGTCCCGAGAAATCCGCTGCCGCCGGTGATGAGTATCCGGCTCATATGTCGGCCGCCGTGCGGTGGGCGCTCGCATCACCCGACGCGGATCCGGTGCGCTTACGGGTATGACGCGCCCATAGGCTTGCCACCACGAGTCCGGCGATGATGTCCCAGATTCCCCACCATCCGGCCACGATCGCCATGCCGCCGAGGCCATCGAAGAACGCGAACACGAGTCCGAGTCCGAGTCCGGCATTGCGGATACCGACTTCGAACGTCATCGCCTTGCGCTCACGGGTGCCGAGGCCGCCCAGAACCGCCGTGCCATAGCCGAGGAACAGTGCGACGGCATCGTGGATCGTGACGACGAGAACGATGATCCCCAGCACCTGTACAAATACCGCCCAGTTTCCGACCAGCGCCACAACGATGAATCCGACCAGCGCGATCAGACTGAACCACTTCACGAACGGGTGCACCTTCGCCGCAACCCGGGGGAGCTTCGCACGCACCAGCAGGCCGACGGCGAAGGGCAAGCCGATGATCAGGACAATCTCCAGCAGCATTTTCATCGGGTCCAGCGCCACCTGGCGCAGCACCGCGCTCGCCGTCGGGTGTAGCGATCCCCAGAAGGCGATGCTCAGCGGCATGGCGACGATGTACAGCAGGTTGCCGACGGCTGTCATCGACACCGACAGGGCGACATTGCCGCCGGAGCGGTGCGTGAGCACCTGTGAAATGTTCCCCGGTGGGCAGCAGGCCACCAGGATCATTCCCATGGCCATGGATGCCGTCACTGGCAGTACGAGCGTCAGCAGGAACGTCACGGCGGGAAGTAACAGCAGTTGCGCGAGGATTGCGATGACGAACGGCTTCGGATGCTTCGCCACCACACGAAAGTCCTCCGGTGCGGTATCCAACGCGATGCCAAGCATGATCAGCCCGAGCACGACGTTGAGAATGGTCAGCGAGCCGGGAGTGAAGCTCAGGACGACATCATCGACGTTCATGCCGGATCCAGCAACTTGCGCTCGGCACGCATGGCCGCGCGATAGGCATCCTTATTGACGTAGTACGACATCCGATCCAGCCCGAGATAATGGTAGCCGCCGGTGAGATCGGGCCATGGTACGCCGGTGACGCGCTGCCGGAAATGTGCTGCGCTTTCGGGCGCCCTCTCTGCCGCGGCAAGGTAACTGGCCAGGAGCTCTGCCTGCTCGAAACGCCCCTGCCATCCGATGCCGGATGCCTCGATCATGCCCATCACGTATAGCCCGTTGAACGAGGCGGGGAAGATGTTCAGGAACAGCCGCGGGGCGGCTGTGCGCCAGGAGAGATGTTCGCGATCCACGAAGGGGTAATCGAGGTGGTATCCGGTCGCCAGCATCACCAGGTCGTAATCATCGCTGCTGCCATCGCGGAAATGCACGGTCTGTCCGTCGAAGCGGGCGATGTCGGCCCGTACACGCAGGTCTCCCTGGCCGAGATGGTTCAGCACCATGGTGTTGACGATCGGATGCGACTCGTAGATGCGGTAATTTGGCCTCGGAAAGCCGAACCTCACCGGATCTCCGGTGAATGCCTTGAGTACACGGGAATCGACGGCCTGCTTGATTCGCGCAGGCAGCGGGCGGCCCTGATTCAACGTGTCGCTCGGGCGGCCGAACAGATAACGCGGCACGAAGTAGTAGCCGCGCCGCACGCTCATGTCGATGGACTCCGCGTGGTGCACGGCATCCACGGCGATGTCACAGCCGGAGTTTCCCGCGCCAATGATCAGTACACGCTTGCCATCAAGCTGCTTGGCATCCTTATATGCACTTGTGTGCATGAGCTCGCCGCTGAAGTCGCCGGCAAAGGTGGGGATGTTGGACTCGGCGAGCGTTCCGTTCGCGAGGATGACACCCGCATACCATTGGGTGCTCTCGTCTTCAGAAGATTCTGCGGTGAGGTCCCATCCGCCATCGCGGGGCTCTAGACGTGTGACGCGAGTGTCGAAACGGAACAGCGCGGTCAACTTGAAATGATCCGCGTACGCCTGGAAGTACTCACGCAGCACACGGTGGTTCGGATAGTCGACATTGGTCCCCATCGGGAACTCGGTGAACTCGGTCGTTGTGCGCGATGAGATCAGGTGCGCCGACTCGTACATCGTGCTGCGTGGGTTCGTGATGTCCCACAGCCCACCGACGCCGTGGGAGGCTTCGTAGCCATCGACCTCAATGCCCTGCTTCTGCAAGGCGCGCGTTGCGGCCAACCCTGATGGGCCCGCGCCGATAACGGCGTATCTGCTCATTCTGCTCCCCGCACGACGGTGTGCTCGATCTGTGTCCCCGAGTCGATCGTAGCGCCGCCGCCGCCGTTGAAGTGGCATGGGCGGGGTCAGAGGCCGTCAGCTCCGCGTTGACTCTCGCTCGATGAGGTCGAACCCGACGACGACGTTTCGCGGCAGAGGTTGGTCTCGTCTGGCAACGCCGTCGAGGCGTAGCTGGATCCGCTCCTCCAACAGGGCAACGGCTTTGGCTGCGATAACGTCACGGCCGGGGTCGATTGTCGTGAGCGGTGGACGGGAATATTCCGTCTCCTCGATGTTGTCGAAGCCGAGAAGGCGGACGTCCTCAGGTACGCGCAGGCCCCGGTCGGTCAGTGTCGACAGCGCGCCGAGCGCGAGTGTGTCGGCGAACGCCACCACGGCGTCGGGAACCACGCCGCGGTCCAGAATCTCTGCCATGGTCGCGGCGCCCGTGGAGTGGTAGTAATCACCCACTCCGATAACGGCTCGGGCGTCGACCTCAAGCCCGTGCGCTTCGAGCGCCTGCCGGAAACCCTGCATTCGCAGTGTGCCGCTGCTCGTAGATTCGTCGTCCTTGGCTCCGAGAGGCACGATGTTCCTCGCGCCCTGGCTGATCGCATGTTCAGTCGCGGCGCGGGCGGCCTTGACGTTTTCCATGGTGACGTGATCGACGCCCGCGCCGAAGACCCTCTCTCCGAGAAGGACCAAGGGGAAGTCGACGTCGAACAACTCGACGTCTTCTGGACCTAGAGCCAACGGTGAGAAGATGACACCGTCGACCATGGACCGGTAGCTGCCATCCAGGACCCTGAGCTCGCGATCGCGCTCATCGTTGGTCTGTTGGATGAATACGGTCAGGCCGACTTTCGCTGCTTCACGCATCACTGCGTCGGCGAGTTCGGCAAAGTACACGCCGCGCACGGCGGGCAGGACCAGAGCGATCACACCGGTGCGTCCGCGGCTGAGGTTCCGTGCCGAGACATTCACGTGGTAATCCAGCGTGCGGAACGCGTTCTCGACCCGTTCGCGGGTCTCCGGCCGGATGTATGGATAGCCGTTGAGAACATTCGAGACGGTCTTGATCGACACACCGGCGAGCTGCGCGACGTCTCGAATCGTCGCGGATCCGCTCGCCTTGCGTGCCACGGACCCTCCGCCCCTCTCGAACCAGTCGTCAGCCTATAACACCGCCCCGATGCGGACGGGGCGACTTCGGCCGGCCCCGCCCGCCTCATGAGCGATTCGACGGTTAGAAGATTCGAGGCAGGAAGTCGGACAGTCCCTGCCACCAAACATCGAAGCCGTGCGGGCCGGGAACAACCGTCTTCACCGTGGGAATGCCGTTCTCTGTCAGGTTCGCCTCCATGCCATTGATGGCCGAGATAGCGCCTGTGTCGAGGTCGCCCACGAAGAGTGAGACGGACTCGGTCGTGGCGATGGCGCTTTGTCCTTCCGGTGTCGACGGATCGACGCTAGCGAAGGCGAAAGGCGGAGAGAAGATGCCGAAGTGGGCAAAGTTTCCGGGGTGGTTGACCATCGTGTTGTGGGTGAGGAACCCACCCCACGACAGGCCAGCCAGCGCCCTCTTCGACGGCTCGCCGGAGACGTTGTACTGGGAACTCACCAGCGGCATCACATTGCCCGCCAGATCACCCCAGATGTCGGATGGAGCCGCGGTGTAGCCGGGCATCACCACGACCATGGGTGCGATGTCTCCTTGTGCATAGAGATTGTCGAGGATCTGGGTGGCCCTGCCGATCTCGGTCCAGCTGGCGTAGTTCTGTCCGAACCCGTGGTATAGATACAAGACGGGATATGCTTCTGCGCGGTTCGGGTCGTAGTCCACGGGGGTCCAAACCTTCAGATTCGATGCTCCGAACTCACCGGTGTACTCCATCGTCGCGACCTCACCTGTCTGGTCAGCGGGTAGGTCGGCCAGCAGCGGTGTGCGCTCGCCGCCTGGGACGAATAGCTGGCTCTCTACACTCTCGGTATTGGTCGTGTCCTGGGGGTCGTGCATGCCGACACCGTCGACCTCGTAGCGCCAGTAGTAGTAGCCGTCGATCGGGCCGACTGTGGCACGCCAGCGGTCGCCCTCCTTGGTCAGGGGAATGCGGAACCACTGTCCGTTCGGGGCCCAGTTGCCCCACAACACGACATCCTTGGCATCGGCCCACTGGGTGCCAGTCTCGAACGTGACCATGCCTTGGGGGTCGATGTGCGGGGTTGTGATGCTCCCCACAACCGGGGCGACATACGGCTGGGGCTGTGCGAGGTGGCCGGCGCTCGGGCCGTGGTCTTTGACGCTCGGCTTGAAGGCCCTGACCGCAAAGTCGCGCAGGTTCTCCCGCCAGGTGTCCCACACGCCGCCGTTCTCAGGGTGGACGCCGTCGAACTCGAAGCGCACACCCACCTGATCCAGCGCGTGCATGGCCTCGTAAGTCCCGTTGTAGCTCGGGTCGAGGGTGTTGCCGACATAGAAACGGATCAGGTCGGTCTTGGCATTGAGTTTTCGGGCCTGCGCGGGCGTGACAGCGGTGTTTTCAGACTGGTATCCCGACAGCGAGCCGACCGATCCGAACACACCCGGCTGACTTGCCGCAAGTTCGAGGGCCTGGGAAGCGCCCCGGCCGATTCCGGCAATCCCGTTGTCCTTGACTTTGCTGGATACGTTGTATTCGGAGTGAACGGCGGGGACGATGTTGTTCATCAGTTCGGCGCGGAAGTCGGTATCGCTAACGTCGGCCATCACGACGACCATAGATGCGAGGTCGCCGTCGACCGCGAGGTTGTCGAGGATCTGGGCTGCGCGGCCGAGCTCGAGCCATTCACGGGAGGACTGTCCTTCGTCGGCGAGCAGATAGAGCACGGGATAGGCCTTGGCGCGCTTGGTGGTGTAGTTCGGAGGTGTCCACACCATCACCGAGCGGTCTGTGTTGGTGACCGAGGAGTTGTAGGGGAGTTCGGATACGGCCCCGCCACCGGTGGCCACGTCGTCCATCCACGCGACTTCGTCCCCAGGAACGAACAGCGTGTTCCAGTCGGGGTGCGACGTGACTTCGACCGGGCTGTCGTGGTTGCGGAACACCACTTTGGAGCGGTCGGGCATGGTCGCTACGTACTGGTAGTAATACAGCCCAGGATTCAGGGGACCGATATTCGCGCTGCAGTTCGCACCGCTGGCATCCATCCCGACAGCTGCCCATGTTCCCGCCGGACCGATGTTTCCCTCTAGCTCTGCGCCAGCTCCAGTGGAGTTGCCACAAGTATTGGACGGGACATCCGACTGGGGGACCGAGAAGTAGTGATAGATCCCGCTCTGTGATGCCCACGGATCTACAGCGGCGGCCGCAGGAGACACGGACACGATTGCAATCGATGCGGCCAAAGCGAGACCAGTTGTCGCACGTGCTCGACTTACGCGAGGCTTGCGAGTCGGGAGCTCATTCTTCATTGAATAGCCTTTCGTTGTTTGACGTAGTACACCGGTGTACTACGTGCACGCTACACCGGTGTAGAAGCGTCTGACAATGGGTGTATCGCTGGCCACGGAACGTGGTCAGCGACACACCCAGCCGCCTGTTCTAGCTCAGAACGTGCGCAGCTCCTGCTGTCGTGCCGCGAACACCTCGTGCACTGCGGCGAAGAGCGGATGCTCCGGCTCCAGCCCCGTGACGGTCGAGGTGAGCACATCGGCGTCTTCGCTGTGCAGCATCCGCTGCAATTCGACGGACTGCTCATCGGTGGGATCATCGAAGGCGACGGCAGCGGCGACAGCTTCCACCAGCGCTGTCGTCTGCAGACCACGCTCTGCGGCCTGCACGGCAGGGCCGATGAACCGCTCGTTGCGTGAGAGCTTGCGCAGCGGTTGGCGTCCCACCCGCTGCACGGTGTCGATGAGGGACGGATTGCGGAACCGTTCCAGAATCTTCGCGCGGTACTGGGCGAGTTCGGCCGGGTCCAAGCCGTGCACGGCGACGAGGACGGCCGAAGTCTCCTCGAGTGCGGCGCCGACCTTGTCAGCGATCTTCGGGTCGGCGAGCGCGTCCGAGATTCGCTCGTGTCCGGCCTGCGCGCCGAAGTATGCGGTGGCCGCGTGCCCGGTGTTCACAGTGAAGAGCTTGCGCTCGATGTAAGGACCGAGATCGTCGACGAAGTGCGCGCCGGGAATGTTCGGTAGGTCACCGTTGAATGGACCCGACTCGATCGCCCACTCGAAGTATGGCTCGACGGTGACATCGACTCCGCCGCCCTCCGGTTGCGCGGGAACGATGCGGTCGACCGCGGTGTTCGCGAACACCGCTCGCGCGGTGAGCTCTTCAGCCTCTGCACCCGCGGCCTTCTCGATCTCGGCGCGCAGTTGATCGGTCGCACCGATCGCGTTCTCGCACGCCATGATCTTCAGCGGCGCGAGGTCGGGGGAGCGCAGCGCGAGCCCTGCGACGATCGCCGGTGCGATGAATCGCAGCACGGTCGGTCCGACAGCGCAGGTGACGACATCGGCGGTCGCGACCTCGTGGGCTACCGCATCCGGATCGTTCTTGCTATTCACCGCACGGAAGCCGGTGACGACGCGATCGGCGCCGCCGGGACCAGCCTCGTGCACGGTGTACGAGTCGACGTCGTTGATGGCATTCACCAGCGCATCGGCGACGTCAGAGAAGACGAGGTCGTAACCGCCCTCGCGCAGCAGCAGACCGACGAAGCCCCGGCCGATGTTGCCGGCGCCGAAGTGGACAGCCTTCATCGCTCGTTCACCGCTCATGATTCATTGACGTCAGACAGCAGCGCGAACAACTCATCCGGTGTCTGCGCGGCGTTGAGCTTCGCGACGTCATCCTCCTCGGAGAACAGGATCGCGATCTGGGAGAGGATCTCGAGATGCTCGTCTCCTCGACCGGCGATACCGATCACGAATGTGGCCTCATCTCCTGCCCAGTCCACGCCGCCGTCATACCGTACGACGGACAGACCTGAGTCGAGGATCGCGGCCTTCGTCTCATTCGTGCCATGCGGGATCGCCAGGCCGTTACCCATGAAGGTCGACACCGTCTCTTCACGCTGGCGCATCGCGTCGACGTAGGCGGGGGTGACTGCGCCAGCCGCGACGAGGATGTCGGTGGCCTCCTGCAGCGCCTCATCCTGGGTGACAGACCCTGAGTGGATACGGACCTGTCCGATTGTCAGAACGCCCATGATGTCTCCTTCTTTCAGTGGTGGGGCGGATGCCGCAGCATCCGCCCCACCAGATGGGATTACTCGCCGGATTCCTTCTGGTCGCGCACCATTTCGACGACCTCTTCATACTTCGGGGAATTCATGAAGTTGTCCACCGAAACGTGAACCGAGTTCGGGGATTTGTCCTTCGCCCGATCTGTCAGTTGCTGCTGGGTGATCACGAGGTCGGCGGTGCCGTCCAGGTTCGCAATCGCCTGGTTGGTGACTGTGACACCTTCGATACCGGCCTTCTTCAGCTTGTTGCGCAGCACGCTCGCGCCCATGGCAGATGAGCCCATGCCGGCGTCGCACGCGAACACGATGTTCTGAATCGGAGCGGTGACGGTCGCGGTGGCCGCTCCTGCCGCTGTGCCGGCCGCCGCGGAGGCAGCCAGGTTCGACAGATGTGCGGATTCCTTGCCCTTGTTCGCCGCGGTCTGCGCGATCGCCGCGCCGAACGTGTCGCCTTCGGCTGCCAGATCACGCTTGCGCGAGGCTC
The DNA here is from genome assembly GCF_059445355.1 of Microbacterium sp. Y356. Lineage (NCBI taxonomy): Bacteria > Bacillati > Actinomycetota > Actinomycetes > Micrococcales > Microbacteriaceae > Microbacterium > Microbacterium sp. Y356. The sequence continues at coordinate 292,195 of NZ_JCAIUE010000002.1, forward strand.
GCAGAATGACACCGGTAATCAGGAACGTCACAGTGGCGGCGATGATGACCGACAGATAGACGACCAGCAGATTGCCGATACCGGAGCCGATGGCGGCGGCGGTCACGGCGATGATGCTTCCGGGAGCTGCCGGGAAGGCCAGCCCGCCGTTGAGGAGCATGTTCGTGGCAACCCCCGACGCTCCTCCGGCGATCAGGGCGAGAATCGTGGTCGGCTTGCTGAGCGCGTACGGGAAGTAGATCTCGTGGATGCCACCGAAGAACTGGATGATCGCCGCACCGGGTGCGGAGGCCTTGGCAGCGCCGACGCCGAAGAACGTGAACGCGAGCAGCAGACCGAGGCCAGGGCCGGGGTTGGCCTCGATGAGGAACAGGATCGACTTTCCTGTCTCTGCGGCCTGTTCGATGCCGAGCGGTGTGAACACACCGTGATTGATGGCGTTGTTCAAGAACAGCACCTTGGCCGGCTCGACGATGATCGACACGATCGGCAGCAGCTGCAACGACACGAGCCAGTCGACGGCGGCTCCGAGCACGGTGCTGATGCCGAGCATCACAGGGCCGAACGCGAAGAAACCGGCGATGGCGAGGAGCATGCCCAGGATGCCAGCGGAGAAGTTGTTCACCAGCATCTCGAAGCCTGGCTTGATCTTGCCGTCCCAGAGCCTGTCCATCTGCTTGGTGATCCATGCGGCCAGCGGGCCCATGATCATCGCGCCGAGGAACATCGGGATGTTGGTGCCGACGATGACGCCCATAGTGGCGATCGTTGCGACGACCCCGCCGCGCTCGCCGTAGACCATACGGCCAGCCGTGTTCGCGATGAGTAGCGGGAGCAAGTAAGTCACCATCGCGCCAACGAGACCGACGTATGCCTGGATGTTGCCGCCGTCGCCTTCGGCCAGCGCTGTCATGGCGCCCGACCACCCGACGATGGCCGAGTCGCCGCCACCGCCGATGATCTCGGCGACCGGATACCAGTGCCAGCCCTTGAAGGGGGTGTCCGCGCCGAAGAACCCGGCGGGAATGAAGAGCATCGTGATGAAGCCCCAGGCAATGAAGGCCGCGATGTTCGGCATGATCATGCCGGAGAGGAACGTGCCGAGTCTCTGCACGCCTACACGGAGCCCGCCCTGTTTCGGGGCGGCTGGTGACGTCGTCGTCATGATGTCGTCTCTTTCTGATGTGAGGGGAGGGCCGCGGCTGCGTCAGTCACGGCATTGCGAGCACCGGCGGCGTCGTCCGCCGCCAGTGCCAACTCGGCGAGGCGCTTGGCTTCGTCGAGGGTGCGCTCAGAGAGCGCGAGTCGAACATCTGCGAGGGCAGCAGGAGCCATCGACAGGCTCGTGGCGCCGAGACCTACCAGCACGACGGCGAGCAGTGGGTCGGCCGCGGCCTCACCGCAGATGCCGACGGGCTTGCCGGTTCTGAGACCGGCCGCGCCGACCTCGCCGACCAGGCGCAGCACAGCGGGATGCCATGGGTCCTGGAAGCTCGCCACGGAGCCGAGCATGCGGTCAGCGGCCATCGTGTACTGGGTGAGGTCGTTCGTGCCGATGGAGGCGAAGTCCGCGTGCGCGAGCACTCGGTCGGCCAGCAGCGCGGCGGCGGGGATTTCCACCATCACTCCTGCTGTCTTTACTCCATACTCACGTGCAAGGGCGGTGAAATACCGCGTCTCCTCGACGGTGGCCACCATCGGTGCCATCACCCACAGATCGGCGTCGGTGGCAGCATCCGCTTCGGCGAGCGCGGTGAGCTGCTCGCGGAGGATGTCCTCGCTCGCGCGCAGTGACCGAAGCCCGCGCAGGCCGAGCGCCGGGTTCTCCTCGTGCGCGTCGTTGAGGAACGCCAGTGGCTTGTCAGCGCCGGCATCCAGCATCCGAACCACGACTTTTTTGCCGGGGAACGCCGCCAGTAGTGCTCGATACGACTCACGCTGCTCGGCGACCGTCGGAGCCTGCGCTGAGGAAAGGAACAGGAACTCGGTGCGGAAGAGTCCGACACCCTCGGCGCCACGTGCCACCGCATCTGCAGCATCGGCTGGCTTGCCGAGATTCGCCAGCAGTGCGATCGCAGTGCCATCGGCGAGTGCACCTGGAGTGGGCGGTGCCGTCTGGGCTGCGTCCAGTGCGGCGGCCCGCTGTGTGGCGCGGTCGAGCTGTTCGGCGCTTGGGTCGGTGGTGACCGTGCTCGCCGCAGCATCCACTATCACGATCGTTCCGGTTTCCAAGGAAGAAGCATCCGCGGCGCCGACGATGGCGACGATGCCCTTCTCACGAGCGAGGATCGCAGTGTGCGAGGTGGGGCCGCCATCGCTGGTGATGAGAGCCAACACCTGCTCGAGATTGAGCAGTGCAGTGTCTGCCGGCGCGAGATCTCGCGCCACCAGCACGAATGGATGCCCGGGGTCGGGCACACCGGGAGCGGCGACGCCGCGCAGATGGGCGAGGATGCGCTGGGCGATGTCATCGAGGTCGGCTGCGCGCTCGCCGAGGTATCCGCCGAGAGCTTCCAGCGTCGCGCGGAAACCGGCGAAGGCGTCGTGCACGGCCCATTCCGCGGTGCCGCCATTGTCGATGCGGGCGTCGACCTCATCCTGGAGTGTCGGGTCCTCGGCAATCATCGCCTGGGCCTCGAGCACCTCCTGCGCTGATCCGCCTGCGACATCAGCGCGCTGCTGCAGCTCGGTGGCTACAGCTGCGACTGCTTCGCGGGCACGCGTGCGCTCGGCATCGGCGCCCAGTGTGCTGGACGTGTTCTCTGGTGCCGGGAGGGCTTCGGCCATGCGGACGACGGGCCCCTGTGCGACGCCCCGCCCGATGCCGACTCCTCGCAACTCGGTCATCCCGCTGCGTCCTGGTCGTGGTCAGTGGTCAGCAGCTCGGTCAGTGTGTCGATGATGCCCTCGGCGCCGTCTCCCTCTGCAGAGAGCGTCACGTAGTCACCGTGATCGAGGCCCAGGGCGATGATGCCCAGGATGCTGGCCGCGTTGACCGGCTTGCCGGAGTCCTTGGCGATCGTCACCGCGATGCCGGACTCTTTGGCGGCCTGAGCGAACAGCTTCGCCGGGCGGGCATGCAGCCCGTGGGTGGAGCCGATCCGTACGGTCCGTGAGACAGCAGTCATGATGTTCCTTTCGCAGTGGGCTTCGCGGTGGAGTTCGCAGTGGACGTCGCGGTCGAGTTCGCGGCGGATGAAGAATCTGAGATCGCGGTCTGGGCGATCGTGAGCGTGCGCGTGCCGTCGAGGTCGGTGAACACATCGTCCGGAAGCACAGCGACCGGTCCGCGAGCTGCGGCATGGATCGCGTCGAGATGGTCGGAGAGGTGAGGGCCGACGAGCACGAGGTCCGCGAAGGCGGTGGAGATGGTCTGCTCGGTGCCGGCGGAGGTTTCCCAGTCGAGACCGACGGCGGATGCGGCACGCCGAAGCCGCTGGGCGACGAAGGTGCTGGACGCGCCAGCGCCGCACACCACCAGAATCCTCATTGATGCCACCTCTTCCTACTCTCCATTCTGGGAAAAGGCTGAGAGGGATGCCACCACGTTCCTTTCCGCCCCTGCGGAACCTGCCGCTCTGGCCCATGGCGGCCGCAGTACTGACATCATGGGAATGCAACGGACCGAGCTCTGGGGAGGATCATGTCGCGACAGCGTCAAGACCAGCTTCTGCAGGCTCTGCTTCGTCAGGACGAATGGGCGACAGCAGCGAGTCTCGCCGATGTGCTCGGTGTGACACCGCGTAGCATCCGCTCATATGTTGCCGCGCTGAACGTGCGCACGACCGACGGCGACGCAGTCGAATCCGGTCCGGCCGGCTACCGCGCCGGTGCAGGGGCGCATGCGGCGCTGCGCACGCGCATGACGGGGGAATCCGCCCCACGCGATCGACTGCACTCGCTGGTGCGGATGCTGCTCGACGCGTCTGACGGCATCGACGTCTACGACACCGCAGAGCGGATGCACGTCAGCGAGGCGACCGTGGAATCGGATCTCGCTCGGGTGCGGGGCTTGCTGGGTGCTGAGCTGCGGATCGAACGCGACCGTGAGGTGGTTCGCCTGCAGGGGACCGAGGTCGCGCAGCGGCGCCTGCTGAGCAGGTTGGCCCATGACGAGATGGATGCCGGATCATTCCATCCGGAAAGCATCCGGCGCGCACTGACTGGGACGGCGGTCGCCGCGCACGCCGTGGGCCCCTTCAAGACCGCACTGGTACGAGAACTCGGCGAACTCGGGTACTACGTCAACGAACTCGCGATCTCTGACGTGCTGCTGCACATTGCGATCGCCGCAGACCGCGTCTCGGCCGGGCGTGCGCTTGAAACCCCGATCTCCGGCACGTGGGAGGAGATTCCTAAGCTCGGCGCAGTGATCAGCCGACTCGCGGGGGAGCACTTCGGCGTTGCTCTCGGTGATGGAGACAGCGCACATCTGGCGACGCTGGTGCTGACACGAGCAATCGCGCCAGGGCAGAACGCGGCATCCGAGGCGGTGCGCAGCGGTGTCGATCCTGGCATCGAAGCCGCAGTCCGCGCCGAGATCGTGCAGGCCGCCGCTGACTATCAGGTCGATCTTGTCGATGAGGCCTTCATCTTGCGACTCGCACTGCACGTGCAGAACCTGCTGCGCCGGGCTCAGGAGCAGGCGTGGACCCGTAATCCGCTGACCCGTTCGCTGAAGTCTTCGTATCCGATGATCTTCGAGGTGGCAGTGTCGATCGCCAGCGGCCTGCACGACCGCCTGGGTGCGCCGATCCACGACGATGAGATCGCATATATTGCCATGCACATCGGCGGCAGGCTCGAACGCAGCCGCAAGGCAGAAACGATCCTCACCGCGACGATCGTCTGCCCTGGCTACTACGAGCTGCATGAGTTGCTGCGCTCGAGTGTCGACAGGTCGCTGGGTTCCTCGGTCGAAGTCACCAGCGTCGTGACAACCGTCGACCCGGACTGGGCGAGCATCGACACCGATCTGGTGCTCACGACGATCGACCCTGGGACGAGTGGCGAGCGCTACGTGCGCATTCAACCGTTCCTCACTGACGCCGATGTTGAGCGGGTGTCGCAGACCGCGGCACGGATGCGCCGGGGACGACGGCTGATGCGCCTGCGCGAAGAGCTGTCACGTTATTTCGTCGCGGATGCCTACATCTGCCCGCTGCCAGATGAGGGCGACGAGGCCATCATCCGCCGCCTGGGCGGGCTGCTCGTAGGTACCGGGCTCATCGGCGACGACTACGTCGAGAACACGATCATCAGAGAACGAATGTCGTCGACGGCGTTCACTGATGCACTGGCAGTGCCGCACGCCTTGCAGATGACCGCTCAGCGCACCGCTATCGCGATCGGTGTCGCCGACGGGTCAGTCGCGTGGGGTGAGGGACGCGTGCAAGTGGTCGCGCTCGCCGCATTCAGCGAGAGCGATCGCACGGCATTCCAGACGGTCTTCGAGCAGCTCGTCGAAGTATTCAGCGAGCGCGACAGCGTGCAGCGGATCGTTCGCCGCGGCACCACGTTCGAGGCGCTGCTCGACGAGCTTGTAGCTGTCATCGACGGCTGATTTCGTCTCGGCCGCACAGAATCAGTTCAGTCGTTCGGGTCCAATTCAGTGTTGCGGATCCAATTCAGCGTTGTGGATCCAGTACCGCGGCCATGGCGTCGAGCACTACGAGAGCATCGGCAGAAGGTGTCGTGTCGAGCACGACCTCGTCGCCGTGCCCAAGTCCGAGTTCCATGACGGCGAGCACGCTGGACAGGTCGACGCTGGCGCCGTCCCGCGTCGTGAGCGTCACTGGGGCGGAATGTTCGAGCGCCAGCCGTGCAAGCTCAGCCACGGGGCGAGCGTGGGCTCCGTGAGCAGTGGTGATTCTCACACGTCGAGTGGGCATCTCTCCGGCGCTCAGGAGCGCTCCTCCAACAGGGTCCGCACGCCTGCCTCGAGGGCAGTTACGATGGCCTTCGCCTCGTCATCTGATGCGCCCTGCGTATCCAGGTACACCTTGAGCTTCGGCTCGGTGCCGCTGGGGCGAACGATCACCCGCGACCCTCCATCGAGGTGGTAGCGCAGCACATCGCCTGCTGGCTGGCCTGCGGGTGCCTGGAGTAGGTCCTCCGCAGACTTGATGGCGACGTCGCCGATTCGGGCAGGTGGCAGTGTGCGCAGCGACAGCATCAGCTTGTCGATGATCGAAAGGTCATCGACCCGCAGCGACACTTGGCCGCTGGCGAAGTGTCCGTATGTCTCGCCGAGCTGGGTCAGCAGGTCGCCCAGTGTCTCGCCGCGCTCGTGCGCCTCAGCCGCAAGGCCGAGTACAGCGATCGCTGCGGAGATGCCGTCCTTGTCCCGGACAGTGTCGGGGTTCACGAGGTAGCCGAGAGCTTCCTCGAAGCCGAAGACCGCGCCGGGTGCACGCGAGATCCACTTGAATCCGGTGAGAGTTTCGTGGAAGTCGAGCCCGTGGTGGGCGGCGATCGCACCGAGCCCGGGGGAGGAGACCAGCGAGCAGGCAAGGGATGCGCCGGGCTGTCCCTCGGCGGCGCGTGCCGCACGAGCGCCGAGCAGCAGCCCGACCTCGTTGCCGCTGAGCCTGCGCCAGCCACCGTTCGCTGACCTGTCGGGGATCGCGACGCCTAGACGATCTGCGTCCGGGTCGTTGGCGATGATGAAGTCGGCCCTGGTGCGGCGCGCCGCCGCGATCGCGAGATCCATCGCGCCGGGTTCTTCCGGATTCGGGAACGCGACTGTACGGAATGTCGGATCGGGATGCAGCTGTTCGCCGACGGTCTTCGGATGGGGATAGCCCGCCGCGCGCAGGATCCGCGAGAACGTCTCCCAACCGACACCGTGCATGGCCGTGTAGACCCAGGTGAGATCCCGGGCTGCGGCCGGTGCAGGAGCGACCGCTGCGGTCGCAGCGATGTACGCCTCAACGACGTCCTCGCCTGCATCCTCGTACCCGATCGATCGGGGAAGCAACGACCCACTTCCGGCATCCGCCACCCGCTGGATGTGTGCCTCGATCTCTGCATCACCGGGTGACACGATCTGCGCGCCATTCTCTGCGCCACCGAGGTAGACCTTGTAGCCGTTGTCGTTCGGCGGGTTGTGACTTGCGGTGACCATGACACCGGCATCCGCACGGAGATGACGTACCGCGAAGGCGAGCACGGGAGTCGGCAGCAGGCGGGGCAGCAGGATCGCGCGCAGGCCAGCGCCCGCGAAGATCTCGGCGGAGTCGAGCGCGAACCGGCGGGAGTTCCGGCGGCCGTCGTAGCCGACGACGACAGTAGGCGTGGCGCCGTTCGCATGAGAGAGGAGATACGAAGCGAAGCCTGCCGCCGCCTGTGCGATCAGTACACGGTTCATCCGGTTGCTGCCGGCGCCGATCGCGCCGCGGAGCCCCGCAGTGCCGAAGGTGAGACGCGTGGCGAAGCGATCGTCCAGGTCGGCACGCGCCGCCGCATCTCCGGCAGAGGCACGGGTGATGATGCCGGCCAGTTCGTCGCGCGTTTCCGCATCCGGATCCTGACGCAACCAGGCACGCGCCTGTGCGAGGCGGTCTGCGGTCTGGTCGTCGATGTCGCTCATAGTGCCTCGATCACACGGGCGAGCAGCGCCGAGATCACAGGCTCTGCTTCCTTGCCTGCTTCGATGACCTCGGTGTGGCTGAGTGGCGTCTTCTGGATGCCGGCGGCGAGGTTCGTGATCAGGGAGAAGCCCAGGATCTCCATCCCGGACTCCCGGGCGGCGATCGCCTCGAGCGCGGTGGACATGCCGACGATGTGTCCGCCGATGTTTTTGGCCATCTGCACCTCAGCCGGCGTCTCGTAGTGCGGCCCGCGGAACTGTGTGTAGATACCCTCATCCAAAGAAGCATCCACGGAGCATGCGATGACACGAAGACGCTGCGAGTAGAGGTCGGTCAGGTCGACGAAATTCGCACCCTCGAGCGGTGAGTCTGCGGTGAGGTTGATGTGGTCGCTGATGAGTACGGGCTGGCCAGGTGTCCAGGTTTCGCGGATGCCGCCGGCGCCGTTGGTGAGCACCATGATCTTCGCTCCGGTGGCGGCGGCGGTGCGGACACTGTGGACGACGCGTCGGACGCCGTGGCCCTCGTAGTAGTGGGTGCGTGCACCGATCACCAGAACATTCTTGCCGTCGGGTGTTCGGACGCTGCGGAGCGTGCCGACGTGGCCCTCCAGAGCGGGCTTCGAAAAGCCGGTCACCTCGGTCGCAGGGATCGTGGCAATGGTCTCGCCGATGAGGTCTGCGGCCTTGCCCCAGCCGCTGCCAAGCGTAAGGGCGATGTCATGCTTCTCGACGCCGCTCAGTCGCGCGATGTCTGCGGCGGCGAGGGCTGCCACCTCGAACGGGTCAGCGTTCGGGGCGTCGAGAGGGTTGTCGTGAAAGTCGGTCATGGCTCCACTCTAAGGAAGGTGACGGCGAGTCCGGAAGATTGCGGAAGAATAGAAGACATGTCTTCCACTCCTTTCGAGCGCACTCAGCGCGTCGCCGTCCTCGGTGGCGGCCCCGGCGGTTATGAAGCGGCGCTAGCCGCGGCTCAGCTCGGCGCGGAGGTGACCCTCGTCGAACGTGTGGGAGTAGGCGGATCTGCCGTGCTCACTGACGTCGTGCCGTCGAAGAGCCTCATCGCTACAGCCGATGCTGCTGTCGCGATTTCCGAGGCGAGTGACCTCGGGGTGCAGTTTTACGCGAAGGGTGGAAATGGCAAGCCGTTGAAGCCGGAGATTGCGATCAACCTCGCTGCGGTCAACAAGCGCCTGCTGGCGCTTGCCGGACAGCAATCCGAAGACATGCGCTCGACGCTGCTGGAATCGGGCGTGAGCATCCTCTCCGGGCACGGCCGTCTGGAGGGGTCGAACGCGATCATCGTGTCGACGGGCCCAGGCGGCACCGACTTCGACCGCATCGAGGCCGACACGATCGTCGTCTCAGTCGGTTCGTCTCCGCGTGAGCTGGACAGCGCCAAGCCAGACGGTGAGCGCATTTTGACCTGGACGCAGCTCTACGGCATGAAGGCGCTTCCCGAGCACCTGATCGTCGTCGGCTCAGGTGTCACGGGTGCAGAGTTCGCTTCGGCGTACATGAACCTCGGGGCGAAGGTGACGCTCATCTCCAGCCGCGAGCAGGTGCTTCCTGGCGAAGACCAGGATGCCGCACGCGTGCTTGAAAAGGTCTTCAAGCGCGGAGGCATGACCGTGCTGTCGAAGTGTCGTGCCGATACGGTCGAGCGCAATGGCGACGGCGTGACGGTGACGCTCTCTGACGGCCGAACGGTCGAGGGCAGCCACTGCCTGATGGCGGTCGGCTCGATTCCGAACACCGCTGACATCGGACTCGAAGCTGCCGGGATCGAACTCGCGGAGTCCGGCCATGTGCGGGTGAACAAGGTGGCGCGCACCTCGGTACCGAACATCTACGCGGTCGGCGACTGCACGAACTTCTTCCCGCTGGCATCCGTCGCCTCTATGCAGGGCCGCACCGCGGTGTTTCACGCGCTCGGTGACATCGTCATCCCGCTGGAGAAGATCAAGATCACCTCGAACATCTTCACCGCTCCCGAGATCGCGACGGTCGGTTGGGGCGAGAAGGATGTCGAGGATGGTGTGGCTGACGGTCTCGTCTACAAGCTGCCGCTCGCCGCGAACCCGCGCGCGAAGATGATGGGCATCAAGGACGGCTTCGTGAAGATCATCGCCCGCAAGGGCTCAGGCACGGTGATCGGCGGTGTGATCGTGGCGCCGAAGGCATCCGAGCTGATTTATCCGATCGCCGTCGCTGTCGAACGTCGCTTGACGGTGGACCAGTTGTCGCGCGTCTTCGCCGCGTACCCGTCGCTCTCCAGCAGCATCACGGACGCATCCCGCGCGATGCACCTGGTGAACATCTCCTAGGCCGCCTCGTTGGTGTGAGCTCGGCGTGCACCAACTTCGGAGATGTGCAGCTTCTTCGGAGAGATTCGCGCAATTCATCCGAAGATGGCGCACATCTCCGAGGCAGGTGCACGGCAAACTGGTGCGAATACGAGAAAGGCCCCGCCGCGGCGGGGCCTTTCTCGTTGGACTCAGGTCAGTTGATCGTCAGCAGCTGATGGCCGGAGGACACCGTGCCGCCTGCTACCGCGTTGATGCTGCCGATCACGCCGTCCTTGTGCGCTTGTAGCGGCTGCTCCATCTTCATCGCCTCGAGAACGATGACCAGATCGCCCTTGACGACTTCTTGGCCCTCTTCGACAGCGATCTTGACGACGGTGGCCTGCATCGGCGACTTGACGGCATCACCTGATGCGCCGGACGAGGCCGACATGGTGTGACTGCGCCGAGACGGGGGGACAGCTGCGGGGCGACCGGAGGTGCCAGCGGCGACAGTGACGCGGTCGGGCAGGCTCACCTCGAGGCGCTTGCCCGCGACCTCGACAACGACCGTGTGGCGGCTTGAAGTGGCAGCAGACTCTTCCATCTCGCCATCCCAGGCGGGGATGTCGTTGTCGAACTCGGTCTCGATCCAGCGTGTGAAGATGCCGAACTCACCGTTCTCCGCGGTGAAGGCGGGGTCGCGGACGACCTTGCGATGGAACGGGAGAACAGTGGGCAGACCTGCGACCTCGAACTCGTCCAGTGCGCGTCGGGCGCGTTCGAGCGCCTCCTCACGGGTGCGTCCGGTCACGATGATCTTCGCCAGCAGTGAGTCGAACGCACCGGAGACAGCGTCGCCAGCGGTTACACCCGAGTCGAGACGGATGCCGGGACCGCCGAACGTCTTGAAGACGTGGATGGGGCCGGGCTGGGGGAGGAACCCGCGGCCCGGGTCCTCGCCGTTGATCCGGAACTCGAAGGAGTGTCCCTGCGGGATCGGGTCGTCATAGTCGATGGTGCCGCCGGCCGCGATGCGGAACTGCTCGCGTACGAGGTCGATGCCGGTGACCTCTTCTGAGACCGGATGCTCGACTTGCAGACGCGTGTTCACCTCGAGGAAGGACACGGTGCCGTCGGCGCCGATCAGGAACTCGCAGGTGCCAGCACCGACGTAGCCGACCTCTCGGAGGATGGCCTTCGATGATTCGTACAGCTGGCGATTCTGCTCTTCGGTGAGGAAGGGCGCCGGTGCCTCTTCAACAAGCTTCTGGTGACGGCGCTGCAGCGAGCAGTCACGTGTGGAGATCACGACGACATTGCCCTCGGCATCCGCCAAACACTGCGTCTCGACGTGACGCGGCTTGTCAAGGTACTTCTCCACGAAGCACTCACCGCGGCCGAATGCGGCGACGGCCTCACGGGTGGCGGATTCGAAGAGCTCGGCGACCTCGTCCAACTCGCGGGCGACCTTGAGTCCGCGTCCGCCGCCGCCGTATGCCGCCTTGATGGCGATCGGCAGGCCGAACTCCTTCGCGAAAGCGATGACCTCGTCAGCAGTCTCGACCGGGCCGGGTGTTCCTGGCGCGAGCGGCGCACCGACCTTGTCCGCGACGTGACGGGCAGTCACCTTGTCGCCGAGAGACTCGATGGCTTCGGGGGAGGGGCCGATCCAGATCATGCCGGCGCCGATCACAGCGCGCGCGAACTCGGCGTTCTCGGCGAGGAAGCCGTAGCCGGGGTGAACGGCGTCAGCGCCTGCTCGACGAGCGATCGAGAGGATCTTGTCGATCTGCAGGTAGGTGGTGGCGCTCGTCTCTCCGTCCAGGGCGTAGGCCTCGTCTGCGAGCCGCGAGTGCAGGGCATCACGGTCCTGGTCTGCGTAGACGGCGACCGAGGATATCCCGGAATCGCGTGCGGCGCGGATAATGCGTACGGCGATCTCACCGCGGTTGGCGATGAGCACCTTGTCGATTGGCATGAGTGCCAGCCTAGCGAGATCGAGCCCGATCCTTTTGACAACTCTCCACAAGAAATTCGTGAAAACGTGGCGGGATGTCTACGACCACAGATCTGTCCACGAGACGCCGAGCTCGATGGCGAGTGCGCGGATGGTCGAGAGTGACATGCCGACCACGGTGGATGGGTCACCGTCGACGCGCGTGATGAAGGCACCGCCAAGGCTGTCGACGGTGAAGGCGCCGGCAACGTGCAACGGTTCCCCGGTGGCGACATACGCGGCGATCTCCTCATCGGTCACGTCAGCGAAGGTGACAGCTGCTTCGGCGACCGCAGTCGCCTCTGCGGGAGCGCTGCCGGGCGTCAACCGGAACACAGAGTGGCCAGAGTGCAGGATGCCGGTCTTCCCCCGCATCTCCTGCCACCGCCGGGTGGCTTCCTCGGCCGTGTACGGTTTGCCGTAGACGCGGCCTCCGAGCGCGAACATCGAGTCGCCCCCGATCACCAGGCCGTCGAACGATGGGTCTTCCTCGGCGAGTCGGTGCGCGACATCCGCAGCTTTGGCCCGCGCCAACAAAAGCACAAGTTCTGCCGGCGGTATGTCAGCACCGCGTTCGGCTACCGCTTGCGCGGTCACGGCATCCTCGTCTGTCTCCGGCGCACGCGTGATCGGCTCGATGCCGACCTGGCGAAGCAGCATGAGGCGAGCGGGGGAGGTCGAGGCCAGGCAAACATGCATGCTGCCCACCGTATCCTGGAGGGATGACTTCCTCTGCGGGCCACCTGCTCGACCTTGACATCACCGGCATCGCGCACGGTGGCACTTTCATCGCCCGTCATGAGGGGCGTGTCGTATTCGTTTCCGACGCGATTCCGGGAGAGCGCGTGCGCGTGCGCATCACTGACGCTGCCAAGTCATCGTTCTGGCGTGGTGAGACCGTCGAGGTGCTGGAAGCGTCACCGCACCGCCAGCCGCACGTGTGGCGGGAGGCCGATGTATCGCGTGACCCGGCAGATCGAGCAGGCGGCGCCGACCTCGGACACATTGAGTTGTCGCACCAGCGCACGCTGAAGCGCCAGGTGCTGCAGGAAGCACTCGACAAGTTTGCGGGTGCAGGCCTCGTGGCCCCAGAGATCAAGCCCGTTGGCGACGGAGACGGCACTGGCTGGCGCACGCGCGTGTCACTGCACGTCGATGATGACGGCATCGTCGGTCCGTATGCGGCACGCAGCCACCGAGTGATCCCGGTGCAGTCACACCCGCTCGCGCGTCGCCGCGTCGCGGCCGAGGCGCTCTCGCAGAAAAACGCGAAGCCCGGACGCATCGATCTCGTTGAGTCTGGCGATGGTCAGGTGCATGTCATCCGTCGTCCGGCGAAGGGCAAGCGCCCAGCCCCGCAGATCATCCGTGAGCAGGTAGGCGAGCGCACATTCCACGTGGATGCCGATGGCTTCTGGCAGGTGCACCCCCGCGCGGCCGACATTCTCGACACGGCCGTGCGTTCGGCGCTTGCCGGCCGGGTCGACCCTGAGGCAACGCATCTCGACCTGTACGGCGGCGTCGGCTTGTTCGGTGCCTCGTTGGGCGAACTCGGCGCGACCAACATCGTCACAGTGGAATCGAGCAAGCGTGCCACCGAGCTCGCGCAGCAGAACCTCGAGGCTTTCGACGTCCATGCGGTCACGGCACGTGTGGACAAGTACCTTGAGGGTTTCCCTGCGGATGAGCGCGTCGGCGCGGTCGTTCTGGATCCGCCTCGCGCTGGCGCCGGTCGCGCCGTCGTAGAAGGCGTGCACGCGCTGAACCCTGATGCGATCGTCTATGTGGCGTGTGACCCGGTTGCGCTCGCACGCGACCTTGGTACATTCCGTGCACTCGGCTGGCAGACGGAATCGCTTGAGGCTTTCGATCTGTTCCCGCACTCGCATCACTTCGAGGTTGTCGCGCTCCTCACACGGTGAGTACTTGGCCCCGCTCGGTGGGTACTCAGCGAATCGATAGGCTGGGTGCATGAGCAGGGTCGCACTCATCGACGATCACGAGTCCGTCCGCCTCGGGCTTGAACTGGCGTGCGAGCGGGACGGGGCGCAGTCCGTCGTCTTTTCCGGCAGCACAGTGGGGTCGTATCTCGGTTGGCGGCGGTCGACCGGGTCTGCTCCCGCCGATGTGGTTGTTCTCGATCTCACGCTCGGTGACGGCACAACCGTGACCGAGAACGTGGCCACTCTGGTAGCTGACGGTGCCAGTGTCGTCATTCACAGTGTTGCTGATCGTCCTGCGGCCGTGCGTGAAGCGCTCGCCGCCGGGGCAGTCGGTATCGTGAGCAAGTCATCGGCCCTCGATGACGTGCTTGATGCCATCCGCACAGTCGCTCGCGGTGAAGCTCTCAACAACGTCGAGTGGGCCAGCGCCGTCGAGGGAGATCGGGAGTTCGCCGATGCGCAGCTGTCGACTCGTGAGCGCGAGGTGCTGCGACTGTACGCTGCCGGGCTTCCGTTGAAGGTCGTCGCAGAGCGGCTGGGCGTCGCATATTCCACAGCCAAGGAGAACATCACTCGTGTGCGAGTGAAGTACGTCGAAGTCGGCAGGCCCGCGCGAACCAAGATCGATCTGCTTCGTCGCGCGATGGAGGATGGCATCGTCGCCGGCGATGGGGCCGCGAGTGCCAACTGAGACCGCTCTTCGTGACGCCTGGAGTCAGATTCCGTCCCCGGGCACAGCGGAGACCGAGTTCGAACGATTCACCGGCAAGCGGATGGAGCGCATCCTCGCCACCGTAGTGGCCATCGGATCGACTCTTTTGGGTGTCCAGGCGCTGTTGGTGGCCATCGGCGGCATCTCGCATGGTGCATCGGCCGGTTACATCGCGCTCGTCTTCGTCGTCTACGTGCCATTGCTGGCCATGCTGGTCGCGTGTGTGACCGCTCGCGGAGTGCGCGTTGCGACGGGCTGCTTCGCCATCGTCTACGTGGTCGCCCTCGCGGCATGGCCCCTGGTCGTGGACACCAACAGTGCTGCCAGCCAGCCATGGATCTTCTTCCTGGTGAACGTCGGCGTCGTGGCTGCGATGCTCGCGTTCCCGATGAAGGTCCAGCTTGCTTGGGCCTTCGGAGTCCCCCTCGTCTACGGTTACGTTCGCCTCGTGGAGGGCGAGTTCACGAGCAGATTCTGGACCAGCACTGCCTTTGATGTGTCGTTCACCATCATTCTCGGCATCGTCATCGTGTCGCTCGGGTGGATGTTCCGCTCCGTCGCAGCGGGCGTTGACGAAGCGCGCGGCCAGACTGTCGCCTCATACGCGGCCGCGGCGGCCGCTGCAGCCGCAGAGGAGGAGCGCGTGGCCATCGCCGCCCTGATGCACGACAGTGTGCTCGCGGCGCTGATCGCCGCGGAGCGCGCAGACACCGACCGGGCGAGGGATCTGGCTGTCTCAATGGCACGAGAAGCGCTCACGCGCCTTGCGAACACCGATGCAGGTGTGGATCAGGAGGGCAGTGATGCGCCCGTTGCCACTGCACAGATCGTCATTGAGCTTCGCAGGGCACTCTCTGAAATCGGCGCCGATGCCGTCGTCGAAGAGCGGGGTAGCTCCGGATTGATTCCGGGACGAGTGGCACGCGCGCTCGTTCTTGCCGCGCGCCAGGCGATCGGCAATGCCGTCACTCACGCGCACGGCCGTGGCCTTCACCTCATTGTCCAGGGAAACGGTGATGAGGACGTCTCCGTCACTGTTGTCGACACCGGTCCCGGATTCGATGTGGATGCCATCGGCGAGGACCGTCTCGGAATAAGGGCCTCCATCATTGCGCGAATGGCGGGAGTGGCAGGCTCAGCGACGATCGTCGCCGGATCCGCAGGGACCACCGTCGCGCTCGGATGGGAGCGGGCATGAACCGCTCGGTGCGCAGCATCGCCACGGCGCTCGCGGTCGGATTCGCGGTCTATTTCGCGGCGCGTGCTGTCTGGTGGATCGTGCAGCCGACGGCTCCGCTGATCATGGTGGCCGCGATCCTGCTGTATTTGATTGTGATGATGGCGACCGTGCTCGTGGAAGCCCCCAACGGAATGCAGATGCCGTTGTGGTGGGGAGTGGTCGCCGTCGTGACGAGCGCTGTCATCCCCACGATGGTGAGCGTGTCACTGCTGCCGATTCACAAGACGGCGCCGTTCGCGACCTGGTACATCGGCGCGCTGGGGCTGCTAGCGGTGGTGTGCATCGTCAGGCGGCGTGCCCTCGCGGGGTGGCTGGTGCTGCTGGCACTGACGATCTCATCCGCCGTGCATCTCGGGGTGTTTGTCGCGCTGGAGCTGGGGCTGGTCGGCTCGATCATGTGGACCCTCGTGGCGCAGCTGCTGGTGTTGTTCTGGGATCGTGCGGTGCGTGACACAGAGCATCTTGCCGACATTCAGCAGGCGGTCTCCGCCTGGCATGCGACCCAACTGGTCAGGCAGCGAGAACGTCGGGTTCGCGTGCAGTACGCGCTCGGAACGGCGGGACCGGTGCTCACTCGCACGGTTGCGTCGCGCGGGCATCTCACCGACGAAGAACGGCTGGATGCGCGACTCGCCGAGGGGCGGCTACGCGATGAGCTTCGCGGCGCGAGCCTGCTGAACGATGCTGTTCGGGACGCGATCCAGGCTGCTCGGCTGCGAGGAGCTGCCGTGACGGTGTTCGACGAGGGCGGGCTGGACGAGCTGGATGAGCAACGTCGTGCGGAGATTCGTGACGAGCTAGCCGATGTTCTCACTCGAGCCGACACTGGTCGAGTGATCATCCGCGCGGCGCGCGATTCGCACACGGCGGTCACGGTTGTGGGGCGCTCTGGAGCGGGCGGTTCCTCGGATGAGGATTCTGTCGGCCTCTGGCACGAGATTCCCCGGGAGCACGAGGATGCTGCGCCAGACAGCGATTGATGGGCGCGTGATTGAGATGGGCGAGGGGCGGCGTTTCCGCCAGCCCCTCGCCAGTTGCGGTGCAGTTACCCGAAAACTGACCGCGGTGGTCGATCTACGTCTGCCTACCCTGGGGCAGAGAGACCGAACGAACGCGAAGCGTCGATTCAAGTCTGCGGGAACGCAAGGAACTTGTCTGTAGGTACTTTGGGGGACAAGAATCCGTTCCCATGGGACATGATGGAGCCGTGAGTGTACGGCGCCGTGGAACAAATCTTCCGAAGATGGGCGACTTCAATCAGTCCGTCATCCTGGAAACCATCCGACGATCAGGCGAGGGTCTGAGTCGGATCGAACTGGTGGATGCGACCGGACTTTCGGCGCAGACGGTGACGAACATCACCCGCAGGCTGCTGGACGACGGGATCATCGAAGAGGCCGGTCGAACCATCACTGGTCCAGGAAAGCCGCGCACGACGTTGCGGCTGAATGCCAACAGCAGGCTATCGATCGGTGTGCATCTTGATCCGGCGGTCATGACGTTCGTGCTGCTGGACCTTGCCGGCTCGGTGATCGAACGCACCAAGAGGCGTACCCCCGCGAACGATCCGCGGCGAATCATCAAGGCGATGGCCAAGACAGTCGACGAATTGATCGTCCGCTCCGGGGTCGAACGTGAGCGCATCGCGGGGATCGGCGTCGCGACACCGGGGCCGCTGGATTCAGCTCGGGGCACCGTGATCGATCCGCCCAAGCTCAATACCTGGCACCGCGTGCCGCTGCGTGACGCTCTTGCTGAGGAGACCGGGTTTCCCGTCACTTTGGAGAAGGACACAACTGCGGCTGCGGTCGCCGAGCTGTGGACGGGAGTCAATCCGACGGACGGCTCGTTTCTGTTCGTCTACCTCGGTATCGGAATCGGCACTGCGCTCGTGCTCGACGGCGAGGTCGTGCATGGCTCCTCGCGCAACGTCGGTGAAGTCGGCCACATCATCGTCGACCCGGATGGTCCGCTCTGCGCATGCGGACAGCGCGGCTGCGTCGAGGTCGTGTGCACGCCTCAGGCGATCGTGGAGCGCGCCGAGAGTGCTGGCATACTCGCGGATGATCGTGTGAGCAGCGATGCCGGGTCGGTAGACGAGCGATTCACCGAACTGTGCGCGCGCGTCGCCGCGGGGGATGCTGAGGCGGCCACCGTGCTTGATCAGGCAGCGCAGCACCTGTCGGTGTTGATTTCGAGTCTGACGAACATGCTCGACGTCGATCGCGTCGTGCTGGGCGGGCCATTCTGGTCGCGCGTTGAAGAGCTGTATCTGCGACGCTTGCCCGGGCTGCTCGATCGACACAGCGCCACGCGTGCGGTTCGCCATCTGCCTGTGTTCGGCACGATCGTCGGTGACGATGTCGTCGCGGTGGGCGCCGGCTGTGTGGTGCTCGACGAGGTGCTGTCGCCTCGCGCATCCACACTTTTCTTAGGCCACTGAGGACGCGGATCTGGCCAGCGTTTGGCATCCACCCCTTGACAAGAGTAAATCTAATCGATTTACTATCTCTCAACCCCTCGTCTTGGAGTCTGCTGCCGAATGCATGACACATCCTCGCTCATCGAAGCTCGAGTTCGTCGTTTCGTTGATGAGCGACTGCGGCCGAATGTGTATGTGGATCTCGCGCCGCTGACCTTGGCGAGTTGGGACGTGCCGGGGGAGCCGGTGCCGTTCGCTGAAGCTGTCGGGCAGGTTTATGAACCATTCGTCGTCGGGACGCGCTGGGGGCGCCCATGGGGAACGACGTGGCTGAGAGTGACAGGAACGGTACCGGGCACACCGGGAACTGAGCTGCTTTTCGACCTCGGCTTCAACGCCGCGGAACCCGGCTTTCAAGCCGAAGGCACCGTCTATCGACTGGACGGTTCGATCGTGAAGGCGGTTGAACCGCGCAATTCCTACGTGCCGCTGGAGGGCAACGCCGGCGACCAGTTCGAGCTCTATCTGGAAGCTGCAGCGAACCCGGACGTGGCAGACGGTTTCCGCGACTTCCGGCCGACGCCGCTGGGAGACCTGGAGACGGCAGGAGACGATCTGCTGTACGTCTTCCGGCAGGCGGATATCGCGGTGCGCGATGTCGTCGTGTGGGAGCTGTTGCAGGATGCGACGGTGCTGTTGCAACTGATGGCTGAGCTTTCTGACACACCGCGTCGGGCAGAGATCCTGCGGGCTCTGGAGCACATGGTCGATGCTGCCGATCCAGACGACATCGCTGGAACGGCGGCGAACGCGCGGGCGGAGCTGACCGAGGTGCTCGCGCGGCCTGCATCCGCATCGGCACACCGTCTGCACGCCATTGGGCATGCACACATCGACTCGGCGTGGCTGTGGCCCGTGCGCGAGACCCAGCGCAAAGTCGCGCGAACGTTCTCGAACGTGCTGTCGCTGCAGCAGGAGACTGACTTCACTTTCGCGGCTTCCTCGGCGCAGCAGTACGCCTGGATGAAGCGGTTCCAACCAGAGCTGTTCTCACGATTGCGCGATGCCGTCGCCTCCGGTCGTTTCGTCCCTGCCGGGGGCATGTGGGTCGAATCCGATACGAATATGCCGGGTGGCGAGGCGCTGGCGCGTCAATTCGTGCGGGGCAAGCGATTCTTCATGGAGGAATTCGGGGTCGAGCCGTTGGATGTCTGGCTGCCGGATTCGTTCGGGTACTCCGCAGCGCTGCCGCAGATTGCACGCGCGGCGGGTTCTCGGTGGATGCTGACGCAGAAGATGTCGTGGAATGAGACGAACGTCATGCCGCATCACACCTTTCAGTGGGAGGGCATCGACGGATCGCGCATCTTCACGCATTTTCCTCCGGTGGACACGTACAACGCACAGCTGACCGGGGCAGAGCTTGCCCGGGCTGAGCGTCAGTACAACGAGAAGGGGCTCGCCAACACGTCGCTGGTGCCGTTCGGATATGGCGATGGTGGCGGTGGTCCGAATCGGGAGATGGTGGCCGCTGCGGCGCGGCTGCGGTCGTTGGAAGGTTCGCCGACGGTCACGTTGTCGAGCCCGGTGCAGTTCTTTGAGGCGGCAGAGGCAGAGTATCCGAATCCGCCGGTGTGGTCGGGGGAGATGTACCTCGAATTCCACCGCGGCACGTACACGTCGCAGGCGCGCACGAAGCGCGGCAATCGCCGCAGTGAGCATGCCCTGCGCGAGGCGGAACTGTGGGCGACGGCTGCGGCCTTGCGCGGTGCAGAGTATCCCTATGACGAGTTGGACGGCCTGTGGGAGACCGTGCTGCTGCAGCAGTTCCATGACATTCTTCCTGGCACATCTATCGGCTGGGTGCACCGGGAAGCAGAACGTCGCTACGCCGAGGTCTTGACCTCGACGGAGCGCATAATCGCGCAGGCTCTGGGGGCCGTCGTCGGAGAAGGTACGACGGAGCTCGTTGCGAACGCGGGACCCTATGCGCGGGAGGGAGCGACGGCGATGGGGATCGCTATCGCACCACGCGTCGAGGAGCCACCCGCAACAGTCGTGCGGACGATGGGCGGATTCGACCTGTCGAATGAGCACCTTGCCGTGCGCATCGACGAGTCGGGTCTTTTAACGTCACTCATCGTCCGCGCGACGGGGCGCGAAACGATTGCGCCGGGAGAGCGGGGAAATCTCCTGCAGTTGCATCGCGATACGCCTACCCAGTGGGATGCCTGGGACATCGATGAGCACTATCGTCGTCACGTCGTCGACCTGACTGATGTGGTGTCGATCGATCAGGTTCCGCATCCGACTGCGGCGGTTGTCTGCGTGATCCGCAGCCGGGGGGCTACGCGGATCACGCAGACGTTGACTCTGGCGGTGAATTCTCAATCGCTGGAGATCGAGACGACGGTGGATTGGCATGAGCGACAGAAGCTGCTCAAGCTCGCGTTCCCCCTGGATGTGCATGCCGATCGTGCGAGCTCGGAGATCCAGTTCGGGCATGTGCAGAGGCCCACGCACGCGAACACTTCGTGGGATATGGCGCGGTTCGAGACAGTTGCGCATCGCTGGGTGCATGTCGGTGAGAACGGTTTCGGCGTAGCTGTCGCGAATGATTCCACCTATGGGCACGACATCACGCGTGCGCCGCGTTCAGGCGGCGGCACGATCACGAACGTTCGGCTGTCATTGTTGCGGGCGCCGTTGTATCCCGATCCAGAGGCAGATCAGGGCGAGCACACGTTCCGGGTGAGCATTCGACCGGATGCCGAGATCGCGGATGCCGTGCGCGAGGGGTATCGGCTCAATATGCCGACGCGCGCTCTCGCGGGCGCGAGGCCTGCGGCTTCATTGGTCGCGGTGTCGTCGGGTGCGGTGTCCTCAGATGCCGTAGTGGTGGAGGCAGTGAAGCTTGCGGAGGACCGCAGCGGGGACGTGATCGTGCGACTGTATGAGGCACACGGTGGGCGTGCCTCGGCGACGCTGACGACGGCTTTCGAGTTCGACAGTGTGAGTGAGACGGATCTGTTGGAGCGTGAGGTGGATGCTGCGGCGGTGACTGCGGCAGCCGGCGGTCGGGTGGAGCTGACGCTGCGCCCGTTCCAGTTGGTGACATTGCGCTTCGCGAATCCGGCCTTGCGCGCCTGAGCTGGTTCAGCCCGAGAATCGGCCCCACGGAATATCGCGGTGCAGCGGCGCGCGCAGCGAACGCTGGGTGCGCTGCCATGCTGACACGGACGATTCTTCGGCGACAGCACCCGCGGCCTCTCGCTCGTATGCGTCGGTGACGACGGCGATGAGCGCGGCAAGTTCTTCTTCGTTTGCGGTGCCGCGGACGAAGCGGAGGTCTGCTGCCCGGTTGAGGCTGGCGTCGGGATCTGTCACAGCGGAATGTTCCCGTGCTTCTTCGGGGGCAGCTCGCTGCGCTTGCCGCGGAGGGATCGCAATGCCTTGGCAATCGAGACTCGAGTGTTCGCGGGTTCGATGACGCCGTCGATCTCGCCACGCTCTGCGGCAAGGAACGGTGAGGTGACGCTGTAGGTGTACTCGTTGGCGAGGCGGGTGCGGACAGCCGCGACGTCTTCGCCTGCTTCTTCCGCCTTCTTGATTTCGCCGCGGTAGAGGATGTTGACGGCGCCCTGGCCGCCCATGACGGCGATCTCGGCGGTCGGCCAGGCGAGGTTGACGTCGGCTCCGAGCTGCTTGGAGCCCATCACGATGTACGCGCCTCCGTATGCCTTGCGCAGGATCACTGTGACCATCGGAACGGTGGCTTCGGCGTAGGCATAGATGAGCTTCGCGCCGCGGCGGATGACGCCGGTCCATTCCTGGTCGGTGCCGGGCAGGTAGCCGGGAACGTCGACGAGGGTGACGATCGGAACCGAGAAGGCGTCGCAGAAGCGCACGAAGCGGCTGGCTTTTTCACCGGCTTCGATGTTCAATGTGCCCGCCATCTGAGAGGGCTGGTTGGCGATGATGCCGACCGAGCGACCTTCGATCCGACCGAAGCCGATGACGATGTTCGGAGCGAACAGCGGCTGAACCTCGAGGAAGTCGTCGTCGATCACGTGGTCGATGACGGTGTGGATGTCGTAGGGCTGGTTCGCTGAGTCGGGGATGATTGTGTTCAGTGTGCGATCGGCATCCGTCGTCTCGAACTCGAAGGCGCTCTCGTACGTAGGGATCTCGGCCATGTTGTTGTCGGGGAGGAACCCGAGGAGAGTGCGCGCGTAGTCGAGGGCGTCGTCTTCGTCCTCGGCGAGGTAGTGCGCGACGCCGGAGCGGGTGTTGTGCGTGTACGCGCCGCCGAGCTCTTCCATGCCGACGTCTTCGCCGGTGACGGTCTTGATGACGTCGGGGCCGGTGACGAACATCTGGCTGGTCTTGTCGACCATGATGACGAAGTCGGTGAGCGCGGGGCCGTAAACCGCGCCGCCGGCTGCGGGGCCCATGATGATCGAGATCTGTGGGATGACGCCGGACGAGCGGGTGTTCAGCCGGAAGATCTCGCCGTACTTGCTGAGGGCGAGCACGCCTTCCTGGATGCGGGCGCCGCCGGAGTCGAGGATGCCGATGATGGGCATCCCGCCGGTGAGGGCGTATTCCATGATCTTGATGATCTTGTCGCCCGATACTTCGCCGAGCGAGCCGCCGAACGTGGTGAAGTCCTGCGAATACACAGCCACGGTGCGGCCGTGGATGGTGCCGAAGCCGGTGACGACCGAGTCGCCGTAAGGGCGGTTGCGGTCCATGCCGAAGGCGGTGCTGCGGTGGCGCACGTACTCGTCGAATTCGACGAAGCTGCCAGCATCGACGAGGAGTTCAATGCGCTCGCGGGCGGTCATCTTGCCCTTGGCGTGCTGCTTCTCCTTCGCCTTTTTCTCGGCGTCGAGCACCGCGTCGCTGTAGCGCGCGCGGAGATCGGCGATTTTGCCGGCGGTCGTAGAAAGGTCAGGGGTGTCCGTCACGGATTCCACACTAGTAGGGGGATGCCAAGACGCGTTGGATGCCTCGCACAACAGGTCGCAGGATCCTTTGGCAGATCAGGCACGAGTCCCTATGGACACCCTTCTTCCCGGTTGCAGAAAATTGATGAATCTTCTATAGCTGGTTCACGGGAAGACGTTGTTTTTTTGACGCAAGGTGGAGTTAATGCGACTCAGCCACCACCGCGAAGGAAACAAGATGACTGCGTACCAAGACGACATTGACGCTGTTGAGGCTCTCAAGGAGCACAACGGATCCAGCTGGGATGCCATCAACCCCGAGTACATCGCCCGCATGCGGGCGCAGAACCGGTTCAGGACCGGACTCGAGATCGCCCAGTACACGGCTGACATCATGCGCCGCGACATGACGGAGTACGACGGCGACTCGTCGCTGTACACGCAGTCGCTCGGTGTGTGGCATGGATTCATCGGGCAGCAGAAGCTCATCTCGATCAAGAAGCATCTGAAGACCACCAACAAGCGCTACCTCTACCTGTCGGGGTGGATGGTTGCAGCGCTCCGCTCCGATTTCGGGCCTCTTCCCGATCAGTCGATGCACGAGAAGACCGCCGTGCCGGCGCTCATCGAGGAGCTCTACACCTTCCTCCGCCAGGCCGACGCCCGCGAGCTCGATCTTCTCTTCACAAAGCTCGACGGGGCTCGGTCGGCTGGCGATGAGACGGCGGTCGAGTTCATCCAGTCACAGATTGACAACTACGAGACCCACGTCGTGCCGATCATCGCCGACATCGACGCCGGTTTTGGCAACCCCGAGGCGACTTACCTTCTCGCCAAGAAGATGATCGAGGCGGGGGCCTGCGCCATCCAGATCGAGAACCAGGTCTCCGATGAGAAGCAGTGCGGTCACCAGGACGGCAAGGTCACGGTTCCGCACGAGGATTTCATCGCGAAGCTCGCCGCAGTCCGTTACGCGTTTCTCGAACTCGGCATCGACAACGGCGTGATCGTCGCCCGCACCGACTCGCTCGGCGCTGGCCTCACGCAGAAGCTCGCTGTCACGCATGAGCCTGGTGACCTCGGTGACCAGTACAACTCCTTCCTCGAAGTCGAAGAGATCTCGGAGTCGGAGTTGGGCAACGGTGATGTCGTCATCAAGCGCGATGGCAAGCTCTTGCGTCCGAAGCGGCTCGCGAGCAACCTGTTCCAGTTCCGTGCTGGTACCGGTGAGGCGCGCTGCGTGCTCGACAGCATCACTTCGCTGCAGAATGGTGCCGACCTACTGTGGATCGAGACGGAGAAGCCGCACGTCGCGCAGATCGCCGGCATGATGAACGAGGTGCGTAAGGTCATCCCGAACGCGAAGCTCGTCTACAACAACAGCCCGTCGTTCAACTGGACCCTCAACTTCCGTCAGCAGGCCTACGACCTGTTCGCCGAGCAGGGCAAGGATGTCTCCATCTACGTCCGTGGCGAACTGATGAGCGTCGATTACGACAACACCGAGCTCGCGCGGGTGGCCGACGAGATGATCCGCACATTCCAGCGGGACAGCTCCGAGCAGGCCGGGATTTTCCACCACCTCATTACGCTGCCCACCTACCACACGGCGGCTCTGTCGACGGATGATCTCGCAAAGGGCTACTTCGGCGACCAGGGCATGCTCGCCTACGTGACGGGTGTCCAGCGTCGTGAGATTCGCGAAGAGATTGCGACCGTCAAGCATCAGAACATGGCGGGCAGTGACATCGGCGACAACCACAAGGAGTACTTCGCCGGCGACGCCGCGCTCAAGGCGGGTGGCAAGGACAACACGATGAACCAGTTCGGCTGAATTTGATTTGTACATGGGTGCGGGTCCCGGCGCTGCCGGGGCCCGCACCTGTTTGTGCGTAGCGGGTCGAACCCGTGCCTACTCTGCCGCCCGCTGCGCAGCGAACTCCTCATAAGCGAGAGTCCCCAGCAACCGGACGAACTCGTTGCGACGATCTTCTCTCGCAAAAAGGTGGTCGACCAGGCGATTGTTCGTGTCCTGATTACCCAACACGGCTCCGGCGACGGCATCCGTCAGATCCGGCGACTCCAGGAACTGCTTCTGCGAGTTCGCGTTCGCCTGCGTCTTGATGCGCTCGTCATCGACCAGCACGGTCACGACACCCTGCGCCCACGTTTCGATGCCTGACGTAGAAAAGTCCTCGTCTGAGAACAGTTCGTTGAGGCGTCCGAGGATCTCAGCCAGTCGCGCCAGGCGTGGGTCGCGCGCAGTGCCAGTGCCGCCAGAACCTGGCGGGTCCATCGGATCAGCGACGCCAGCATCCAGATCCAGCGCGTGATCGCCGCTGCGCGTCTGCTTGATATGGGTGAGTTCGACTGCCGAGAAATCGATCGGATCCTTCGAGACCCGCCCGGTGAGACGAGGCAACAGCAACCTCAGATACAGTGAGCGCTTCTCGAGCGCTGTGTCTTCGTAGTCGAAGATCTGAGAGAGGAAATCGTACATGCGGATGAACGTGCCGACGTCCTTGCGGAACAGGTCAAGTTCATCCTGTGTGGCTTTGTCCTCGGATGCCACTGCCGCGGTGTACCGCTGATTGAACCGGTCCGATGCAGCTTTCAGCGGCGCAGTGTGCGCGCCATGCTTCGGACGGGTCGCGGTAGCGAGGAATGCCGTGGCGAACGCTTCGATCTCGGCATCGGTGAAGATCAATGCGCCATCGAGCTTTGCCTGCAGGTCGTGTATCTGGTCAGGATCGCTCGTGGTGCTCAGCTCGGCGGTGCGGTGGAACTGCCGGAACGTCTCGAGTATCTCGTCTGGGTCGTTGACAAAATCAAGAATGAACGTGGTGTCTTTGCCTCGAGCAGGGTAGGTGCGGTTCAGCCGCGACAGCGTCTGCACCGCGGTGACGTTGTCGAGCCGTTTGTCGACGTACATCGCGCAAAGCAAAGGTTGATCGAACCCTGTCTGATACTTATTCGCGACGATGAGCACTTGAAAGTCGTCCGATGCGAACGCGGCAGGCAGAGTGCGTCCGCGCACTCCCTTGTTGAGATTCGCCTCTGAGTACGGCGGCTCGACGCCGGCGAACGCGATGCCGGGCACCTGTTCCGCAGCCATCGTTCCGGAGAAGGCGATCAGCGTCGCGATAGGGTACTTCCGCTCGGAGATATAGGCATCGATCGCTTCCTTATAGCGGATCGCATGCTCACGCGAACTCGTGACAACCATCGCTTTCGCATGGCCGTCGAGCAGGTGTCGCACGTTCGATCGATAGTGCTCGACGATGATCTGCACCTTCTGCGCGATATTCGTCGGATGCAGTGACACCCAGCGCATGAGGCCCTTTGTGGCTTCGGCTTCATCAACTTCGTCCACTAACTGAAGGTGACGCTTGGTCCTCTCGGCAAGCTGGAAAGCGGTGTCGTAAGTGGTGTAATTGCGCAGGACATCGAGGATGTAGCCCTCTTCGATCGCCTGACGCATCGAATAGACATGGAATGCCTGCGGGATGCCGTCCGCATCTGGGCGTCCGAACAGCTCGAGGGTTTTGGGTTTCGGCGTGGCAGTGAAGGCGAAGAATGAGAGGTTGGGGGATGCTGCGCGGGCTGTCATCTGAGCGGAGAGAAGCGCCTCGGCATCCACTTCGCCACCATCATCGAGGGCGGCCTGCTCACTGGAGGTGAGTACCTCGCGCAGCTTCTGCGACGCGCTGCCGGTCTGTGACGAGTGCGCCTCGTCTGCGATGATCGCGAACTTGCGCCCGGCGAGTCCGGCATTCTCCCGGATCGCTTCCAGCGCGTGGGGGAAGGTCTGCAACGTGACGATGATGATGAGCTTGCCAGACAGAAGCGTCTGCGCGAGTAGGCCCGATTTTGATCCTTCGCCAGCCTTGCGCACTTCGTCGGCGTTGATCGTGGCGACCGTACCGTCGACACCTTCGATCTGCTTGATCGCCTTTTGTAGCTGGTCGTCGAGCACCGTACGGTCGGTGATCACGATGACCGAGTCGAAGACTTTGTGATTGTCGTCGTCATGCAGGTTCGCTAGTCCATGTGCGAGCCACGCGATGGAGTTCGTCTTGCCAGATCCCGCAGAATGCTGAACGAGATAGCGCTGGCCCGGGCCTTCCTCGCGTGCGGTCGCGATCAGCTTTGTGACGAGCTCCCATTGGTGGTATCGCGGGAAGAGCAATGCTGTACGCTTCGTGATCTCGCCGGTGATCGGATCGGTCGAGCTGGACTTCTCGACATGCAGGAGGCGTCCGATGATGTGCAGCCAGGCATCCCGCTGCAGCACGCGTTCCCAGAGATAGGAGGATGCTGCACCTGTGGGGTTCACAGGGTTTCCTGCCCCCTGATCGTTGCCGAGGTTGAAGGGCAGGAAGTGAGTGCTCTTTCCAGCAAGGCGGGTCGTCATCGCGACCTCGTCGGTAGAGACGGCGAAGTGCACGAGTGCGCGGTTCGCAAAGCCGAGCAGCGACTCGCCCTTGGGGTCGCGGGCATTGCGATACTGGGCGGTCGCATCGTCGATCGACTGAGTGTTGTCGGTCTTGAGCTCGAGAGTTGCGACGGGGATGCCGTTGACGAAAAGCACCAGGTCGATTGAGGCAGTGTGCTTCGTGGAGTAGTAGACCTGACGCACGACGCGCAGCCGCACCGCTTCGTAGTTCGCGATCGCCTGCGCGTTGCGGGTAGTAGCGGGCTTGAAGGCGCACATCTGGAAGGATGCGGGGGTCTTCTTGAAGCCGCGGCGCAGCACATTGAGCGTGCCGCCTCCGGCGTCGAGCGGCCCGTCGAGCGACTTCACGAGCCGGTCGAGGAGCTGTTCCTTGGCCTTGTTCTGCTCTGCAGCGGATGCCGTCGACTTTATGGCCTTCGACCACTCATCCGGCTGCGTCTGCTGCAGCCAGGCGAAGATGTCTTCAGGGAAGAGCGCGCGGACCTTGTCGTAACCATCATTGTGCGGTTCGTAGATCCAGCCGTTGGCGGCGAGGTGTTCGCAGATCTCGTCTTCGAAAGCCTTCTCATGCTCGATGCCCATGCATGCAAGCATGGCGTATATATGAGCAGTCACGCGGGAAGCGCCCACCCGATCGACGTCAATCGAGCGATGCTACAATGTAATACATGTCATCCACGCCTCTTTCGATTCGATTCGATGATGAATTGCTCGATCGTCTTCGCCGTCGAGCTCTGAGCCGCGACGCCACAGCATCAGGACTGATTCAGCGTTTCGTGGATGAAGGGCTGCGCGCAGAGGAGTACCCGGGCATCGTGTTTCGTGATGGCCCCGCAGGGCGCCGGGCCGCTCTCGCCGTTGGTCCGGACATCTGGGAGATCGCGTCCACGTTGAGGGATGTCGAAAGTCGCGGCGATGCAGCAATCGAAACGGTCGCGGCCGACTTCACACTCAGTATCGGAAATGTGCGTCTTGCGATGGCGTATTACGGCGCGTTCGCAGACGAGATCGACGCGGAAGTGGCTGACAATGATCGCGCCGCGGATGAAGCGTTCAGGTCGTGGGAGGCACAGCAGCGGCTCGTTTCATGAGCGAGCGGCTGCTGCTAGACGAGCACTACAGTGACGTGATCGCCGTCGCGTTGAGGCAACGCGGTCACGACGTCATTTCGGTGGTGATCGATGACGAGTTGCGCGCCGCTAGTGACGCCGTCGTTTTCACAGTCGCCGCTGCGGACGGGCGACGAGTCGTCACGGAGAACATCAGGGACTTTCGGCCATTGTTGCTGAGCGCCATGGCAGAAGGGGCTCCTGCTGCAAGCCTGTTGTTGGTATCGGCGCGCCGCTTTTCTCGTGGTGACGGAAGTAAGGCGGCTGTGATCGTTAGAGCGCTGGATGCCTGGCTCAGTGCTCCGGATGCTGGGCGTCGTCCCATCGAGGATTGGTTGATCTGATCCCGCCGACCGGTTCTCGAGCGAGCTGAAGGCCGATCAAGGCGCGCTATGCCGCGATATCGAGCTGTCCGGTGACCGCGGCGGTGATCAGCGCCGCCCGCCGTTCCTTCGAGAGCTTGATGAACTGCTCGGCCTTCGCGATGAGAGTGTCGATTTTCGCGAGGGCAGAAGAGACTTCAGAAATGATCGAGTGCTGATCGCTCACGGAAGGCAATGGAAGCGGCAAGCTCAGAATAACTTTCAGGCTGATGTTCTGCATTGAGGGGCTCGACCCATTCGCCTCGATTTCGATAAGGTCACGCCAGCGACGCGATCCCATCAAGAGCGCGACATACTGCGGCAAGGCATTCGGTTTGAACGTGAGTGCGTACAGTTTGTCGCTCAACATCAGCTTTGGAAAGTGTCCTTCGACTACCGCCGCGCTGCCGACTAATTCACGAGTATTGGCACGGGACACGATGAGGTCGCTAGCGCGAACTACCGCACCTTGGGTTGGTTGTTCATCGCGAGGAAGCTCCTTGTTCTCATCGGCGCGGAAGCGGCCGCCGTTCGCACAGCCAGCCTTCAAGACTGCCCACGTCTCGACGCCGTCAGCCGGCCATGAGTAGCATTGCGGACTCACGCCTTGACGGATCGACTGAACGGCGTGCTTCATCCGTGCGCTTCTGCCATCGGGTGTTACGGCGGTAGCGTCAATCGCGCCTGACCGCCGCTCCCTCAGGGTCGCGATGAGCTGTTCCTGCTTCGCGATCAGCGTGTCGATCTGGGCGGTCTCGCGGTCGAGGTAGTCGGCGATCGCTTGCTGAACATCCAACGGTGGTGCCGGCAATACATGCGCTGCGAGGTCACCCTGGGTCATGCTGGGTAGAGCGGTGTTCGTCTGGTAATAGCCGAATGGCATCGTCGTCGCGTAGTAGTGCAGGAATCTCGCATCCACGTTCTCTTTGAGCTCCGTGTAAAACATGGTGTCGACAGTCCAGAAGCGACCTTGCACGAGCAGGGGCTTGTTGACGGTGCCCTTCCTGCCGAAGAGAACGCTCGTGCCATCATGCAGGTACTGCGATGCCCGGCGAAATTCTCCGCCTGAACCGTAAACCGGATAGCCACCAGATGCGACCTCGACGTTTTTGTAGTCGGAGCCGTTCTTGAACGTGGCCACTCGGCGAAGCTGGATGGTATCCCAATGTGACGGCGTCTGTTCGGTCCAAGGGGCATACAAACGAGAGCGGCGAGCCCTCACCGCTCCACTTCCTTGAGCAGCTCCATGATCTCGCCGACGAGCTGGTTCAGCTCTGCGTCGATCTCTTCCAACGGCCGCGGCGGCACGTACTCATAGAAGTGCCGAGTGAACGGGATCTCGTATCCGACTTTGGTCTTCGCAGCGTCCACCCATGCGTCCGGAACGTGGGGGAGTACCTCGGCGTCGAAGTACGCCTGGATCACCACGTCCTGGGCATCCTCACCCTCAGCATTACCGCCCCAGTTGAACGGCACATTCTCGGTGTCGCGTAGCTTCGCGTCTGCCTTCGCATCGCCCTTGCGGTCGGTGACGATCTTGCCGTCCTCGTCGCGCAGGGGGCGCTCGACGGTGATCGTCCAGTATCCGAACGCGTGAGTGGGGAAGATCTTCGAGTGCTTCTGCTCGACGTGCTCGTCATACAGGCGCACGATCTCGGCACGATCCTTCTCCGACACTTCGCGGTTCTTCTGGCCGAGGTTCTTGCGCAGCTTCGTCCAGAACCCTGCGCCGTCGATCAGCTGCACCGTGCCGATGCGGTCCGCCGGCTTCTTGTTGTCGAGCAGCCACACGTAGGTGGCGATACCGGTGTTGTAGAACATGTTCGTCGGCAGCGCGACGATCGCATCCACCAAATCGTTCTCCAGCAGCCACCTGCGGATCTGGCTCGGCCCCGACTCCGCAGCCCCCGTGAACAGTGGCGACCCATTCAGGACGATCCCGGCGCGACCGCCACCCTCGTGTACCGGACGCATCTTTGTCGCCAGGTGCTGCAGGAACAACATCTGGCCGTCACTGATCGGGGGCAGCCCGCCAGGGAAGCGGCTGCTCTCTCCGGCATCCTGAATATGCGCCTTCACCGCCGCTTGCGATGCCTTCCAATCCACTCCGTACGGCGGGTTCGACAGCGCGTAGTCAAACGTCTGCCCGGCGAACAGGTCATCGGAGAGCGTATTGCCAAGGCGAATGTTCGTGGCATCCTGCCCCTTCGCGATCATGTCGCTCTTGCAGATGGCATACGACTGCGGGTTTATCTCCTGGCCGTACAGGCGCAGACGCGCCTCGGGGTTCATGCCTGCGTGCTCGCTGGATCCGACCAGGTGTTCCTCGGCGACGGAGAGCATTCCGCCCGTGCCTGCTGTCGGATCGTAGATCGAGCGCACGACTCCCGGAACGCTCAGGCCGCTGTCATCGCCAGCGAACAGCAGGTCGACGATGAGGCGAATCGCGTCGCGTGGGGTGAAGTGCTCACCAGCTGTCTCGTTCGATGCCTCGGCGAACTTACGGATCAGCTCTTCGAACAGGTCGCCCATCGCGGCGTTCGGAAGTGCATCCGGGGTCAGATCGACATCGGCGAATCGCTGCACGACGAGCAGGAGCCGGTTGCTCTCAGCCATCGATTCGATCTGGTCTTCGAACTTGAATCGGTCGAACACGTCGATGCTCTTCGAAAAGCCGGAGATGTAGTCGACGAGGTTCGCCTGCAGACCCTCCGGGTCGCCGAGCAGACGCGGGAACGTCCACGAGGTCGTGTTGTAAAACCCCAGATTGGTCTTCTGCCGGATCCGCACCTCACGCAAATCCTCGTTGTCCGTGCTCGCCAGCACCTCGGCGATCGTGTCGCGGTGCACAGACATGATGCCGTCGAGCCGGCGCAGGATCGTCATCGGCAGGATGACGTCGCCGTATTGATGGGGTTTGAAAGGGCCCCGGAGCTGATCCGCGATTTGCCAGACGAATGATCCGAGACTGCTCAAGCGGGTGCTCCTGACGCTGACGACGCCGTCGGAAGGAATCAGGGCGCGGCAAATACCGAGCCAAACAACGGCTCGTTAACCATGGCATACAAGCCCATGCATTTAAGCAAGTGGCGACTGGGCGGTTCGCTTGGATGCTGGAGGAATGAAGGAACCGCGATCTCGAGCATCCGAGCAGGTCGGACTGCGGGTCGCGGAACTGCGGAGTAAGACGACGATGAGCCGCGCCAAGCTCGCCGAGCGCGCCGACATGGATGTGTCTCACTTGGCGCGCATAGAGAAGGGGGTCGGAAACCCGACCCTGTTCGTGCTCATCCAGCTCGCCACCGCACTTCAGGTGAAGCCGACGGTATTCCTTGACGGATTGACCGCTGCTGATCTGCCCGAAAATCTCAAGCCCTACTCAGAGGCCGATTTTCGTCGAGAGCTTCGCCGCCGCGAAGGCATGTGAGATCGCGCGTGCGTCTCAGACAGAGACCCGCGCATCACACCACGAACCGCCACACGTATTCCAGGCCGTCGCTGGGCCGGAACCAGGCCAGCGTCACGACTACCTCCTCGAGATCGGCCGTGCAGAGGCACAGCTCGATGTCCTCTGACGGAAGCACCTGTCCCCACAGTTGAGTGCGCTCTTGGCCCGCGCTGTCGTCGCGGAACACTCGCACGAAATCGACGGCCTCCCGGCCCTGATTGATCACCACAGGATGCACAGGATCATCGCGGCGGATGAGCCACGGCACTCGGTACGCAGGCGTCGGCGGTTGTTCGGTCGGATCGATGGCTCTCAACATGTGGCCACGGTAGGAGTGGCCGCCGACGCGCGAGCGACCCCAGAAGGGCGCACCGCAGGAACGGGGGAGAACCCCTAAGAATCCGTATCTGTGGGCACCGAGTCGCCGGTATCCACCTCACGCTCCAGGCTGCGCTGCTTGCGCTTGCCACGGGTCACGTCATTGACTTTGTGCCCGACCCAGCCCGCGCCTCGCACCACCGTTCCCGCAGCCCCGGAAACGGCCGATCCGGCGAAGCGCGCACCGCGCAGCATCCGCAATTCGAGTTTCTCGGCGCCGGCGACCGGTTCCAACTCGGCCGGCAGCACCACGGGCGCCGCACCGAACGCGCGGCGCGATGTCGTCAGCACGCGCCTGCCCAGCAGATGATTCCCCGCTCCGCCGACTGCAGCCCCGACGCCGAACGGCAACGCCTTGCCAAGAATGGATGCACCGCCTGCCGCGGCGAAGTGCCGCACGAACACTGTCTTGAGCTGGTCAACGACCGGCCCGACGGCCGCGCGGGGGAGCGATTTCGTCACAAGCTCACCCCAGTACGACGACCGGGCGCCCCCACGACCGGTCGCCTGATTAGCCAGCTGGCTGACCAGATCCACGCCCTCTTTGCCGAGCATCAGCGTCATCACCAGCGCGCGCGCCCGATCAGGGTTCTCGATCGCGATGCCGTGAACCTCCGCAACGGACTGCGCGAACAGAGCCGTCGACTCGACGAACCCGATCGTCTCCACACCCGACAGCGCCAGGGTGATTCCGGTGCCGATACCAGGAACGACGGCAGTTGCTCCGACGGCTGCGCCCCCGGTCGTCACCGCTGCGAGGTAGCGGCGCTCAAGAATTCGCACGAGCAGATCCGGTGTGGCATCCGGATTGCGCAGACGGATGCTGCGGATATGAGCGAGTACGAGAGGGCGCTGAATGGCCAGCACTCGATCGAGCCCGCGCACGGCGAACGGGTGCTCATCCGAACCCACGGGAGCAACACCCCTGTCCCACGGAGAATCGCCGGGGAGGGAGTGGATCTTGTGCACTTTCTTGGCCATCACGACGATCTTAGGTTCGTCTGCAGGGAGAAAGCAGAGAGATCAGGGAGAAAGCAGAGAGCCGCCCCGTCCTCACGCTCAGGAAGCGGGGAAGGGGCGGCTCTCGGAAACGCGTGTCAGACCGGCGTGTGTCAAACGTACAGGTTCGCGCGCTCGAGGTCTTCTGCGAAGTCGACCTCGACGGCGTACAGATCAGAGACGTCCATCGGCTCCAACAGCAGTCCGTCTTCGGCGATCGCGAGTTCAAGCCCGCGCTCGAAGTAGTCCTGATCCTCGACGCGCTGCAGTTGACGCATGAACGCCTTCTTGTGTGTCGACGAGATGTAGTTGATGCCGACCGCTTCGCCGAGGCCACCCTTGACGGTCTTCGACAGCTCGTTGATGAAGCCCTCGGCCGTGACCGTGTACTTCACCTCTTCGTCGCTCACCCTGGAGGTGTTGACCGTGACGAACGACTGGTCGCGCTCGATGAACTCGATTGCGCGGCCGAGGATGAGCGGGTCGAAGACGACGTCACCGTTCATCCAGAGCACGCCGTTCTTGCCTGTCGCACCTAGTGCACGCAGCAGGCTCTTGGAGGTGTTGGTCTCGTCGTAGCGCTCGTTGTGGACGTAGTTGACGTTCGGAAACGCCTCGATGATCGTCTCGGCGCGGTAGCCGACGACTGCGGTGATGCGGGCATCGCTGCCGAAGGCCGTACGGATGTTCTCGTGCTGCTGCTGCATGATCGAGCGGCCATCGCCGAGCTCGGTCAGCGGCTTCGGCAGGGCGCGGCCGAGGCGTGAGCCCATGCCAGCGGCGAGAATGACGGTCTGAAGAGTCACGAATACTCCTAAAAAAGAATCTGTGTTCACGGCCGGTTCATCGGCCAGACACCCCTTCGTGCCGAGTTCATGCTAGCGACGACTGCTGGGAACCCTCGGGGTATGTGGCCGCCGTTGCCATTTCGTGATCAGGTACACACCGGATGCACAGGTGTCAATTATTTCGCTCGACCCAGAGAAAGTCCATCCCCATTGATAGCGTAAGACGGTGACTTCTCCCCTTGATGACCGTGCCGATCAGACGGAAGACGTGACGGACGCGTCTGCCGACACCTCCGCACCGCGCGCCACGCGTCCTGCTGCCGAGAAGCCCCCCGCACGCACGACGAAAGCGGCGGCAGTGAAGACGGCGGCCGCACGCTCCACGACCGCCGCGAAGAAGCCAGCGATCAATAGCGCCGCTTCTACGGCAAAGGCCGGCGCTGCCAAGACTGCGGGGAGCACGTCGGCAGCGAAGAAGACCAGCACGGCCAGGACCGCGGCAGCAAAGGATGCTGCGTCGCGCGCCGCGACAACCAAGACGGCCGCACAGAGGGCAGCAGCTAAGACAGCCTCGGCAAGAACATCGGCAGCGAAGACCGCCGCAGCAAAGAGTGCGGCCGCCAAGCGCGCGGCTGCAGAGGCTGCTGCCGCGGCCAAGGACGCCGCGGCGAACGAATCATCCGTAGACATCGTCGAGATCGCCGCACCTCCGGTGAAGCGTAAGCCACGAACCAAGTCTGCCGTCGCCGCCGACGACGCGGCGCCCACCGCCGAGGCGGTCAGCGCTCCGGTACCTGTTGAGCCGGCGCTCACCGGAACCGTATTGGTCGATGCGTCGCCCGCTGAGGGGGCAGCTGTCGAGCCTGAACCGGTCGAGGCTGTTCCGGTCGAGGCTGCTCCCGTCGAGCCTGAACCCGTCGAGGCTGTTCCGGTCGAGTCTGAACCCGTCGAGTCCGGGCCGGAATCAATCGAGTTGGAGCAGGAAACGACCGAGCCTGACTCTGAGACCGCGCCCGAGCCCGCCAGCGCATCCACGGATGAAGCGGATGAAGCGGATGAAGCGGCAGCGTCGGACGCCGTCGACGCCACCCCCGCCCCCGACGCTGTCGTGATTCGCGGTCTTGTCAAAGACTTCGGCGACCATCGCGCAGTCAACGGCATCGACTTGAATATTCCTGCCGGATCCTTCTACGGAATCGTCGGACCGAACGGCGCGGGAAAGACGACAACCCTGTCGATCCTTGCCGGGCTTCTTCGCGCCGATGCCGGTCAGGTCGTCGTCTGCGGCATCGATCAGGCGACCGATTCTCTCGGAGCCAAGCGTGTCATGGGCGTGCTGCCCGATCGTCTTCGCACCTTCGACCGATTGACCGGCCGCCAACTGCTGCATTACTACGGGCTGCTGCGTGGGCTCTCCGCTGATGTGATCGAGAAGCGGTCCGCCGACCTGGTTCGTGCCTTCGACCTCGCTGACGCCGTCGGCCGTGTCGTCTCCGACTACTCAGCCGGCATGACCAAGAAGATCATGCTCGCTGGGGCCATGATTCACTCGCCGCGCGTGCTGGTGCTCGATGAGCCATTCGAAGCTGTCGATCCGGTGTCATCAGCGGTGATCCTCGACATCCTCCGTGCCTATGTCGCCCA
This sequence comes from Microbacterium sp. Y356, assembly GCF_059445355.1. Lineage (NCBI taxonomy): Bacteria > Bacillati > Actinomycetota > Actinomycetes > Micrococcales > Microbacteriaceae > Microbacterium > Microbacterium sp. Y356. Next base: position 328,520 of record NZ_JCAIUE010000002.1, read on the forward strand.
CGGCGGCACTGTCATCCTGTCCAGCCACGGAATGGACCTCGTCGAACGGGTCTGCTCTCGCGTGGCGATCATCGTCGGTGGCGATGTGCTGGCTGAGGGAACCATTGAAGAAGTGCGTGCCGGTCAGACGTTGGAGTCTCGTTTCGTCGAGCTCTCCGGCGGCATCGGCGAGGTGGAGGGTCTCGAGTGGTTGCACACGTTCTCCGACTGAGGTTTGCGTTGATGTTCGGCGCCCTCCGGGGTGGACGAGCAGCGCGTTCGCTCGTGGGCCTTGCCGTGCTCATCGTCATCACGGGCGCGGTCTGCGTTGCCATCCTGAGCCTTGCGGATGCTCCGCTGCCTGTCGCACGTACCGTGCTCGTGCTGGGAGGCGCCGCGACCTTCCTCGGTTTCCTGCTCGGGCCCATTTTCACTGGCGCAACGGATCAGCTCGATCCGCGACGGTTCGGTGTCTTCGGTCTCGACGGCCGACAGCTGCCGTGGATCCTCGCGCTCGCGTCGCTGATCAGCGTGCCGTCGTTCGCGTTGCTCGCGATCATCGTCTGCTCAACGATCGTCACCATTGAACTCGGGTCGCCGTGGCCCGCTGCTGTTTTGGCTGCGTTCGTCCGGCTGCTCGCATCGACCATTGCGGCGCGGATCGGGATGGCGTTCAGCGCGTTTCTGCTCCCCGAACGACGCTCTCGAGAGCTAACCGCGCTGTTTGGGCTGGCTATCGTCGTCGTGGCGTTCCCCGTCGCGGTCTTCTTCGCCTCGCTGGAATGGGACGGGCAGGTGCCAGAAGCTGTCGCCGTTGTGGCGACCGTGGCAGGATTCACGCCGTTCGCAGCGGCCGCGGCCTTCCCGCTTGCGATCGCGGCCGGAGACGGCATGGACATGTGGATCACCGGGATCGTCGGGGTTGTCGCGCTCGTTGCTCTTTGGATGCTGTGGTCCTGGCTCGCTCGTCGACTGCTTACCACTACCCCGCGCCCTGCGACATCTCGCGAACGCTCTGGCCTCGGCTGGTTCGGGCTACTGCCAGCAAACGCATTCGGCGCCATCGCTGCTCGCAGCCTCGTCTACTGGCTGCGTGATCGCCGTTACATCGTGAACTTCGCCATCGTGCCCATCGCTGGCGTGCTGACGGTCTTCCCGCTGCTCGTCGCCGGAGTGCCGCTGTACATCGCCGCACTCGTGCCTGTCCCACTCATGGCGCTGTTCTTCGGCTGGCTGCCGCACAACGACGTCGCCTATGATTCCACGGCGCTCTGGACTCACGTCGCCAGCGGGGTGCGAGGGCTGCCCGATCGCCTTGGACGACTCATCCCGGTCGCCCTGGTCGCAGTTCCAACCCTTGCCGTCGCGATCTCGCTGACCTTGGCCCTGGTCGAGAGTTGGTATCTGCTCCTCCCGATGATCGGACTCGCGTCGAGTCTGTTCCTCTCGGGTCTCGGGCTCTCCAGTGTCTCCTCGGTGGTCTCGCCGTACGCGGTCTCACGCCCAGGGGACAGCCCGTTCCAGCAGCCTCAGCGATCGGCATCCCGTGGCGGCTTCGGACCCGCCGTCGCCTTCATCGGCGCAATTATTATGAGCGTGCCCACGATCTGGCTGTTCATCATGACAGTGGTCGCGGACGGCATTTACAACCCGATGACCTTCTGGATCGGCATCGGATCGGGACTGGTCGTCCTCGTGCTCGGTGCCGTTATCGGCGGGCGAATCTATGATCGCGGGGGCGAACGACTCATGGAGTTCGTCGAGACGGCATGAGCGAAGCCGATTCGCGCCCGTCGCGTCGCCAAGACGGTTAGAATCAGCGCTATGAGTACTCCGCTTGACAGCCCCGATCAGGGCGGTGTCGCCACGCTTGATCGCGAACTGGAAGAACTTCTCAAAGAAGAGAACCTCGAGCCGGGCGACCACGAGCGCTTCTCGCACTACGTGAAGAAAGACAAGATCATGGAGTCCGCGCTCTCCGGCAAGCCGGTGCGTGCGCTGTGCGGCAAGAAGTGGACTCCGGGTCGTGACCCGGAGAAGTTCCCGATCTGCCCGACGTGCAAAGAGATCTACGAATCGATGATTCGCTGACGGTTCGACAGCTTCAGAGGTCAGCCGGCATCGACGAACACTGTCGGGATCGCAGGATCTGATTTGCTGAGCGCCAGCGCACGCACGGGCATTTCTTCGCGAACGCGCAGGTGATGCTCCCTCGCGGATGCCGTGCCCACGGCGCCTTCGTACGCGCTGTTGATCTCGCCGCCGTCGACGAGCAGAACCTGCAACGGCCGCGAGTCTGGATATTCGCCAGCGGTCCCCAACGCTTCGAACCCGTCGGATACGACCACCGTCTCAGCTGTCGCCACGCCGTCGCGCAGCGTGCGGAACGCGGCCTTGCGGCCGCCCTTTGAGCCCTTGTCGGTGGCGGTCTTCGTCACCGATACCCAGCCGCCAGACGGATCCTGCCGGGCGACCAGTTTGTAGACCATGCCGGCTGTCGGATACCCGGATCCGGTGACTACGGAAGTGCCGACACCGTAGAAATCGACAGGGGATGCCGCGAGGGCAGCGATCGCGTATTCATCGAGGTCGCTGGTCACGGTGATCTTCGTCTCCGTCGCGCCGAGTTCGTCGAGTTGAGCGCGCACGACTGCGGCGACGGTCGGCAGGTCGCCGGAATCCAGTCGCACGCCGCCGAGCCCTGTGCCCGCCACTCGGATGGCGGTTTCCACGCCTGTTCGGATGTCATAGGTGTCGACGAGCAGCGTCGTGTCGACACCGAGGCTCTCGATCTGGGCGCGGAAGGCGTCTTCCTCAGTGTCGTGCAGCAGCGTCCACGAGTGAGCTGCCGTGCCCATGGTCGGGATGTCCCACGTTCGGCCTGCTTCGAGGTTGCTGGTTGCAGCGAAACCGGCAATATATGCCGCCCGAGCCGCCGCCACTGCGGAATGTTCGGCCGCTCGACGTGAACCCATCTCCGCCAACGGCCGCTCCCCAGCGGCGATGCTCATGCGTGAGGCTGCGGTTGCGACTGCGGAGTCGTGATTGAGCACGCTCAGCGCGAGCGTCTCCAGCACCACCGCATCCGCAAAGGTGCCCTCGACAGTAAGAATGGGGGAGCCGGGGAAGTAGAGCTCACCCTCGCGGTATCCGTCGATAGATCCGGTGAATCGATAGTTCTCCAGATACGTCAGGGTCGAGGCATCCACTACTCCGCCATCGCGAAGGAAGCGCAGCTCCTCATCGCCGAAACGGAAGTCTCTGAGCAGAGAGAGCAGGCGTCCTGTGCCCGCGACGACGCCGAAACGGCGCCCGCCGGAGAGACGCCTGGAGAATACCTCGAACACACTCGGGCGTGCTGCCGTGCCATCGCGCAGCGCCGCTGAGAGCATCGTGAGTTCGTATCGGTCCGTCAGCAGAGCCGTCGACGAGTTCATGCGCTCAGCTTAGTGAGCGTGGCGGCACGCCGGTGACTTCAGCGCGCGGGTAGGCTGGGTAGTCATGAACGACGCGCCGATCGGAATCTTCGACTCCGGTGTCGGCGGGCTCACTGTGGCTCGCGCGATCCGGGCCCAGTTGCCTCGTGAATCTTTCGTCTATATCGGCGACACCGCACATTCGCCCTATGGCCCGAAGCCCATCGCCGAGGTGCGGCGCTATTCGCTCGAAGTGCTGGACACGTTGGTCGATCAGGGCGTGAAGATGCTCGTGATCGCGTGCAATACGGCATCCGCCGCGATGCTCCGTGATGCCCGAGAGCGCTACGACGTTCCTGTCGTCGAGGTCATCGGGCCCGCCGTTCGTCGCGCCGTCTCCACGACTCGAAACAACCGGATCGGCGTCATCGGCACCGTTGGAACCATCGGGTCTCGCGCATACCAGGACATGCTCGAGGTCGACGAGCGCCTACAGGTGTTCACCGCAGCCTGCCCACGGTTCGTCGAGTTCGTTGAGGCTGGCATCACCGGCACTCCTGAGGTTCTCGCCGAGGCTGAGGCATACCTTGCACCCCTGCGTGACGCCGACGTCGACACGCTTGTGCTCGGATGCACGCACTATCCGTTCCTGCGGGGCGCGATCAGCTACGTCATGGGTGAGGGCGTCTCTCTCGTCTCCAGTGACGATGAGACCGCGGGCGACGTCTACCGGCAGTTGACGCGCGGCGATCTTCTCGCACCGCCGGATGCGGTATCGAGCTACACATACGAGGCGACCGGAGAATCCACCGAGGAATTCACGGCTCTCGCCAACCGGCTGATGGGCGCCGAGGTGCGCAACGTGCAGCACGTGCAGACCGGTGTCATCACTCTTCCCGACCTCTCCGAGCTGGCTGAAGCCGGCATCCAACCAGAAGGAACTTCATGACTGACATCGTTCGCGTCGACGGCCGCTCCGTAGACCAGCTCCGCGAGATCACGATCGAGCGTGGGTGGAGCGCCCAGGCCGAGGGATCTGCGCTGATCAGCTTCGGCGGCACCAAGGTGCTGTGCACGGCGTCGTTCACGAATGGTGTGCCGCGCTGGCTCACGGGCAAGGGCAAGGGCTGGGTGACCGCCGAATACGCGATGCTGCCCCGCGCCACGAACAGCCGCAACGACCGCGAGAGCGTCAGAGGCAAGATCGGTGGCCGCACGCACGAGATCTCGCGCCTGATCGGCCGGGCCCTGCGCGCAGTCGTCGACACCAAGGCGTTGGGCGAGAACACCATCGTCATCGACTGCGATGTGCTGCAGGCCGACGGTGGCACCCGCACCGCCGCGATCACCGGTGCATACGTCGCGCTCGCTGACGCCATCGAGTGGGGTCGCGAGAAGAAGTTCATCGGAAAGAACGCCACGCCGCTGCTGGACTCGGTCGCCGCCGTGTCGGTCGGGATCATCGACGGTGAACCGATGCTCGATCTGGCATACACCGAGGACGTGCGTGCCGAGACCGACATGAACATCGTCGTCACCGGCCGCGGACTGTTCGTCGAGGTGCAGGGCACCGCCGAGGGCGCTCCCTTTGACAAACGCGAGCTCGACGCACTGCTCGAGCTCGGTGTCAACGGTTGCGTAGACCTGAAGGCACGCCAGCTCGCAGCCCTCGCGGGGGAGTGAACGCATGACCAAGGTCGTCCTCGCGACGCACAACCCGCACAAGATCGCTGAGTTCCAGCAGATCATCGCGATGACGAGACCCGACCTTGAGGTCATCGGCTACGACGGTCCCGAACCTGTCGAGGATGGCGTGACTTTCGCGGAGAACGCGCTGATCAAGGCACGCGCCGCGGCAGAACTCACGGGGCTCACCGCGTTCGCTGACGACTCCGGCATCTGCGTAGATGTGCTGGGAGGATCGCCCGGCATCTTCTCCGCATATTGGGCAGGACAGAAGAAGGATGCGCAGTCGAACCTCGAGTTGCTGCTAGACCAGCTCTCCGACATCACCGACCCGCACCGCACTGCACAGTTCATCTCCACGATCGCGCTTGTGACGCCGAACGGCACAGAGCATACGGTGGAGGGCGTCTGGCCAGGGCGTCTCGCGCACAAGCCCTCCGGAGCGAACGGCTTCGGTTACGACCCGATTTTCATCCCGGACGGTCAGCCCGCTGGCGCCGAGCGCACTACGGCAGATTTCAGTAGCGAAGAGAAGCAGTCGCAGTCACACCGGGCGCGTGCCTTCGAGGCGTTTGTCCCGCTGTTGAAGACGCTCTGACGCGCATCCGATTCAACGTCTACCTATACCGTGGCGAGGGGTGCCGCAGTAAGCTGACGCCGTGAATCCTTGGGATCTGGTGTTCTCCGCGGTCGAACAGGCACCAAAGGCGCCGAACTTGTGGGGAGCGCTCGGGTGCGCAATGGCGTACGCCGCCGCATTGCTGGCGGCGCTGGATTCGTTCGCCGACATGCTGCTCGCCCGCGCAGGTGCCGCACGCGGCCTCGCCCCTGCACACGGGCTGAAAATCGGTGGCAAGCTCGCGGCAGCCGCGATCGCCGTGACTTCTGCAGCGCTGGTCCTCGCGCTGGATTCGAATTGGTTCGCCTTCACGTCACTGTCCACCGCGTTCGTGATCGTGGTGGTTGTCGCAGTATTGCTGATGCGGCGAAACGCCCGATACTCCGCGAGATCGGCCGTGCCGACCCCGCCGGCCCCACCGCTCGAGCGAGATCGCTAGACGCGGGTGCTGGCAAGATGGTGAGACTGGTTCTCGTTACCCTTCCCGACTAGCCGCAACAGACCTTTCGGGGTGCCGCCCCGGGCTAGCCTGGTGACATGCATGATCACGCACATGGGGGAGGGCTCCGCGGTTCCAGCAACCGTCGGCTGCTGACCATCTCGCTGTGCCTGACGGCCACGGTGATGCTTGTGCAGGTCGTCGGTGCGATCCTCACCGGATCGCTCGCCCTGCTTGCGGATGCTGCCCACATGTTCACGGATGCATCGGCACTGGTGATCGCGCTGATCGCCAGCGCCGTGGCAGCGCGCCCCGCAGATGACAGACGCACGTTCGGCTATCAGCGGGCGGAGGTGTTCGGCGCGCTGATCAACGCGATCATCCTCATTGTTCTGTCGGTGTCGATCGGGATCGAGGGCGTCAGACGTCTGCTGGAGCCTGCCGAGACTGAGATTGCCGGACCGCTCATGCTCGTGGTCGCCGTCATTGGTCTGATCGCGAACGCGATTGCGATGTGGCTGCTCAGCTCCGCACAGAAGACCAGTATCAACGTGCGCGGCGCTTACCTTGAGGTCCTCGGCGACCTGATCGGTTCTGCCGCTGTGATCGTCGCCGCCGTCATCATCGTCACGACCGGATGGATGCCGGCGGATGCCATCGCCTCGCTGCTCATCGCCGTCATGATCATCCCTCGGGCGATCGTGTTGCTGCGCGAGGTGTTTTCGGTGCTCGCCGAATCTGCACCGAAGGACACGCACGTCAGCGAGATCCGTGATCACCTGCTCGCATTCGACGGTGTCACCAACGTGCATGACGTGCACGTGTGGCAGCTCACCAGAGGTGCGCCCGTCTTTACCGCGCACGTCGAGGTCGCTCCTGACTTTATGGAGTCAGGCCGTTCCGTAGAACTGCTGGAGCACCTGCAAGGCTGCCTTGCAGACCACTTCGACGTCGCGCATTCCACGTTCCAGATCGAGTCCGCCAGCGCCCCGGACTGCCAAGACGCTCACGCCTGAGCATCCGTCATTCAATGACGATCTCGCCGGCCTCCTTGTCCGGTCGGAGCCCTCGCCAGCTGGCGTGTCGCAGCGAGCCATCCGGCGTCCAGTTCGCGAACTCCACCTCGCCGACGAGTACCGGCTGCACCCACAGGGCGTCGCGCGCATCGGCATCCGGGACACCCACAAGCGGATTCGTGTCGGTGCGCAACGGTTCCAGGCGTGCGGTGAGATCACGGAGGGCGCGATCATCGAAGCCGGTTCCCACACGCCCGACATAGCGCAGTTGCCCGGTCGCAGAACCTGCCGCAGAACCTGCCGCTGAGTCGGTCGAAGCATCCGGCACGCCCAACAGCAGCGATCCGATGCTCCCTCCGCGATTCCCCTTGCCGGGGCGGATGCCAGCAATGACGACCTCTTGCGTGCGGGTGTGCTTGATCTTCACCCACGAGCCGGAGCGCACGCCGGACCGATACGGTGAGCCCGACTCCTTGACGACGATCCCCTCCAAGCCGAACTCGCGACTCATCGTCAGGGCAGCATCCAAATCATCGAACACGGGTGGCGCTGCCACCGGCGCATCCGCACTTTCCACGAGAGTCTCTAAGAGCGCGCGCCTCTCGCGGAGCGGGAGTCTGGTCAGGTCGTGCCCGTCGAGGCGAAGCAGATCGAACAGATAATACGCAACGGGAGTTCGCACCACCTCGCGCTCGATTTCGCGACCCCGGGTGAGGTGCATTCGGCGCTGCAAGAGGCTGAAGCTGGGCCGCCCCGAAGCATCCAGTGCAACGATCTCGCCGTCAACTATCGCTTCAGCTGAGGCGAAGCGCGGTGCCCCATCGGCGGTGAGTTCTGGGTAGCGCGCCGTGATGTCTATACCGCTGCGGGCATGCAATTGCATCCGGCCATCACGCCATGTTCCGATCGCGCGGATGCCGTCCCACTTGATCTCGCTCCACGGCTCGCGCAGCGCTCGAGCGAGACCGGGCGTGCCAGGCTCCGCGAGCATGGGCGTGATCGGTCCGGATGCCGCCGTCGCGCGCGCCGTTGGTGCCGCTGTGACGACTGGCCTGGCTTCCGCCGCTTGAGCGTGACGAGAGGTGCGCTTGTGCGCAGGCACCGAAAAAGGATCGATGCCTGCCTCAACCCGCGACGCAACCTCTTCGAATGTCAGCTGTCGCAGCTCGGGGTCGTCGAGTTCCTCCCACATGCGCGGCGCGGCCGCAGTTGGCTGTGCGCGCCCGCGCAATGAGTACGGCGAGATGGTGGTCTTCGAGCCGTTGTTCTGACTCCAGTCGAGAAAGACCTTTCCACCGCGTGCGGCCTTCGCCATGGTGCTGGTTGCGATATCCGGATGATCGGATTCGATCGCTCTGGCGAGCTCTTTCGCGATCGCTGAGGCCTGGTCGCTCGTGTAGGTGCCATCCAACTGCGCGTACAGATGTAGCCCTTTACTGCCGCTCGTCACGGGGACAGGTTTCAGGCCGATATCGCTCAGGATCACTCTGGCGAGACCTGCGATGTGGGCGCACAGCGTCAGATCGGCTCCTGGGCCAGGGTCGAGATCCAGCACGAGCCGGTCCGGGTTGCTCTGAGTTCCGTCGCTCGCGAAGCGCCATTGCGGTACGTGTAGCTCGATACTCGCCACCTGAGCGAGCCACACGAGCGTCGGCAGATCATGCACCAGGGGATAGTCTTTCGCGCCGCCGGAGTGGTCGATCGGCAGGCGCTCCACCCACTCTGGGGTGCCAGGCTCCACCTGTTTCGCGAAGAACGGCTCTGCCGGAGCATCCGCGGTGCCGACGCCGTGAACCCAGCGTTTGCGAGTGACTGGCCGGTCGGCGAGAAGCGGCAGCATCCGCGGAGCCACTCGCGTGTAATAGGCGATCACCTCGCCCTTGGTCGTGCCCGTCTCGGGATAGAGCACTTTGTCGAGGTTCGTCAGGCGCAGGCGCCTGCCATCGACTTCGACCACCTGCGCGTCGCCTGGCATGTCGAAAGAGTAACCGCAAGAGGTGGCATTCGGGGGAGTAGACGGTGTCTACTGGTGTGTATGAGGACGATCTGGAAAGGCGCCTTGACGTTCGGGCTGGTGAACGTGCCGGTGAAGGTGTATTCCGCCACCGAAGACCACGACGTGTCGCTGCATCAGGTGCACGATGAAGATGGCGGCCGCATCCGCTACAAGCGCACCTGCGAGGTCTGTGGTGAGGTGGTGGCGTATTCGAACATCGACCGTGCCTACGAGGATGACGGCCAGATGGTCGTGCTCACCAAGGAGGACCTCGACGCGCTCCCCGCTGAGCGCAGCCGCGAGATCGACGTCGTCGAATTCGTTCCGAGTGACCAGGTCGATCTGCTGACCCTCGACAAGGCGTACTATCTCGAGCCGGACTCGACGTCTCCGAAAGCCTATGTGCTGTTGCGCAAGACCCTGGAGCAGACCGAGCGCACCGCGATCGTGCGCTTCACACTGCGGCAGAAGACGCGGCTAGCGGCGCTTCGCGTACGCGGCGATGTGCTCGTGCTGCAGACGCTGCTGTGGGCGGACGAGGTGCGCGAAGCCGCGTTCGAGTCGCTCAGTGCAGAGGTAAAGATCTCCAAGAAGGAGATGGAGCTGTCGGCGAGCCTGGTCGAGAGCTACTCCAGCGACTTCGATCCTGAGGCTTTCGTCGACGAATACCAGAAGGAACTCAAGACGCTTATCGACGCGAAGATCGAGGCGGGCGAGAGCTTCGATGTCACCGAGACCTTCAAGGACGATCAGGTCGAGAGCAAGGGCGGCGAGGTCATCGATCTGATGGAGGCGCTGCGCGCCAGTGTGGAGCGGTCTCGCGAGCAGAAGCGCGACGCCGGGTGATCGGCAGGCTCAGTCCTGAGTGCCGACAGCATCCGCATTGCTGGTTCCACCGGCGGCGATCGCTTTTGCGACCTTGCGGCGCTCTGCAAGGTAGTGCCAGACGGTGATGATCACGGTGCCGAGGACGACGGCCAGCAGGATCAGGTCGATGTACTCGGTAACCAGATGGGCGATCCAATCGATATACGCGATGAGATAGCCGAGCATGGTGAGTCCGAAGCCCCACAGCACAGCGCCGATGAGGTTGTACAGCGAGTATCGCCGCCACGGCATATGACCGACGCCGGCCGCGACCGGAGTGAAGGTGCGCACGATCGGAACGAAGCGGGCGAGCACGACCGTCAGACCGCCGAAACGCTCGAAGTAGGCGTTGGTCCGTTCGACGTTCGTGCGCGAGAAGATGCCGGAGTCCTTGCGCTCAAAGATGGCAGGGCCCGCTTTGTGGCCGATCAAGTACCCCACTTCGCCACCGAGGAACGCGGCGAAGGCGATGCAGAGTCCGACGATCCAGATGTTCACGTGGAATACGTCATTGGTGTGGGTGAGTAGACCCGCGATCACCAGGAGAGTGTCACCGGGCAGCAGGAACCCCACCAGCAGACCGGTTTCGGAGAAAATGATCAGGCATACGACGAGCAATGCCCAGCCACCCGCAGAGCTGATGATGCTCTCGGGGCTCAGCCAATCCGGAAGGAAGGCGATCTGATGCATGGTGTCCCGTCATAGGGGATGGAATTGTGTTGATCGTGCGGAAGGTGGGACTTGAACCCACACGCCCTAAGGCACAGGAACCTAAATCCTGCGTGTATACCAATTTCACCACTCCCGCGTGGTGATTTCAGTCTAGGGGAATGCCGGATCTGCTGGCAGCGGGGCAGCCCGGCCGAATACTTCTGGATATCCCGAAACATTGCCCTGTGGATAACTTCCGAGGCTGACCGCGAATTCTTGCGAGGATGCCGGAGTGAGCCAGCCGTCCCTCCTCGTTGCCGAACGTGTGCGCAGGCGCCTGCGCGCGGAGCGCACGGATCCTTCGCTTGCGCCTGAGGAAGCCAGGCGGATCGCGCAGTCAGAAGTCCGGCGGCACAACGACCTCGCACTATCGCGTGGGGACGCGATGATCGATGACGAATCTGCCTGCGTGCAGGATGTGCTGGCCTCCGTCAGCGGATTCGGAGCCCTGCAGCCGCTTCTCGACGATGACAGCATTGAAGAGATCTGGCTGAATGGCCCAGGTCAGGTCTACATCGCGCGTGGCGGGGTATCGGAGCGGGTTCCGCTGCGACTCACTGATGCAATGGTGCGTGATCTCGTCGAGAGGATGCTGCAGTCCACTGGCCGCCGGGTGGATATCAGTCAGCCATTCGTTGATGCCTCGCTGCCGGATGGATCACGCCTGCACGTTGCGATCGCGGATGTCGTTCGCGGTTCGTGGGCCGTCAATATTCGCAAGTTCCTCCCGCATCACCGCACTCTGGATGCCCTGGTGGCGGTCGGGTCGATGCCCGAGCACATCGCCGCTACGTTGCGCACGGCGATGAACGATGGGGCCAGCGTCATCGTGTCCGGCGCGACACACACCGGAAAAACGACGCTGCTGGGGGCGCTGCTGGCGTCGTGCGCCGAATCACAGCGAATCATCACGGTCGAGGAGACGTTTGAGCTCGCCGTGGACGGCCCCGACCTTGTCGCCCTCCAGGGCAGGCAGGCGAGTCTCGAGGGGACCGGTGAGATCACGCTGCGCCGGCTGGTGAAGGAGGCGCTGCGCATGCGACCTGACCGGCTCGTGGTCGGAGAGGTGCGTGACGCCGAAGCGCTGGATCTCGTGCTGGCACTGAACACCGGTGTGCCTGGCGCAGGAACCGTCCATGCGAACTCTGCAGTCGAGGCACTCGAGAAGCTCACGATCCTGCCGCTGCTCGCTGGGCGCAACATCGATCGCTCGTTCATCGCGCCCGCTCTCGCGTCAGCTGTCTCGCTCATTGTGCACTGCGCGCGCGATGGCGCAGGCGCGCGCTTCGTCGCTGAGGTGGTTGCGCCGACTGGCGAGGTCGTCGAGGGGCGGATCATCACTCGATCGCTGTATCGCGCGGAGCCGCGTTCATGACGCTGTTCGTCGGCGCGATGCTCGCTGCAGGGATGCTGTTGTGCGTTTCACCGTGGCTCTGGCCACGTCGTGAGCGGGAGGCGCGTCGAACTCCGGACTCCGGATGGCTGGCTCGGCTCATCGACGAGGCAGGGTTTGCGTCGGTCGAACAGCGAACCGTGGTCGCGGTCGTCGTCGCCGTCGGACTTCTTGCAGCCTCTGTGGTGTGGCTGATCACGGGCATCGCGGTGCTGGCAGTGCTCGGCGGCGCGGCTGCTGCGAGCGCACCGATAGCCTTCCTACGCTCGCGCAAGCTGCGCCTGCTGAAGGCACGCAGACAGTTGTGGCCCGATGTCTGCGATCTCCTCATCGCGTCGATCAGAGTGGGACTCTCGTTGCCGGATGCGGTGGCGAGCCTGGCGGATTCCGCCCCGTCGATGGTGCGGCCGGCTTTCGTCGTCTTCGCCAGAGATCTGCGCGGCACTGGGCGGTTCGAAAGCAGTATCGATCGGCTCAAGACAGCGCTCGCCGATCCCATCGCCGACCGCATCATCGAGTCGCTGAAGATGGCACGACAGGTCGGCGGCACCGAGCTCACTGGTGTGCTGCGCGCGCTGTCATCGTCCGTACGTGCGGATGCCACGCTCCGAGGTGAAGTCGAGGCGAAACAGTCGTGGGTCCGCGGTGCAGCGGTGCTGGGTGTCGTCGCGCCCTGGGTGATCCTGGTGCTCCTCGCGATGCGCCCAGAGGGCGCGCAGGCCTATGCCAGCCCGGAGGGCGTGCTCGTGATCTGCGGTGGTGCCGCCGTATCAGTGATCGCGTTCCGCATCATGGTGCGCATCGGCCGCCTGCCCGAGCCTCGGAGGTGGTTCGCATGACCGGGATCACGGATGCCGCGATGGCGATTCTGCTGGGCGGGTTGCTGGCCGCTGGCGTCCTCTGCATCCTTGCGGCGGCACCGCGATGGCGTGCCGCATCGCTGACCATGCGCATCGCACCCTATGTGCGGGATGCCGTCGATGATGCGGTGCTTCCGATCGGGATGCTGCCGAGGGTAGGGGTGCTTCCCGCGCACGCCGCCGGTGGTGTGGCGAGGCTGAAGGCACTGTTGCTGCGCGGGTTCGGAGACAGTGAAGCATTGGCACAACGCCTCGACCAAGCCGGAATCAACGAGGGCCCCGCGGCGTTCCGCGGACGACAGTTGGGGTGGGCGCTGGCAGGTTTCGGCGGCGGGAGCGTGCTGGTCATCATCCTCGCGCTGACTGGGCGGATGACGCCGCCTGCGGCGGCCCTGCCGGTGGTGCTCGGTGCCGGCACGGCGATGGCGCTTGACATGCTGCTCTCGGCACGAGTGAAAGCGCGGCTCAGTCGACTCAGCGACGAACTGCCGACCACGCTGGAGTTTTTGGCACTGTGCTTGTCTGCAGGCGAAGGGTTTCTGGATGCGCTGCGCAGAGTTGCCGCGATCGGCTCGGGGGAGCTAACGGGAGAGTTGCGGCAGGTCGTGCTGGCGGTCGGAACCGGGTCATCGTTGGCCGACGCGCTCGGCGAGATGGCGGCGCGGTTGCGCCTGCCAGGGGTGTCGCGTGCGACCGATCAGATCATCGCCGCGCTTGAGCACGGTGCACCGCTGGCCGGAGTACTGCACGCGCAGGCGTCTGATGCCCGTGAAGATGCGAAGCGGATGCTGATCGAGCAGGCGGGGCGGCGCGAGATTTTGATGATGGTGCCTCTGGTGTTCCTGATCCTGCCGCTGTCTGTGCTGTTTGCTGTGTTCCCCGGAATGTTCATTCTGCGCCTTGGTATCGGCATCGGCTGAGGCCTCTGCGCTACCGAAGATCTGTGATTTACCGACGAAAGGACCGATGATGAATCGAATTCAAAGCTGGTGGACGACGGCAACGGCCGAGGCGCGAGCATTCGGCGAGGATGAGAACGGCGACGTTCCCGGCTGGGTGCTCGTCACGTTGATGACGGCTGGCCTTGTCGTGGTGATTTGGGCTGTCGCGGGCCCCGCGCTGCTCGGGCTGTTCGAGCAGGCGATCTCGAGCGTGTCCGGAATCTGACATGCGGTGGCGAGCAGAGGCGGTGGATGATCGCGGGTCTAGTCCCGTCGATTTCGTGCTCGTCGGCTCGCTGCTGACTGTCCTGACGCTCGCCGTTCTGCAATTGGGGCTCGCCGTCTACGTGCGCAATGTCGTGCATGACGCGGCAGTCGAGGGCGCACACTACGCGGCGCTCGCGGATACCTCTCTTGAGGAGGGCGCCGAGCACGCTCGCCTCTTCATCACGCGCGCCGTGGGCGGCTCGTTTGCGGAGGACGTCAGCATCGCTGAGAGCGGCAGTCTGGGGCATCCCACCGCGGTCGTCACCGTGCGAACGACCCTTCCGCTCATCGGATTGCTGGGTGTTCCGTTCGCGCTGGAGGTGGATGCCGATGCGCCGATGGAGTCGCTGGGGCCATAACGACGAGGGCTCAGCCGCGCTGGAGTTCCTCACCGCGGGGGTCATCTTCCTCGTGCCGCTGGCCTACCTGATCATCACACTGGGGGTGATCCAGCAGAGCACGTTGGGTGCGGAGGCCGCAGCCCGCCACACTGCCCGCGTGATCGGCCAGTCACACGACGCCGAATCCGCTGCGCGCAGCAGCGCCGCGGTGCTGGCTAACATCATCGACGAGTATGGCTTGGACTCCGACAACACCGGAGTCTCCATCTCTTGTCTTCCGGCAGGCGTGCCCTGCCCGTCTTCCGGTGTGACGGTGCTGGTCACGGTGGACACGTGGGTATCCTTGCCGTTCGTTCCGCCGATCTTCGGACTCGACAGCGCGACGCGCATCCCGCTGCAGGCAGAGGCAGCGCAGAAGCTGTCGCGGCTGTGGAGCACGGAATGACTTGGCAGTGCGGGCAGGCGGATGATGAAGGCGGCAGTATCTTGCCGCTCCTGCTCGGCTACGTCGTGCTCGCGCTCGCCGTGATTTCAGTGTGCGTCTGCGCTACTGACCTGCACATCACGCAGAAGCGACTCGATTCCCTCGCTGATTCCGCTGCGCTGGCCGGAGCCGACGGCTTCACGCTCGTCATCGACGGGGAATCCGTGCGTGCCGTGCTCACCGATGACGGCGTCCGCGAGCAGGCAGAGGTCATCGTGACGGCCATCTCGACGGAGGCGACTCTGGTGTCGGCATCCGCGCCCGATGGCGTGTCTGCGCAGGTCACGGTCGCCGCCGCGTGGCATCCGCCCCTGTTCTCACCGTTCGTCCCGGACGGCATCCAGCTCGAATCGACCGCGACTAGTCGTACGGCGTTGCGGTGACCTGCCGGAAGAACGGCACTGCCATTGGGGGCGCAGTTCGCATTACTGCGCCCCCGACGACGTTCAGGCTCGTTCGATGTCGGAGAACAAGCCGATGAACGGCACCCCGGTGCCGATCAACCGCTGGAAGAACTCTCCCGCGACCGGTGTGGCGACAGCAGCCGAGGCCGCTTCATACGTCTCGAAGTACAGGTCGAGGGTCCGATGCGCCGGCGTGGGTGTCCCGTCTTCTTTGGGCCAGACTTTTGCTGCCTCGAATCGTTGCAGCGCCGGGAGCTGTTCGGCGAGAGCGGCGATCTCCGGGTAGGCGATTTCGAACTGGTCTGGGTCGCTGGGGTTCTCGATGACGATGGTGATCTTCGTGGGCATGATTTCACTTTCCTTTTCTGGTTATTACTACGTCACTTGCTATGCGGCCGGTCGGCCGTAGGTCTCCAGGAGCCGGAGCCAGATCTCGCTGATGGTCGGGTATGCGGGCACGGCGTGCCAGAGGCGTTCGATGGGGACTTCTCCGACGATGGCGATGGTGGCGGCGTGGACGAGTTCCGCGACGTCTTGTCCGACGAAGGTGGCGCCGACGATCAGGTGCCGATCTTCGTCGACGATGAGCTTCGCGTGCCCGGTGTAGCCGTCGGCATGGAGCTTCGCTCCGGCGACCCAGCCGAGGTTGTACTCGACGGCCCGGTAGTTGAGCTGCTTCTGCTTGGCGCCTTCTTCGGTGAGTCCGACGGCGGCGACCTCCGGGTCGGTGAACACGACGCGCGGCACCGCTGTGTGATCTGCGGTGGCGACGTGTTGTCCCCACGCCTCGTCCGAGATCGGCGAGCCATTCAGGCGTGCCGCGATTGCTTCGCCGGCGGCTCGTGCCTGGTACTTGCCTTGATGAGTGAGCATCGCACGCCTGTTGACGTCGCCGACGGCGTAGAGCCAATCGGTGCCGCCCACGAGCATGGTGTCATCCACGGCGATTCCGCCGCTGACGTCCAGCCCCAGGGCTTCGAGACCCAGATTGTCGGTAGCGGGGCGGCGCCCCGTCGACACGAGGAGCTCGTCCGCGCTGATGGTGGTGCCGTCAGCGAGAGCGATGGTGACGATGCCGTCGGCGTCGCGGTCGACTCTGGTGGGGGTGGCCGCGGTGTCGACGTGCACGCCTTCTGCGAGCAATGCTGCCGCGACATGCTCGCCCACGAACGGTTCTTCGCGCTCCAGCAGGCGGGTGCGGGAGAGCAGCGTGACCTGAGAGCCGAGCGAGGAGAACGCGAAGGCGAGTTCGGTGCCGGCGACTCCGCCACCGATGATGGCGAGTCGGGCAGGCACGTGATCTGCAGAGGTGGCTTCCCGAGTGCCCCATACCGAGGCATCGGCGAGGCCGGGAATCGGAGGGAGGACGGGAACTGAGCCCGTCGCGATTGCCACCGCCCTGGCTGCGTAGACACGATCGCCCACCAGGACCTGCCCGCGGCCGGTGATATGGCCGTGCCCGCGGATGAGGTCGATCCCGGCGGACTCGAGCCAGGAGACCTGTCCGTCGTCTTTCCAGCCGTCGGTGAACGACGTGCGTCGTGCGAGGACAGCGGCGGCGTCGATGTGGTCGGCGACCGCCTCCCGCGCTCCGGCCAGGCGGCGGGCGGCGCGGATCGCGTGTCCGCTGCGCAGGAGCGCCTTGGAGGGCATGCATGCCCAGTAGGAGCACTCGCCTCCGACGAGCTCGGATTCGACGATCGCGACATGGATGCCGCGCTTCTTGGCGTAGTCGGCGACGTTCTCGCCGACCGCCCCGCCGCCGATGACGATCAGGTCGTAGTCGTATGCAGCGGAGGCGGTCATGCTGCGACCTTCTTGCGCAGCACGATGGACAGGCGGATGGCGGAGATCAGGAAGAAGATCGCGCCCAGAAGGGCGTAGCCGGCGACTCCGGTGATCATCCCGTTGCCCTGAAGGCCCTGCGCGACGAATGCCCCACCGGCGAATAGCGAGATGCCGCCGGACAGCATCTGCGGAACCTGCCCGCCGTTGCGGCGGTTGCGGATGGCGGTGATCAGCTGGGGGAGACCCGCGCCGATGGCCCACACGCCCCACACGATCAGCGCAGCGGCTGCGGACACCGTCGATGCCCAACCCAGCGCGATCGCGACGAGCACGCTGACGACGACGTTGATCCATTCCGAGGCCTTCGCCCGGTGGCTGTCGCCTGCAGAGCGGATCTGCCAGAAGACGGATGCCGCGTCGAACAACGGGTACACGATCAGCAGGATCGTGAGGGCGAGCCCCGCGGTACCGCCGGTCAGAAACAGCAACGCTGCCCAGACCACGGTGAAGCCGAAGCGGATGAAGTAGAGGCGGCGCAACGCGCCGCTCAAGCTGGAAGAGGAAGTGGTTTCTGACATTCTCGACATTTCTTTCTGATAGAGATCGACTGGTAGAGTTACTAGTACGTCTACATAGAAAGATAACCCGTCTCGGCCTCGAACGCAAGCGACACCATCACCACCATCGAGACTGACTAGTACGACTAGGTAAGAAACCGTGAAATCCTGGAAGCTCTGATGCGACCTGCCCGACCCAGACCGGAGCCCGAAGTGCAAGATGAGATAACCACCCCCGCGGCGAAGTCATCGAAGGGTGCGAGCACACGACAGCGGATTCTCGACGCTGCCAACGAGTTGTTCTACAACCACGGCATCCGCGCGACGAGCGCCGACCGGATCATCGAGCAGGTCG
The DNA here is from genome assembly GCF_059445355.1 of Microbacterium sp. Y356. NCBI lineage: Bacteria > Bacillati > Actinomycetota > Actinomycetes > Micrococcales > Microbacteriaceae > Microbacterium > Microbacterium sp. Y356. The sequence goes on from NZ_JCAIUE010000002.1 coordinate 346,639, forward strand.
GCATCACCAAGGTCACCTTCTACCGACATTTCCGCACTAAGAGCGACCTCATCGTCGCGTACCTCGAGCAGCAGTCGGCTGCCGAGCAGGCTTGGATGAGAAGCACGGTCCACGAGGGGGACCCGCTCGCCACGGCGCGTACGATCGCTGCCGGCATCGGTGCAGCCAGTTGCAGCCCGGGGTTCCGCGGATGCGCGTTCATCAATGCGGCCGCGGAGTATCCCGACCCTCAGGATCCGGTTCGCCTCGCCGTCGATGCGCACCGAGGCTGGATGATTGATTTCTTCGCCGGGATCGCGGACCAGTCGGGCGTGCGCGATGCCGGTTCCGTGGCGAATCAGCTCATGATCCTTCGCGACGGCGCCATGGTCAACGGCTACCTCGGCGACTCGCTCACGCTCGCAGGTTCTCTCGAGGCGGGATTCTCCTCAATTCTCGGGACCGCTGACGACAACGGGCGTTAACGGGCGTCTGGTCGTCGCGGACTGAAGCGGGGAATCCAGCGGATGAATCCGAGCGCGCCGAGAAGTCCGACGATGCCCATGACCCCGCTCGCGAACGACAACGAGGCGATGGCAGTCACGCCCGCCACGATGAGCGGAGCGACTGCGCCGCCGGCATCCGTCAATGTTCGCCACGAGCCGAGGAATGTGGCCGGCTCCTGCTGCGGTGCGATATCGGCGCCGAGCGTCAGCAGGATGCCGCTAGAGAGGCCATTTCCGACACCGAGCACCGCGGCGAGCATCCCGAACCACAGAACGGCGGTATCACCATCGTGAGTGAAGGAGAGTGCGAGGAAGCCTGCGCCCATCAGCACCATCGCTGGCATCGCCGCCCACAGCCTGCCGAAACGATCCATCACCTGCCCGCTGGCATAGAACAGCGCAAAATCGATCGCGCCAGAGATGCCAACGACGAGGGCGATCGTCTGCGCGTCGAGCCCGAGTGAGAGGCCCCACAGCGGCAGCACCACCTGTCGAGCGGAGCGCACCGCCGACAGTGATGCTGCGGCCAGTCCGAGACGGCCAAGCACCCCACGGTAGTGCCACATGGTACGGAAGATCCCGGCCCGTTCCAGTGTCGGGATCGATCCGGTCACCGCCTCGCCGGTGTCCTCCGAGATGGTGAAGGATGAGGCAGCGCGCACCGGGGGGATCGTCTTCTCCGGGTCGGGCCCGAAAGTCACGAGCACGACCATGCCGAGTAAGCACGCGAGGAAGAACCAGATCGACGCCTGCTCGCGTCCGAAAACCTGCAGGAGGGCTGCGGTGACGAACGGCCCGATGAAGATGCCAAGGCGGAAACTGCCGCCGAGCAGCGATAGCGCACGGGCGCGGAAGGCGATTGGAACGCGCGTCGTCATGAACGCGTGTCGTGCGAGGCCGAATGCCGCAGCGCAGAATCCGAGTACGAACACGGATGCCGCGAACACTCCGAGAGCCGGGGCAAGGAGCATCCCGAGTACGGCGACCATCGCGATGAGGCCGGCGATCACCATCGTGTAACGCTCGCCGATGCGGGCCACGGCCCACCCGGCCGGTAGATTCCCGCACAGTTGGCCGACGACGAGCGCCGAGGCGACAAGGGCAGCGAAGGCGACATCGGCGCCCATGCTCGCGGCGATGATCGGAATCAGCGGGAGCACTGCACCCTCGCCGAGCGAGAACAGAATGGTGGGCAGGTACACCATCGGCCCGAACTGCTTCAGGACTGACGACGCGCTGCTCACGGTGCCACGCTACTCTGCTCGCGGTTCAGCAGGTTTCGCGCACGTACGTGTCGTCGGTGGGGGTGGTGAGGTCGCGGTCGCGCAGTATCGTCGTCGTCGGTGTCTCCGCATCGGCGCACATCTCCTGAAAAGTACGGGGGAGCGTGTCGGTGTACTCGACGTTCAACACTGCGGTGCCGTAGACGTCCGTATACGCCGCGCACTCGCGGTAAGCAGCGCACTCTTCACTGATGGCGAAGTCGAAGCCGCTCTCCTTGCGGAACATCTGGGTGTGCTCGGCGGCGTTCTTCTGGCCCACCGCGAGATCGGCTTCGTGTGCAATGACAACGAGCCGGCCGGCGAGAGCGGACGCATCCTCGGCCGACAGGGCCCCGTTGGATCGGGTGAACGAGTCGAGGTTGTCCAGCTCCACCGCGTCGAACCCGTCCGATGCGCAGCCGCGGATCCACTCGCCGACCCGCGCGGCGATCACGTCCTGCGCAGTAGCGGAGGAGATGTCCAGAAGGGCCTCATCCGGCCAGTCCGGATCCCGCACCGGCTGCCCATCGGCATCCATCAGCACGCTCTGATCGGGCCAGTCCGAGAGCTCTCCAGGCTGCGTCTGGAAGGCGTTGATATAGCAAATTGAATAGACGCCGGGTTGCGGCTCATCTGTGCGGTCGCGCACGATGATCCCGACACCTTCCGCTGGTGGATACCCTCCACCGAGCTGGTAATCGAACGCGACGCCGTCGGGAAGAGATGCTCGCGCAGCGCCCTGCGCATCGGGAGTGGATGCCGCGCACGAGACGAGAGTGGATGCCACGACAAGGGCCACGCCGACGGCGGCAAAACGGCTCACAGAGATATGCACATATCAGGGTAACCACGCACGATAGGCTGAGGTGCCATGCTCGAACTCGATATCGCCGCCGAAATTCAGGCGCTCAAGCACACCTTCAGTGACATCAGCGAGGTCGTCGATGTCAACCGAATCCGCGAGGATATCGTCCGCCTCAGTGAGGAAGCGGGCGCACCCGACCTCTGGGAAGACACCGAGCACGCGCAGAAGGTCACCAGCGCACTCAGCCACCGACAGTCCGAGCTTGCTCGCATCACCGGCATTGGCAGTCGCCTCGACGATCTCGAAGTGCTGGTGGAGCTCGCCAACGAGATGGAAGACGAAGACTCCGCTCAGGAGGCCCAGCGTGAGCTTGAGGCACTGAGCGCGGTCATCAGTCAGCTCGAGGTGCAGACCCTGCTCGACGGCGAATATGACGAGCGCAACGCGATCATCACCATCCGCTCCGGCGCCGGCGGCGACGACGCCACCGACTTCGCCGAGATGCTCATGCGCATGTACCTGCGCTGGGCCGAGCAGCACAATTACCCCGCCAAGGTCATGGACACTTCCTACGCGGAGGGTGCAGGCATCAAGTCCGCCACCTTCGAGATCACGGCTCCCTACGCCTTCGGCACGCTGTCGGTTGAGGCTGGCACGCACCGACTCGCACGCATCAGCCCGTTCGGCTCTGCCGACAAGCGCCAGACCAGCTTCGCCGCGGTCGAGGTCATCCCTCTGATGGAGGAGGCCACCGCGGTCGAGATTCCCGAGAACGACATCCGGGTGGATGTGTTCCGCTCGTCCGGTCCTGGTGGACAGTCGGTCAACACGACCGACTCGGCCGTGCGCCTGACTCACCTTCCCACCGGCATTGTCGTGTCGATGCAGAACGAGAAGTCGCAGATCCAGAACCGCGCCGCAGCAATGCGCGTGCTACAGACCAGACTCCTGCTGTTGCAGAAGGCGCAGGAAGCAGCCAAGAAGAAAGAGCTCGCCGGCAACATCACGGCGAGTTGGGGCGACCAGATGCGCTCGTACTTCCTCTACGGTCAGCAACTCGTCAAAGATCTGCGCACCGGCCACGAATCAGGCAACCCCGCAGCGGTTTTCGATGGTGATCTCGATGGCTTCATCTCGGCTGGCATCCGATGGCGCAAGCGCAGGGACGACGACGACTGACCTGCACCGGGTGTCGCTCGCTGTCAGGCCGGAACGCGCGCTTAGGCTCGTAACGCCATGATTCGGTTCGAGAACGTCACTAAGCGCTACCGCGGGACGAAGCGACCGGCCCTTGCCGGGGTCGACTTCGAAGTCCAGCGGGGCGAATTCATCTTCCTTGTCGGAGCATCAGGTTCGGGTAAATCCACCTGTCTCAGACTCATCTTGCGTGAGGATGTCCCCACCACCGGCCGTGTCGCGGTCCTCGGACGCGACCTGCGTTCGCTTGCGAACGGCAAGGTGCCGTACTTCCGTCGTCACATCGGCTCGGTCTTTCAAGACTTCCGTCTGCTGTCGTCCAAGACGGTGTTCCAGAACGTTGCCTTTACTCTGCAGGTCACTGGGTCGTCGCGTGGATTCATCCACCAGGCAGTGCCGGAAGCACTCGCCCTGGTCGGGCTTGAGGGCAAAGAGAAGCGGATGCCTCATGAGCTGTCCGGCGGTGAGCAGCAGCGCGTGGCGATCGCTCGTGCGTTGGTCAACCGTCCGCAGATTCTGCTCGCGGATGAACCGACCGGAAACCTTGACCCTGCGACCTCGGTCGACATCATGCAGCTGCTCGCTCGGATCAACGCCGGCGGCACCACGGTCGTGATGGCCACGCACGAGGCAGCGTTCGTAGATCAGATGCAGCGCCGCGTGATCGAGCTCCGCGACGGTGAGATGGTGCGCGACGAGGTGCGCGGTGGCTACGGCGACCGCTCGATGATTCCGCAGCTGGGCCCTGAGGAGCAGCGTGGCGCAGCGACGACCGCTGCGCGCACCGCGATGCAGGAGGTACAGCGCGAGACCGAGGGGCTTGAACCACTCACCGCCGAATTGATCGCGTCGATGAGGGCAGCAGGCAACGCTCCGGCAGTCGCTCCTCAGGATGTTCCTGCCCCGACGCAGTCCCCAGCAACGCCAGCCCCGGCCCAGGTCGGCCCGCGGACGCACCCGATGGTGCTGCCGGAGGTTGACGTCGCCGAGCTCGGCGTCGCCGACCGCCTTGGCCTGTCGGATACCGACGATGACGAGGAAGTAGGGCCGACCTCGTGAGAGTGGGACTTATCCTCATGGAGGCCCTCGGGGGCCTGAGGCGCAACATCTCGATGGTGATCTCCGTCGTGCTCGTGACCTTCGTCTCGCTGACGTTCGTCGGCGCAGCGATCCTCATGCAAGGTCAGATCAGTACGATGCGCGGGTACTGGACCGAGCGTGCGCAGGTCTCGGTCTCGATGTGCTCGCCGGTCTCGGGCGGTCAGGAGACCTGCCTGGATGGCGCCGCCACCGAAGAGCAGGTCAACCAGGTGCGTATAGAACTGGCCGGCGATGCTCTCGGGGCGCTCATCAGTAGCGTGCGCTTCGAAGACAAGGCCGAGGCGTATGCCAACCTCACTGAACTGCTCGGCGAAGAGCAGGCGAGCGTGCTCACCGAGGAGCAGATGTCGGAGAGCTTCTACATCACCCTCAAGGACCCCAGCCAATCGCAAGTGATCGTCGAGGCGTTCGCAGGAATCAACGGCGTCGAAGAGGTGCGTGACCAGCTGCAGTACCTCGATCCGCTGTTCTCGGCACTCACTGTCGCGACCTATATTGCGGTGGGCATCGCGGTGCTGATGCTGATTGCTGCCATCTTGCTCATTGCGACAACGATTCGTCTTTCTGCCTATGCTCGCCGCAAAGAGATCGGGATCATGCGGCTGGTGGGCGCATCGAACAGGTTCATCCAGACGCCGTTCATCCTGGAGGGCGTGTTCGCGGCCTTCCTTGGGTCGGCTCTTGCCAGCGCCGCAGTCATCGCCGGAATGCATTTCGGCGTGAACGGCTATCTGAAGGGTCGTGTGCCTTTCATCACGACATGGGTGTCGATGCAGGATGCCGTGCTCGTGGTGCCGGTGCTCATCGGCATCGGCGTGCTGTTGGCCGCGCTCTCGGCGGGCTTCGCGATCCGTCGTTGGCTGCGCACCTGATATAGGCTGAGGGGCTGGCCACAGAAAGAGCTGGCCACCGAAAGAAGAGGAACCATCATGCCCAGGGAACGCGGGGAGAAGGTCATCGCGACCAATCGTCGCGCACGTCACGACTACAACATCGAAAAGTCGTACGAGGCGGGAATGGTGCTCTCCGGCACCGAAGTGAAGTCGCTCCGGCAGGGTCGTGCGAACCTCTCCGACGGCTACGCCTTCATCAAAGGCCACGAGCTCTTCCTCGATTCCGTGCACATCCCGGAGTACTCGCAGGGCCACTGGACGAACCACTCCGCCAAGCGCATCCGCAAGCTGCTGATGCACCGCGACGAGATCGACAAGCTGGAACACGCGGTCTCCGCCGGCGGCTACACGCTCGTCCCCATGAAGCTGTACTTCTTGGATGGCCGCGCCAAGGTCGAGATCGCGCTGGCCAAGGGCAAGCGCGAGTTTGACAAGCGTCAGACTCTGCGCGAGCGTCAGGACACTCGCGAGGCAGAGCGCGCAATGCGGCTGCGCAACCGCACGGGCGAGTAGCCCTACAGCTTCGGGTCGAACCGGAACACCCTGCCGAGGAACGTCAGTTCACGTTCCAGGGCGTCGATGATGGTTTCTGCGCGTCGGAAGCCGTGTCCTTCTCCTGGGTACAGCACGTACTCGTGGTCGACGCCGCGTGCAGCGAGAGCATCGCGGATCGCCTCGGACTGCGACGGCGGAACGACGCGATCGTCCGCACCCTGCAACAGCAGCACCGGCACGTCGATGTCGTCGACATGAGTGAGTGGCGAGCGCTCGATGTACACCTGCTCGGCCTCGGGTAGCGGGCCCACCAGGCCGTCGAGGTAGTACTTCTCGAAGTCGTGGGTGTCCTGTGCGAGCATCCGCAGATCGGTGACGCCATAGCGGCTGATTCCGGCGGCGAACACGCCACCGCGCACGAGCGCTGAGAGCACCGTCCATCCGCCCGCCGAGCCACCGCGGATCGCGATGCGCGCAGGGTCGGCCTTGCCAGCCTCGGCAAGGCCACGCGCGGCGGCGAGCACGTCGTCGACCTCGGCGATACCCCACTGCCCGTCGAGGCGCTCGCGGTAGGCGCGGCCGTAGCCGGTGGAGCCGCCGTAGTTCACATCCAGCACGCCGATCCCTCGGCTCGTATAGTACGCGATGGCTGTGGATGCTCCGCCTGACACGTGCGCGGTGGGGCCGCCATGCACGAACACGATGTACGGCGGCAGTTCGCCAGCGGGTGCATCGGCGTTCGGGTTCGCCGGCGGATAGTCGAATGCGTGCACAGGTCCGTTGGCCCCATCGAATGTGACACGCGTGGCCGGAGGCATCCATTCTTCATCGACAGGTATGCCTCCGCGGACGCGTTCGACCGCGCCGGAATCGACATCTACGCACCACAGCCCGGCATTGACGCCCGCGCCCCCACCGGAAAGCAGCACACGGACGCCCGCGGTATCGTCGACGCTCACGTGTGCGGTAGCCGGCACATCGAGGCGCTTCTCCGATCCATCGGGCTCGATCAGGACGATCTCATCTGAGCCGTTGGTGCGCACGGCGACGATACGGCCGTCCGATAGCGGTTGGTACCAGCGATTGCCCAGCACCCACAAGCCGTACCCTGTGTCGGCATCGGCTGGCGCGATGGAGTCTGGGCCGGAGGTGCGCTCCAGGCCGTCGAGGGTGATCCGCTGCAACTGCCAGCGTCCGGTGGGATCATCGGCGTAGGTGAGTTCGGTGTCACTGATCCATTCGGGTTGCAGTGCGGCGCGTGTGGGGGTGCTGGCAAACGTGTCGCCCCCGAGCTGGGCGACGTGCAGCTGGGCCAGCTGCCATGGCATGTGGTGGTCGCTCCACTGCACCCATGCGATGCGCGTGCCGTCGGGGGAGAGGGCAGGATGTGCGACGAACCCGGAGGTCGCAATGATCTGCTGAACGTCGCTGCCGTCGGTCGGGATCTCGACGATCGCGCGGCGGTGCCGATCGTCGGTGAGGTCCTCGCGTACCGCGAAGAGGCGACCGTGCTGCAGTCGTAGGCCGCCGTGGTTCGGGCCAATGCCGTTCGGCCCAACGGGCGTGAGTGGCTGCGGCGAGCCGCCCCGGAGCATCCGGTACACCCTCTGGTCGTTCGCATCGACGAAGAACAACGTGCCGTCGGTATCCGCGGTCCATGCGCCGCCACCGTACTCGTGCACCCGCGAACGAGCGTTCCATGGCTCAGGCAGCAGCACATTGCCGTTCGAGCTGCGCACTGTGACACGCGCACCTTCGGCCGGCACCGACTCGCCCCACCAGATCTCATCGCCGACGAACCGCGCACCGTCTATACGGGGCGCGGATGAGGCGATATCGACTGCGCGAAATGGAGAAGGCCAGGTACCGTACGGCTGCATGCTTCGACCCTATGCGGTGACGTTCTGACACACGGCGTCACACACTGTGCGCGAGGTGGCATGAGTGCCATAAGTTTCTGGAAACGGCCGGTTTATCCGGACGTGGAGCGACAGCCGAGCCCGGCACCCGCCCGCGAACGATCCAGTGTCTGGGGTCGTCCGCGGCTGCCCTGCCCACTCTGTCACCCCAGGAGAATGATGTCTTCCGAGTCTTTGACGCTCGGGACCCCACGTGTCCCTTTCTCCTTCGAGCTCTACCCGCCGCGTTCGGCTTCGAGCGACGAGGCGCTGCGCGAGACGGTCCGTCAGCTAGCGGCGGCGGGGCCTGAATTCATCTCCGTCACGTACGGCGCCGGCGGCTCCACTGGTGGACGCTCACTCGACGTGCTGCGCTTCATCCGCGAGAACACCGACGTCGAGCCGCTCGCGCACCTGACATGCGTCGGCAATACCTATGCGGGTGCGGCTGCGCTCATTCGTGAATTCCTGGATGCTGGCATCCTCAGCTTCCTCGCCCTTCGCGGTGACCCACCCACCGGTCAGGTCGAAACCTTCCTCGGCGATCTGGAAAGTTCCGCGCAGCTCGTGCAGCTGATCGGCCGTGTGCAGGCCGAGCGTGCTCCGTACGAGGAGACGCCGATTCCTGGTTTTCCAGGGGCCGCTCGCGTCACCCGGGGGCGCGATGTCAACATCGCGGTGGCTGCCTTTCCCAAGGGGCATCCGCGCTCTGCCCACCGCACGCAGGACGTCGAGGCGTTGCTTGCCAAGCAGGCCGCCGGGGCGACTTTCGCGATCACACAGCTGTTCTTCCACGCCGACGACTACCTCGCGTTTGTCGAGCGTGCGCGGGCCGCTGGAGTCACGATCCCGATCCTTCCCGGCATCATGCCGATCACCTCGCCCGCCCGTCTGGGCCGTGTGCTCGAGCTCACCGGCGAAGACCTGCCCAGCGAACTTTCGATCGCGCTGGAGGTCGAGCCGACGGCCGAAGGTCGTCGCGAAATCGGCACCCAGTGGGCATCACGTCTGACCCGCGAGGTGGTGGCCGGCGGCGCACCAGGAGTGCATTTGTACGCGTTCAACCAACACGAAACCGTTCTCACCGTTCTCGCCGAGGCAGGCGTTCTTCCTGCCCTGCGTCACTAGATCCCTCCCCGAAAGGAAACATCATGACCGCATTCCCCCAGGGGACTATCCTCGGCTACCCGCGCATCGGCCGCCGCCGCGAGCTGAAGAAGGCCGTCGAGGCGTTCTGGGCCGGCCGCTCAGACCTCGCAGCGCTGGAGCAGACTGCTGCCGAACTGCGTGCAGCGAGCCGTGAGCGCCTCGCATCCCTCGGCCTCGGCCGCACCGATTCGGCGATCCCGGAGTCGTTCTCGTACTACGACCAGGTGCACGATGCCGCCGTCACTGTCGGCGCAATCCCCACCCGCTTCGACAACCTTCGCGAGGCGGACGGCTCGATCGGGCTACCGGCGTACTTCACCATCGCGCGCGGCGAGGGCGAGCGCGCCGCACTCGAGATGACCAAGTGGTTCGACTCGAACTACCACTACCTCGTTCCCGAGATCGGCCCTGAGACGACGTTCTCGCTGTCCAGCGACCGCGTCGTGCGTCAGGTCGAAGAGGCTGTCGCCGCCGGGTTCGTCACGCGCCCCGTCGTCGTCGGCCCTGTCACCCTGCTGGCGCTGGCGAAGGCATCGGATGCCGCGCCCGAGGGCTTCGACCCGCTGTCGCGTCTCGATGACCTTGTCCCCGTCTACGTCGAGCTGCTTGCTCGTCTGAAGGCCGCTGGCGCAGAGTGGGTGCAGCTGGATGAGCCGGCGCTCGTCAGCGAGTCACTTCCCGCGTCCGCTGAGCAGTTGGCGGATGCCGCGGCACGCGCGCTGGCAATCATCGGTGGTGCGACTGAGCGTCCGTCAATCCTCGTTGCGGCTCCGTACGCGTCGTTGGACGCCACGTTCGCCGTGCTGGCCGCGGCTCCCATCGAGGCCATCGCGGTCGACCTCGTGCGCGGCAGCGTCCCGACGGCGGTCGAGGGGCTTTCCGACAAGGTGCTCGTCGGCGGAGTGATCGACGGTCACAACATTTGGCGCGGCGACCTCGCCGCCGCGTTCGAAACGCTGGAGGCGCTGGGGTCGCTCGGTGCGGCTCAGGTCGCGGCATCCACCTCTACCTCGCTGCTGCACGTCCCACACGACGTGACCGACGAGTCGCAGCTCGACGAGCGCCTCGCCAGCTGGCTCGCATTCGCCGACCAGAAGGTCGAGCAGGTCGTCGCCCTTGCTCGTGGCCTCGGCTCGGGCCGTAAGGCGATCCAGGCAGAGCTGGATGCGGCATCCGCGGCACTCGCCGACCGCAGCAACGCACCAGGTGTGCGTGATGGTTCTGTGCGCTCGCGTGCACTTGCCGACGGCGATTTTTCGCGCGTCTCGTATGCCGAGCGTGAAGCGGCTCAGGAAACGGCACTCGGACTGCCAGTGCTGCCGCTCACCACGATCGGCTCATTCCCGCAGACCGGCGACATCCGCCGTGCCCGCGCTCAGTACATTCGTGGCGAGCTGTCGCAGGATGACTACGACGAGTTCCTTCGCCGCGAGGTGGACACCGTCATCGAACTGCAAGAAGATCTGGGTCTTGATGTGCTCGTGCACGGCGAACCAGAGCGCAACGACATGGTGCAGTACTTCGCCGAGAACCTCGACGGTTTCTCGGTGACGGAGAACGGCTGGGTGCAGTCATACGGCTCGCGCGCCACGCGCCCGTCGATCCTGTGGGGCGATGTCTCACGTCCTGCTCCGATCACGGTCGGATGGTCGACCTACGCGCAGTCCAAGACCGCCAAGCACATGAAGGGCATGCTCACTGGGCCCGTGACGATCCTCGCGTGGTCGTTCGTGCGTGATGACCAGCCGCTGGGAGAGACGGCGAACCAGGTCGCCCTCGCGTTGCGCGATGAGATCACGGATCTCGAGGCTGCCGGCATCGCCATCATCCAGGTCGACGAGCCCGCGCTGCGCGAGTTGCTGCCGCTGAAGAAGGCCGACCAGCCTGCGTACCTGGAGTGGTCGGTGGGTTCCTTCCGCTTGTCCACGGGTGGAGCGGCAGCCGCAACGCAGGTGCACACCCACCTGTGTTACTCGGAATTCGGCGTCGTCATCGACGCGATCCGTGCACTGGATGCCGACGTGACCTCGATCGAGGCAGCGCGTAGCCGCATGGACGTCGTAACGGACATCGCAGAGGTCGGCTTCGACCACGGCATCGGACCTGGCGTCTACGACATTCACTCGCCGCGCGTTCCCACGGTCGAGGAGATCGAGTCGCTTCTGCGTCGTGCAGTCGATGAGATCCCGACGCGTCAGCTCTGGGTGAACCCGGACTGCGGACTGAAGACCCGCGGCTACGACGAGACCACAGAGTCGCTGCGCAACATCGTCGAAGCCACCCGTCGCGTGCGCGAAGACATCTCAGTCACGGTCTGACCCTCTGGCGGCGCTGGGCGCTGCGCGCTGGGCGCCGCCGAGAACGCACAAACCGTCCTTCCCGAAGCATGGGAAGGACGGTTTCTGTGTTCTCGATGTGCGTACGTATGTATGGGTGTTCGGTCAGACAGCCCGCAGCACAGCAACGACCTTGCCGAGCACCGTGGCGTCATCGCCGAGGATGGGCTCGAAGGCGGAGTTGCGAGGCAGCAGCCAGGTGTGGCCATCGCGCTGGCGGAACGTCTTCACCGTGGCTTCGCCATCAAGCATCGCCGCTACGATCTCACCGTTTTCTGCGGTGTTCTGCGTACGGATAACGACCCAGTCGCCGTCGCAGATCGCCGCGTCGATCATCGACTCGCCAGTGACCTTGAGCATGAACAGATCGCCCTTGCCGACGAGTTGACGGGGGAGAGGGAAGATCTCTTCGACCTGCTGCTCCGCCGTGATCGGGACGCCGGCTGCGATCTGACCGACCAACGGCACCATGGCTGCGTCGCCCACGGGAGTGCTGGAATCGGCAGGGTTCTCACCGCTGGAGCCCGGCAGATCGATCAGCACCTCCATTGCACGTGTCTTGCCAGGATCGCGTCGTAGATAACCGCTGAGCTCGAGCTGACCCAGCTGATGCGTCACGCTCGATAGCGACTTGAGGTTCACGGCATCGCCGATCTCGCGCATGCTCGGCGGGTAGCCGTGCGTGGCGATGGAAGTCTGAATGACCTCGAGAATCGCCATCTGCTTCGGGCTGAGGCTTTTACGCCGGCGAGTGCGCGGAGCCTCTGGGTCGGGTGCGGAGATGTCGCTCATGGGTGCTCCTTTGTACGCGATTCCGGTGCGGCTCTTCGAATGTCTGAGGTCCGTGATGAGGTGTGTCTATCGAAACCGTATCCGAGAAACACCTTGATTAGGAAGATCTGTTCGAGCGTGTCGGTGATTTCAGCGGTTCGGTTTCGAATAATTCTTGACAGATGTTCGAATTCGAAGATACATTCGGTACGTAGCTTCGCATTCACTGCTCCCGGCCGAGTGATGAATGCGAACGCTACGCCAAAGACGCAGAGGAGAATCCCATGAGCACCATCAGTATCACCGCAGGCGCCGCTGTTTCGACTGGCACCACGCGGCCTCGAATGACGCGGCTGCGAATGACAACTCGTGGGCGTCGCGTGTTGCTTGCCGTTGCGGCACTCCCGCTGGCTGCGGGTATCGGCTTCGCAGCGATCAGCGGCGGCTCGGCCATCGCATCGGGCGAATCGGCGAGCACGGTAACCTTCGACACTGTGACGGTCCTGCCTGGTGACACGCTGTGGTCGATCGCAGAGTCGCTCGCACCGTCGACTGACCCGCGCACCGTGATTGGTGATATCGAACGGCTCAATGTCCTCAGCAACGGTTCGCTCCAGGTCGGCCAGCAGTTGGCCATTCCTGCGCAGTACAGCAACTGATCTCACCGTTAACATGGGGAGGGTGACTTCTTCACTTGGCGACTTACCCCTCCGCGACGATCTTCGTGGGCTTACCCCCTATGGTGCTCCGCAGGTTCCACTTCCTGTCGCGCTGAACGTGAATGAGAACACTCATCCCGTTCCGGACGAGGTGGCCAGCGACATCCTCGATGACATCGCCGTCGCACTGCGCGATGTGAACCGATACCCCGACCGTGAGTTCACTGCCCTCCGCGAAGGCTTCGCCCGCTATCTCGGGCACGGTCTCGACGCATCGCAGATCTGGGCGGGCAACGGATCCAACGAGGTGCTGCAGCACATCCTGCAGGCATTCGCAGGCCCGGCGCGCACCGCCTACGGGTTTGCTCCCACCTACTCGATGTACCCGCTTCTTGCGCAGGGCACGGGCGCACGGTGGCAGGTCGGCGCTCGTCAGCCGGACTACACGATCACTGCCGATGACGCTGCTGCCCAGGTCAGAGAGGCAGCCCCCGATGTCGTCATGCTGTGTAGGCCGAACAACCCGACGGGCACGCCGCTCGGCATCGATGTCATCGAGGCCGTCTACGAAGCTGCACCGGGTGTCGTGGTTGTCGATGAGGCCTACTGGGAGTTCGCACCACGAGACGCCGTCTCTGCTTTGACTCTCCTCGAGGGGCGTCCGCGTCTCGCGGTGTCGCGCACGATGAGTAAAGCGTTCGCGTTCGCGGGTGCCAGAGTTGGCTACCTCGCAGCAGACCCAGCGTTTATCGATGCGCTGCGGCTGGTGCGTCTGCCGTATCACCTGAGTGCGCTCACGCAGGCTGCGGCCGTCGCGGCTCTCCGCAACTCGTCCACGATGCTGGCGATGGTCGACGACATCGTCGAGCAGCGCGATCGCATCACAGCGACGCTGGAAGCGCTCGGTTACCTGCCACACGAATCGTGGTCGAACTTCGTTCTGTTCGGGGGAGTGGCTGATCCGCAGGCCACCTTCCAGGCTCTGTATGATCGCGGGGTTCTGGTGCGCGATGTCGGAATCCCGAACCACCTGCGGGTCACGGCCGGTACTGAGTCCGAGACCACGGCATTCCTCGATGCGCTGGCCTCGATAGAATCAGATTCATGAGCGCTTCTCGTACCGCGACCCGTACCCGCAGCACATCTGAGTCGACAGTTGAACTCCAGGTGAACCTCGACGGCACTGGGCAGAGTCACATCGATACCTCGGTGCCGTTCTTCGACCACATGCTTACGGCTTTCGCGAAGCACTCGCTCACCGACCTGACCGTGCGTGCCTCGGGTGACACAAACATCGATGCTCACCACACTGTGGAAGACATCTCGATCGTGCTCGGCCAGGCGATCGGCGAGGCACTCGGCGACAAGGCCGGGATCTCTCGCTACGGTGATGCCCTGGTGCCGCTCGATGAGGCGCTCGCGCAAGCAGTGGTCGACATCAGCGGTCGTCCGTACCTTGTGCACACTGGTGAGCCCGCAGGGTTTGAACACCACCTCATCGGCGGGCACTTTACTGGCTCGCTCGTTCGCCACGTCTTCGAGGCGATCACCTTCAACGCCGCGCTCACCGTGCACGTGCGTGTATTGGGCGGTCGCGACCCACACCACATCGCCGAGGCAGAGTTCAAGGCCTTTGCGAGAGCGTTCCGCCAGGCCAAGGCTCTTGACCCTCTGGTGATTGGCATCCCATCCACTAAGGGTGCGCTGTGACCCGCACTCCCACTGTCGCGGTCTACGACTACGGGTCCGGCAACGTCCACTCTGCGGTCAAGGCACTGATCGCTGCGGGCGCCGACGCGAAGCTCACTGGCGATCGCACGGAGGCGTACGAAGCAGACGGGCTGTTCGTGCCCGGTGTCGGTGCGTTCGCTGCTGTACGCGAGGCATTGATCGCCAAGGGTGGTGACCAGATCATCGATCGACGGTTGTCCGGTGGGCGACCGGTGCTCGGCGTATGCGTCGGCATGCAGGTGCTGTTCTCTCACGGTGTCGAGCGCGGACAGAATGTCGAAGGCCTCGGCGAGTGGCCAGGAACCGTGACAGAACTCGACGCGCCGGTACTGCCGCACATGGGCTGGAACACGGTCACACCAGACGAGGGCAGCGTGCTCTTCGACGGCATCGAAGATGAACGTTTCTACTTCGTGCACTCGTTCGCCGCGCAGCACTGGGAGCTTGATGTCATCCCGCCGTTCCCAAAGCCGAAACTGACCTGGACGACGTACGGGAATCCATTCCTCGCGGCTGTGGAAAACGGTCCACTGTCGGCTACGCAGTTCCATCCGGAGAAGTCCGGCGATGCCGGCATCCGCCTGCTGAAGAACTGGGTTCAGAGCCTCTGATGCGCCCGCGCCGTCGGCGCCGAACTTAGATTCGACTCAGAATCCGCGGGCGACCGATGCAGCGGCCGCGAGCCAGGCGCGCTGAGTGTGCTTGGCCAGTCCTCCATAGTGGAGATGGCCATCTACCATTTCGTGGTCGAAGGGGATAGTGACGACGTCGCGAGCGAGTGATTGGTACCCGTCGACGACATGATTCACATCCGCCGCTGTCGCCTTCGGATCTGCTTGCGAGACCACGACCACCGACTGCTCGGCGAGCTTTGCCGAGCGCTCATCGCGGTCTTCGAGAGCCTCGAGCAGCAATGCTCCTGCTTCGGCGTGATCGTCGCGGGTCGTCGTCGCGACGACGATCTGATCGGCGCGATCGATCATTCGGAGCCACATGGGATCGGACTCGTCGTTGCCTGAGTCGATGATGATCAGCCGATAGAACTTCGCGGCCACGGCGTGGATAGCATCCACGTCCTCGGGGTTCAGGCGGTTCTCGTGCGCAAGCCTGATCGGCTTGGAACGCAGAACGTCATACTTCTCGCGGGGCTGGTGGTGCACGAAGTGCGCCAGATCTGCCGACTGTGCTCCGGTGCCGAGCAGTCGCTCCGCTTCGGGCAGCATCTCCAGCAGTGTGCGATCATGCGCGCCGGTCTCGGTCCGCCAGCCGAGCGTTCCGCGCGTCTGGTTGTTGTCCCAGGCGAGAACACCAGCGCCGCCGTAGCGTGCGAACACCGCGGAGAGGAGGATTGTCGTCGGAGTCTTGCCCGCTCCGCCCTTGCCGTTGACCACCGCGATCGTCCGCGGACCCGGCCAGTGCTGACTCACCGACAGCTCATCGTCTCGCGACGACTGCTCGGCCGCGCTGGGGGACAATTTGAGGCCCAGCTTGTTCAAGGTGCCGCGGGCGCCCTGGCGAGCGGGTTCTTCCGGTCGATCGGTCTGCAGGAACGATTGCCGTTCGCGTGCCTCGCGCTGCTGCTTTCGCGAGGACTGCTCTGCTTCCGGAGCGGGCGCGTCGATTTGGTCGGCGATGTTGCCGTTCCTGCGATACTGCGGCATCGAGTCTGCGTCCGCGTCTGCGTCTGAACGGCGCCGTGATGGAGCCGACGGAACGGCAGAACCCAACAGCGGAACCGACTGGATGACTGGATGCTCGCCGCCGTTCGCTCGCGCGATCTCTGCGCGCGTGGGCGTGGCGAATTCAGGTGAATCAGACATTTCCTGTGAGCCTAGCGTCCCGACCTGATGTTCTTCTCTGTCGACCGGGAGGCCACGCCACGTCGCCATATGAGTCGACTCGCATTTGAGGAGCGCCCGACCGCGGGGTACCCTCAGTTCTCGTGCCCGTCTACGGCGCCCTTCGCCCCACCCGAGGATGACATGAACGACTTCGCGTCCACACCCAAGCTCACACTTCTTCCCGCAGTCGACGTTGCCGGTGGCAAGGCCGTCCGTCTGACGCAGGGCGAGGCCGGCACTGAGACCAGCTACGGCGATCCGCTGGATGCAGCGGGTGAGTGGGTTGATCAGGGTGCCGAGTGGATCCACCTTGTCGACCTTGATGCCGCCTTCGGTCGTGGAAACAACACCGCGATCATTCGCAAGGTCATCAAGCAGTTCCGCGGCGTGAACATCGAGCTGTCCGGCGGTATCCGCGATGACGCCAGCATCGAGGCGGCGCTGGAGAGCGGGGCGACTCGCATCAACCTCGGCACGGCCGCACTAGAGAACCCAGAGTGGGCAGCCGATGTGATCGGTCGTTACGGCGAGGCGGTCGCTGTCGGATTGGACGTGCGCGGCACCACGCTCGCCGCACGCGGCTGGACCAAGGAAGGCGGAGACCTCTGGGAGGTGCTCGAGCGCCTCGAAGACGCAGGCTGCAGTCGCTACGTCGTCACCGACGTCACGAAGGACGGCACGCTGCGCGGCCCGAACCTCGAACTTCTGCGCGAAGTCACCTCGCGTACCCCGAAGCCCGTTGTCGCCTCCGGTGGCGTTTCCAGCCTCGATGACATCGCCGCTCTCCGCGAACTCGTGCACCTCGGTGTCGAGGGTGCGATCGTGGGCAAGGCGCTCTACGCCGGCGCGTTCACGCTGGCAGAGGCACTGGATGTCGCAGGGGACTGACGACGCCGGCGAACACGACGGCGGCGATTCAACGTCTCCAGACGGAGCAGGTGCTTCAGCGCCTCTAGGTGGAGCCGGCGATTCAGCGGGCGTCCCGTGGGAAGGCCGTAGCTTCGAGTCGAACTCGCGCGCAGGGGACGACGGCTCCGCCGACCCCGCACTGCTCTCAGCCCTGCTGCGCTTTCGCGCGGGAGAGGGCAGTCAGACCGAGGTCATTGACGCGTTCCGCTCGGCAAGGGTTCTGATTCCCCTCATCGCTGAGAAGGGCGAAGAAGGTGTCGCGCCCAGTGGCCTCGCCGTAGACAAAACGCAGGAGCTGTCGATCGTGACGGTCGCCGCCCCTGACGGTCGGACGGTGCAGCCGGTGTTCTCGTCTGTCACCGCAATGCAGAAGTGGGATGCCACGGCGCGGCCGATCCCGGTCGAGGCAGTACGCGCGGCTCTGGCTGCGTCATCGGAGCAGACCGATCTCATCGTCTTGGACCCGACGTCGGAGACCGAGTTCGTGATCCGTCGCCCCGCCGTGTGGGCCATCGCGCAGGGGCACGCCTGGGAGCCGAGTTTTCTGTCACCCGAGGTGTTCACCGGGCTTCAGGAGAGCATCGCCCACGAGCTTGCGGTGATCGATGTTGCGGTGGCGCCAGGAGACCCCGAAGCGCGGCTACACGGCGCCGAGCTGATCGTGATCCTCGAGCTCATCGATGGGCTCGAGCGCGAAGTTCTGGATGCCGTGCTGGCACGCCTCGCACAACGCTGGGCCGCCGACGATCGCATCGCCGTCCTTGCCGACTCGTTGACCGTCAAGCTCCGCCGCAGCGCATAGCGCTCCGGCGGAGCCAACCGAGACTAGTTGACCGGTCCGGTCCACTTCTCGCCTGGTCCCTTGCCGATCGGGTCGGGGATGACGGATGCTTCGCGGAATGCGAGCTGCAGTGAGCGCAGTCCGTCGCGCAGCGAGCGGGCGTGCATGTCGCTGATCTCCGGGGCACCGGCAGTGATGAGCCCGGCGAGGGCGTTGATCAGCTTGCGGGCCTCGTCGAGGTCGAGTTCGTGGTCCGGGTCATCTGCGAGGCCTGTTTTGACTGCTGCTGCACTCATGAGGTGCACGGCCGCGGTGGTGATCACCTCGATGGCGGGCACATCCGCAATGTCTCGGGTGGCCGCTGCTGCGGCGTCTTCCTGTTGCTGCCAGCGCTCGTGGCGCTCGTCGTGGCCATCACTCTGAACCGGAATCGTCACTATGCCTTGCCTTCTGTTAGACTTTGTCGGGCTTCAGAGCTGTACGCTCTGAAACGAAAGAGGATTCACTTCCCACCCGCGCTTGCCGTTCCAGGCTACCGGGTCTTGCACTCCACCGGCTCACGTCGGCAGATCGGACACAGTCTGATGTTAAGGGTGCGGAGCCGGCGTCTGGATGCCGGTGGGTGGGAGACGATTCTGATTTCGCCCGTGACGCAGACTGCGTCACGGTGGCTTGATCCCATCGTCTAAGGAGTTCCGCATCAGCGATCCCCGTACCAATGAGCGCATTCGCGTCCCCGAGGTCCGCCTCGTCGGCCCCGCGGGTGAACAAATCGGCGTCGTCCGCATCGAGGCAGCGCTGCGCCTTGCGCAGGAAGCCGATCTTGACCTCGTCGAGGTTGCCCCCAACTCGAAGCCACCCGTGGTCAAGATCATGGATTTTGGCAAGTTCAAGTACGAGGCCGCCCAGAAGGCGAAGGAAGCTCGTCGCAACCAGGCGAACACGATCCTCAAGGAAGTCCGTTTCCGACTGAAGATCGAAGCTCACGACTACACGACCAAGCTCAAGCGCGCTGAGGGCTTCCTCAAGGCCGGAGACAAGGTCAAGGCCATGATTCTGTTCCGCGGCCGCGAGCAGCAGCGACCGGAGCAGGGTGTTCGACTGCTCCGCAAGTTCGCGGAGGACGTCGCCGAACTCGGCACTGTCGAGTCAAACCCGACAATTGACGGTCGCAACATGGTCATGGTCGTGGCACCACTGAAGAACAAGTCCGACGCGAAGGCCGAGCAGAACGCACAGCGCGACGCGCAGCGCGCCGCCAACAAGCATTCCGCCCATGAGACGGATGAGCCGGCTGAAGCAACCGCGGAGTAATTCCCGCCCCCACGCTCCCGCACCGCGGGTTTGACACCGTCGCCTGAGAAGGCGCCATACGAAGGAAGAGAAGATGCCGAAGCAGAAGACCCACTCGGGTGCTAAGAAGCGCTTCAAGATCACCGGCAGCGGCAAGCTGAAGAAGCAGCAGGCCGGGATGCGCCACAACCTCGAGCACAAGTCGAGCCGTCGCACCCGTCGCCTGAACCAGGACCAGCTGCTGTCGAAGGCTGACACCAAGACCGCGAAGAAGCTTCTCGGCCGCTGACGCGTCCGATCGCAGGAATAGGAACACAGGAAAATGGCAAGAGTCAAGCGGGCGGTAAACGCCCACAAGAAGCGTCGCGTCATCCTTGAGCGCGCCTCCGGCTACCGCGGTCAGCGTTCGCGCCTCTACCGCAAGGCCAAAGAGCAGGTTATTCACTCCCTGGTCTACTCGTACCGCGACCGCCGCAAGCGCAAGGGCGACTTCCGCCGTCTCTGGATCCAGCGCATCAACGCCGCTGCTCGCCAGAACGGCATGACGTACAACCGTTTCATCCAGGGCCTCGGTCTTGCTGGCGTCCAGGTGGACCGTCGCATGCTCGCTGAGCTCGCGGTGAACGAGCCGGCCACGTTCGTCTCGCTCGTCGAGACGGCCAAGAAGGCTCTGCCTTCGGATGTCAACGCTCCGAGGTCGGCTGCGTAAGCATCTTTCACGAAACGGGCGCTTCCCTCAGGGGAAGCGCCCGTTTCTGCGTTATCAGCGCGTCTGACGGCGTGCGCTGCGGCCTGCGATGCGCGAGATGGCGATATCCAACAACATCACCGCGATGACGGCGAACGCGTACACAAGGAGGTCGCGATGATCGAAGGATGCTCCGAACACGAGCGCGGCCGGTGGGAAATCCTCGGCGATGGTTGACGGCACGGCCGTGAGTTGCAGGAGCTCAATGCTGGTGCAGAAGATGATCGCGAGCGCTGCGGGCACGGTTCTCGGCGCGCGGGGCATCAGCAGGGCGAGAACGAGGTAGATCAGCACGGCGTACAGTGCGTCGCCCACGATGTCGCCTCGGATGCCGGTGCCGAACCGATGCACGAGGAGACCCGTGCAAAGAGTCAGCACAGCGGCCGACGCGACGATGAGACAGCGCCGCATCGACGAGCGTTGAGCGGCAGGTGACACGCGGAAACTCTAATCCGGCAGCCTGCGTGGTAGCCGAACGAAGACTGGCCGCTGGCAGTGTGCGCGTGAGCGGTCCGGTGTCCCTAAACTGGGAGCGTGCTCGAGAATCCCCGGTCCCCCCGTGTACGAGCCGTCGCGAAGCTGACCAAGCGCGGCGCGCGTACGGAAACTGGACTTTTCCTTCTGGAAGGGCCGCAGGCCGTTCGTGAGGCTCTTGCGTACCAACCCGAGTCGATCATCGAACTCTTCGCGACGCACAACGGATGGGAGAAACACCCTGATCTGCGTGCTGCTGCCGCCGAGCACAACGTCGAGGTCGAGTACGTCACCGAGTACGTGCTCAACGCCATGGCTGACACCGTCACGCCTCAGGGGGTGGTCGCTGTCGTACAGCAGACCCCGACGTCTGTGCGCGACGTGTTCGCGGCATCCCCCCGTCTCGTCGCGATCTGCGAGGAAATACGAGACCCCGGAAACCTCGGCACGATCATTCGCGCTGCGGATGCCGCGGGAGCGGATGCTGTGGTGCTGACCGGCCGCACGGTCGACCCATACAATCCCAAGGTCGTGCGCGCTACTACCGGGTCACTGTTTCACCTGCCGATCTCGGTCGGCGGTGCACTTGAAGACGTCGTGCAGCGCGCTCATGCGGCGGGGCTCTTGGTTTTAGCGGCCGATGTGAAGGGCGATGACCTGCTGCAGGCACGCGCTGATGGCGTGCTCGCCCAGCCCACGGCCTGGCTGTTCGGTAACGAGGCCCATGGTCTTGAGGAATCTGCTCTGGAGTTGGCAGATCACGTGCTCAAACTGCCGATCTTCGGACGCGCAGAGTCACTCAATCTCGCGACCGCCGCGAGCGTCTGCCTGTACGAAAGTGCCTTCGCCCAGCGGGCCGCGGACGGTCACTGACAGTCCTACTTCTCCTCGTGGGTTGTTTCGTGTCGGTTACAACTCGATAACCCGCCGACATGGATGCTGGTTCCCACGCCTCTGTACTCCTAGTGTGGGGACATGACCGAGACTGGTGCACCCCTTGTCGTGGTGGATAACGTTCAAAAGCATTACGGCGAGTTCCAGGCGCTGACCGATATCAACCTCACCGTCAACAAGGGCGAGGTCGTGGTCGTGATCGGGCCGTCCGGCTCTGGTAAGTCGACGCTCTGCCGTACGATCAATCGCCTCGAGACGATCACGAGCGGCACGATCAGCATCGACGGCAAGCCGCTTCCTGCAGAGGGCAAGGGACTGGCGAACCTTCGTGCCGACGTCGGCATGGTCTTCCAATCGTTCAACCTGTTCGCGCACCTCACGATCCTCGAGAATGTGACGCTGGGCCCGATCAAGGTGCGAGGTCTCAAGAAGGCGGATGCCGACAAGGAAGCAATGCAGCTTCTCGAGCGCGTCGGCGTTGCACAACAGGCCTCGAAGCTTCCGGCGCAGTTGTCAGGCGGGCAGCAGCAGCGTGTTGCGATCGCCAGGGCGCTGGCGATGCGCCCGAAGGTGATGCTCTTCGATGAGCCCACTAGCGCCCTCGACCCCGAGATGATCAACGAGGTGCTCGACGTCATGGTCGGCCTCGCCAAGGACGGCATGACGATGATCGTCGTCACGCACGAGATGGGCTTCGCGCGCAAGGCCGCCAACAGAGTGGTCTTCATGGCGGACGGACAGATCGTCGAAGAGGCGACTCCCGAGGAATTCTTCCTGCACCCGAAGAGTGACCGCGCGAAGGACTTTCTGTCCAAGCTCCTCACCCACTGACCTTTTCCGTACACACAGCACACAAGGAGACGCTCATGCGACGCACACGGACATTGGCAGGAATCGGAATCGCGGCAGTTGCACTGCTCGCACTGACTGCCTGTAACAGCGGCACACCCAGCACGCCCGGTGGCGGCGACGCTGATGGAGACGCCGGCGAAGAGCCATCGACCTGGTTCGAGGTGGCAACCGACGTGACGCTCGAGGGTAGCCCCACCTTCGACGCGATGGTCGAGCGGGACGGCGTGGTCGTCGGAGTGAAGGAAGACCAGCCTGGGCTCGGGTTCCTCGATGTCACGACTGGCGAGCGAAGTGGCTTCGACATCGACATCGCCCGCTGGATCGCGGCATCACTCGGCTTTGATGAGGAGCAGATCGAGTTCAAGCCGATCGCCTCGGCGAACCGCGAGCAGTCGATCGTGAACGGTGACATCGACTACTACGTCGGTACCTACTCGATCAACGACAAGCGCAAAGAGCTCATTGACTTCGCTGGCCCATACTTCATCACCGGACAGGGCCTCCTCGTCGCGACCGACACCGAAGGCATCGAGACGCTCGAGGATCTGAGTGGCAAGACCGTCTGTTCTGCTACCGGCTCAACGCCGATCCAGAACATCAAGGCGAACTTCCCGGACATCAAGACGCAGGAGTACGACCTGTATTCCGCGTGTGTCGAGGATCTCCTCAACGGCAAGGTCGACGCTGTCACAACAGACCAGGCCATCCTGATCGGCTATGCCGCGCAGTACCCGGATGAGATCAAGGTCGTCGGCGATCTCTTCACGGAGGAGCGCTACGGTGTTGGCCTCACTAAGGGAGACACCGTGCTTCAGGAGCACATCAACACACTCTTCACTGATGGTGGCGACATCTGGCAGGCGATCTTCGACGAGAACCTCGGTTCCTCGGGCATCGAGGTCGAGCAGCCCACCGTCGACTGATTGACCCAGGGGGCGGCCTATGAGGGCCGTCCCCTCCTGATTTCAGAAGGGGAGGACGGCATGGACGTCATCTTCGGCAACCTCGACCTGTGGGGCGAAGCGATCGGCAATACGCTGCTCGTGTTCTTCATCGGCGGGATCATCGCCCTCGTGCTGGGCATCATCGTCGGCGCGATGCGCGTGTCGCCGGTGCCGATCGCGCGCTCAGTTGGCACGGTGTATGTGAACCTCGTGCGAAACACGCCGTTGACTCTTGTCTTCTTCTTCTTCGTGTTCGGGTATCCGCAATTGGGCCTCCCAGAGCTTTCCAACACGGTCCTCGGCATCCTCGCGATCGGTATCTACACCGCCACCTACGTTGCAGAGGTGCTCCGCGCCGGTATCAACACGGTGCCTGTCGGTCAGGCCGAGGCAGCTCGGGCGATCGGCCTCCCGTTCGGGCAGGTAATGACGAACGTCATCCTCCCGCAGGCCTTCCGCTCTGTGGTGCCACCCATGATGAGCGTCTTCATCGCGCTGTTGAAGAACACCACAGTGGCGGCAGGATTCTCCATCGCAGAACTCGGTGCACTGCGCGCCACCGTCAACGACGCAGCCGACCGGCCAGGAAACCCGATGGAGGTCCTGCTGTGGGTCGCCGTGCTTTTCGTGGCATTGGTCATGCTGCTCAGCTGGCTTCAGCGATATCTCGAGAACCGATGGAGGATCATCCGATGACTTCCGTACTGTACGACGTCCCCGGACCCAAGGCGATCCTGCGCAATCGTCTTCTGGCGGTCGTCACGATCATCGTGGTACTTGCTGCGATCGGCTTCGTCATCTACCGCATGGTCGTTACCGGTCAGTTCTCCGCGCAGAAGTGGTACGTCTTCACGTTCTCCAACGTGTGGACGGGCATTTTCAAGGCGCTGGGGAACACTCTTGCAGCGTTCGCGCTCGCTGCGGTGCTCAGTATCGTGCTTGGCTTCACCCTCGCGATCGGACGGCTTTCCGAGCACGCCTGGGTGCGCGTTCCCGTCACGGTGATTACTGAACTCTTCCGGGCCGTTCCCGTTCTCGTGTTCATGATGCTGCTCTACTTTGGGTTGCCTGTGATCGGAATCAAGATGGATCCGTACTGGGCCGTCGTGATCGCGTTGATGATGTACAACGGTTCCGTGCTCGCAGAGGTGCTTCGCGCTGGCATCGAATCGCTACCCCGCGGTCAGAAGGAGGCCGGTTACGCGATCGGGCTGCGCAAGAGCGGCGTCATGCGCTTGGTCCTGCTGCCGCAGGCGATTCGAGCGATGCTGCCAGTGATCGTGGCGCAGCTCGTCGTGACGATGAAGGACACCGCCCTCGGATTCATCATCACCTACCCCGAACTGTTGTACTACGCCAAGCAGCTCACGTCTCAGCAGGGGCGCCCGATTCTGCAGTCGGCATTCGTGATCGGTGGCATTTACATCCTCATGTGTCTGATCCTTGCCGGAATCGCGAAGTGGGTCGAGATTCGTACTCGGCGCTCGCCGAAGGTCAAGGCACTCCAGGCGGATGCCGCGGCACTCATGCACGACGGGACCGACACCGAGCTCATCACCTTGCAAAGGGGCACGGGGAAACCCGACTCCGGTCTGGGTCTTTGACCCAGCCTCGTCCGCTCTGACCGTCGCGGCGGATGCCCGTAGGGGAGGACCAGCGACCGCCGGTAGACTCATGTCTCGTGTCAGATGCTCCAGAGATCACGCCCGAGGCGGTGGAATCCGCCGTCGCTGCCGCACTCGCTGCGATCGGTGCCGCTGCCAATACCACCGAGCTGAAAGCGGCTCGCGCCGCGCACGTCGCTGAGGGGTCGCCGCTGGCGGTGCTGAATGCTTCGATGCGCCAGGTAGCGCCCGAGCACAAAGCCACCTTCGGCAAGCTCGTCGGCCAAGGCCGGGGTCAGGTGACCAAGGCTCTCGCCTCGAAAGAAGGCGAGCTAGCCGAGGCCGAGACTGCCGAACGGCTGGAGGCGGAGCGCGTCGATATCACCGCTGTCTCCTCGCGCACACGCGTCGGAGCGCGGCATCCGCTCATGCAGTTGCAGGATGACATCTCCGACATCTTCGTCAGCATGGGCTGGGAGGTCGCGGAAGGACCGGAGCTCGAGCACGAGTGGTTCAACTTCGACGCGCTGAACTTCGATGTCGACCACCCCGCGCGTCAGATGCAGGACACTTTTTTCGTCGATCCGGTTGATCGTCATCTGGTCATGCGCACGCACACGAGCCCTGTGCAGGTGCGTTCGATGCTCGACCGTGAGGTGCCGATCTATGTGCTCTGCCCTGGACGGGTTTACCGCACAGACGAGTTCGACGCCACGCACCTGCCGGTGTTCACACAGGTCGAAGGCCTGGTCGTAGACAAGGGCATCACGATGGCCCATCTCAAGGGCACGCTCGATCATCTCGCCAAGCAGCTGTTCGGAGAGGATGCGAAGACCCGTCTTCGCACGAACTTCTTCCCGTTCACCGAACCCTCTGCCGAGTTTGATCTGTGGCACCCGACGTTCAAGGGCGGCGCCCGCTGGATCGAGTGGGGTGGTTGCGGCATGGTCAACCCCAATGTGCTGCGCGCGGCGGGAATTGACCCAGAGATCTACAGCGGCTTCGCATTCGGCATCGGCGTCGAGCGCGCGCTGATGTTCCGCAGCGATGTACAAGACATGCGCGACATGGCCGAGGGCGATGTCCGTTTCAGCGAACAGTTCGGGATGGTGGTGTGATGCGCGTCCCGCTTTCGTGGTTGCGTGAGTACGTGGATGTGGCAGCGGATGCCACCCCTGAAGATGTCCTCGAGGCGCTGGTGTCGGTCGGCTTCGAAGAGGAGGAGATCCACGGTTTCGAGATCTCCGGTCCCGTCGTCGTCGGTCAGGTGCTCTCCTTCGAAGAAGAGCCGCAGTCCAACGGCAAGACGATCCGTTGGTGCCAGGTCGACGTCGGCCCCGACAACGGAGGCGTCCGCGGCATCGTCTGCGGCGCGAGCAACTTCGCCGTCGGCGACAAGATCGTCGCGACGCTGCCAGGTTCGGTGCTGCCAGGGCCGTTCCCGATCGCGGCTCGCAAGACCTACGGTCATGTTTCCGACGGGATGATCGCCTCTGCGCGCGAGCTGGGACTCGGGGATGAGCACGATGGCATCCTGATCCTGTCAACGCTGGGTGTCGACGCTCCTGTCGGCGCTGACGCGATCGAGCTTCTCGGTCTTGATGACGTCGCAGTCGAGATCAACGTCACGCCGGACCGCGGCTACGCATTCTCCATCCGCGGTGTCGCGCGTGAGTACTCCCATGCCACCGGCGCGGACTTCCGCGATCCGGCCGAGCACGAATGGTCTGACGTCGAGCCCGGTACCGGCTTCCCACTTTCGGTCGACGCAGAGCCGCTGCGCGAGAACCCTGCTGTGCAGGAGTTCGTCGTGCGCGTCGTGCGCGATGTCGATCCGTCCCGTCCGACGCCACCGTGGATGATCGCGCGGCTGTCGCTCGCCGGCATCCGGTCGCTCGGTGTGCTCATCGACATCACCAACTACGTGATGCTCGAGCTCGGTAACCCGATCCACGGCTACGATCTCGACAAGCTCTCCGGCGGCATCACCGTGCGTCGCGCGCAGCATGGCGAGACGATGAAGACGCTCGATGGCCAGGAACGCACGCTCCACGTCGAGGACCTGCTCATCACCGACGACTCGGGCCCGATCGGTCTTGCCGGCGTCATGGGCGGCGGCACGACTGAGATGGGCGATGAGACCCGCAACGTGCTCATCGAAGCTGCGATCTTCGACCCGGTCTCGATCGCGCGCAGTGCCCGTCGTCACAAGCTGCCCAGCGAAGCATCCAAGCGCTTCGAGCGTGGTGTCGACCCGCTGGTGCCTTTCGTCGCGGCTCGCCGCGTGGCCGACCTCATGGTCTCTCTCGCCGGCGGGCGCATCGATGAGGTCGGTGGGGCGCTGTTCTCTGACGTCTCCATCGATGGCATTGAGCTTCCCGCAGAGTTCGTCCCCGACCTCATCGGCGTCGACTACACCGATGAGGAGATCGTCGGCGCGCTGGAGACGATTGGCGCAGAGGTCACCGAGACCGCCGACGGCTGGCAGGTTATCCCGCCGAGCTGGCGTCCTGATCTCACCGATAAGTGGACGCTGGCCGAAGAGGTCGCGCGCATCCATGGCCTCGACCGCATCCCGTCCGTGTTGCCGACGCCGCCATCCGGTCGTGGCCTCACTGTGCTGCAGCAGGGCCGTCGTCGTGTCGCGAATGCGCTGGCCGCGGCGGGTCTCGTCGAGACGCCGTCGTTCCCGTTCACGACTGAGCAGCACAACGACCTGCACGGATCGGCATCGGGGGAGCACCTTCCGAGCATCCGTCTAGCGAACCCTCTCGATGGACAGTCGCCGTTCCTGCGCCGTTCGCTGGTTCTCGGGCTGCTTCAGATCGCGCATCGCAACATCGCGCGTGGTCTGACAGATCTTGCGATCTACGAGACCGGTCTGGTGTTCCTGCCAGAGCCGGGAGTCGTCTACGGCACCGATGAAGTGCCGCCCCTGGGGCAGCGTCCCTCGGATGCCACGCTTGCAGCGCTAAATGCCTCCATTCCGCCGCAGCACCGTCACGTGGCCGCGCTCTTCGCCGGCAATGTGTCTGCACGTCAGCCGGGTCGCGATGCCGAGCCGGCTGGGCTGTCTGATGCGCTGGATGCTGTCCGCGTGATCGCTGTTGCTGCCGGCGTTGAGATTGACGTCGTTCAGGCGCAGCGTGTGGCGCTGCATCCGGGACGCACCGGTGTGTTGAGCGTCGGTGGCACGGAAGTTGGCTACATCGGCGAACTGCACCCGGACGTCGCGGCTGACGCTGATCTTCCCGGTCGTGCTGTCGTGCTCGAGATCGATCTCGATGGCATCCTCGAGCTTGCGGGCTCTCGGGTAGTCGCCGAGTCACTGTCGACGTATCCCGCGGCAACGCAGGACGTGTCGCTCGTCGTTCCGACTGCAGTGACTGCGGGCGAACTGCGCGCCGCCCTCGTGGAGGGCGCAGGTGAACTGCTTGAATCGCTGCGTCTGGTCGATGATTACCGCGGGCAGGGAGTCGATGACGGGCAGAAGAGCCTGACATTCGCGCTGCGCTTCCGCGCCGACCGCACGCTGACTGCTGCCGAGGCCACCGAGGCGAAGCTCGCCGGTGTGGCTGTGGCGACCAAGCGATTCGGTGCGACCCTGCGCGAGTGACCCTCGTTTTGAGGTGATGAGCGCCGGTGTCCCGTGAGGGATGCCGGCGCTCTTCGTTTGCAGAACATCGGACGAGACCGGAGTCGCCAACTCGTGAAGGGTGGCGCTCGCAGCCCGCTGTGGGCCAAGATGTAGCCATGGGTTGCCCTCGCTACATGTCCGCACCTGCTCTGGCCGTGGTATCCGTCATTCTTCTCGCCGGTTGCGGTGCCCAGCATGAACCATTCACGGATCTCCAAGGCGATCGTGAGACGCGCGATGAGCTACCGCAGCTGGAAGATAGTGCGTACGACTCCGTTGACGTTTCATCAAGTCGATTCGTCGGAGAGCACGATGGGACGTCGCTCTGGCTCGCTCGGGGGAATGAGCGGTCGGAAGTATGTCTTGTTGCCGATCCCGGTGACGGCGACTGGATCATGGCATGCGGCGTTCCACCCATCGGATCCGAAGGCATCGCTGGCAAATTCGAGGTTCTGCCCGACGGTGCAATAGCACCAGAGGGTGCAACGCAAGTCTCCGAGAACGTCTACGCCTGGTAGCACTGCCCAGGTCGGCTCTTCTCGCGTCGGGCATCCTGGGGTCAATCATTCGGAGTATTCAGGCCGCTCTGGGCGATATCTCGTCGCAGGGCGACCCGGATGCCGAACCCTCAGCGGGGCGCGTCGTAGACCAACGAGTACCGCCAGAAAAGCCTGCGGCGGATTCGTGATCCGGGTAGGAATCGTGCAGATTCAGCAGATATCTCTGCAAGTGATTCTTGTGCGGGCGCGGTTGGAGCGGTCATCCCTCCCGGAATGACACGTGCGCGTCGGGGATGCCTAATCAAGCCCAATACAGGGTTGAGCACGAGGGCGCCGAACGAGACCAGATGATCAGTTCGCGTTGCTTCGCGGTAGCACCCCAGGATTACGAGGCGACCACCGGGGTTGAGCGTCGAGGCGAGTTTCCTCAACGTGTCCTGAAGTGGCATATGGTGCAGCACGGCGACAAGCGTGATCGCTCCATACCTTTCGCTTGAGTCGAGTTGTTCGAAGGGCTCCTGCCTGATTGCGACGGCACCGTTGCTTGCGAATCGTCCGGCTGCGATCTTCGCTGTTGCTTCGTCTGGTTCCAAGCCCGTGATCGTATCTACCCAGGGCATCAATCGAGCCATGAGGTTCCCGGTTCCGCACCCGACGTCAAGAACATTGTGAGCTTCGCTTGACCTCACCTGACGTGCGACCCATGGGCCGTAGAAGTCGTTGTGGCTCCAAGGATGATTGGAATTTAGGCGATTAAGCCAAACAAGGACTTTCACCGTGTCAGCGTACCGGGAGAGCAAGCCTGGAGGAGCTGGACACTGCTGGGCAAAATCCGCTATTTAGGTCGCCAGGCAGCTCTGAAATTCCACCGCCAAATCACGCCGCGGCCAGCTGGCTCGCGACGGGTTCCCTGAGGCGCGCAAGCCCAGGCAACACAGTCGCGGAGGCCGTGAGAACCAGCCCGAGCGCAGCCAGCAGCGATGCGCCACCGAGATCGACCACTGGCACCGCGGGGATGAACCGCGCAAGAGCCGCTGCAGCCACAACAGCGGTGCCGACGAGGACGAGACCTGCGAGCAAACATGCTGTCACGACGTGGATCACGCCCTGCCACAGCGCCGAGGCAAGCACGGTTCGCTCGGTCGCCCCGCTCGCGCGCAACAATGCCTGCTCAGAGCCCTGAGTGCGGTTGCTCATGAAGATCACCACGGCCGCCCCGACCGTTCCGAGCAGCACCGGACCGCCGACCAGCAGCATCACCTGCATGATGTCCAGATCGAAGTTGCCGCCGAGGCCCGCGGCATCCATAGCGGCGTTCGTCGTAGCAGACATCGTCATGAGACCGCCCAGCAATGAAACGCCGACGAACAGCGGAGTGATCGACGCGGTGCTGCGGCTCAGGTGGTACCGCGCCTGATGGCGAGCGAGATACCACGACGTCGAGACGCGCGCGGGGACGACCGCAGTCCAGCCCCTCAGAACGAGCGGATAAAGCACAGGGCCCGCGGCCGCGACGATCATCATCAGAAACGCAGGCAGCAGCGGGAACTGCGAGATCACGGTGCTGCGCGCCTCAGCCCGAAGCGGAGCGATGACCCCGGCTCCTGCGGCGAAGAGCACGATGAGGAAGAATGCCCATCGCCACCACCGCATCCGCTTCGCCAGCGGTTCGGGATCGCGCAGTGCCGCCAACGGGGGCGTGCGTCCGGCGGAAACCGCGGCGCGCATTCCTCCCACGAGCGTGACGATGACGGTGAGCGGGATGACGACGCAGGCGGTGAAGGCACCCGGGGTGATCATGGCATCCGCCCACCAGCTGTCGTCCTGAGTGAAGACTGCATGCAGAAACGCGGGAACGATCGGAATCGACACGGCAAAACCGAGGACTCCGCCGACCAGGCCCGTGCACGCCAACTGCACGA
This sequence comes from Microbacterium sp. Y356, assembly GCF_059445355.1. Lineage (NCBI taxonomy): Bacteria > Bacillati > Actinomycetota > Actinomycetes > Micrococcales > Microbacteriaceae > Microbacterium > Microbacterium sp. Y356. The sequence continues at coordinate 377,820 of NZ_JCAIUE010000002.1, forward strand.
GCACAACGCTCGACGTCTGCGCTGGCCCGACACCGCTCAGCTGCCAGCGCGCGTACACGGGGCGATGCAGGTCGACGGCTAGGCGTGCGACTGCGGCGACTACGATCGCGCCGCCGGGGATGTTGAACATGAGCAGCACAGACAGGAAGCTTGTCGATGCCTCGAGAATCTCGCCACCTTCGCGCAGCCCGCGTTCCAACATTGCGATCGCGACGGAGAACGCCAGCGCGGCGATGGCAGTCACGGCGATGAGTCCCGCCCAGCTGGCCCATCCGCGTCGCAGCTCCGCCCACAGCAGCCGGGTCACGCGACGGCCTCGGTGACACGAGCTACGTCGATCGGAGCCTGCATGACGGAGAGGATCTCTGATGCCGTCGCCCGGACCAGCTGCGCTACGATCACCCCATCGCGCAATACGAGAGTGCGGTCGGCGCGAGCAGCGGCATCCAGATCGTGAGTCACAAGAACGACGCTGCGATCACCGCTCGCGTGCTCGCGCAGCAGATCCAGCACCTGCGCACCCGTCGCCGTGTCCAAAGCCCCGGTGGGCTCATCCGCGAACACGACATCCGGCTGTGCGGCGAGCACGCGTGCGATGGCAACCCGCTGCTGCTGACCGCCGGAAAGCGCCCCGGGCAGCTTCCTGCCATGATCCGCCAGCCCGACGGCGGCCAGCGCTGCCTCCACATCCGGTGTTCGACGACGCGCCAACCGTGCAGGCAACGCCACGTTCTCGCGCACAGACAGAGAAGCGATGAGGTTGTAGCTCTGGAAGACAAAGCCGATCCGGTCGCGGCGCATCCGCGCCAGATGCGCAGAAGAGAGGTCGTCGATACGTTGTCCACCGACAGTGATCTCGCCACTGTCGATGCGCTCGAGCCCTGCCAGACAGTAGAGCAGTGTCGACTTGCCGGATCCGCTTTGGCCGACGATGCTCAGCATCTCGCCGGGTGCGACATCGACGTCGATGCCACGCAGTACCGGCACATCGGGACCGCCACGGACGGCGAAGCTCTTGGTCACGCCGTGGGCATGCAGAGCAGGGGCAGCGGGTAGTGGCTGGTGCGTCTGTGTCATGCATCCAGTCCATTCCATGCCCGGCATGAGCACACCCGCCTGCGGCCCCTGAACGGGGTAGACCTGGCGCTACCTTCGTGCCGCAACGTGCGGAAAGAACCTTGCGGATGCATAGGCTGAAAGCATGCGCGCATCGACGATCTGGCAGGGACTCATGCTGCCGCCATGGCGCTTCGTCATCTCGCGCTGGCCGTGGTTGGCGCTCGTGCACGTCATACTCACCGCCGCATTGTTTCTGATTACGCTGCCCGTCGTCGCAGTGACGGTGATCGCATTGCCGCTGTGGGCGATCCTGCTCGCTGCTCTCGAAAGACGTCGCCTCAGGATGCTGGGCGCCCCACGTCGCACCAGCGGCCATGTGCGCATCCCACGCGAAGAGCGACACAACTGGCTGAACGTCCGGCTCACAGAACCCGCCACCTGGCGGGAGACGGCGGCGCTGGTGGCCGGACTCATGATCGGGGCGCTTGCATTGGCGTTGCTGGTCGTGCAGGTGGTCGCTGTCACTGTGCCGATCGCGCTCGCCGTGTTGGGCTACACTCGTCCGCCCGCTGAGGTGAACCTGTTCGAGGATGTCTGGCTCTCGGTCGGCGCGGACAACTGGTGGCATCCGCTGCCGTGGATACCGCTGATCATGCTGATCATGGCGTATGCGAACGCCGCGCTCGCCGCATTGCATGCGAGTGCAATCGGGTGGCTCATCGCACCACGTTCGGCGGAGATCGACCTCCGCGTCGCTCAGCTCACCCGTTCGCGTGAGGCCATCGTGGTAGCGCATGAAACCGAGCGTCGGCGTATCGAGCGCGATCTGCACGACGGAGTCCAGCAGGAACTCGTCGGCATTGCGGCGCGGCTCGGCCTGCTCGAGTTGGAGCTCGCCTCCCACGACCTAGATGCTGCGAACCGGGCGCTGCGCACAGCACAGGACCAGACCGAGCGCGCGCTTGCGACTCTGCGAGAGACAGTACGTGGGATTCACCCCGCCGTGCTCACCGACCACGGGCTTCCGAGTGCGCTCGAAGAACTGGCTGGGCGCAGCACCCTGCTGCTACAGATCACGGACAACGGATTTCCTCGGCTGTCGCCCGCAGCCGAGGCCGCGGGGTACTTCCTGGTGTCAGAAGCGCTGACCAACGCCTCGAAACACACTGTCGCATCGAGGGTCACAGTCGAGCTCGGCGCCGACGACGGCATTGCGTATGTCTCAGCGATGGATGACGGGCACGGAGGTGCGGATGCGGAGCGCGGATCGGGGATCTCCGGGCTCGAGGGACGGGCGGAGTCTCTCGGAGGAACACTGACGCTGACCAGTCCAACAGGCGGCCCGACTGTGCTGCGCATGGAACTGCCGATTGTCGGTTCTGCGGAGCTGGGCAGCCAGGAAGGGGAAGCCAATGCGAATCCTCCTCGCCGATGACGCAACGCTGCTGCGGGAGGCGCTGGGTGCACTGCTGGAACGACTCGGGCACGAGATCGTGGCGACGGCATCCGATGCTCCGGAACTACTGCGCGCATACGCCGCCCTCGTGACTCCACCCGAGCTCGTCATCACCGACGTGCGGATGCCTCCGGATGGCACAGACGATGGCCTGCGCGCGTCCCTTCAGATCAGAGCCGCGCATCCTGCGCAGCCCGTGCTCGTGCTATCACAGTACGTCGCCGACCGCTACGCCAGGGAACTGCTCATGCTCCCTGAGGGTGCGGTCGGGTATCTGCTCAAGGAGCGTGTGAACCGTGTCGCAGACTTCGATCGGACGCTGAGAACCATTGCCGGTGGCGGAACGGTCATCGACCCGGAGGTCACCAGGCATCTCCTGCGCACAGGGTCATCGGGACCGCTGGATGCCCTCACTCCGCGCGAGCGCGAGGTGTTGGCGCTGATGGCGGAAGGTTTCTCGAACGGTGAGATCGCATCGACGCTGTTCCTCAGCGACGCGGCAGTGCGTAAGCACGTCGGCAACATCTTCGCCGGGCTGGGTCTGAGCCCGGCGGATGAGAATCGCCGCGTGCGTGCGATCTTGTTGTTCCTGCAGAATCGGGTCTGAGAGATTCGAATTTATATTCGAAACTAGCCTTGCCAGAATGGGTTCGTATATTCTAAACTGGAGTTATGGACTCCTGGTTCGACGATGTGGATGACCGGCCCCACGACGCCGCGTTCATCGTCGAGTCTGTGCTTGATGATCTGCAGTGTGCTGACATCGACCTGAATCGTCAGGCGGCGAGTCGGGCTGCGCGTATTGCGGATGCCGTTGCTCTCGCACGTCGCAACCCTGAGTTGTATGCGCTGACAACGGACCGTGATGCAGTGGCGGTCGCCGAGCGAGGAGCGATCTTCGATATCGCGTTGAGACTGAAGAGTTCAGACGACTATGTGCGCGGGCAGTTGCATGTTGCAGAGCAGGCGCAGGCACATCTGCCGACGCTGTGGCGCAATGCGCGTGACGGGTTCGCTTCGATGTATCTCGTCTCGCATACTGTCGGTGCGCTGTTGAAGGTGCGTGCTCCGGCGCACAGCACAGAGTTCGAACGCGAGGCCGAACGAGACGCCTGCCGTCGGATCGATGAGGCGACCGCGGAATGGGCATTGACCTGTGCCCCCGCCCTTTTCATGCAGCGGTTGCGAAGGTTGGTCGACAAACTCACACCCGAAGACCCGAGCGTCCGCCATACCAGGGCGTTGCGTGACCGGAGGGTGAGCCTAGGTCACCGGGATGAGGGCATGACCTGGTTTGGTGTGCTGATGTCCACCGAGGATGCCGTCGCTGCGTACCAGCGTGCGGATACGAAAGCGAAGAAGCTGCAGATGCATCCGAACGAGTGCCGTACTCGGGCGCAGATTCGGGCAGATCTGTGCGCGGAGTGGCTGTGCGGGATCGGCACCGATACGGCGGTGCAGACCAAGGTGTTTGTCACGATCCCTGTCCAGTTGCTCTCCGGCGATGCGACCGAGATCGCATCGCTTCCTGAGCCGCAGGCCGAGCTCGTCGGCTATGGGCCGCTCGACGCGTTGACGGCGAAGCAGATCTTCCTCGACACTGGGGTGTTCCGCAGAGTGATCATTGACCCGATCGACAGCATCGTGCTCGATATGGAACGACGTAGCCGCCGAGCAACGTCGGCGCAGAAAGAATGGCTGATCCTGCAACATGGTACTTGCTCCCGAGACGGATGCACACGACTGGCGCAGCAGTCAGACATCGATCACGAGATCCCATGGGCGCAGGGCGGCAGAACCAATATCGAAGAGCTGCGCCCATTGTGCCCACGCGATCATGTGAATCGACATCTCACCCGGGCCGTCTACCGAAGCCGGCCCGATCGTACAGTCGAAGTCACCACACCGACTGGTCATCGCACCAGACCACCAACTCCTGCAACTCCACCCTTCTAAGCGCGGTTCTTAGCGCGGTGTACGCGTGTCCTTATCGGCGGACGCTGAATGATCCGAAAGGATGACGGCATGTCACAAAACTCTGTCGCCGAATGGTTGCGCGCCCAGCCTGCGCTGACCGGAACTGCTCCACCACTCGACGAAGACTCTTTCGGTGACGATCCTGCGGCGATGTTTCTGGCGTGGATTCACGACGCCGCAGCGCGCGGCGTTCCCGAACCGCAGGCGGCCACATTGGCGACCGTCGACGCCGAGGGCATTCCCGATGCGCGCGCACTCAGCCTGAAGGACGTCAGCGAAAAGGGATGGGGCTTCGCCGGATCTCGAGACTCACGAAAAGCCGCCCAGTTGGCAGCGCGGCCGGTGGCGGCGATGAACTTCTGGTGGCAGCCAGTGCTTCGGGCAGTACGCGTGCGCGGCACAGTCGTCGAGGCATCAGAGCAGGATAGTGCGGCCGATCTCGCAGCCCGCTCGCCTGGTGCGCGCGAAGGCATCCTCCCCGGCGAGTGGGTGCTGTGGCGTATCGTCCCCACCCGCATTGAGTTCTGGCAGGGTTCAGTGGATCGCAATCACACACGCATCGTCTATGAGCGCGCGGGTGGCAAATGGTCGCGAACCCCAGTCGCGTGAAGCCCAGTACACCCACGACGAGAATCAGCGGAAGGCCGCCCCATGAGTGACTACGAAGTGACCGAGATCGGTGCCCCGGACCAGTGGCGCGACCACTTCGGTGGTTTTGTGCCGGCACGTTCACGTGACGGCAGACGTGTCGTCGACCACGAACTGGCGATGCAGTACATCGGCATGACCGCCAATGCCCTCGTTCCTGGGGAGGAAGCCGGCTACTGGCACACGCACAGCACAGCCGAGGAGCTCTACGTATTCCTTGAGGGCCTCGGCCAGATGGGGCTCGACGACGATGTCGTCGACGTCGGCCCTGGTTCCACCATCCGCGTCGGCCAGGGAGTATGGCGCACCTGGCGTGCTCGTCCCGACAGCCCAGGTGAACTGCGCTGGCTCTGCATCCGTGCGGCGGGCGAAGAGCTTCCGCACCTTCCGGATGATGCCACTCGCGATCCTGAGCGCCCGATGCCCTGGACCGACTGATCGTGACGGTTCCGCGCGCCACCGCGCCCACGGCTCCAGCCGAGGCCCGCGAGCTTGGCGACCAGCCCTTCCTCGCGCCGGGCGCGCAGATTGACTGGCACTACCGCAAGCCTCTCTGGCAGAAGGGTGACGTCTCGAACGTCGCACCGATGCGGGTGGTGCGTGATGACGAACGAGGGCTCGTCGCCTGGCTCGCTCCCGGAGCGAAGCTCGAGGGAATGGGAGCGCCAGACGGGCAACGCATCCGCACCGTGCCGCTGGCCGAGCGCTGGCTCGTTGAACGCACCCGAATCGTCGAGGAGTGGTGGGGAAACGGCGTGCTGCGGATCGCGCCCGCTGGCATGCCGTGGTCGGTCTGGCTGTTTTGGAGTGAGGCAAGCGGAGACGAGTGGACGTTCGCAGGCTGGTACGTGAACCTCGAGAACGCACACCAGCGCACCGACGCGGCGACCTACTCATCGGACCACGTCCTCGACGTCGAGATTGGCTTCGACGGCGAGATCGGGTTGAAAGACGAGGATGAGCTCATCGAAGCCGTCATCCAGGGACGCCTATCGGCCGCGGATGCTGCGCAGATCGAAAAGCATGCGGATGCGGCGATCGCATCCTTCCACGCGGGCAACTGGCCATTCGAGCGATCCTGGACGACATGGCGACCGGATGCCGAGTGGACGACGCCCACGCTCTCGTGGATCGGCGAAATTTCTTAATCGAGCTTCCTGATCGCGGCACTAGACCAGGACCATCGCTCCCCGACCACGCCGGGTGCGCTCCGCTAGACTCCGAGCAGTGACACGGGGTGCCGCCACAGGGCGGCTGAGAGCACACCCGTCGAACCTGATCTAGTTCGTACTAGCGAAGGGATGTCGCATTGAGCGATCTTCTGCGTCCACCGTCCACCACCCTCGTCGATGACGCAGCTCGCCTGCTGACGTCCCTGCGGGCTGAACCTCCACTCACCCACTGCATCACGAACACCGTCGTGACCGGATTCACCGCAAACGTGCTGCTGGCAATCGGCGCAGCGCCCGCGATGGTCGACATCGTGGGGGAGAGCGAGATGTTCGCCGGCATCGCCTCTGGCGTACTGCTGAATCTCGGCACCCCGACGCCAGAGCAACGAGACGCGTGCCGCGAGGCGGCGGCCGGAGCCGTGGCCGCCGGCACGCCATGGGTGCTCGACCCCGTTGCGATCGGCGCACTGCCGGTGCGCACGGCGCTGGCTCATGAACTCGCAGAACGGCGCCCGTCGGCGATCCGTGGAAACGCCTCGGAGATCCTCGCCTTGGCTGGCATGACAGCCGGAGGCCGGGGAGTGGATGCCACCGACACGACGGATGCTGCATCCGACGCCGCTCGTGCCCTCGCCCAGCGCTTCGGGAGCGTCGTCGCAGTATCGGGACCCGTCGATCTCATCACCGATGGTGACGAGATCATCCGCATCGCGAACGGTCACGAGCTGCTCACGAAGGTGACCGGCGGTGGCTGCGCCCTCGGCGCCGTCATGGCAGCCTTCCTCGGCGCTGCCCGCACCGCCGACGTGTCTATGCTCAGGGCCGTCGCCTCGGCGAGCCTCGTATACACGATTGCCGCAGAACACGCGGCGGAGAAGTCTCACGGACCAGGGAGCTTCGCGGTGGCACTGCTCGACGCGCTCGCCGCGCTCACACCCGAAGACATCGCGTCCGCGGCGCGACTCGGAACGGATGAGCGATGAACGTCGACCTTTCGGTCTACCTCGTCACTGACCCCGACCTGTGCGGCTCGCGCGGGGTCGCGGAGACCGTGAGACGCGCGGTCGCCGGCGGTGTGCGCTTCGTGCAGTTGCGCGACAAGACGGCAACGGATTCCGACATCGTCGAGCAACTGCTAGAGCTTTCCCGCGTGATCGATGGGCGCGCGTTGCTCGTCGTCAACGACCGGCTGGACGCTGCAGTTGCGGCGAGGGAGAGGGGAGCACGGGTAGACGGCGTCCACCTCGGGCAGGCGGACGCCTCGGTACTGCGTGCCCGCGAGCTCCTCGGGCCCGATGCGATCATCGGTCTCACCGCGAACACCCTTGAACACCTCGACGCCGTGCGCGCCCTCCCTGCTGGCACGGTCGACCACCTCGGCGTCGGGGTCATCCACCCGACCAGCACGAAACCTGATCATCCACCGGCACTGGGCATCGACGGCTTCCGGGCCTTCGCAGCGGCGAGTCCGCTGCCGTGCGTCGCGATCGGTGGCGTCGGCCTCGACGACGTCGCGGCGCTGCGCGAAGCCGGAGCAGTCGGAGTCGCCGTGGTCTCGGCGCTGTGTGCAGCCGATGATCCGCGCGCAGCGGCGCAGATCTTCCGCCAGCGGTGGCGGGGAAAGACAGTGCCGCGTGTGCTCAGCATCGCGGGCAGCGACCCCTCCGGCGGTGCAGGCATCCAGGCCGATCTCAAGTCCATCGCAGCCAACGGTGGCTACGGGATGGCGGTGATCACCGCGCTCACCGCGCAGAACACGCAGGGAGTGCGAGCAGTGCACGTGCCCCCGACGGACTTCCTGCGCGCGCAGCTGGACGCGATATCGGACGACATCGAGATCGATGCTGTGAAGATCGGGATGCTTGCGGGCGCAGAGGTCATCCGCACCGTCATCTCCTGGCTCGTGGAGGTGCGCCCGCCTGTCGTCGTTCTCGACCCGGTCATGGTCGCCACCAGCGGAGATCGTTTGCTGGACGCCGAGGCGGAAGCCGCGCTTGACGATCTGCTGCGATATGCGGATGTGATCACTCCGAACCTTCCCGAACTGGCCACACTCACGGGCCGAGACAGCATCGACGACTGGGCAGAAGGCATCGCCGTCGCACGCGAACTGGCCGAGCGCACCGGGGCGGCGGTGCTTGTGAAGGGCGGTCACCTGACAGGAGACGAGGCACCAGACGCGCTCGTCGGCGCCGGTACCGTGCACGAGTTCCCCGGCACGCGCATCGACACCACGAGTACACACGGCACCGGATGCTCGCTTTCCGCAGCGCTCGCCACCAGGCGTGGTCTTGGTGAAGAGTGGCCGGAGGCCGTGGCATCCGCTCGCTCCTGGCTGCGTGAATCGCTCAGGGCTGGTGCTGAGCTCGACGTCGGGAGAGGACACGGTCCTGTGCACCACTTCGCCGGGCTCTGGAAGCGCGGCGGTCTGCAGACTCGCCCCACAGTGCAAGAACTCACCGCCGAATGGTGGGACGCCACCGCTCAGGTGCGTGCCGACATCGACGAGTTGCCGTTCATCCGCGCACTCGCTGACGGCACCCTCAGGCAGGACGTGTTCCTGTTCTATCTCGCGCAGGATGCTCTGTATCTGCGTGAATACGCCAGGATCCTCGCCGAGGCCGCGCGGCTGGCGCCCACCTCCGCGGAGCAGGCGTTCTGGGCGCAGTCCGCACACGGCGCCATCGCTGGTGAACTCGAACTACACGTGTCCTGGCTCACCCCAGCGCAGGGTGTCACACACGACACATTCGTTGCCGAACCAGCGGCGGCGACCATCGCGTATCTCGATCATCTGCGGGCGGCCGCCCACTCCGGGAACTATTCAGAACTCATCGCGGCGGCGCTTCCGTGCTTCTGGCTGTACACCGACCTCGGCCAGCGCTTGCACGCGGGGGAGTTCGGCGCGTACGCGCAGAGCGCGGAGCATCCATACGCGTCCTGGCTGGCCACGTACGCCGATCCCGCGTTCGAGGATGCCACTGGTCAGGCGATCGCATATGTGGCTGCTGCGGCGACGACGGTCACTTCTGACACCCGCGCTCGGATGCGGACGGCTTTCGAGGCTTCGGCTCGGCATGAGCTGGCTTTCTTCGCCGCGCCGACCGGATCGTGAGGCCTACCTGGCGCATGTGCGATTTGCGGATGCCATAGCCGCGGGTCTATTCTCGCCACATGTCTTCGGCTGCATCCGCTTCACCGACGCTCGCTCCGAGCGTCGTCGTGGTGCGCCGACGCCGCAGCCGTCTGGGCGGCCGCCGACTCTAGGCGACCCCGTGTTCCCCGAACGCCGATCTTCGGCTTTGCGGGTCGAGCACCGGTGTCGCCGCCTTCGGCCCACCACTCCAGACCGTTAAGGTAGAAGAATGACGTATACCGTCGCCGTCTCCGGCGCATCCGGCTATGCGGGCGGCGAGATCCTGCGCCTGCTCGCGAGTCACCCTGACATTGAGATCCGCACCGTGACCGCGCATTCCAACGCCGGCCAGCCGCTCATCCAGCACCAACCGCACTTGCGTTCACTCGCGCACCTGACTCTGCAGGACACCACCCCCGAGATCCTTGCTGGCCACGACATCGTCTTCCTCGCGCTTCCGCACGGCCAGTCCGGCCAGTACACGGATGCCCTGGACGATGTGCCGCTCATCATCGACGCGGGTGCAGATCACCGCCTGACCTCGCAGGCTTCCTGGGACGCCTTCTATGGTGGGCACTTCCATGAGCCATGGGCCTATGGCGTGCCGGAGCTGATCGACAATGGTGTGAAGCAGCGTGAGCACCTACGTGATGCGAAGCGCATCGCCGCCCCTGGCTGTAACGCATCCACGGTGAGCTTGAGCCTCGCACCGGGAGTCGCTGCAGGTGTCATCGACCCGAGCGACATCGTCTCGGTGCTCGCGGTCGGGCCTTCGGGTGCAGGCAAGAGCCTGAAGACCAACCTGTTGGCGAGTGAGGTCCTGGGCTCCGCCAACCCCTATGCGGTCGGCGGCACGCACCGGCACATCCCCGAGATTCAGCAGGCGCTCGCCGCAGCAGGTGCCGACAGCGTGCGCATCTCCTTCACGCCCGTTCTTGTGCCGATGGCGCGGGGCATCCTCGCCACGTCCACGGCGCCGATCATGCCGGGCGTCTCCGACGCCGAGATTCGCGCAGCGTGGGAGAACGCATACGGCGACGAGACCTTCGTGCAGCTGCTGCCGGAAGGTCAGTTCCCTCGCACCGCCGACGTCATCGGCGCCAACACAGCCCTCATCGGACTCGCCATCGACCGCGGCGCGAACCGCGTCACCGTCGTCACAGCGGTCGACAACCTCGTCAAGGGTACCGCCGGTGCGGCTATCCAATCCATGAACCTCGCGCTTGGTCTTCCCGAAGACCGTGCCCTTTCACTGAACGGAGTCGCCCCGTGAGCGTCACTGCACCTCAAGGATTCGAAGCGGCCGGCGTGGTCGCAGGGCTCAAATCGACAGGGAAGCCCGACCTCGCTGTCGTCGTGAATCGTGGTCCGCGCAAGATCGGCGCCGCTGTCTTCACCAGCAACCGCGCCAAGGCGAACCCCATCATCTGGTCACAGCAGGTGATCGCCGACCGCACAGTGGAAGCGATTGTGCTGAACTCCGGCGGCGCGAACTGCTTCACCGGTAGCTTCGGCTTCCAGACCACGCATCAGACCGCCGAGAAGGCCGCCGAGTTGTTGGACGTCAGCGCCGGCGACATCCTGGTCTGCTCCACTGGTCTCATCGGCACCGGCGATGACGTCTTCCGTTCCAGGGTCCTCTCCGGCACCGAGCAGGCGATTGCCGAGCTCAGCGCCGAGGGTGGAGACCTTGCCGCCCAGGCGATCATGACGACAGATACCGTCGTCAAGACCGCCGTGGTCTCGCGTGACGGTTGGACGATCGGCGGCATGGCGAAGGGCGCGGGGATGCTGGCACCGGGCCTTGCGACGATGCTCGTCGTCATCACGACCGACGCCGACCTCGAAGCGCTCGAAGCCGACACCGCGCTTCGCCGCGCCACTGGCCAGACCTTCGACCGGCTCGACTCTGACGGCTGCATGTCGACCAATGACCAGGTGACGCTGCTTGCCAACGGCGCGAGCGGCATCCGCCCTGATCTCGACGATTTCGCGGCAGCGCTGACCGAGCTCAGCGATCAGCTCGCGATCAAACTGCAGGGTGATGCCGAGGGCGCGAGCCACGACATCACGATCCGTGTCACCAACGCGATCAGCGAGCAGGAGGCCGTGGAAGTTGGCCGCTCCGTCGCTCGAAACAACCTCTTCAAGGCGGCGATCTTCGGCAACGACCCGAACTGGGGCCGCGTGCTTGCCGCGATCGGCACGACCAATGCCCAGTTCGACCCGTACAACGTCGACGTCTGGATGAACGGCGTGCGGGTCTGCAGCGAGGGCGGACCTGACCGGCCCCGTGAGGAAGTCGACCTCACCCCGCGCGCCACCGACCTGCTGATTGACCTCCAGGTGGGCGAGGCCGAGGCCACGATCCGCACCAACGACCTCACGCACGATTACGTGCATGAGAACAGTGCGTACGCCTCATGACCGACATTCAGGACACACCGCCCGACGTCGCTGCCGAGAAGGCCACGACGCTCATTGAGTCGCTGCCGTGGCTGAAAAAGTTCCGCGATCAGATCGTCGTCGTCAAGTACGGCGGCAACGCGATGGTCTCGGATGCACTGCAAGAGGCGTTCGCGCAGGACATCGCGTATCTGCGCTACGTCGGCGTGCAGCCGGTCGTCGTACACGGCGGTGGGCCGCAGATTTCGAGCATGCTCGATCGCCTTGCGATCCCCAGCGAGTTCAAGGGCGGATACCGGGTCACCAACACCGAGGCGATCAGCGTTGTGCGTATGGTGCTCACCGGCCAGGTGAACCCGCAGCTCGTTGCGAAGATCAACTCGCACGGTCCGATCGCGACCGGTCTGAGTGGTGAGGACGCCGGCCTATTCGGTGGACGTCGCCGCGGCGTCGTGATCGACGGTGAGACGGTCGACCTCGGTCGCGTCGGAGACGTGGTGCAGGTCGATCCGACCGCGGTGCTCGATCACCTGGCGGCGGGCCGTATTCCGGTGATCTCCAGCATCGCGCCCGACCTTGATCACCCAGGTCAGTCGTTGAACGTGAACGCGGATGCCGCGGCATCCGCTCTGGCTATCGCACTGAATGCACGCAAACTGGTCGTCCTCACCGACGTGGCTGGGCTGTATGCGGACTGGCCCAACCGGGACTCACTCGTCTCGCACTTGACGTCCGCGCAACTCACCGAGATGCTGCCGACGCTGGAATCGGGAATGATCCCGAAGATGCGCGCATGCCTGGATGCCGTCGAAGGCGGAGTGGATGCGGCGGCCATCATCGATGGACGCGTGCCGCACTCGGTGCTCGTAGAGCTCTTCACAAGCAAGGGAATCGGAACACAAGTGGTACTCGGAAATTCGGGGGTGACGGCATGACCGTCTGGCAGGAAGAAGCAGCACGAGATCTGGTGCTCAATGCGGGCGACCGGTTGGCGTTGCTGACCCGCGGCGAAGGCTCTTATCTGTGGGACGGTGACGGCAAGCGACACCTTGACTTCCTCGCTGGCATCGCGGTGACTTCGCTCGGCCACGCACATCCGGTGTTTGTCGAGGCGATCTCGAAGCAGGCCGCAATCCTCACGCACGTGTCAAACTACTTCGCCACGCCGCCGCAGCTCGAACTCGCTGCGCGCCTGAAACGCTTGGCGGGCGCTGGCATCGACGGGCGGGTGTACTTCTCGAACTCGGGCGCTGAGGCAAACGAAGCGGCTTTCAAGCTTGCCCGCCTGCACGGCGGCGCCGAGCGCCCCCGCATCATCGCCCTCGAGAGCGCGTTCCACGGACGCACCATGGGCTCGCTCGCGCTCACCGCGAAGAAGGCGTATCGAGAGCCCTTCGAGCCGATGCCCGGAGGCGTCGAGCACATCCCCGCCACGATCGAGGCGCTAGAGGCTGCGCTGGATGAACGTGTCGCAGCTGTCTTCGTCGAGCCCATTCAGGGAGAGGCCGGCGTCGTCGAACTGCCGGCGGGTTACCTCGCCGCAGCACGTTCGCTCACGTTGAAGCACGGCGCGCTGCTGATCGTTGACGAGATTCAGACCGGTGCCGGACGCACCGGAGACTGGTTCGGGTTCAATCACGAGGGCATCACTCCAGACGTGATCACCCTCGCCAAGGGCATCGGTGGCGGCTTCCCGATCGGTGCGCTCGTCACCTACGGTGGGGCAAGCGCCCTGTTCACGCCCGGGTCCCACGGGTCGACCTTTGGCGGCAATCCCTTGGGTGCCGCCGTCGCGAACGCGGTTCTCGCCGAGATTGAGAACGCGGGGCTTGTGAAGAACGCCGCCGTGCGCGGTGCGCAGCTGCGTGCTGTGATCGAGGGCCTCGGCTCTGAGTTGGTCGACGAGGTCCGCGGACGCGGACTGCTGATCGGTGTGGCGTTTAATGCTCCCGTCGCCGGTGCCATCGTCGCCGCAGCCCAGGAGCGCGGCCTCATCATCAACGCCGCGAACTCGAGCACGGTGCGCCTCGCACCAGCCCTCAACATCGGCGACGCCGAGATCGAAGAATTCCAGACGCTGTTCTCCGCAGCCCTCGCCGACGTTCAGGCGAGCCTTGCGGCATCCGAAACCGGAAAGGTACCCGCATGACCCGCCACCTGTTGCGTGACGATGACCTGACCTCGGCCGAGCAGGCCGAGATCATCGACCTCGCTGTCGAACTGAAGAAGGACCGCTGGGCTGACAAAACGCTCGCAGGCCCGCAGACCGTCGCGGTCATCTTCGACAAGTCATCCACTCGCACCCGTGTCTCGTTCGCCGTCGGTATCGCCGACCTCGGTGGAACGCCCCTGATCATTTCGACCGCGAGCAGTCAGCTCGGCGGTAAGGAGACCCCGTCCGACACTGCTCGCGTGCTCGAGCGTCAGGTCGCCGCTATCGTGTGGCGCACCTATGCGCAGGCTGGGCTTGAGGAGATGGCCAAGGGCACCCGCGTGCCAGTGGTCAATGCGCTCTCTGATGACTTCCACCCGTGCCAGCTGCTCGCCGACCTGCTGACGATCCGTGAGCACAAGGGTGAGCTCAAGGGCCTGACCCTGACGTTCTTCGGCGATGGCGAGAGCAACATGGCGCACTCCTATGCGCTTGCCTGCGTAACGGCCGGCATGCACGTGCGGATCGCATCGCCGGAGTCGTACGCTCCGCGCGCCGATGTCATTGCGGACGCCGACCGCCGCGCTGCCGAGACCGGCGGTTCGATCACCCTGTTCACCGATCCCGTCGAGGCTGCCGCCGGTGCGGACGTCATCGTCACCGACACCTGGGTGTCGATGGGCAAGGAAGAGGAGAAGCTCGCGCGCATCCGCGATCTCGGTGCGTACAAGGTCACCGCGGAGACGATGAGTCTCGCTGACCCGGAGGCGATCTTCATTCACTGCCTCCCGGCCGACCGCGGCTACGAGGTCGACTCCGAAATCATCGACGGCCCGCAGAGCGTCGTCTGGGACGAGGCAGAGAACCGTCTGCACGCCCAGAAGGCACTTCTGGTCTGGCTGCTTCGGCAGAGCTGATCCCCCAACTATGCGAGCGGGATGGCCAGCAAAGCACTGGCGTCGTCTGAACGGTCCTGCTCGCATCGCGGGCATCGATCTGGCGCGCGGTCTTGCCGTCGTCGGGATGTTCGCAGCACACCTGTTGCTGATCGCCGATGGATTCGTCTGGACCGATCCCTCCACCTGGATGGCGGTCGTCGACGGTCGGTCGTCGATCTTGTTCGCGACTCTCGCTGGTGTCTCCATCGGATTGGTGACCGGTGGGCGCACGCCGCTGCCCACCAAAACGATGACTGTCGCACGCTGGAAGCTTGTGTTGCGCGCGCTCATGCTCTGGGTGCTCGGCGTGCTGCTGATCCTCACCGGTGTGCCGGTGTACATGATCCTGCCCGCCTACGCGATCCTGTTCCTGATCGCGCTGCCGTTCACCGGCCTATCCGCGCGCACGCCTCTGTGGATCGCAGCGGGGTCGGGCATCGTGATGTCGTTCGTGCAGCCGGTGCTTGCTGGGCTGCCGATCGACGGCGAAGTCGACGCCATGCTGGGGTGGCACTACCCGTTCACGGTATGGATCGCGTTCGTGCTTGCGGGCCTCGGTGTCGCGCGAGCGGGAGTGACGCGACTCGTCGTGCAGGTGCGGATGCTGTTCGGGGGAGCGGCACTGGCAGCGGTTGGCTACACACTGGCGGCCCTGCCGGCGCCGCAGGACGACACGTACTGGTCAGCGGTGTGGACGGCCGATCCACACTCCTCCGGCTTGTTCGAGGTCATCGGCTCGGGCGGCTTCGTCATCGCGGTGATCGGCGGGTGCCTTCTGCTGTGTCGCCTGCGTGTGGTGAAGGCGGTCACTTTGCCGCTGCGCGCGACCGGGGCTATGCCGCTGACCGCCTATACGGTTCAACTGCTCGTCTGGGCAGTGGTGGCGCTGGCGACGCTGGGTGACACGAGCGACTTCTTCGGGTTCGTGGCGCTCGAGCCGTTCTGGCCGCTCACGATCGGAACGATTCTGGGATGCACGGCGTGGGCGCTGCTGATCGGCCGTGGTCCGCTGGAGTGGTTGCTCGAGAGAGCGACCAGAGCCGTCGGGCCCAGCCCGGTGCGCCGCTAGGCTGGAACCATGAGCGAGGCGAAGAACGACGGCACGAACGAGGGCGCACTCTGGGGTGCACGATTCGCAAGTGGGCCGTCGCCCGAGTTGGTGGAGCTCAGCCGCTCCACGCACTTCGACTGGATCCTCGCGCCCTACGACATCGCCGGCTCGCACGCACACGCTAAGGCGCTTGCCGCAGCCGGTTACCTTGAGGCAGACGAAGAGCAGCGGATGCACGCGGGCCTGGATGCCGTCGCACGAAAGGTAGCCGACGGCACACTGCGCCCGGCACCCTCTGACGAGGATGTGCACGGCGCCCTCGAGCAGGCGCTGATCGTCGAACTCGGACCTGAACTTGGTGGTCGCCTTCGTGCCGGCCGCAGCCGCAACGATCAGATCGCGACGCTCGTACGGATGTATCTGATCGATCACGCCAAGGTCATCGCCCGCGACATCCTGCGCGTCATCGATGCTCTTGTAGCGCAGGCTGAGGCGCACCCCGGTGCTATCCTCCCCGGTCGCACCCACCTTCAGCACGCGCAGCCCGTGCTGCTCGCGCACCATCTGCAGGCACATGCCTGGCCGCTCGTGCGCGAACTTGAACGCCTCGTCGACTGGCGCGTGCGCGCCGGAGTCTCGCCCTACGGCGGGGGAGCGCTCGCTGGCTCAACGTTGGGCCTTGACCCTGAGCTGGTCGCTCGCGAACTCGGGCTTGACCGCCCGGCGGAGAACTCGCTCGACGGCACCTCGGCGCGTGATGTGGTGGCGGAGTTCGCGTTCATCACGGCGATGATCGGTGTCGACCTGTCGCGCTTCGCTGAGGAGATCATCCTCTGGAACACGCGCGAGTTCGGATTCGTCACACTGCACGACAGCTACTCGACCGGGTCGAGCATCATGCCGCAGAAGAAGAACCCCGATATCGCTGAGCTGGCTCGTGGCAAGTCTGGTCGTCTGATCGGAAACCTGTCTGGTCTCATGGCCACGCTGAAGGGACTGCCGATCGCGTACAACCGTGATCTGCAGGAGGACAAGGAGCCGGTCTTCGACTCGGTGAACACCCTCGAGGTCGTGTTGCCCGCGTTCGCCGGCATGGTCGCGACGCTCACTTTCGACACCGCGCGCATGGCAGAGCTCGCCCCGCAGGGCTTCTCTCTCGCGACGGATGTGGCCGAATGGCTCGTCAAGCGCCGCGTCCCGTTCCGCGATGCGCATGAGATCTCCGGCGCCCTGGTCAAGGCCTGCGAACTGCGCGGGATCGGTCTGGAGGATGCCTCGGATGAGCTGCTCGCCGAGGTCTCGCCGCACCTCACGCCCGAGGTGCGCGAGGTGCTGAGCATCGAAGGTTCGGTGGCGTCCCGCACCGGTGCCGGTGGCACAGCACCCATCCGCGTCGCCGAGCAGCGGGCGGAACTCATCGCTCGCGCCCAGTCTGCTGTGCACGCCCTGGGGCTGTGACCGACTGACCGCACTTAGTGCAGCGCGGTCTCCTAATTCAGTGCGCAGTCCTTAGTGCAGCGCGGAGTCTGCGGAGCTCCGCTCCCAACGGGTGAAACGCACGACGAGGCCGGCACGTGCGGGGGCTGCGAGGAACGGACCTGCGGATGCCGCGGCATCACCGGCGAACGGGGCCACGCGCACGAGCCGCCACTCGCCGGCATCCGCGCGGGCACGCACGATGAGCGCATCCTTCCACCGGCTCACCCGCACGGTGATCTCCGCGTCGCGCCATTCGTCGACGAACCCGACGGACCAATCCGAGCGGATGTCGGTGACGACTGCGCCGAGTCCCAGATGCCCGTCGGCGAACTCCAGTCCTGCCTTCATCCAGTGCTCATCGTCGATCTGGACGAAGACACCGGCCTGATCGAACTGGCCATCCCACGGGGCGCGGAACGAGACTTCCATCGCGTCTCCGACCGCCAGGGGAGAGAGCAGGGCATGGGCGTTCTCATGCACGAATCCGTATGCTGTGTGTCGCCAGGCGTCGCTGCCCTCGATGGCTGTAACCTCCAGGTGCGTGCCATTGTCCGTGCTCGAGGCGGGCGGGGTGGTCCAGGTTCCATCTGTCCAGGCGATCATGCTCGCCACCCTAGCGCCATTGCCGTTCGACAGATACTTTGAGATACTTGGGTCAAAGTATCCCGAAGTATCCTTCCTCTGGAGCACCGATGCAGCCGAGTCCGTACACGCCAGGAGAGATCGCACGCGCTGTACCAGGGCGCGGCGAGCTGATCGAGGAATTCACCGAGCGGCTCTCGCTCATGATCGACCTCCAGAGGCTGATCGGTCGGGTTCACGTCGCGTTCGGCGAACGAGGCATCGGTAAGACATCTCTGCTGCGGGCATATCAACGTCTCGCAGAAGAACGTGAAGCGCTCTGCATCTGGGTCACGGCCGGAGAACAGGGCGGACTGGTCGCACAGATCATCGACGGCATTCGCGAAGCCACCAGCTCATGGCCGCAAGTGGCAGCATCCGCGATCCGTGAACACCTCGACGAGCTGACGGTGACGATCGGCGTACCGGGTGTCGCCTCCGTCAGCGCCAAGGCAAAGGCCGCGACCACTACCGAGACCGTCGGCGCACGCGCGCTCGAGAAGCTGATCCGCGCGACTGCGGAGGACCGCAAGCGCGTGAAGGCGCTGGTGCTGTTCATCGACGAGGTGCAGTCGGCCGATGCCGAAGGAATCCGGACTCTCGCCTATGCCTGGCAGCACTTGCAGGCAGAGCATCCGGACATTCCAGCGGCGGTATATGCCGCAGGTCTTCCTAATGCTCCGGAGCAGATCGCTGACGCCGTCACCTTCAGCGAACGCTTCGCGTATCGCCCGCTGGAGATGCTGTCTGTCGGAGCGCAGGTGGCCGCACTGCGCGACCCCGCGGCAGAATTGAAAGTCACATGGGAGTCGGATGCGCTCGAGCGGGCTGCCGAGCTCGCCGCCGGATATCCCTACGCGGTGCAGCTCTATGGCGACGCCGCGTGGGTCGCGGCAGGACGACCGGATGCCGGTGGCACGATCACCAAGCGCAATGTGAAGACCGCACGTGCGAGTGTCGACCGCGACCTCCGAAACCTCTTCGCCGCGCGCTGGGCAAACACCACACCGAATCAGCGACGCTTTCTCGTCGTGGTCGCCTGGTTGCAGGAGAAGGAAGAGACCGTCGACCGGGCCGACCTGGCTGAGGTGTTGGATGTATCCTCCCGCAGCCTCTCCTCAGTACGCGCTCGCCTGATCGCAAAAGGCCTGATCCGCTCAGAGGGGCATGGCAGAGTAACCATTCCCGTGCCCGGGTTCGCCGGGTACATCCGTGAGTTGGAGGAGGATCCGCGCTGATAGCCTGGAGCGCGTGTCGAATTCTTCTCTGACGACTGCCGCCCCGGCGATCGATCCCACGTTCGAAAACGTGTGGGACGAGATCGTGTGGCGTGGCCTCGTCCACGTGTCCACTGACCAGGAGGCGCTGCGCGCCCTTCTCGGCGGGGACCCGATCACGTATTACTGCGGATTCGACCCGACGGCACCGAGCCTGCACCTGGGCAACCTCGTGCAGCTTCTTCTTCTTCGTCGTCTGCAGCTCGCCGGACACAAGCCACTCGGCCTCGTCGGAGGCTCTACCGGTCTCATCGGTGACCCCCGGCCGACGGCCGAGCGCACGTTGAATACACCGGAGACCGTCGCGGAATGGGTCGGGCGCCTGCGGACGCAGGTCGAGCGCTACCTCAGCTTCGAAGGCGAGAACGCCGCCCGGATCGTGAACAACCTTGACTGGACGGCGCCGATGTCGGCGATCGACTTCCTTCGCGAGATCGGCAAGCACTACCGTGTCGGAACCATGCTCAAGAAGGATGCCGTCGCCGCGCGCCTCAATTCGGATGCCGGCATCAGCTACACCGAGTTCAGCTACCAGATCCTGCAGGGTATGGACTTCCTCGAGCTCTACCGGCAGTACGGTTGCGTGCTGCAGACAGGTGGGTCCGATCAGTGGGGCAACCTCACCAGCGGCACTGACCTCATTCGTCGCGTCGAGGGGGAGTCGGCGCACGCGATCGGCACTCCGTTGATCACCAACGGCGATGGCACCAAGTTCGGCAAGAGTGAGGGCAACGCGATCTGGCTGGATGCCGAGATGTGTAGCCCGTACCGGATGTACCAGTTCTGGCTCAGCACGGCTGATGCCGACGTCATCGAGCGTCTGAAGATCTTCACTTTCCTCACGAGAGCCGAGATCGAAGAGTACGCGGCACTCGTTGAGTCGGAGCCGTTCCGTCGTGCTGCGCAGAAGCGCCTTGCCCTCGAGGTCGTCGCCACCGTGCACGGAATTGACGCCACGGCAGCCGTGATCGCGGCATCCGAGGCACTATTCGGCCAGGGCGATTTGGCTGCGCTGGATGCTGCGACTCTGCGCTCAGCGCTTGAAGAGCTGCCCAACGCGACAATCTCGGCCGGAACCACGGTCGTCGACGCGCTCGTCGCGACCGGACTCGTCGCGAGCCTTTCCGAGGCACGACGCGCGATCGCCCAGGGCGGTGTCTCGCTTGACGGAGCACGCGTTGAAGACGACGCTGCCGTTGTGCAGGCAAGCCTGCCGGGTGGTGTATCGGTGCTACGTCGAGGCAAGAAGACTCTCGCGGGCGTCTTCCTGGGCTGAATTCATGCCGTTCACCCCGAGCCATGCCGTGGTGGCACTGCCGTTCCTGCGCACTCCGTTGGTTCCCGCCGCCATCGCGATCGGAGCGATGACGCCGGATCTGCCGCTCTTTCTGCGCGGATTCGGAGTGACGTACTCGTTCACGCACACCTACGCGAACATCCTCTGGACGATGGTGATCGCGTTTGGGCTGTTCCTGCTCTGGCGGATCGTCCTGCGTCCGGCCGCTTCCGAGCTGTCGCCGGGATGGTTGGCACGCCGGCTCCCGTCCGATTGGGGGCTGACACCCGCGGATGCGATGAACGAGGCCTTGGGAATCGGGCGTCGTTGGTCGCACGTCCCATTGCTGGTGGTTTCGCTGCTGCTGGGCGTCGTTTCGCACATTCTCTGGGACGAGTTCACGCACGAAGGACGTCTCGGTCTGCAGCTCTTGCCCGCGCTGGCAGATCAGTGGGGGCCATTGCAGGGATTCAAGTGGCTGCAGTACGGCTCGAGCGTCGCGGGTCTGTTGATCATCGGTATCTGGGCACTGCTCTGGCTGCGTCGCAATGAGCCGCGAGGAGCCGGGGAGTACGTGCTTCCGACCTGGATGCGCGTGTCGTGGTGGATCTCGCTCCCCGTCATCCTCATCGCGTCTTGGGTGATCGGTTACCTCGTGTTCGGCCCCTTCACGGAGGAGTTCACGATCCAGCATCTCGCCTATCGCGTGCTGCCGCAGGCCTGCGGAATCTGGGCGATGCTCACTCTCGCCCTGTGCGTGATCCTCACCACCGTGGGTCGTCGCAGCCCCACGGGCGGGGCGCCGAAAAACTGAACCCGGGCAGCACAGGTGCGGCAGTGATGAGCGAGTGGCCATCGACGCTGAAACGTTGGCTGTGCAGGGCCGGGTCGATCTCCCGTTCCGATTCCGGAGCGTCTCGACGCGGCATCCCAAGCAATTCAGCGGCGACGCGGCGCAGCGAAGCGGCGATGTGCCACGTTCCTCCTTCGCGGGCGCGCCGGTCGAGCACTGTGCAGACGGCCGCCGCCAACATATAGCCGGCGCTGTGGTCGAGCGCCTGCGCAGGTAGTGCGCCGGGTCGCGTGCCGTCGGGCGATTCGATGAGCGCGATTCCGGATTCGGCTTGAACGAGACTGTCGAAGCCTGCGCGGTCTGGGTGATCGACGCCCCACGCGCTCAACTGAGCGATGACCAGTCCAGGGTGCCGTCCCGCGAGCTGGTCGGGGGAGAGGCCAAGACGCTCAAGCGCGGCGGGGCGATAACCGAGCACGATGACATCCGCCTCATTCAGCAGTGCTGTCATCTGTTCGGAGCGTGCGTCGAGAAGAGTCGTCCGCTTGCCGTGGCCGGTATCGAGGTGCTGCCATTCCGGCTCCGGGATGTGGGGTGGATCGATTCGCAGCACGTCGGCGCCGAGTAAAGCGAGAGTGCGGGTGCAGACCGGGCCGGCAATGACCCGCGTGAGGTCGAGAACGCGGATGCCATCCAGTGGTGCTGGCTGAGTTACCGCATCGGGAGTTCGCGTTGACGCCGCCGTGGATCTTGTCGGTGTTCTTGACCTTGTCAGCGTCCTGGGTCTTGGCGCCTCGTCGCCGATGCGCCGAATTTCGACGAGGGGTCGCGATCGCAGCGCCGCGTCGTACTCCGGATTCTCGCGGGCGACAGCGACGGCCAGGCCTCCTGCGTGGGTGATGCGTTCGACGGATTCTCGAACGGATGCCGCAGCGAACGTCGCTCGCAGATCATCGGCACTCGCACCCTCAGGCACGTCAAGGCCGCGGCAAAGGGCGCGCGCATGATGCGGATAGTTGCCATGGGTACGTACCCAGCCGTCTTCCGTCTGCCAGAAACCGGAAAACGGCGACCACACGGATGGCTGCTCACCGTCAATGCGGAACAGCCGGTCGCTGCGGTACGCCATCGCGATGCGATCGGGGTCGAGCTCCGAAGGATGACTGATGCCAGCGGCGAGCAGAACCGACGCGACACTGGCCCATGCCAGATCTCCGGTAGCAAGAAGAGAAGGGAGAGCGACGGGCCTCCGAAAGGAATCCCCTGTATCCGCGCTGGTTGGGAGGGAATCCATGGCACGAGCGTACGCCTCAGCGTGCGGCGCTGAACGGAAAAGTCTCGTGACCTGGGGAGAAGTGTTCCTGTGTCGAGTCGGACACGCCCGGGGGACTGCCATGATTTGCCCGACCTCTGGATCCCGCGTAAGTTATTACTTGTTCGCCCCACAGGGTTGAGACAGGGCCTCGGCTCAGCTCCCCTCAAGTAGCGGACCACCTCCCAGCACAGAAGCTCACCTCGGTGAGAGTCTGGGTCGGGATGCTCTGTGGTTCCGCAGATCGCAACCGAGTTTCACTCGGATCGCTGATTTGACAAACGGATGCCACGGGGTAAGATAGAGAAGTTGTCCTGAAGCTTTCTGAGCTTCGAACAATTACTCGAATTTGGGTCTTGCGGCGTGTCGGTTTGACATGCTGTG
>NZ_JCAIUE010000003.1:0-320866 GCF_059445355.1 Microbacterium sp. Y356
CAGGGGGGACCCTGTGGGAGAGTAGGACACCGCCGGACTTCTTTTAGACAAAATGGCCACCCAACGCTGGGTGGCCATTTTGCGTTTTACAGGAAGTTGAGAGAATCAGGACCATGCCGAACGAGGATGAGCGTCGACCACGACGCGACGACAGCTCCAATGCCCGACGCGACGACCGTCAGGGCCGTCCTCCGCGCACTGATCGCCCAGCTTCTTCTTCCCGTGACGGCGCCCCGCGTCGTGACGGGGGAAGCCAGAACCGTGACGGCGCCCCGCGTCGTGATGGTGCTGCGCCTCGCCGTGAGGGCGGCTATCAGGGCAACCGCGATGGCGGCGCTCCGCGTCGCGAGGGCGGATACCAAGGTAACCGTGACGGTGGCGCTCCGCGTCGCGAGGGCGGATACCAGGGCAACCGTGACGGTGCTGCTCCGCGTCGCGAGGGCGGATACCAGGGCAACCGTGACGGTGGCGCTCCGCGTCGCGAGGGCGGATACCAAGGTAACCGTGACGGTGGCGCTCCGCGTCGCGAGGGCGGATACCAAGGTAACCGTGACGGTGGCGCTCCGCGCCGCGAGGGCGGATACCAGGGCAACCGTGACGGTGGCGCTCCGCGCCGCGAGGGCGGATACCAGGGCAACCGTGACGGTGGCGCTCCGCGCCGCGAGGGCGGATACCAGGGCAACCGTGATGGCGGCGCTCCGCGCCGCGAAGGCGGATACCAAGGTAACCGTGATGGTGCTGCTCCGCGTAGTGGGGGTGGATACCAGGGCCGTGACGGCGCTCCGCGCCGCGATGACCGCAGCGGCAGCAGCAGTGCCGGGCGTGGATTCCCGCAACGTGCTGGTGCCGGACGCGAGCGTCCCGACCGTCAGGCCGATGACCGTCCTCGCTTCAACGACCCGCTGGTGCCAGACGAGGTCACCCCAGATGATCTGCACACTTCGGCACGCAACGAGCTGAAGACGCTGAGCAAAGAGAACGCTGAGCAGGTCGCGCGTCACCTTGCAATGGCCGCGCGCCTGATCGAAGAGGACCCAGCGCTTGCTCATGAGCATGCCTTGGCTGCATCCCGTCGAGCCGGTCGCATCGCGATCGTGCGCGAGTCGCTCGGCATCACTGCCTATGCGACTGGCGATTTTGCCCTGGCGCTTCGTGAGCTGCGTACGTACCGTCGCATCTCCGGCAAGGACGATCAGATCGCGCTCATGGTCGACAGTGAGCGCGGCATCGGCCGCCCCGATCGCGCGCTTGAGACCGGTCGCGCTGCTGATCGTTCAAAGCTTGCCACTCCCGTCCGCGTCGCGCTTGCGATCGCGATGTCCGGTGCTCGTCTTGATCAGGGAGAGACCGAGCTCGCACTCGGCGAGCTTCAGATCCCCGAGCTCAATCCTGACCGCGCCTTCGAATGGAGCCCGGCTCTGTTCGGCGCGCACGCTGCTGTTCTGGAAGACCTCGGACGAGACGATGAGGCGGCTTTCTGGATCGAGCGCGCAGACGTCGCGGCAGATGCTCTCGGCCTGGGTGACGACGACGAGATGATCGTTGAGGATGGCCTGATCGAAGGGGAGTTCCCTGACGATGAGATCGTCGACGCTCCGGCTCCCCCCGTTGAAGACGAATCTGTTGAAGACGAGTCTGTTGAAGACGAGTCTGTTGAAGACGAGTCTGTTGAAGACGAGTCTGTTGAAGACGAGTCTGTTGAAGACGAATCCGTCGAGGCGCCGAAGGCGGATTCCTGAGTGGGTCTCTTCTCCAAATCGCGCCCGACTCCGCTTGATGGTGTCGACGTTGTCCTCGCTGATCTTGATGGAGTCGTCTACGCCGGCCCAGGCGCACTTCCGCACGCCGTTGAAAGCCTGAACCAGGTCGCAGACAGTCGTCGGGTTGGCTACATCACGAACAACGCTTCTCGCACCGACGCGTCGGTTGCTGAGCACCTCACGTCCCTTGGTCTGACGGTCGTGGCGAATGATGTCGTGACCAGCCCCCAGGCTGCGATGCGTTTGCTCGCGTCCATACTCCCTGCGCCGGCAACCCTGCTGATCGTCGGGGGAGAAGGCCTTGTGGTCGAGGCAGAGAAGGCTGGCTACACCGTCACACGCAGTGCCGAGGATGCCCCGGATGCTGTCGTGCAGGGCTTCGCGCCTGAGGTGGCCTGGACCGACCTGGCAGAGGCCGCTTTCGCGCTCCAAATTCCGGAAGAAGAAGGCGGCATCCCCTGGATCGCCACCAACAGCGACTGGACGATTCCGCGTGAGCGCGGTGTCGCGCCAGGCAATGGCACGCTCGTCTCCGCGGTTCACACCGCTGTGGGTCGTCTCGCGACCGTTGCCGGGAAGCCTGAGATCCCCATCTTCGAAGAGGCGATCGCGCGGTTCGGAGCGACCAAGACTCTTTTCATCGGCGACAGGCTCGATACCGACATCTTGGGTGCGGCACGCGTCGGCATCGATTCGGTGCTCGTGTTCACTGGTATTGACCGGCCGAAGCATGTACTCGCGGCTCCTGAGGGATCCCGTCCGACCTTCATCCTGAGCGACCTCCGCGAACTGCATCAGCCCTACCCGCAGACGCAGCGCAAGGATGGCGCGGTCACTGTCAACGGCGCATCCGTTCGGGTCGTTGGTGGAGACGTCGAGATTCTCGCTGAAGGTACGCGCCAGATCGATCTCGTCCGTGCCGGGGCGATCGCGATCTGGGAATCGGGCACTCCGGTGTTCGTGCTCAACGTTCCGGAGAAGCTCTACGAAGATCCGTTCCATCGTCCGTGAGTGCGCCTCGCCAGTCATGTCGTTAGCGACCCGTAAAGTGGAATCGTGAGCGATGACAACACGGCAGCGCCGACCGATGGCCTGTGGAGTCGACTGCGTCTGATCGAGGGGCAGCCGCTGGCTGCGCGCGCGGATGCGTACTCGACGGTCCACGACGAGCTCTTCCGCCGACTCGAGAGCGGCACGAAGCCCGACTCCCGAGAGAAGATCGCGTCGGGAGACCGGTGACTCGCCTCGACGCTGCCCTCGCCTCACGAGGACTGTCACGCTCACGCACGCACGCTGCCACAATGATCGCGGCCGGGCTGGTGAGGGTCGACGGCCGACAGATCATCAAGGCATCGGCGGCCGTCAGCGATGACGCCGTGATCACTGTGGTCGAGACCGACCACTACGTCAGCCGCGGCGCGCACAAACTCGTTGCCGCCCTTGACGGTTTCGACGTGAAAGTCGAGCGTCGACTGGCCCTCGATATGGGCGCGTCCACTGGCGGGTTCACGCAGGTTCTCCGAGAACGTGGCGCTCGCAAGGTGCTGGCGGTCGACGTCGGGCACGATCAACTCGCGGCATCCATCGCGGGTGACCCCGGCGTTGTGAGCGTCGAGGGATTCAACGTGCGCTATATGACGCGCGAGAACTTGGCAGAGGCCACCGGCGAGACTGACGCACCTGACCTTGTCGTCGGCGATCTCTCCTTCATCTCGCTCGAGCTGATCCTCCCCGCGGTCGCAGCTGTCGCTGCATCCAACGCTGACGTCGTGTTGCTGGTGAAGCCGCAATTCGAGGTCGGCCGCACCGCTGTCCGCGGCGGACTGGTCACCGACCCCGCCACACGCGCAGATGCGGTTGCCCGAGTGGTGTGGAACGGCTGGGATGCCGGACTCGGCATGCTGGGGATCATCGCATCACCGATTCTCGGCACCCACGGCAACGCAGAATTCCTCGTCCACATGGCGCCCGCTCGAGGCAGCAATCCGACAGAATGGACGGAACGCATCAACGAGCTGGCAGGAGGCCGATGAACGAGCGAAACATCCTGGTCGTCGCCCACGCCGGCCGGGACGATACAGTCGCCGCTGCCCGTCGCGTCATCGATTTGCTGCGTGGCGCCGGTGCCCGTCCGGTGCTCTCTGCTGACGATAGAGCAGAGCTCGCAGCAGTCGATCGCTTCTTTGCTGACGTCGACACGCTGGGTGATGTCGTCACCGTTGATGACCTAGAGCTGGCTATCGTGCTGGGCGGTGACGGAACTATTCTGCGCGCGGCTGAGCTTGTTCGCGGCACGAACAGCGCGCCTGTGCTGGGCATCAACATGGGCCACGTCGGCTTTCTCGCCGAGATCGAACGCGACGCCATGGACGACGCGGTGCATCGCGTGATCGCCCGCGATTACGACGTCGAAGAGCGGCTCGCGCTCGCGGTGCGTGTGAAGGATGCCGAAGGCTCGGTCGTCTTCGAGACGTGGGCACTTAATGAGGCCACCATCGAGAAGGCGAGTCGCGAACGCATGATCGAAGTCGTCGTCGAAATCGACGGCCGACCACTGTCGACCTTCGGCTGCGATGGCATGGTGATCTCCACTCCCACCGGGTCGACGGCCTACAACTTCTCCGCCGGCGGCCCCATCATCTGGCCGAGCGTTGAAGCCATCTCGGTGATCCCGCTGTCTGCGCACGCACTGTTCGCTCGTCCGCTCGTCGTCAGCCCTGACGCCTCCGTCGCGATCGAGATGCTCGAGCGCACCGACGGATCCGGCATCCTGTGGTGCGACGGCCGTCGCTCTCATGAACTTCCTCCCGGCGCGCGTGTCGTGGTGCGTCGTTCTTCACGTCCGGTTCGCCTCGCAAGGCTCCACCACGCTGCTTTCACCGACCGTCTCGTGCGCAAATTTCAGCTGCCTGTGGCTGGCTGGCGCGGACAGGCCGGGGGAGCGCCGGCGTGATCGAGGAGATGCGGATGCAGGGACTCGGCGTCATCGCAGACGCTGTATTACCCCTCGGCCCCGGATTCACGGCGATCACCGGTGAGACCGGTGCGGGTAAAACCATGGTCGTCACTGGCCTCGGACTTCTGCTCGGCCAGCGTGCCGACTCGGGCGCCGTGCGCGCGGGCGCCTCCCAGGCATCCGCTGCAGGCGTGTGGATCGTGCCCACGGAGGGACGAGTAGCCGACATCGTCACAGATGCCGGCGGAGAATTGGAGCCTCTCGGCAACGGCCGTGGCGAACTGTATGTCTCTCGCACGCTGAACGCCGAGGGTCGCAGCAGAGCCAGCGTCGGTGGACGCGCGGCGCCTGCTGGCGTGTTGGCCGCCCTCGCCGATGAACTCGTCGTCGTGCACGGCCAATCTGAGCAACTGCGCCTGCGCTCCACAGCCGCTCAACGTGAGGCCCTCGACCGCTTCGGCGGCGAACCGATCGCCTCGGCAGTGAGCGCATACTCGGCAGCGTTCACACTCTGGCGCGAGTTGGACACAGCGATCGCCGAGATCACCGAGAATCGCGATCGTCGCGCCGAAGAAGCTGATCGACTCCGTGAAGCACTGACGCTGATCGAAGCGACCGCGCCGGAGCCGGGAGAGGACGCCGTGCTCGCGGAGCGCGCCGAGCGGCTCTCCAATTCAGAAGAGCTGCGGCTCGCGGCATCCCTTGCCCGTAATTCTCTCTCCAGCGAAGAGGGCGAAGCCGACGCATCCGCGCTCGTGGCGGAGGCCAGGCGTAACCTTGAGCGCGTCGCAGATCCGGCTCTCGCCGAGATCGCTGAGCAGATCGCTGATGTCGGCTATCGCGTCTCGGATCTCGCGCTCCAGCTTTCCGCGTATCTCGCCGATCTCGATGAGACCGGCCCTCACGAACTCGCCGCCGTTGAAGAACGCCGCGCGGCTCTCACCACGCTGATCCGCGCGCACGGATCGTTGGATGAGGCCCTCAATATCTGGCAGACCGGATCCACGCGTTTGGCAGAGCTCGACGACGACGGCGACCGCCTCGAGCGATTGCACGCAGAGCGTGACGCGGCCAGGCAGACGCTCGACGACGCTGCAGGCATCCTGACGGCGGCTCGTACCGAAGCCGCCACCAGGCTGGGTAGCGCCGTCACCGAAGAGCTGCACGCTCTCGCGATGCCGGATGCCAGGCTCGAAGTCTCCGTACGTGAAGGGGCGGCGAACGCACACGGACGTGACGATGTCGCGATCCTGCTGGCACCGCACCCTGGCGCCGAACCGCGATCAGTGGCAAAGAGTGCGTCCGGCGGCGAGCTCTCGCGTGTGATGCTCGCAGTCGAAGTCGTGATCGCTGGCACAGACCCGGTTCCGACCTTCGTGTTCGACGAAGTGGATGCCGGAATCGGCGGCGCCGCCGCGATCGAAGTCGGACGACGACTCGCCCGACTTGCCGAGACATCTCAAGTGATTGCTGTGACTCATCTGGCGCAGGTTGCCGCCTTCGCCACGAACCATCTTTCTGTCGTGAAATCCAATGATGGCGCGGTAACTGCGTCAAGCGTCCGGCGTCTGGAGGGCAGCGATCGCGAGGCAGAGATGGCGCGACTGCTGTCGGGACTCACTGATTCGGATGCCGCCCTCACCCATGCCCGAGAACTTCTCAGCCTTAGTGCCTGAGCAAACTGTTAGGATTTAAGCCCGTGATGAACTCTTCTGGCGCGGGGCCTAAAAACGACACAACCAAGCACATCTTTGTGACTGGCGGTGTCGTTTCGTCTTTGGGCAAGGGGCTCACTGCAGCCAGCCTGGGAAACCTTCTCACCGCGCGCGGTCTGCGCGTCGTGATGCAGAAGCTCGACCCGTATCTGAACGTCGATCCAGGCACCATGAATCCGTTCCAGCACGGTGAGGTGTTCGTCACCGACGATGGTGCAGAGACAGACCTCGACATCGGGCACTACGAGCGTTTCCTCGACATCAACCTGTCTGAGGCTGCCAACGTGACCACCGGTCAGATCTATTCGCAGGTCATCGCGAGGGAGCGCCGAGGAGAGTACCTCGGCGACACAGTGCAGGTCATCCCGCACATCACCGATGAGATCAAACGCCGCATGCGTCTGCAGGCCGATGAGACGCCGAAGCCGGATGTCATCATCACTGAGGTCGGCGGCACTGTCGGCGACATCGAATCGCAGCCGTTCCTGGAGGCAGCGCGTCAGCTGCGCCACGAACTCGGCCGTGACAGCGTGTTCTTCGTGCATGTCTCGCTGGTCCCGTTCATGGGGGCCTCCGGCGAGCAGAAGACCAAGCCGACGCAGCACTCCGTCGCAGCTCTTCGCCAGGTCGGCATCCAGCCGGACGCCCTCGTGCTGCGCAGCGACCGCCCCGTCAGCGTGAGCAACCGCAACAAGATCGCGCTGATGTGCGATGTCGAGGTCGAAGCCGTCATCAACACGGTCGATCTGCCCAGCATCTACGACATCCCGTCGACGCTCAACGACCAGGGTCTCGACTCGTACATCGCACGTCGGCTCGGGCTCGACTCCAAGGCCGCACCCGAGGTTGACTGGTCGCGGTGGCAGAAGGTTCTGCACGCCGTGCACAACCCGAAGCACGAGGTCACGATCGGTCTCGTCGGCAAGTACATCGACCTGCCGGACGCGTACCTGTCGGTGACCGAGGCCCTCAAGGCCGGCGGCTTCGCGCAGGAGACCAAGGTCAACATTCGCTGGATTCCCTCCGACTCCTGTGAGACGCCAGAAGGTGCCGCGAGGGCGTTGAGCACCGTCGATGGCATCTGCATTCCCGGCGGCTTCGGCATCCGCGGTATCGAGGGCAAGCTCGGCGCGCTGAAGTTCGCTCGCGAACAGGGCATCCCCACCCTTGGCCTGTGCCTTGGGCTGCAGTGCATGGTCATCGAGTACGCCCGCAACATGGCAGACATCGTCGGTGCCTCCTCGACCGAGTTCGACCCGGAGACGGCCGAGCCGGTCATTGCGACCATGGCAGAGCAGGTCGACATCATCGACGGCGGCGACCTGGGCGGCACCATGCGCCTCGGGCTCTACCAGGCAACACTCGCCGAGGGATCTCTGGCCGCCGAGGTATACGGCAGCACCGAGGCCTCCGAGCGTCACCGTCACCGCTACGAGGTCAACAACGCCTATCGTGCGCGTCTGACCGATGCCGGTCTTGTGTTCTCGGGTCTCAACCCCGAGCTCGATCTCGTCGAGTATGTCGAGCTGCCGCGTGATGTGCACCCGTACTACATCGCCACGCAGGCACACCCGGAGTTGCGCTCGCGTCCGACTGCCCCGCATCCGCTGTTCCGTGGTCTGATCGGTGCCGCGATCGAGCGTCACCGCTCGAGCGAGTTGTTCGACGTCTCGGCCGATGACTGACGAACTGCGCGACGAACCACTGAACCCGGAGATCATCTCCAGCGAGGTTGCGTTCAAGGGCGCCGTTTGGGATGTCCGCTCCGACCGGTTTAGCTACGGCGATGCGGAGATCGTTCGGCACTACGTTGATCACACCGGTGCCGTGGCGATCGTCGCGCTCGACGAGGAAGACCGGGTGCTGCTGATCCAGCAGTACCGGCATCCGATTCGCTCTCGCGACTGGGAGCTGCCGGCCGGCCTTCTCGACATCGAAGGGGAAGAGCCGGTGATCGCCGCGCAGCGCGAGCTGGCGGAGGAAACTGACCTCGTCGCGGCCGACTGGCAGCCGCTGCTGTCGACGTATACGACGCCGGGTGGCAGCAACGAGATCGTGCATTTCTTCCTCGCGACGGGGCTGTCCGCAGCGCCGGGAACGCATGCGCGCGAGGATGAGGAAGCAGACATCCGTGTCGAGTGGGTGCCGTTAGCGGATGCCGCCGCCGCAGTGCTCGACGGGCGGATGCGTAACGCGTTGCTGGCGAATGGCGTGCTCGCTGCGACGCTCAGGCAATCCGGAGCGTAGCCATGCGGCTGGACCGCGCGATCGACGCGTACATCCGGCATGTCACGATCGAGCGCGGGCTTTCTGAGCACACGGTCAGCGCGTATCGCCGTGATCTGGACGTGTATCTGTCGTGGCTGACAGATGTCGGAGTCGATGACACCACGGCAGTCAGCGGCGCGATCATCCGTCGCTTCATCTCGGACCGCTCTGCGATCATCCCCGCGCCAGCGGCGACGAGTCTCGCGCGGCTGCAGTCCTCGGTGCGAGGGCTGCACAGGTTTCTCGTGCGGGAGGGGATTGAGCTCGAAGATCCGAGCGGCCGGCTCCGTCCACCGAAGGCTCCGCAGCGGCTCCCGAAGGCGATCACGATCGACCAGGTGGAGAGGCTTCTTGCTGCGCCGTCCGCTGACGAGCCCCTCGGCATCCGTGACCGGGCACTGCTCGAGCTGCTCTACGCGACCGGTGCGCGTGTCTCGGAGGCTGTCGGCCTGGACGTCGACGACCTCGCGCACGGGGATGTAGTTCGTCTTCGAGGCAAAGGATCCAAGGAGCGCATCGTGCCGGTGGGTTCGTTCGCGCGGGATGCGGTTGATACCTACTTGACGCGGGTGCGACCGGGGCTTGCGGCCAAGGGGAGGGCTTCGGCGAGGCTGTTCCTCGGCGCGCGCGGCGCACCGCTGTCGCGGCAGAGTGCGTGGCTGATCATCCGTTCGGCAGCCGAGCGCGCCCAGATCACTGTTGAGGTGTCGCCGCACACCTTGCGACACTCTTTCGCGACGCATCTATTGCAGGGTGGTGCGGACGTGCGCGTCGTGCAGGAGCTGCTCGGACACGCATCAGTGGCGACGACCCAGATCTACACACACGTGTCGGTAGATACCCTGCGCGACATCTACGCGACGTCACACCCCCGAGCCCGGTAGCGCCCTCATCCTCGCCTCCCTCGCCTCGTTGCGCGTGGGCGCTTGTGGCTCATTTTCCGCGAGAAGCCGAGCCACAACTACCCACTCGCAAGATGGGGGAAAGGGGGGAACTCGGGGCGGCAACGAGGACAACGGGCACCGGGTCGCTAGAATTGAGCAATTACGAGGGAAGCAGGAGATTCGGTGGGTCAGAACGTGGCGAAGTCCAAGGGTAAGACGTCTAACGACGGCGATACCCCGATGGGACCCACTGGGCGCCCCTACCACGGCTTCGATACCCCCGCGCCGCTGAAATCGCACGGCCCCGCACGCATTATCGCGCTGTGCAATCAGAAGGGCGGCGTCGGTAAGACCACGACGACGATCAACCTCGCAGCAGCCCTGGCTGAGTACGGGCGCAAGGTGCTCGCTGTCGACTTCGACCCGCAGGGTGCACTCTCCGCCGGGCTCGGTATCGCCACGCACGACGTGCCGACGATCTACGACCTGCTGCTGGACACCAAGCGTGACGCGCATGACGTGATTGTCCATTCGGCGACGCCAGGGCTCGATGTCCTTCCCGCGAACATCGACCTGTCAGCCGCCGAGGTGCACCTGGTCAACGAGGTCGCTCGTGAAACCATCCTCGCTCGCGTGCTGCGTCAGGTCGCCGGAGAGTACGACGTCATCCTGATCGACTGCCAGCCCTCTCTCGGGCTGCTGACCGTGAACGCGCTGACGGCGAGCCACGGCGTACTCATCCCGCTGGAGTGCGAGTTCTTCGCCCTGCGTGGCGTGGCACTCCTCATCGAGACGATCGAGAAGGTACGCGACCGACTGAACCCCGGGATCACCCTCGACGGGCTTCTCGCCACCATGTACGACGCCCGCACGCTGCACTCCCGCGAAGTGCTGGAACGGGTCGTGGAGACATTTGGGGATGACGTGTTGGAAACGGTGATCGGACGCACTGTGAAGTTCCCCGATGCGTCGGTGTCGGGTGTTCCGATCACCGAGTTCGCGCCGGAGCATGCCGCCGCCCAGGCGTATCTGCGACTGGCGCGGGAGCTGGTCGCCCGTGGTGCCGTCGCATAGCTCTGAGTCAACTGAGCCATCTGAGTCATCTGACCCGGTCGAAGGGTTCCGCGTTTCGCTGTCGAACTTCGACGGGCCATTCGATCTGCTGCTGAACCTCATCTCCAAGCACGAGATGGACATCACCGAGGTGTCGCTGAGCGCAGTCACGAACGAGTTCATCGCGTATCTGCGGGAGCTGGATTCGGACGAAGAGCTGGATCAGGCATCCGAGTTCCTTGTCGTCGCGGTGACCCTGCTCGATATGAAGGTGGCAGGTCTCCTTCCTCAGGGCGAGCTCGTCGACGCGGAAGCGGTCGCCCTGCTCGAAGCACGCGATCTGCTGTTCGCCCGGCTGCTGCAGTACCGCGCCTTCAAAGAGGTCTCGACGTGGTTCTCACGTTGCCTACAGCGCGAAGACCGCCGTCACGTCCGTGCCGTGCGCCTCGATGAGAAGCACCGCAAACAGGCACCAGAGCTGGTCTGGACGCTCAATGTCGATGATTTCGCAGCGCTGGCGATGCTCGCGTTCGCGCCCAAGGAGCTCCCCAGCGTCGGCCTCGATCACCTGCATGCGCCACTGGTCAGCATCCGGGAGCAGGCTGCGATCGTCGTGACGCTGCTGCGGGGCACTGAGTCAGTGACCTTCCGCGAACTCGTCGCCGGCGCCAACGAGCCCGGCATCGTCGTCGCACGATTCATCTCAGTGCTTGAGCTTTATCGACACTCAGCACTCTCCTTCGAACAACTGGAACCGCTCGGCGAGCTGACGCTTCGTTGGGCAGCCGACTCCTGGTCGGACGAGACACTCGCGAGCCTGGGGGCCGACTATGACCGATGACTCTCTCCCGCTGACCGAGAAGCTCGAGGCGATTCTGCTGATCATCGACGAACCGCTCGGCCTCATCGCTCTCGCTGCAGCCGTCGGTGCGCCAGTGCCTGCTGTGCGGCAGACGATCGAGACGCTTGTGAATGACTACGACGGCAACGGCAAGGGGCCGCGTCGGGGTTTCGAACTGCGTGAGGTCGGTGGCGGCTGGCGGCTGTACGTTCGTGATGACCACGACGCCCTCGTCGCCGATTTCGTCGGTGGGCAGGCGCCGGCGCGGCTGTCGCAGGCTGCACTCGAGACCCTTGCCGTGATCGCCTACAAGCAGCCGGTCACACGCAGCCAAGTGGCATCCATCCGCGCGGTGAATGTCGACTCGGTGGTGCGGACGCTGCTGGCACGAGGCCTGATCACTGAACTTTTCGCCGACTCAGAGACCGGCGCGATCAACTACGGTACGACCGATGCACTGCTGCAGAATCTCGGCATCAACTCGCTTGACGAGTTGCCGCCGATTTCGCCGCTGCTTGCTGACGGTGCCGACGGATTTGAAGAAGGAAGTATCCGATGAATGACACTCAGTTCCCCACACCCACCCCAGACAGCGGCGATGCGCCGGAAGGCGTACGCCTGCAGAAGGTGCTTGCCGCAGCCGGTGTGGCATCGCGGCGAGTGGTCGAGCAGTACATCGTCGAGGGGCGCATCCGCGTCAACGGCAAGGTCGTCGAGGAACTCGGTCGCCGCATCGACCCTGAGACCGACCTGGTCGACGTCGATGGCACCGCGGTCCAGCTGGACGTCTCGAAGCGCTACGTCATGCTGAACAAGCCCACCGGCGTCGTCAGCACGATGAGCGATGAGAACGGCCGGCCTGACCTCCGCCAGTTCACAGACGACTGGGAAGAGCGGCTGTACAACGTCGGTCGTCTGGATGCCGAGACGAGCGGCCTGCTCATTCTGACGAACGATGGCGATCTCGCGCATGTGCTGGCGCATCCCTCATTCGGTGTCACCAAGGTCTACATCGCAAAGGTCGAGGGCGTGGTCACCGCGCAGGTCATCGCGCAGCTCACCAAGGGAATCGAGCTCGACGACGGCCCGATCAAGGCCGACAAGGCGCGCCTGCTGGACTCGTCGAAAGGCGCAGTGAGCGGCCGCGGAGCGTCGAGCCTGGTAGAGCTCACGCTGCACTCCGGCCGCAACCGCATCGTTCGAAGGATGCTCGCCGCAGTCGGGCACCCGGTCACCGAGCTCGTCCGCCGACAGTTCGGCCCGCTCCACCTGGGAACTCTCCCTGCGGGGAAGACCCGGGAACTGACTAAAATCGAACGTGGTGCGCTTTTGACTCTCTCGCGCCATGATTCCCCCGCGGACGCCACGCCGGGAGACGCCCAGGAGAACCAGTGAGCGAAACCGCCAGAACGAATGGCAGCGGCAATGCGCCGCGGCTTTCGGGGACGGTTCGCATAGTTGGCGCCGGCCTTCTTGGCGCGAGCATTGGCCACGCTTTGACGGCCAAGGGCATCGACGTGGTTCTCTCCGACACGTCGCCTGCGCAGCTGCGTCTCGCGATCGACTATGGCGCCGGACGTGCCGCGCGCGAGGATGACGCGCCTGCGCTGATCGTCGTATCCGTACCGCCGGATGTCACTGCCGCTGTGATCGAGGCCGAGCTCACCCAATACCCGGATTCCGTTGTCACCGATGTCGCGAGCGTGAAGCTCGAGCCGTTCCGTGCGCTCAAAGACCGCGGCGTCGACATCACCCGTTACATCGGTTCGCACCCGCTCGCCGGTCGCGAGCGCGGGGGAGCGATCTCCGCACGCGCAGACCTGTTCATCGGTCGCCCGTGGGTCGTCTGCCGTGACGAGGAGACTCGCACCGCTGACCTTGCTCTGGTGGAGGCATTGGCGCTTGACGTCGGTGCGATGCCGCTGGAGATGACGCCCGAAGAACACGACCGCTCGGTCGCGCTCACCTCGCACGTGCCGCAGGTCGTTGCGAGTCTGCTGGCGGCGCGTCTTGCGACGGCCGACGAAGACGCCCTCCGCCTCGCGGGCCAGGGTGTGCGCGACACCACGCGGATCGCAGCATCCGCTCCGGAACTCTGGGTTCAGATTCTCAGCGCCAATGCGCGCCCAGTGGTTGAAGTGCTCGACGCGCTCGCGGCAGACCTGCGCACCGTATCGGACGCGCTCCGTGAGCCGGGAGCGCCGGGCGCCAGGCGTGCTGTCGCGGAGACGATTCGCCAGGGCAACGACGGCGTCGAGCGGCTGCCGGGCAAGCACGGGCAGAACCGAAAGTTTGATCAGTTGGTCGTCATGATCGACGACACTGCCGGCCAGCTCGGCCGCCTGTTCGGCGAGCTGGGCGAGCTGGGTGTGAACGTGGAAGATCTGCGCCTTGAGCATTCACCAGGCGCGCAGTTCGGCCTCGCGGAGATCAGCGTGGTACCGGCAGCGCTGCTCGGCGCGATCGAGGGACTACAGGAGCGCGGATGGCGGATTGCGGGGGCGACCAATGATTGATGCAGCCCAGACTGATGCAGCGAAGTTCATCGCGATCGATGGCCCGGCTGGCTCTGGTAAGTCCAGCGTTTCCAAGGCTGTGGCTCGCTCGCGCGGCTACGGCTACCTCGACACCGGCGCTGCCTACCGCGCGCTCGCCTGGTACGTGCTCGATCGCGGTGCCGGGACAGACGATGCCGAGGCGGTTCTCGCCGCGGCATCCGAATTCGATCTTCGTTTGGGTCTCGACCCAGACGACCGTACCGTCGCCATCGGCGACAGCGACATCACCGAGGCGATCCGCGAGCCGCGCGTCTCCGGCGCCGTCAGCGGCGTCGCGCGGGTTCCTGCCGTACGTGAACAGGTGAACATCTTCTTCCGCTCGCTGGTGGCGGCCTCGCCGTACCCCGCGGTCGTCGTTGAAGGACGCGATATCACCACGGTGGTCGCCCCAGACGCGCCGGTGCGGATTCTACTCACAGCTGCCCCTGAGGTGCGGGCTGCCAGACGAGCTGGCGAACTCGCCAGCGAGAATGCCGCTGCTGTGGCAGAAGCGCTGCACAAGCGTGACGCCTCGGACAGTGCTGTCGTCGACTTCCTGAACGCCGCGGAAGGCGTTGAGGTCGTTGACTCGACGGACCTCGATTTCCCACAAACCATCGACGCCGTACTCTCGGTGATCGAACGAAAGCAAGGAGCGGAAAATGCCCGCTGACGAAGAATACGAGGGCGGTCCCGACCGCCTCGCCGAGAAGATGGCGGAGCTCGACGAGCAACTCGCCGAACAGCGCGCGGAGGCCCTGCGTGCTGGTCTCGCCGACTACGACCTGGACGACGAGGATGCCATACTTCTGGCTGGCATCACGCAGGGAGAGGGTGGGATCGAATTCCTGCCTGCGCTCCCTGTCGTCGCTATCGTCGGCCGCCCGAACGTGGGCAAGTCTGCGCTGGTGAACCGCATCCTCGGCCGTCGTGAGGCCGTCGTGGAGGACACCCCGGGTGTGACCCGCGACCGCGTGACGTACAAGGCGGAGTGGAACGACCGCCGGTTCTCGCTGGTAGACACCGGCGGGTGGGAACCAGACGCGAAGGGCATCGACCTCTCGGTCGCTGCGCAGGCAGAGGTCGCGATCGACCTGTGCGACATCGTGCTGTTCGTCGTAGACGCGATGGTGGGGGCAACCTCCACCGACGAGCACGTCGTCAAGCTGCTTCGCAAGAGCGGCAAGCCGGTGTTCCTCGTAGCCAACAAGATTGACGACGCCCGCCAGGAACCGGAGATCGCGACTCTCTGGAGCCTCGGACTCGGCCAGCCGTACCCGACCTCGGCCGTTCACGGCCGTGGCGTTGCCGACCTGCTTGACGCCGTGCTCGAGAAGCTGCCCACCATTTCGGCCGTCGCGAAGTACGAGATCGGCGGCCCACGTCGCGTCGCGATCCTCGGACGTCCGAATGTCGGTAAGTCCTCGCTGCTGAACAAGGCGGCCGGTGAAGAGCGCGTCGTCGTCAACGAGCTCGCCGGCACTACCCGTGACCCGGTGGATGAGGTCGTTGAGCTCGGCGGCAAGCTGTGGCGTCTCGTCGACACCGCCGGCATCCGCCGCCGCGTGCACCTGCAGCAGGGCGCGGACTTCTACGCCTCGCTGCGCACCTCCGCTGCGCTGGAGAAGGCAGAAGTTGCCGTCGTCGTGCTCGACGTCTCTGAGACGATCAGCGAGCAGGACATTCGCATCATCGACCTCGTCCTCGAATCTGGACGCGCGCTCGTTCTGGCGTTCAACAAGTGGGATCGCCTGACCGACGATGACATGGAGAACGAGGATCGTCGCCGTTACCTCGAACGTGAGATCGAGCAGGACCTCGCCCACGTCACCTGGGCTCCGCGGGTAAACATCTCGGCCAAGACCGGTCGTCATTTCGACAAGCTGGTTCCGGCGCTGGAAACGGCGCTGGAGAACTGGGATCGCCGTATCCCGACCGGCAAGTTCAACGCGTTCCTGGCTGAGCTGATTGCTGAGCACCCGCACCCGCTGCGCGGAGGCAAGCAGCCGCGCATCCTGTTCGGTACACAGGCATCGACGCGTCCGCCGACATTCGTGCTGTTCACGACCGGCTTCCTGGACCCCGGCTACCGCCGGTTCATCCAGCGCCGTCTCCGCGAGGTATACGAGTTCGAAGGCACGCCGCTCGTCATCAACATGCGTGTGCGGGAGAAGCGTCAGCACTAATGGCTGACGGTTGCCTAACGGCTGACTGAGTGGTGCAATAGAAGGTGGATGCTGCGACAACGCGGCATCCACCTTCTGTGCCCACAAGGCCCGCCGAAAGAGGATGCAATGATGCACACCCTGCCCCTGCCTGAGTTCACCCACGAACGTGTGGAGGTGATCACCGGTCGGCGCAGCGGCCTCTTCATTGCTGTCGCCCTGCATTCGTCTGTGCTCGGCTCTGCGCTCGGCGGTGCGCGGCTGTGGACCTACCCGCACTGGAGCGATGCGCTGGGTGATGCTCTGCGCCTTTCTGCGGCGATGACGCTGAAGAATGCGACGGCCGGTCTGGATGCCGGTGGTGGCAAGGCCGTCATCGGACTCGAACTCGGCACCGTTCTGGATGTTGAGCGGCGTCGCGATGCGTTCCTCGATCTTGGCGACGCGGTCGAATCGTTCGGCGGTCTTTATCGGACGGCTGAAGACGTCGGTTCGACGACCGAAGACATGGCGGTGGTCAGCGAGCGCACCGCACACGTGGTCGGTCTTCCGGACACCGTCGGGGGGTCGGGTGAGCCGGCTGGGCCCACGAGCCTTGGTGTCTACGAGTCGCTGCGCGCCGTGTTGGAGCGTGTCAACGGAACGGCCGATGTCGCGGGCCGCCGGATCACGATCTCGGGTCTCGGTCAGGTCGGAGGGCGCCTCGCCGTTCGGCTCTCCGCCGAAGGTGCCGTCTTGACGGTCACGGATGTGAACCCCGCGCGTATGCATCTCGCCGCCGAGCTGGGGGCGCGATGGGTGGAACCGGGTACGGAGCACCTCGTGCCGGCTGACGTGTTCGTGCCTGCCGGAATCGGCGGGCTGCTGACGGATGGCGTCATCGATGCGCTCGACACTTCAGCGGTCTGCGGGCCCGCAAACAATCCGCTCGCTTCTCACAGCGGTGCGGATCGGCTGGCATCGCGCGGAATTCTGTATGCCCCGGACTTCGTCGTCAACGCCGGCGGGGTCATCTATCTCGATCATGTGGCGAAGCAACTCGGCACCCGCGCGGAGATCATGGATCGCGTGGCGCAGATCGGCGATACGGTGCGGACGATTCTCGCGGATGCTGCTGAGCGTGACATCACACCGCTCGCCGCGGCAGAGGAACTCGCCGCTACGCGCTTGCGCGCCGGGGCTGCGGCGCCAGTGCCAGGCTAGACGCCGTATTCCTCGCGGAATCGGTCGCGCAGCTGGTGGCTGCACGCCGTGACCGCGTCGTTCCAGGTGGTGTTCGCGTCGTCCTGCGCCCGGTCGGAGACTGCCTTCCAGATGCGGATCGGCACGCCGAACTGGGCCGCGACCCAGGCGTATGCGTAGGACTCCATATCGACGAGCTTGCCGCCGAGGCCGAGGATCAACGCCGCGGTCTCGGCGTCGTCGATGAAGCTGTCGCCGGTAGCGATGACGGCGTCGCCTTCGCTGAGGGTGATCTGTTGGGGCATCGACACATGCTGGCCCCGAACGCCCTCTTCGTCGACGACGTCGTGCTGGAAGGTCGCGTTGATGTCGTACACACCTGCGTTTAATTCAGGATCGAGGGCGCCCGCAGTGCCGACCACGAGGATTTCCTCGTATGCGCCGGCATCGAGCACGCGAGTCAGGCCGTAGGTGGCTTTGAGCTTTCCGGGCCCCGTCACCAGGCGGTCGAACCCGTCCAGAGGGTCGGAGAAGGCGACGAGTTCGGATTCGAGAGCGGCGACGAGAAGTTTCACGGTTCCATTCTTTCAGAACCGCGTTACGTCACTTGTCGGACGGTGCGCCGATATGACGAATGCTGTGAAAAGCTGAAGGGGTGACGATAGTGCCTCCTGCATCTGGTGAACCGCGACGCCCCGAGGGCCCGCGCGATCCCGGCGATGCCTGGGTTGTCGCCGATACGGGGGAGCGGTACTGGGGTCGCTTTGGTGCGGCGGGTCTGCTGGCGGTGGATGCCGATCGTGGCATATTGCTGCAGCACCGCGTGAGCTGGAGTCATTTCGGAGGAACTTGGGGCCTGCCGGGTGGTGCCTTGCACCAGGGTGAGTCGGCGATCGATGGAGCGCTGCGTGAGGCGACCGAGGAGGCCGGCGTTCCGGAAGGCGCCGTGCTGCCGCGGTTCACAAGCGTGCTGGATCTGAAGATCTGGTCGTATACGACAGTCGTCGCTGACGTGGTCACGCCGTTCGAACCGGTGATCAGCGACCCGGAGAGCGTGGCGCTGGAGTGGGTTCCGGTAGACGAGGTCGCTGACCGGCCGCTGCATCCGGGGTTCGCTGATGCGTGGCCGCGCTTGCGCGACCAGCTGGGCTGATCAGTCTTCGTCGCGTCCGCGTAGCTTGTCGATGTCTCGGCGTTCGCGTTTGGTCGGTCTGCCCGCGCCGCGATCACGGAGGCCGAGAGCAGCCTGCGGTTCGCGTGGGGGAGTGCGTTCGTCGTAGGCGAGTGCGGCGACCGGTGCGCCGACGCGTTTCACGAGGGTCTTGCGCACGAAGAGGATGCGGTCGAAGCCGCTGATGCGTACGCGCAGCTCATCGCCCGGCTTCACGGTCTGCGCGGCCTTGACCTTGTCGCCATTGACGCGCACATGCCCAGCGCGACATGCGGTGGTGGCGGCGGAGCGGGTCTTGTAGACGCGGATGGCCCAGAGCCAGCTATCCACCCGCACCGGAGCATCCGTCATGTCGTTCTCCTTGCTCGTATCGTCACCAGTGCTCCGGCGACGATGAGTCCTTGACCGAGCGTATAGGTGAGCATCACGAGAGGGCTGGTCCACTCAGGCATGGCGTCAGGGATAAAGAGGCGAAATGCAAGAATCGTGTCGCTGGTGAGAAAGAAGATTCCGCCCCAGATCACGAGCGGGTGGCAGCGGGTGGAAAATGCCGCGGTGCCGCCGAGGACGACTCCATAGGCGGCGACAGCGATCAGCAGCGGGCCGGTGTGTGGTCCAAGGACGGCGATCATGGCGATCCACCAGGCGGCGTAGACGAGCGCCCACCATGGCATCCGTCGTACGCGTATCATCCTGGCGAAAAGCACGATGTATGCGATGTGCGCGAGGCCGAAGAACAGCAGCATGAGGGGCAATTCGGGGCCACCGGGGAAGAATGTTCCGGCGCCATCGCCGATCCATGAGAGCGCCACTGCCACGAGAAGGAGAGCGATCGCACTTGACGGGCGAAGTCGCAGTGAGACCAGCACTGGGAGCGTGAGTAGCGGCATCAACCAAAGTTTGGTCGGGGCGGCGAGGTCGCTTTGCAGAGCGAGTGCCGTGACATGCACGATCGACATGACGATGTATGGAGCGAACGACCACGGCAGGGATGTTCGACGGAAGGTGCGGCGCTGCATCCCTCCATCGTAGATCGGCGTCGTCAGCTTTTGAGACTGAGGGTCACCAGTGGGCGACCCGGTTTCGTGCTGGGAACCTCGGTGAATCCGGCCGTGAGGAACGTTGATAGTGCGCCATGGTACAAATCGTTGACGCGGACCTCGGTGGTGGTGGTGTCGATCGGATAGCCCTCGACGACGCGAGCACCAGCCGCACGGGCGAACTCTACGCCCGCCTTCAGTAGTGCGGCGTTCAGGCCTTGGCCGCGGTGTTCTTTTCTGACGACGAAGCAGGTGACGGCCCAAACCGTGTCGTCATCGAGAGGTTCGCGCGTGGTCGTGACGATGTTGCGGGTGCGGGCGAGGCGCCGCTGCGCGGGGCGTGGCCCGATGCGAATCCACCCGGCCGCCTCGCCGTCGACGTATGCGACAAGCCCGGGAGGAGGGCCTGTGGCGATCTCGTGCTGGAACAGCGCCGTGCGTTGATCGAGCGTTGTGTCTTGCCAGTCTTTGTTCGTGAGCACCGGCCAGACGCACTGGCAGCTGCGACCGTCGCCACCTCCGGTCAATGCGTGCTGGATATCGTCCCAAGTCTCTGGACTAGCGAGCGCGGTTGTGATCTGTGGCATGCAGGGCAGGCTACGCCGGGAGTGGGACACGGGCAATAGGCCGGTTCGCGAAGGCGTCGCCGTGCGGCTAAGATAGTGGAGTTGCCTCCGCGTGAGCGAAAGACAACGGGCTGTGGCGCAGCTTGGTAGCGCACCTGACTGGGGTTAAATGGGTTAGCCCATCCTGGGCGGCCCAAACAACTGAATATTTTTGCCACGGGCTGTGGCGCAGCTTGGTAGCGCACCTGACTGGGGGTCAGGGGGTCGCAGGTTCAAATCCTGTCAGCCCGACAGAAAAACCCTGATGAGAAGCTATTTTCATCAGGGTTTTGTTGTTTCCGCGGTCGGTTTTTCTGGTCAAGCTCTCGGCGGGGTAGCGCTGCGGATACCGGAACTCGCCGCGAAGCCCTCCCTGTGGATAAGGGGATCAAAAGGGGACCAGAACCGCTGCCAGCTGAACTCCTCGCCGCCGAAGACCGGCTCCTCGAGCGCACCCGCACCACCGCAGCGCCGACCGTGCCTATCGACGTCGTTGAGAAGGTGACCACCCGCCCCGACCGTGAAGGACGACTCCTTGGCGAGGATCAGGCCGCAGCGCTCGCAGGGGTGGCCGTGTCCGGTCGAGTAATCGATGTGCTGGTCGGCCCCGCTGGGGCCGCGAAGACAACGGCCATGCGAGCACTCCGCACCGCGTGGGAGCGTGAGCACGGCCGCGGTAGCGTCGTCGGGCTCGCCTCTTCGGCGGTCGCGGCGCAGGTCCTCGCGGACGACGGCACAACCTTCCGGAAGGGTCAGCTGGTCATCATCGACGAAGCC
The DNA here is from genome assembly GCF_059445355.1 of Microbacterium sp. Y356. Taxonomy (NCBI): domain Bacteria; kingdom Bacillati; phylum Actinomycetota; class Actinomycetes; order Micrococcales; family Microbacteriaceae; genus Microbacterium; species Microbacterium sp. Y356. Next base: position 20,955 of record NZ_JCAIUE010000003.1, read on the forward strand.
TCCCTCGCCGGCACCCTTTCCCTCGACCGCATCACGGCCCTGGCCGAGCAAGCCGAAGCGAAGGTGCTGCTGGTGGGGGACTGGGCGCAACTCCAATCCGTTGCCGCCGGCGGCGCGTTCTCCCTGCGCGTCCACGACCGCGAAGATGCCCCCGAACTGGTCGACGTGCACCGGTTCGTAATGAATGGGAGAAGACCGCCTCCCTCGACCTGCGCCACGGCCGCACCGAAGCGATCGACACCTACACCGACCACGACCGCATCACCGGCGGCGATACCGAGACGATGATCGACACCGCTTACACCGCCTGGCGCACAGACGCCCTCGCCGGGATCGCGACCTTGCTCATCGCCGACTCGAACGAATCCGTCCATGCCTTGAACCAGCGCGCCCGCGCAGACCTGATCCTCGATGGCACCGTGAATGCACTCCGCGAAGTCGAACTCCACGACACCTCCCGAGCCTCCATCGGCGACACGATCCTCACTCGCCGCAACGACCGGCGCCTGCGTTCCGGTCGGGGGTGGGTGCGTAACGGCGACCGCTGGACGGTCACCGACGTGCACGACGACGGCTCCCTCACCGTTCGCCGTGCCGGCACGCGTCGTGGTGGGGCGGTGGTGTTGCCGGCCGGGTATGTGGCTGAGCATGTCGATCTCGGATACGCAGTCACCGCATACCGGGCTCAAGGCATCACGACCGACACCGCCCACGTACTCGCCAATGTGACCACCTCAAGGGAGAACCTGTACGTCGCGATGACCCGCGGACGCCACGCGAACTTCGTCTACGTCGCCACCGACCAACCCGACGGCTCCCACAACGGCCCGCACCCCACCGACAACCCCGATGTAACAGCACGGACCGTGCTCTACGGAGTCCTGCAACACGTCGGCGCGGAACTCTCCGCATACGAGACGATCACCGCCGAGCAAGAGGCGTGGGGCTCGGTGGCACAGCTCGCGGCCGAGTACGAGACGATCGCGCAAGCCGCCCAACACGACCGCTGGGCAACCCTCATCCGCGAGTCCGGGCTTACCCCGGACGAAGCAGAAGACGCAATCCGATCCGACACTTTCGGGGCGCTTGCCGCGGAGCCCCGGCGTGCGGAAGCCAACCACTATGACGTTGATGCGCTTCTCCCGCGCCTTCCTACAGCACGAGGGTTCGGCGACGCGGATGACATTGCCGCAGTCCTTCACCATCGCCTCCCACGCACCACCACCCGCCCGGCCGGGGCATGGCGTAGTCGTAAGGCTCCCCGTTTGATCGCGGGCCTGATCCCCGAGGCAACCGGTCCGATGACAGTCGAGATGCACAAGGCGCTCTCCGAGCGACGAGGACTGATTCGACAGCGTGCCGATGCAGTCCTTGACCAAGCTCTCTTGGAGAGACAGGACTGGGTGCTGTCGGTTGGCGGAGAACCTGCTGAGATGGATGCCGCCGTGTCGTGGCGGCGTCAGGCGCGAACGATCGCGGCGTACCGCGACCGCTACGACATCACCGGGAACGAGCCACTCGGCGCGGCACCAGACGGCGACGCGCAAAAGATCGCCGCCGCACGAGCCAGCGCCGCGCTAGTGAGGATCAAGAGCATCAACACTCAGTCGACCGAGGAGGCAACGCCACCCTCACCGAGGCGCATGGGCACTGGCCGCGTGCTGTGAGCTCGACCGAGATGCGGATCGGGCACTTCCGAATGTCCGGAGTCCGATTTACAGTGGACTGTGTAAGCAAGGCGGCTTTCAAAATGTGTGTCGCCGTCGCCCCGAGCGTGACGGCATGATCGCCCGATTCGGGCAGTCCTTCAAGGTTCTTTGTCGCCAGACCCTTTGGAGACGACTGCCGTCATGATCCGCCAACTCTGGACAGTCAGCATCCACGTCCGTGGTTTCCTGCGCCGTTACATGCCCACCAACATCCTCCTCGATGCGATCCGCACGAGGCGAGGACTCAGGTGGGGTGTGCCGGCGATGCTCCTCGCCGTGCCCTACCTCCTGGCCGCGAGTATCTGCACCAACCTCATCGCTGACGGTGGCCCCGGATGGCTCAACCTTCTCGTACTCATCTTCCTGTGGAACATGATGAAGTTCGTTGTTGGGGGAGCCGTCAGCGTCGCCCTGCTCGCGAGGGCACGGCTGCGGGAGTGCAACGCCCGCCGACACGCTGACGTGGCCCCCGGGGCACAGAATGGGACATATAGCCGAACGCGATCGAGCGGGGCGACAAACTCTCGCAAGGGCTGGGTGTCGGTCGCTCCGACTATCTTGGGGCCGGGCCCAGGAGGCCGAGACGCCAATCGGCGTGGCCCGCAGCGCGTCCCAACAGTCGTCGATACGCTAGACCTTGACCATAATGTGATCGAGCACCCCAAGGAACCACGCCAATGACCGACCAGACCTACCGCATGGGCGAGCTCTTCAGCGGCCCCGGCGGCATGGCTCTAGGGGCACGGCTCGCTGCACAAGCCCTCGACGGCGTCACTCTCCGAAACGCATGGGCGAATGACTACGACCAAGACACGTGCAAGACCTATCTTCGAAATATCCTCGTTCCTGAGTACGATGACGGCGCGAAATTGGTCGAGTCCGCAACGGCACTCCCGGCAGACGGCGGAGGCGTCGTCCACCAAAATGTTCACGATCTCGATATCGATGCACTCGGCGAAATCGACGGATTCGCGTTCGGTTTTCCCTGTAATGACTACAGCCTCGTCGGTGAATGGAAGGGCTTACACGGAGAATACGGCCCGCTCTATACATATGGGGTGAAGGTTCTCGCGTCGAAGAAGCCCAAATGGTTCGTCGCTGAAAATGTGTCCGGCCTTCGCGGAGCAAACGAGGGTAAAGCATTCAAGCAAATCTTGGAGCACCTTCAGAATCCTGAAGACGGACTTCGATACCGACTCGTCCCGCACCTCTATTCGTTCGACGAGTACGGCGTTCCACAGCGTCGGCAACGAATCGTTATCGTCGGAATCCGCGAGGATCTTGACGTTGATTTTCGAGTTCCGTCACCGGAGATCTACGCGGACGTGGACGTCACCGCGAAGTCCGCACTCACTGTTCCGCCGATCGCGCTGAACGCCTCGAACCACGAGATTGCGCGGCTGTCGGCTCAAGTTGTCGAACGTCTCAGTTTTCTGCGCCCCGGTGAGCACGCATTCTCACCACGAGCGCTTCAAGAGATGCCAAAGCGGCTCCACATCAATACCCGCACGACGATCAGTACAACATATAAGCGGCTTGAAGCGGACAAGCCGTCGTACACCGTTACCGGTGGGGGCGGCGGCGGATCGTACATCTATCACTGGATTCTCGACCGCGCGCTGACGAACCGGGAGAGGGCGCGCCTCCAGGCCTTCCCCGATGACTTTGTGTTCGAAGGACTCAAAGAGAGCGTGCGGAAGCAGGTCGGTATGGCCGTTCCGGTGCAGGGTGCCACGGCCATCTTTACTGCACTGTTCAAATCTTTCGCCGGAATTCCCTACCCTTCCATCGAGCCGAATATCGAGTTTGAGAACGCTTTTGCGCTGGAACAGACCCAGGCGGCGTAGTTGAAGCGCGAATCGAGGAGACAAGATGGAGTCGGAGGTCATCCAACCGAGCGTTAATCTGCTCGAATCCATGCGCTCGGTGGGCTACTCGTTCGCCGCCGCCGTCGCGGACCTTCTGGACAACTGCATCACCGCAGGAGCAGGCCACATCTCGATCGATGCAGACGTCATTGAGGGCAAGCATGTCGCTGTTCTGGACGACGGTCGCGGCATGACCTCCGAGGTGGCCCGAGAGGCGTTGCGTTTCGCGGGCTCCGTCGGTGATCGTGACGCTTCGGACCTTGGGCGCTTTGGGCTCGGCCTGAAGACGGCATCGCTTTCTCAAGCACGCTGTCTGACCGTAGTCACGAAGCGAGACGACACAGTGACGGCATTACGTTGGGACGTCGACTTCGTACGTGACTCGGGCAAATGGCTCCTGAATGTGCTCGACGAGACTGAGGTTCAGGAGTTGCCCTTATGGGGTGAGTTCGAGGGGCAAGCCAGTGGCACCCTTGTGGTGTGGAGCGAGCTGGACCTTCTCCTAGGAGACACTCTCACACCAGGTACCCATCTCGCCGAACGGCTCGGCGGTGTCCGTTCTAATCTCGCACTCGTCTTCCATAGGTTTCTCGCGGATCGGCGTGAACGACTCACGATTACGGTCAACGGAATCGCTTTGCGACCGATCGATCCGTTCTTGTCCGATAATCCGAAGACTCAGCGCACTGCTCTTGAGACTCTTCAGATCGGCGGCGCTGAGGTTCATGTTGAGGGTTTTACCCTTCCGCACCCTTCAGGGCTCACACCCCAGGAACGACAACGTCCGGACCTCGGCGAGGGGATGCGCGAGGCGCAGGGGTTCTACGTATACCGCAATCGTCGGCTGATTTCACACGGCCATTGGTACGGTCTCGCGCGAATGAATGAACTGTCGAAGCAAACCCGAGTCAAAGTCGATGTGCCAACGACCCTCGATGCGCTCTGGCAATTGGACATCAAAAAGTCTCGAGCAGAGCCGCCGGCTTCGTTCAAGTTGAGGCTCAGACAACTCATTGATCCGATCCTGGATCGCGGTCATCGGGTCCACACCTTCCGGGGGAGGCGCGAAAGCGCCGATGTCGCGCACGTGTGGACGAAGCTCAAGACTCGCGACGGGTTTCTCTATGAGGTGAACCTCGAAAGTCCGCTCGTCGGGGCGGTTCTGTCTCGTCTTGACGCTGAGGATGCCGAACGCGTGGTTGGGCTTTTGCAGACGGTTGCGACCACGTTCCCCGTCATGGACGCATATGTTGAGATCGCAGGGAACGTGCCGGCCTTAGGCACCCGACCAGCGCGAGAGGCGCTTATCGCTCGGCTCAACGACATGCGCCAATCAGGCATCTTTGACGACGACCCCGATGTCGTTGTGACGCAGCTGGTCGCTGTTGAGCCGTTCAACACTGTGGATGATCTCCACGCGCTCGTTAATCTCGTATGGAAGGGCTCCCATGCCGCTGAATGATCGTCAAGCTGAGTTCAAGGCGTACCTCAAAGACCAGTTGTTCAACCGGGTCCGGCCATTGGCCTTCGACGAGCTGGAGACGAAGGCGGCCGGTTTTGCATCCTTGCTGTTCGAAGACCTCAGCGCGATCGAGATCGAGGAGATCTTGAAAGAGCTGACGCTGGAAAACACTGTCGAGATGGTCTTGGGCGGCTCGATCGTCGATAAAGCGACGTTCAGGCCGTGGATCGCGCAACGCCGTGACGAGACTGAGACCCCTCGGTGGGATGCCTACAAGAAGCTGCTCATCAGCCGTGACTGGGAAGCGAACGTCATCAACACGCTGGACTCGCAGACCGATGACGTGGTCGAACTGCTGGGGAATCCGACGCAGACTGACGGGACGTGGCCCCGCCGCGGATTGCTTATGGGTGAGGTTCAGTCCGGAAAGACGGCGACCTACCTGGGCATTCTGAATAAGGCGCTTGACTACGGCTATCGCGTGATCATCGTCATCGGCGGCCACACGGAGAACTTGAGGCAGCAAACACAGACCCGGTTCGATACTGATCTTCTCGGGGTCGACTCGGAGACCTGGGAAGACGGCATCAGCAACGCTGCAATCCGGTACGTCGGTGTAGGAGAGATTTCCGGGCTTCGCGCTCACCTGATGACGACGGTCCGCCACGATTTCTCGAAGTCGAAGCGCGGGTCCAGCATCACCTGGGTCGACGGGGGACTTCCCACGGTGTTCATCACAAAGAAGACGCCATCGCTTCTGAACAACATTCGGACCTACATTAAGAGCCAGGCTCCTGGCGGGCGGCTGGATATTCCTCTCATCGTCATCGACGACGAATCGGACTGGGGCAGCCCGAACACGCGCGACAAGGAAGACCCGACTAGCGTCAATCGAGCGATTCGCGCGCTCCTCGACGTATCGACCCGGAGCTCCTACCTGGCTATCACTGCCACTCCGTTCGCCAACATTTTCATCGACGACCAGGCGGCCTTCGAGTTCGTGGAGAAGCCAGGAAGAGGCGAGCCGGCAGCTGACGGCCCTGGAACGGTTCTTACCGACCTATTTCCCAGCGACTACATCAGGGTCATGTTTCCCCCGAGCACATACCGCGGGATCGGCACGTACTTCCCAGAAGGTGGCCATACCGCGATCTCCACCGAAGTCGACGATTGTCTCCGACTCATCCCGATTAAGCACAAGAACCATCATCCGGTCCCCGCCCTCCCTGAATCAATGGAGATCGCAATGATCGAGTTCTTCCTGGGTACGGCGGTCCGTCGCATCCGGGATAAGAAGACCAAGACAGCGTCGATGCTCATCAACGTCTCTCGGTTCAAGAGCGTGGAGCGTCGCGTGGCGGATCTCGCCGACGAGTTCCTCAAGCAGACGGTCGCTGTCATTCTGAGCGAGTTCGCCCGACACACGACGGCAAGAAGTGCCGCCGCAGAGATGATTCAGCATGTGTGGAACGTTCGATTCGCTAATGTGAAGGACGTCACCTGGGAGCAGATGTCCGAGAAGCTCATTGAGGTAGCAGACGAGTTCCGCGTCGACCTCATCAACGGTGACACAGCCAAAGAGCGCGCGAAGCGCCGGAAGCTGATGACCGTTGCGGAACGAGAAGCTGACGACCTCGTTCCAAAAATCGTTGTCGGTGGCGACATCCTGTCACGTGGCCTCACCCTCGACGGACTCCAGGTGAGCTACTTCGTCCGAGAACCACGCACGATGGACACACTCATGCAAATGGGACGCTGGTTCGGTTACCGACCCCGCTTCGAAGACCTGGTACGCATCTGGATGCCCGAGACAACCCGCGCGGACTTCGAGCACTCTGCCGAGGTCACAGAGGAACTGAGAGAGACCCTCCTCGATATGAAGGCCCGGGGTCTAACCCCGAGAGACTTCGGACTACGGGTACGGGTCCATCCGGACAGCGTCGCCATCGTCGCCGCCAACAAGGGACGCGACACGGAAGTTGTGGACATTGGACCGATTGTCTGGGAAAACCGACTCGCCGAATCGTACGACCTCACTGGCGATGACAACATCGAGCAGCAGAACCAGGCAGCGGTCGAGGCGTTGATCACTCACCTGGGAGCCCCCACTTCGGTGAAGACCAGCGGCGGATTCGACGCATGGAGCAACGTGCCTCTCGAAGCCGTCCAGGAGTTTTTCGGGACTTTCCAAGGCGACCGCGGCAGCCAGTGGTTCGGCCCCGGCGGCGACGGCATCCTCCCCATCACTGACGCTTTTAAAGTCACACCCGGCAGCGACCGATGGACCGTCGTCCTAGTGAGCAGTAGCGGGGGAGGCGCTCAGCACCAGTTCGGCGCCATCTCCGTCGGTATGAGCCGGAGAAACAAGATGGGGCGCAGCCGCTCGGATGGACACATCCGCCTCGACCGTCGACGAGTCTCTTCCGGGACCGACGTCGCTGGATCGCTTACAAAGTCCGAGCGAGAGGCCATGGATACAGAGCCCCTCTTCACGGCGAGCGGAAAGCGAATGACCTCGCAAGCGCGGACCCTCGCCTGGATCGACCATCCGATCCTGATGATCTACACCGTCACTGCCGATGATCCGAAAAGCCCAGAAGACTCCGACCTGGACCAAGTGGAGACTGGACTTACTCGGCTCGCCGTGGCGATCGCGTTCCCCAAGATGACGCAAGACGAGATCGAAGACGCGACGCGAGACTCGAAGACCTATCGCGTCAACCAAGTCTTCTGGCGTGCTTACAACGGGCTCGTCGATGATGAAGGCGACGATGAAATAGACGAGGACGACATCTGATGGACGTGTCATCCCTGCGATCACGGTTCGAACAAGTCCTCTCCGGGACGAGTGGCCGGATGGTGGTCCTCGGTCAGACACCGTTCATGTTCGCCGCGGTCAACGACAACAGCCGTGCGGCACTGTTCATCAGAGTCTCGCTAACTCCGGCACAGGTTGTCAGCGACGGTCAAGGCTTCTCAGTGGAAACGACTCGGAGCGGCAGCAACGACTACGTTCAGATCACCGCCACAGACGGCGGACTTCCGCCGCTCTTCCTGAAACTGGTGGAGTACCTCCTGGAACGCGTGTCGGTTGCGACGTCCACCGACGAGGGCATTGGCGTACTGATCCGCTCAATTGAGGAGTATCGACGCTTCGTCGGTCAGCGGCGGGGCCGGCTGTCCGAACCCCTCGTCAGGGGCACATTCGCCGAACTCGTATTCCTGCGCACGCTCCTCACATCCGGCATGAGTGCAGACGACTCGGTGAAGGCGTGGCGCGGTCCCTGGGCTAAGGCAGGACTGGGCGTGCATGACTTCACCTTCGCCGATGGCCGCGGCATCGAAGTGAAGTCCACGCATCAACCGCCGGGCATGATCCGCGTGTCATCCCCAAGCCAACTGGTTCCCACCGGCCAGGCGCTCGATCTTCTCGTGCTTCCGGTTGAGGACGCGCCGCTCAACTCGAGCGCCGCGGTCCCCTTCCGCCAGTATGCGCAGCAAATAGGCGAAGCGCTCGCCGCCAGCCCGAGCGCAGCGGAGACATGGGATGCCGCGCTGGAGGCCCTGACACTCGACCTCTCCGACGAGTGGTACGACAAGTACCGGTTCCTCCCCGGAAAATGGCTACGGTTCCAAGTGAACGAAGGCTTCCCCCACCTCGACATCCCCTCGCTGCCTGCCGGAATCATCGATGTGCACTACTCCCTGGAGCTGCTGAGACTGTCACCGTTCACAGCACCCTTCGATGCGCTACTCGACGATCTCGGGCTTTCGTGAGCAGCGAAGTCGATGATCTCCGCAATGAGATCAAGGTCGCAGCGATCGCCGGGGAAGGCGCCTTCGAGATTGAGGCCTTTGCGGAAGTCTTCGCAGCAAGGCTCGAAGATGCAGAGGCGGTCGCCAATCTGAACATTGAGCCACTCCGATGCAACGGCCCGCGAGGCAAGCGCCTCGAACTTCTCGGTTATGCAGAGAACTCCATCGAACAATCGCTGGTCATCCTCGCCGGGAGGTATTTCGGGCGCGACGAAACACTCACTATGACAGGAGCGAAGGACGCGATCGGACGCGCGACCGGCTTCGTAGAGGCGGCTGCCAACGGATGGTTGACCACAAACCTAGAGCTGTCCTCGCGGGAGCGGGAGTATGCGGACTACTTCTCGAAGCAGATCGCGGAGGGGAGGATCGCGAAGATCCGGACCATCCTCATCACCGACGGCACAATGAGCGACCGGATTCGGACCATCGAGAGCGACGTTGTGGCTGGACTGAGAACAACGTACGAGGTGTGGGACCAGCGCAGAATCATCGACGCAGCGCTTCCCGACCGGGGGAGCGAGGACATCCACGTCGACTTTACGAAGTGGATTCCTGACGGTCTGCCGTGCTTGGTGACAGCTGGAGACGACGAGACAACCCGGACGTACCTCGCAGTCATTCCCGCGAAGGTCCTCGCAGACGTGTTCGACGAGTACGGCAGCCTCCTCCTGGAATCGAATGTCCGAACGTTCCTAAGCGCGCGAGGACAAGTCAACCGCGGTATCCAAGCCACCCTCGCCCAAGAGCCGGAACGCTTCCTTGCTTACAACAATGGCCTGACCACAACTGCGACTGAGGTGGAACTCGGACGCTCGCCACAGGGGACCACCATCCGTCGCCTCCACCGTTGGCAGATAGTCAACGGGGGACAGACGACCGCCTCGCTTGCTCACTTTCTACGGAGCGACAAGAGCAGAAACGTGGACGGCGTCTCAATCCAAATGAAGCTCGTCACCGTCAACGATTTGGACTCCGCGAACGTCGTCCAGTCAGTCGCGAAGTACGCGAACAGTCAGAACAGAGTAAGCGCAGCAGACTTGTTCTCGACCCACGAGTTTCACGTGCGCTTGGAGCAGATCAGCCGCCGTCTCAAGGCGCCGGCGCAAGAAGGCAAGCAGTACCAGACTGGCTGGTACTACGAACGTGCCCGAGGGCAGTGGGAGAACGATCGGGCAGCACGCGGCCCGGCAGGTGAACAGGCGAAGTTCGAACTTGAGTACCCCAAGTCCCAACGGATCACGAAGACCGACTGGGCGAAGTACGACTACTGCTGGAACCAGCACCCCGACCTTGTGAGCAAAGGAGCGCAGTCTGTCTTCGCCGACTACGCAAACAAGGTCGATGCACAGTGGACGAAAGACGACGGCAAGGGCGCCGACGCCTACGGCGACGGTTACTTCCGCACCAGCATCGGCAAAGCAATCATGTACGCGACGCTTCGCAGCGAGGTACTCAAGCAAGATTGGTACAGGAGCGCACCGGGCTACCTGGCGAACATCGTGGCATACGCCATCTCGCGGTTCGCGCTCCAGGTCAGTGCCCAATTCGGCGGGGCCAAGTATGACTTCGACCGCGTCTGGAAACTTCAGGCAATCAGCAGTGCAACGCTCGAAGGTCTCGTCCAGAGTGCTCGGCTCGCGCAACAGCACCTTACTGATCCGAATCGCCCACAAGCCAACGTGACACAGTGGGCCAAGCAGCAAGCCTGCTGGGAAGTACTCAAGAGAGCCCACATCCGGCTCGATGGCGCTGTCGAAGATGATCTGATCAGCGCGGCGCAGGCTCATGTGCAAGCTGCCGATGACCGTAAGCAACGCGTGATTGATACCGGCTTCGAGGTCGTCAGGAGGGTTCTCGGGCTCAGTCCACAGGTTTGGGAGACCGTCTACGGAGCAACGGCGCAGGTTCCGATGTCGCCTACCGAGAAAAACCTCGTGGAGCTGTTCGGCTTGCGGCAGGGACGCGTTCCCTCGGATCGGCAGGCTGCTGTGCTCTTACGATTGCTTGACCGTATGGCAGACCACGGAATCATCAGTCGCGACGCTTACTAACAGGCCGACGCTTAGACCATTTCGCTGCAGCAGAACGCCCGGGTCAATCGACTCTCAGAGGATAATTGGCGTATGGGCGAAAATGCTTGGACAGACGAAGCGCTCCGTTCGAGGAAGCTTGACACTCTTGGTCGGTTGTCGTACGCGCAACGCGCCGCGGAACTGATCCACACGACCCACTCGTTCGAGTCGAGCGCAGTTTTCGGGCTCAGCGGCCCATGGGGTAGCGGCAAGACGTCGCTGGTGAACATGATCGTTGAGGAGCTACAGAGCGAGCACCCCAAGTGGGCTGTGGCAAGGTTCACGCCTTGGGCAACGAGTGATGTTTCCGGGCTCTTGGGCGAGTTCTATTCGTCCCTCGCGGAGGTGCTCCCCAGGAAGAAGGGGCAGCAGGTGCGGCGGGCTCTTGCCGTGACAGCGTCCGTCGCTGCACCCGCTGCGAACCTGATTCCGATCGCCGGTGGCGCTGCCGCCGAAGGGGTTCGGCTCATGGGTGAGGCATTGGCGAAGTCGCCGTCGTGGCAGGTCGCGTTCAATAAGGCGTCGGAGGAGCTGAAGGAGCTCAAGAAGCCGATACTCGTGGTGGTCGACGACATCGACCGGCTCCATGGTGATGAGCTGTTGGCGTTGCTGAAGGTGGTTCGGTTGCTCGGCAGGTTCGACGGCGTTCAGTACCTGCTCGCCTACGATGACGAGACCCTATACAGGAGCATGACCGAATCAATCGCGGTAAATCCCCATGACGGTTCGGCCGAACGATTCATGGAGAAGATCGTTCAATACCCACTCTTCGTGCCCCCACTACTACGGCACCAGCAGGTTGCCCGATTGAACACGGGGCTTGCTCGCATCTCGCGAGAAGCTGTCGACGATGGTTCGCCTGGCCAACGTCTCGGCGCTCTGGTCGACTGCTTCACGGATCTATTGACGACGCCGCGCGCGATCGATCGCTACATTGCTCAGCTGCAGCACCACATCCCGCTCCTACCTCCCAACGAGGTCGACGACGAGGACGTTCAACTGCTGACTCTCATCCGCGTCAGCTTCCCGTCTCTTTTCAACTCCATTCCGCGATACCGCAACGAACTGCTCTCCGGACACACCGGGGAGATGAATTTTGGCGCCAAGTCAATCGAGTACGAGCCGTTCGATATCGAGCCGCTACTCAAGGTCGTCCCGGAGGAACGCCGTGGCACCGCCCGGGAGCTGCTCGTCTCCCTATTCCCAAAGAACCGGAAGAAGGGACAGCTCTCGGCTCATGCAAGCACTCGGCGCCAGAGCGTCCAGCACGAAGAGTACTTCGACCGCTACTTCGCGATGGGCATCCTCGACCACGACGTCAGCGACGCGACGGTCGATGCTGCAGTCAGGGCGGCGACCGGTGGGGATGGGCAACCGTTGGTACACCTTCTCGTCGGGACATCGGACGAGTTCCGGAGTTTGGTGCTCGGAAAATGTCTCAGCCCGTCGAACCAACCAGCCACAGATGCTGACAGGATTCAGTTGGCTCAAGTTCTCGCTGAGATCGCCAACCACCTCCCTTCAGACGACACCGCGCCGTTCAATGACCTTGACCAGCTCCTCGCTTGGACTGGTCAGTTGCTCGTCGCGCTCCCTAAGGACACACCACCTGAAACCGTGCAGGCCGTGCTCTGGAAGATCAGCGGTCCAGTGCTTCGCATCCGGGCATGGAGGAGGATAGAGAACAGCATTGACCACGCGTATCGGTCTGAGAAGCCGTCCTGGTATGAGAAGGCAACGGCAACTCTGGTCGATGAGTCCATCGCGGACTTTCTGAATCACCTCAAGCAGGGCGACGACGCGGCGACTGGTTCTGGCGTCGGATACCAGGTCCACTTCATTCTGCGGCACCGCGTGGAACAGCTCCGGGCCGCTATCCGCGAGCTCCTCGACTCGAAGGACGTGGACCTCTCGATCCTCGCCTCGAGACTCGTATCGGCTCGAACGATCACCGGCATCAAGCCAGATTGGAAGCTGTCGGCCGACTTCGATCAGGAGACGTTCAACCAGGTTGCGCCGCCGGGCGGCGACCCTTGGTATGAAGAACCCGTTCAGGACGTGGACGTTCGGGATCTGAGCTGGGCAAACCGCCGCAAGTTCGCTGCGGGCCGGGTCAGGCCGCCGATACCGACGACGTAGGCCGAGGCGGCGGTCTTCATGGCTACCTCGATCGGTTCCGTTTTCACATGACGAATTGGCAATGGCACCGCGAGATCAGCATTAGACCCCGTTCATGTGGTCGAGACAGATGGTCTCATTCATCAGTTTTCGGCCTTCGTGTTCGTCCACGACTCGGTGCTCCCACCGACTGTGCCCCGACTCTGTAGCCCGGTGTCCCGTTTCGGTGACCTCTGAGTAACGTCGCCGGCTCCTGAATCATGCAAGCCATGACCTGAAGCGGGCCTCGTGAGGCGCATAAAGATCTGGAAAATCAAGCGAGCTGACCGATCTGGGTACCTGGGTCAAGCTGCATCGGCTAGCCGGGCGGAGGTGCCGGCGTCGCTCTCCTCGCGAGCAGACCTGGACAATTCAGTCGACTATGACAGGAGACGTTGCGATGGCGGATCTGTTTAGTCGTGCTTGATCAGCCAGTTAAGGTCGATTAACTGATCGATGCTTGCGATTGGTAGGGGCGCGCCTAGCTCAGCCGCAACACACGCGCGCCACTTCAACCGTCCCAGGTGCGCTTGCGCAATCATCGAGTAGACGTCGTCTGCCTCGAAACCCCATTCACGCATCCCTTCGTTACTCGCGCGATCGAGCCAGGCTGGGGTCATTTGCGCCCGAGGCGTTCGGTTCAGTCGCGGCCAGCGGCCTCGCTGAATCGTCGACTTGACCTCTATCGCGAAGATAGCTGACAGTGATGGGTCGAGCATCAGCAGATCGACTCCATGCCCAGCGGAGTACCCGCTGTCGTCGTCATACAGCGGCTGCCACCCGAAGTCGACGAGCATCGACTCAACGAGCGCCTCAGCGATGTTTCCGAGCGCTGGAAGCGTCGCCCATCGAGCGTGTACGGGAATCGTGATTCTCTCCAGGAGAATCGCCCGAATATGCTCTTCGATTTCCGCTACTTGCTCCGGCCGGGAGAGCAGGTCAGGAGTCGCTGTCATCGCACTAGCGAGCGACTCCGGTGGGATGTCGAACTGGGTCGCGGTACGCAAAGCCTGCAATGTCCGTGCACGAATCGCCTCCGACATCTCTCCCCGCTCCCGCTAGGTGCGAACGCGCTGTTTCGAACCTGCCTCGTAGTTTCGGTCGGTGAGGTAACTGTGGAGGTAGTCGTCGGCGAGCAGCCGGGGGATCTGGTGCCGGTGCTGGGGCGACGTGTCGAACCGCAAGGCCTTCTTCCCGTCGACCGTGCCGATGGGAATGTCATAATCCGGGTAGGACTCGACGAAAGCGATGAGCTTCTTCGTCGTCAGGTTCTTCGCGTAGTCCGGGTCGGACTGAAGAAGGCGAGCAACGTATGCCATCTTCGCGCGCATGCCCGGGTCGTCCATCACCGCCTGCTCCAGTTCTGCGAACCCGTCGATGCGGATCTTGGCTGTCACCGCTGTCAGCGTGTCACGGGCGAGCTGGCGCGCCTTGTCGGGCGCATGGAGCTTCGTCTGAATGAGGGTGACCGTCGTGAAGTACGCGAACTCGCCAAATGTGAGCACATCGAATCGGGGCTCGTAGAAAAGCACGTCGCCCTCGATCGGTCGGTAGATCCCGTCCCGCGGGATGAGCGTGATGCCGCGGGACCGTCTCGTCGCGATCCCGGGACCCTTGAGCCGGTAGACAACGATTCGATTCGCGCCCGTGCCCACCGCGTGCGCCATTGCGACGACGGCCTGTCCACCAGCGTCGTTGGGCACATCGCCGCGTCGAATCGCCGCGTCGACGGCTGCAAGCTCTGGGATTTCGCTGAGCTTCTCGACGAGGACCTGAGAGTTACTAGTCTGATAGGACGGGTCGTACTCGAGGAACTGCTTATCTGTCAGCGATTCCGCGAACCGACGGACGTCGCCGACGACGTCCGAGGCCATCCCATCGACAAGGTCGAACCGGGTCAACTCCGAATCGGCCAGTGCGTCTCCGCGGATGACGAAGTTGTCCAACCCAGTCGGATCTGCTCCAAGCGCGGTAGCGAGCGCTTGGCGCGCCGGTTCCTCGGTCACGGTCGTCCCTTCAATTGGATAGCGACATCGTCACCAAGGTATCGACATTCGATGACCCCGTGCTGCGGAAGATGTCGGGACCTTGACAGCACCATCGTTGCCGCGCCGCTGGTTGCGGTCACCTCATAGAGCCGGAAGCCAATGACGGCAAGGGTGGGATTCAGGTGATAGAGCCCGGCGCGAACATAGATGATCACGAGAAGCAGAACGAGCGCGATCGTCGCCACTAAAGATGCGATGTCATCACTGAACAACGTGACCACGACCGGGACGACATAGCTCGACGTGAACGCGAGAACGCTCTCGTCCGTGCGTCTGACCTCCGCCGACTCCACGGGACGGGCCTGAAGCCGGGCGACGCTGCCAAGCACAAGCCAAAGGAGCGCTAGCGACAGGAGACAACCAGCAAGTATCGCCCAGCTGACCCACCCCAGCGTCGGTAGCTTCAGGATCGCGATCAAAGCTAGCAACGGCGCGAACGCCGATACGAGTAGCCCTGCACCTACGATTCCCTTCATGACTCGACTGTAGAGGTAAGGACAGACAGCCAAGCGGATCGGCCACATCACTCGACCACTATCTCGGCCATACCAAACGTTCCCACCAGGCGTCAGCACGCCGTAGCCTGACGCGAAGGTATCGAACGAGTCCTTTAGGAGGTGGGCTGAATGGGCGTGAATCGGGTGTGGGCGTCGCTGGTTCGCGCTCGGCACCACGATCAACGTATCCGCGGCGAACCCGCCGCGGAGTCGTGCGTATTGCGGCGCCATCAGCTCTGCATCCACCGATAATGTCGAGGAAGGAGCCGCGAGATGACTCAGCAAGAAGGATTCAGGCCGGCGGGCAGGCAAAGCAAGCGAGGCAGATGCACTCTGTGCGGCAATGTCCGCACGCTCACCAAAGCGCATGTGCCGCCGAAGGCAGCGTTCAACCAGGGCAATTTCGCCTGGGCGGGACGACGTCGGACAACCGCCTCACCTACGGTAGGGCACAACTCGGAGGCGCAAGCCGATACGCGCATTGCAATTCCTGCAGGGCGATCACCTCGCCCTGGGACGACGAGTACATTCGATGGGCGCACTGCTTTGCGGGCCACCTCGTCCGCTCGCCGCTGAACGGGCAACGGGCTCAGATCGCGGGCGAACTCGATGGTGTGCGCCCGGGCAGATTCATCCGTGCCGCGCTCGCAGGTATGACCGCCCTGACTCCGAGACTCATTGACTCACACCCGGATCTCGTCCGGACCGTGCGGGAGGGGGTGTCGGCTCTGCCGTCGGAAGACATCCGATTCCTCGTCGCAATCGCGCCCGATAGAAGCCGTGCCCACGTCGAAGGCAGCCATGATGCGCTCGCAATCTACATGGCGCGAGACGTCGAAAGCGGAGAATGGGCCGAGAAGACACGGCCTGCGATATCTGCCGTGATCCACTTTGCGCCGTTTAGCCTGCTCCTTGCAGATCGCAGTCTGGTAGACGCGCTCCCACACGTCGACTGCACCGACTGGCTGCAGTACGGAATTGACGACGTTGCGAAAGTGTCTTTTGCCTTCCCCGTAGTCGATCTTCCGGCAACGCCTGATTCCCCGGTCCCCATCTCGATGCTTCATTTCATCGGGAGCAAGACGTAGCCGCGACCGTTGACGCGTCGCACGCGGTCCTTGACAGCACTGGAGCGATCAGTAGGCAGGCACTGCGTGGGGCGTCAGAGGGCTCGCGCGGTCGGGCCGCCTCGTTCGGCCTGACGCTTCTGTCCGGAGGGGGAGAGGAATACGCTGGCTTGCTCTGCCGCGGAGGCAAGGCGCCCGTCATCGGGATGCAGGTATCCGCGAGTAGTTTTCATGGATGCGTGCCCAAGAATCTCTTGAAGCACGTGCAGCGGGACACCGGGGTCGGCCATCCACGTCGCTCCGGTGTGGCGGAGTCTGTGGCGGGCGAGGTTGGGGGCCGAGGCCTGCGACGATCGAGTCCCAGTTGGTGGCATCCCTGACAGTCGCCGTGGTGAGCACATGTCATCGGTGGCCGCGTACCGATGAAACCCCTGCCCTGAGACCAGTAGCGTCCATGGCAGGGGCGTGTCGCCTGGCGATATACGGTCGATGGGCTTAGGGCATGATGGGGGCATGCTCTTCGTCGTCATGGACACCAATGCGTTGTTCCGAGACCCGTGGATGACCCGCGATGCGGCGCCGAAGCTGGTCGACCTAGCCGCCGCCGGTGCGTGCGAGATCGTGTATCCGCAGGTCGTCATCGACGAGTTGCGGCGTCAGCGCGTGGAGTCGGCTAGGGGCGCTCACGAGGATGCAGCAGCCAGTGTCCAGCAGATGCGCGCGGCCGGGAGTGATGTCACCCAGACAGCCAACGATCTCAGCGCAGCCCACGACCGCATCGAAGCCGACATCGACAGCACGTTCCATGCAGTGCTGGCACGCGACGGCGTCCATGCAGCGCCGGTGCCGAAGGTGCCGACGTCGGATCTTCTGCGCCGAGATTTGGGCCGACGCCGGCCGTTCCTCGAGATCGAACAGGGGAAGACGAAGAAGTCCCTCGGCTTCCGCGATGTGCTGATTTGGGAGAGCGTTCTTGAACTCCTGGTCGGCGCTGAGCTCGACGACAAGGTGCTGTTCGTGACGTTCGACAACGGCTTCCTCGCCGAGGATAAGAAGTCCCTACATCAGGATTTGATGGACGACGTCGATCGACTCGTGATCCCGCGGAATCGCATCTCCTGGTCCCGAAATATCGTTGAGGCGATCGCCATCGTGGAAGCGCAGGTACCCGCGTCGCCCCCGGTGGAGACCATGCCCCCGGTGGAGGAGTCTCCAGAACCGAAACCCACAGCATCAAGGCCGTCAAAGAATCCCATCGACGTGGCCGTGAACGAGCTGAAGCAGATGCGTTCTCCCGTGGCAAAGGTCGACCTGGTCAAGGCGGCCACGGACGCTCTCTATGACCTCATGAACGAGAGCGTCTCCGAGCAGCTCATCTACGGCGGCGACTACGGCTACCCCTCGTTCGTGAAGTTCACTGTGCCAGCGATTGAGGACGCCGCCATCGCGGGCATCGACCAGACGACGGAGTTCTCCTTCAAGGAGGACCCTGCGTCGCCTGACGTGATCATCGCAACCGCAGTAGCTGTCGTGACCCTCGAAGGGGGGCTCTACCGAGGGGACTGGCACTCTGGCGACGGCGAGGTGAGCATTATCGGGGAACTTAACAATCACTACCTCGAGGCCAGCGCGGAGGTCGAGGTTCGGGTTGTCGTCCAGCTCGACATCGAGGGCGGATCCGGGATCCCGATCGATGTGGTTCTTGAAGACCCACGGCCTGCGGTTGGCATTGCCGATGACGTGCTGGACTTCGCGCTCGCTGACTGACCGCTTGTTGCTGGGAACGGCGAGGCTCTGCCAAGGTCAGAGCATGTTCACCTTACCTGCAGTGGGATAGCGCTTTGGCGTCATTTCAACAGACATCGCTACCGCTCGGCGCCTCCCGCAGTGGACGTGGCGACGTGGTGGCATGGGAGGAGCGACTACGCGCCTAATCGAAAGACGCAGAGTCTCGCTGGGGTGACGCACCTCGGCAACAAGGCGGCTGCGCAGTCTCGTGCCGAAACCCAGGCCGCTTTCAAAGTAGCTTCCGCAGGTATCAGTGAACTGAGCTTCCCTTCGAGTCTCACGGGCTTGCCACAGGCCTACATCGAGAACCCCGGCCAGCCCGAGATGGAGACCTATGAGAAGTCGTTGCTCGACTCTGAGTTCGATGCGGCGTTTACGTGGAACACGAAAGAGAGCAACAGGGCGTGGACGGTCATCGTGCGCCGAAGCACTCTCGGTGACATCCCCAACCGTCTCGGCACAGGGTTTCAAGTAGTCTCGACAACCTCCTGATACTTCGTTCTACGAGGAGACGCCTCTTGAGATCCGTCAGCGGGCGCTTTGGGCCATTCTCAAGGCGCTGACAAACCATTGTCGGAACTGCGAACGAGCTTGGCAGGCAGTCCCCTCGACGGGAGCCAGGTCGACCGCGACGGCCATGGCACAATTCTGTCGGATGGACTCCCGGCCTCATCCAGGCGGTCGCGACTGCCGTCCGGGTGGAGCATGGAAGCCTCCGTTTGGGTTGCCGAAACCCGGTAGTCGACCCGCCGCCTGAGCGCGCTACCGGTCTGCTGGCGCGTCCTCCGTGCGTGACATGGCGGTAGTCCGCCTGTACGCTTGATCCCAAGCAGTCTGGACTGCTTATCTCCGAGTCGGGATCCCCACGTGATCTCGGCCTCGAAGGACAACCGAGGCGGATCCAGATGCAGTGTCCTTCTAGTTGAGAACTCTCTTCATAGTTGCCGGCTCTGCGGACGTGGGGCGCGAGCAGCGGCACAGATGGAGATTGAGATGACCAACAACAGCAGTACAGTTGCGCGCTCACGCGAGATTGAGCGCGATGCGAAAGCCTGGAGCAAGTTCTCTGGAATGAAGTACACCCAGGCACTCCGCCTAATGGAACACCCGCTCGCCCAAGGCATCCTGGGGGACCGAATCTGCGCCCGAGACGTGATCCGAGTACTGACCGATCACGCGGTGCTTTCAGAACCGGTGTGGGATGCCGACAGCGATGGCGGCGAGTTCGAGACCGATGTGCGCGTCAGCCACCTCGGCGACAGCGGTCTCTTCTCTGCTGAGGCACGACCGCTCTCGGCGAGCAAAGAGACGGACTACCTCGAGATCATCCTCACGGCGGAAGTGCTTCGGGCGTTCACTATGACAAGCGAGCCGCTGAGCGAGGCGTACAGCTACAACCTCAAGCACACTGCGGAGGAGTTCCTGGGTGAGCACCTTGGGGACTTCTCGTACGTCACGAACGGTCAGACGATATGGGCGGCCGCGGCGGTCGGCATCCCGCTCGCGGAGAGCAGCCCTGGCGAGTTCTCTCTTAACACTGACTTTGGACTCGTTCCTGAGCAGGTCGAGTACGCGCGACGGATGCGACGAAACTCTGGGTCCTCCCGTGACGAAATGCGAGCCCATCATCATCGTCCGCCGGGGTATGTGTTCCTGCAGGAGGCGCTGCAGCGCTACCGTGTCTCTGGCGAGGCGCCCGGTCGTTGGAACGGAATCGATGAGCATGCTGAGCTGCTGACGAGCCCGTTCCACGAGTGGCTCGTTGCGCAGGCTGCGAGCGTGGGCGAGCGCGGGGCGCAGGGCTCGCGGGAGAGGCTGGCCGGCGACTACGCAGCGGGCGTGAGAGACGGCGACCACGGTGTTGCCAGTCAGCCTGAGGACCTGATGGATATCCTCCGCGGCTCCGGAGCGGACGAGGACTTCTTCGAGATGGCTCGCAGCGCAGTCGTCGGCTGGGCGCGGACGTCGCCGGAGTCGACGGGCATCCGCACGGAGCTCACCGACTCGAGTCGATCCAGCCACAGCGGCTGGGGTGCCGGTTCCGGTAACGTCGAGCGGTACGAGTATCACTGCCCATGTCGGGCAGGGTCGATTCTCGAGGAACACGACAACATTCCGGGATTCCGTGAGCACGACGTGAGGATCATGTGCGACGTGTGCCGCGAAGAGTGGGACTTCGTCTCCGGACTCTCAGTGCGCGGGTGGCGGATCGCGCCCGTTCTCGCACCGGCTGCCGCCTGATGACTTCTGGTCCCAACCCCGCAGTGGCGTGCGAGCATCACTGCGGGGTGGGGAACGGTCTGACGCCAGTTCCTGCCGGGGCCGCTGCCCTGGTGATCTAAGGAGGGGGACCAGAAGGGGACCAGAATCATGCAAACTATGCATTGCACGACGTGTCCTGCATGATCTGATCCGCGGAACTACGCGGTTCTTGGCCCGATTCGGGCCGTTTGGACGCCTGGGGGTCAAGGGGTCGCAGGTTCAAATCCTGTCAGCCCGACAGAAAAGTCCTGATGAGAAGCAATTTTCATCAGGACCTTGTCGTTTCTAGAGATGGTTTTCGCCCAGCGTGATCGGGTCCAAAAGTGGGTGCGCGCTGTTCGCTCGAGTGTCGGCTGAGCCGGCTCGGTTTGTGATGAATGCACCTTTGCGGCCGCGGGGAGGTGCCCGTGGTCCGAGTGCAGGTAGCCCTTGGTGGTCTCGATGGACTGGTGTCCGAGGATCTCTTGGAGCACGTGTAGGGGGATGCCAGCGTCGGCCATCCAGGTGGCGCTGGTGTGGCTCCGGGAGTTTGACCTCGACTCCCAGATCGTAGTCGACGACCTCGAAGCACCCATTAGGAACTTGGGCCCGTGCGTCAACGCTCAGATCGGTGTGGAACACGAATCTGTCGACCGCGACTGATCGCCGCGGTCGACAGAGTGCGAAACGGACGCTCAAACGGACGCGCGGATGGTGTGCACGACGTGCTCGTGCAAGGACTTCAGCCAGTTGATCAGGAACTCCGTGGTGCTGTCGTCCGTCACGACGCCGTCTTCCGTGATGAGACCCTCGCGCGACTGCAGGTAGGCCTCGGGCTGAGTGAGCGTCGGTGACGCGAGGAACGCCAGGGTGGTACGCAACTGCTGCTGGGCGACTGCCGTGCCGATCGCGCCAATCGACATGCCAATGACGGCCGAGGGCTTGTCGTCGAAGCTGTTGTCACCCCATGGACGGCTGGCCGTGTCGACCGCATTCTTGAGAACGCCGGGCACCGAGCGGTTGTACTCGGGGGAGACCAGGATCACAGCGTCGGCTGCTTCGATCGCTCGCTTGAAGTCCGCAGCTTCGGCGGGGATCGCGGAGTCGTGGTCCGCCGAGTAGAACGGAAGGTTCCGGATCGGAATCTCGGTGAGGTGCAGATCTGCCTGCGGTGCGAGCTTGGTGAGGGCGCGGGCGAGGCACCTGTTGATGGATGTCGAGGAGATGCTTCCGACGATCAGGCCGATGTCGTACGTGGTCATGCTGTTTTCCTTTCGGTGGGGACGGCACGGGACGATGAACGCAATTTGCCGGTATTCATGGTTCTCAGCTGACGACGCGGAGGGGGTTCTCGAGCAGGGTCTTCAGCGTCGCCAGGAACCGAGCGGCGTCGGCTCCGTCGATGATCCGATGGTCGGAAGTCAGCGTGAGGCTGAGCATGCGGCGCGTGATCAGCTCTTCGTCGACGAGCGAGAGTTCGTCCCGCGTACCGCCGACGGCGAGGATCGCACCCTGCGGGGGATTGATGATCGCGGTGAAGTGATCGACCCCGAACATTCCGAGGTTGCTGATGGTGAAGGTTCCTCCATTCATGTCCGCGGTCGTTAGCCTTCTCTCCGCGGCCTTGCCAACGAGGGCTCGCGACATCTCGGCGATTGATGTCACCGAAGCGCGGTCCGCATCGCGGATCACAGGGATGACGAGCCCTGCCAGAGACGCGACCGCGATGCCGATATGCACGTGAGCGTGCAGCACGGTGACTCCGCCGCCCGTCGGATCGTACGACGCATTGACGACGGGATGCTCGCGGAGCGCGAGGGCGACCGCACGCACGAGGAGATCGTTCACGCTCACCTTGACGCCGGTATCGGCGTGGGCCTCGTTGATGCGTCCACGGAGGATCAGCAGCTCGCCGACGTCCGCTGACACGGTCGCAGTGAAGGTCGGGACGGTCGTTGCGCTCTCCGTCAGACGTGTGGCGACGGCCTGGCGGATCTTGTCGAAGGGGATCCGCCCGGATGATTTTTCGATGGGGGTATCTGGCGCGTGGGTCGTCGACTCGGACGGCAAATCGGGTGTCGGGATCGCGACAGCGTCGAGGTCCGCGCGCACGATTCGTCCGCCCGGCCCCGTCCCAGAGACGAGATCGAGATCGATCCTCTGTTCGCGAGCCAGTCTCCGGACGAGTGGTGTGGCGGGGCGATACTCCGGCTGGCCGATCGGTTCAGGTTCCGGCGCCTCGGCCGGTGAAGAATCGGATGCTGCCGTGGCGGCGGGGGGCGCGACCACGGCAACATCCTCGGCTCCCGCGTCCGCGGGGGGAGCGGAGTCCGCCGCGGGAGCATCCGTGGGCCTGGACGGCCCGGTTCCGTCGTCGAGTCGCGCGATCGGGGTGCCGATCTCGACGTTCTCGCCTTCGGCGACCAGGATTTCGACGAGGACGCCTGCGTCATAGGCCTCCTGTTCCATCAGTGCCTTGTCGGTCTCGATCTCGACGAGGATGTCGCCGGGCTTGACCTCGTCGCCGATCTTCTTGTGCCATGCCGCAATGGCGCCCTCCGTCATCGTGTCGGACAGACGGGGCATGAGGATGTCGATCATGATGGTCCTTTCAAGCTCGCCGCGCGACGGCGTCGAGGGTCTCCCGGATCGCGTTGACCGCGTCGTCGAGAGAGGGAAGAGCGGCGGACTCCAGGGATTTCGCGTAGGGCATCGGCACCTCGGCCATGGCGACGCGCCGCACGGGTGCGTCCAGCCAGTCGAAGGCGCCGTCGGAGATTGTCGCCGCGATCTCCGCTCCGATTCCGTATGTCAGCCAGTCGTCCTCCAGGACGACCGCGCAGTTCGTCTTCTTCACGGAGGCGACGATGGTCTCGCGATCCAGCGGACGCAGGCTCCGCAGGTCGATGACCTCGACGTCGATGCCTTCGTCTGCGAGCAGTTCCGCGGCCTGCCGAGCGATGACGGCCATCCGCGAGTATGCGATGACGGTGATGTTCTTCCCTGGGCGGGCGATCGAAGCCTTGCCAATCTCGACCGTCTCGACGACATCGGGCACTTCGCCGGTTGTGTTGTACAGGGCAAGATTTTCCAGCACGAGCACGGGGTCGTCGTCGCGGATCGCGGCGAGCATGAGAGCCTTCGCGTCGGCGGGTGTCGACGGAGCGACGACCTTCATCCCGGGGACGAACGCGTAGTAAAGCTCGATGTTCTGAGAATGCGTCGCGCCGAGCTGCTGTCCGCCCCCTCCGGGGGTCCGGATGACCATCGGCACTCTGGCCTGCCCGCCGAACATCCCGTATATCTTCGCGGCGTGGTTCACGATCTGATCCAGTGCGAGGAGGGAAAAGTTGATGGTCATGATCTCCACCACGGGCCGCAGGCCGACCATTGCGGCACCGATCGCGGCCCCGGTGAAGCCCTCCTCCGCGATCGGGGCATCTCGCACGCGCTGTGGACCGAACTCTTCTAACATCCCGGCGGTGATCTTGTAGGAACCTTGGAACCGTCCGATCTCCTCGCCGATCAAGAAGACATCCGGGTCGCGCTGCATCTCTTCGCGCAGCGCGTCGTGAAGTGCCTGCCGATAGCTGATGACACTCATGCCGAGACCTCCGAGATCGTTGCGGCCGGTCTTGCCGGCGCGGGGAAGAGCGGCTCACCGGGGAGCCGGCGGGAATCGTTCGGCACGGGGGTCGCATAGTTGTAATCGAAGAGAGTGGAGACCGAAGGATGCGGGCTGGCATCCGCGAACCGCACGGCAGCGTCGACCGCCGACATGGCGGCGGCATCGATCTCGCGCTCCGACTCGTCCGAAAGCAGGTTGCGCGCTCGCAGTTCGGAGGCATATCCGTGGACCCCATCCGTCGAGAGAAGCAGGGCCTTTTCCTCGCGCGTGCGGTACCCGGCGGGGTCGACGACAGAGTGTCCCTTGAGTCGTTCGGTCATGGTCTCCAGTAAGAACGGCTTCCCAGACCGGGCACTCGTGAGAGCGCGGCGCATCGCCTCATGCACCGCCAGTGGATCGTTCCCGTCCACGCGGGCGGAGGCCATCCGATAGGACGAGGAGCGCTTGTAGAGTTCGGGCTCAGCGGACGACTGCTCCACCGTCGTGCCCATGCCCAGGCCGTTGTTGTTCACGACGTAGACGATTGGGAGGTTCCATAGCGCGGCGAGATTGAGCGACTCGTGGAATGCTCCGATGTTGGTCGTACCATCACCCATCTGGCAGACGACCGCTTCCGAGCCGCCGCGGTGAGAGATCGCCAGTGCGGTGCCTGTGGCGAGGGGCACCTGTCCGCCGACGATGCCGTAGCCGCCCATGAACCGCACATCGACGTCGAAGAGGTGCATGGATCCGCCCCAGCCCTTGGAGACGCCGTCGGCTCGTCCGTAGAGCTCCGCCATCACCCGCTCCGGACTGATGCTGCGCGCCAGGGCGTACCCGTGATCGCGATAGTTCGTGTAGAGGTAATCGTCCGGATGGAGAGCGCTCACCAGCCCGACGACGGCCGCCTCCTCGCCGAGATTCAAATGGCAATATCCGCCGATCTTGGCTTCGGAGTAGCCACGGGCGGCGCGCTCTTCGAAGCGTCTGATCAGCACCATCTGTCGATAAAAGTCCAGCGCGAGAACTCCGTCGTCGGTTGGGGCTTCCGTCTTCGCAGGACGCTGCGTCTTCGATCGTGCGGGCATGGACTGCTCTTCCTGATGTTGTCGCGGAGGTGAACTCGCCGGTCCGATAGAGATCGGTGCCGATGCCGGGTCGCGGCGTCTGCAAGCGTCAGCGCATTAGCGCTTCATCTACTAAGACCGGACGCCATGCTGGGATGTGAGGTCGAGGCGGATTGCACGACTGACCTCACAATCCGGTCGTCCGCGCGGTCTTCCATAAAGAGGTGCGACAGATGCCCTCACGGATCAGATCTCTGCGATCACGTGGATGGCGATCTCCATCAACTCCTGGAATCGAGTTGCGATCACCAGCCACTATCCCGTCGGCCCTACTCGCTGACACCACGCTCCAACGCACTATCTCCCGCCCTCTGGGCGTGCCCCCTCGCCGATGACGCGGTCGGTGGAGGGGATTATTCGTCGCGCACAAGCGGTCGAACCGCGCAGATCCGGACACGGATTCACCTCGCTTTGAGGCATCACATTCTGACCGTCTGCCTGGTCTTTATTTGTAACAGCACACGGAGGCAGTCATGCGAAGAATCCTCATCATCGGCGGCGGCTACGCGGGTTTCTACGCCGCCTGGAACCTCGAGAAGAGGGTCAAGGCGAAAGAGGCTCAGATCACGATCATCGAGCCCCGGCCATACATGACGTATCAGCCGTTTCTCCCGGAAGTCGTCGCCGGATCGGTAGAGGCGCGACATGTCGCCGTGTCCCTCCGAAGCAATCTCCGGCGCACGGCCGTGATCACCGGAAAAGTTACGTCGATCAGGCACGCCGATAAGCAGGTTGCCGTGAGAATGCCGGACGGGTCTTCGCGCACCGTGGATTACGACATCATCGTCGTCACCGCGGGAGCCGTCACCCGTGTCTTCCCCTTAGACGGCATCGCCGAGCATGCGATCGGACTGAAGACCGTCGAGGAGGCCGTGGCCATCCGCGACCAACTCCTCGTGGCTTTCGAGCGCGCCGCCGCTATGCCCGACGGTCCGGAGCGGCGACGGCTGCTCACAGTGACAGTCGTGGGCGGCGGCTTCTCGGGCGTCGAAGTCTTCGGCGAGATGCTGTCCCTGGCTTCGTCGCTTTTGCGGTCCTACGCGGAGCTGAACTTCTCCGACCTCAGCTTCCATTTGATCGAGGCCAGCAGCAGGATCCTCCCGGAGGTGACCGAGAAGCCGGGGCGCTGGGTCGTAGAGCACCTCACGCAGCGCGGCGCGACCGTGCACCTCAGTACGCAGATGGTCTCCGCGACTGGGGGAGAGGTCGAGCTCTCGACGGGCGAGCGGTATCAGACGAATTTGCTCGTCTGGGCGGCGGGGAACGCCTCCAATCCGGTCGTCGCGACCCACACGGATCTCCCCGTGGATGCGCGGGGTCTCCTGATGGTCCGTGCCGACCTCCGCATCGGGACCGAAGATGCTCCGATCGAGGACGCCTGGGCCGCAGGCGATAACGCGGCCGTTCCTGACCTCGCCCGAAAGGATGTGCCTGGGGCGCGCACTGTTCCTAACGCTCAGCATGCGGTTCGTCAGGGCAAACTGCTGGCCAAGAATCTCGCCGCCGTGCTTCGTGGAGAACTTCCGCGCGAGTACTTCCACAAAACCCAAGGTACGGTCGCGACCTTGGGGATGGGCTATGGAGTCTTCCAGTACAAGCGCCTCGTGATCAAAGGACTCCTCGCCTGGTTCATGCATCGCGGATATCACGTGCTCGCAGTCCCGACCTGGGGTCGGAAGGCGAGGGTGCTCCTGCTATG
The DNA here is from genome assembly GCF_059445355.1 of Microbacterium sp. Y356. Taxonomy (NCBI): domain Bacteria; kingdom Bacillati; phylum Actinomycetota; class Actinomycetes; order Micrococcales; family Microbacteriaceae; genus Microbacterium; species Microbacterium sp. Y356. The sequence continues at coordinate 48,116 of NZ_JCAIUE010000003.1, forward strand.
GGTGTCGGCTTTCCTCTTCGGGCGGGACATCGTCTCACTCGAGTCGGTCCAGGCGCCGAGAACGGCTTTCCTGGCTGCGGTGCCACCGCCACGACGGAAGGCCGAGACCCAGCGCCGCGACGTGGAACCGTCTCGCCTGCACGATGAGCCGACGGAGATCCGTCGTGCGAGCTGATCGTCGCCGCACGCGATCCTTCTCGGAGATCGCGTCGGAATATCTGCGGGAGCGGACCGCGCCCGGACGCGCATTCACGGCGTTCCGCGCGGAACTCCGCACACGCGTCATGCCCGTGCACTGGACGAACCTGTTCGGAGTGATCACCGTTGCGAGCATCGCGGTGCTGTTCGTCACTGGCATCATGTTGATGTTCGTCTATGTGCCCTCGAGTGAGACCGTCATCTACAAGGGCGACTTCGCACCGCTGGTCGGTATCGAGGTGTCTCGGGCGTTCGATTCGGTCATGCGACTGTCCTTCGATGTGCCCGGCGGGCTGATGCTCCGGCAACTCCATCACTGGGCTGCCCTGCTCGTACCGGCGTCGATCATGCTGCAGTTGCTCGTCAGCTTCTTCACCGGCGCGTTCCGCCGACCGCGGCGAGGTAGCTGGGTGGCTCTGTTCCTCCTCCTTGTCGCCGTCCTCGCTGGCGGCTGGAGCGGATACGCGCTCCCCGACGACGCGCTCTCCGGCACCGGGCTGCGAATCGTGCACGGGATCGTCCACAGCATCCCCTTCGTCGGCACCTGGATCGCCTCATTCCTCTTCGGAGGCGAATTTCCGAGCACGATCATCGAGAGCCTGAACCTGATCCATGTGGCGATCGTCCCCGTGGCGGTCCTGCTGCTGATCGCGCTGCGCGCTCGGTCGGCCTACAAGAACAAGCCGCCGCATTTCGCCGCAGGGGGGCGCGAGGAGGGCAACGTCGTCGGCATGCCGATGTTGCCCCACGCGGCAGTCCGGTCCGGCGGGTTCTTCGCCATCGTGGTGGGTGTGCTGGTGCTGATGGCCTCCGCCGTGCAGGTCAGTCCGCTCTGGACGTACGGTCCGGCGGATCCGGGGACGGTATCGGCCGGTAGCCAGCCCGACTGGTACACCGGCTTCCTCGACGGGGCGCTGCGGCTCGTGCCGCCGGGCTGGGAGTTGGTCCTCTTCGATCGCACGTTCACGCTCGCGCTGCTGGCGCCACTGGTCGTCATCGGCGTCTTCCTCCTGATCGTCGCCGTCTACCCATTTCTCGAGGGATGGCTGTCGAAGGACAAGAGCGACCATCACATCCTCGATCGTCCTCGCAACGCGGCGACCCGGACGGGTATCGGCGTCGCGGGAATGACCTTCTACGGGGTGCTGTGGCTCGCGGCGAGTGCCGATGTGATGGCGCTCGTATTCCAGCTCTCGTTCGAATCGGTGATCGTGACTCTGCAGGTGACGCTGTTCGCAGGCCCCGTGCTGGCTTTCATGCTCACCAGACGCATCTGCCTCGCATTGCAGAAGAAAGACCGCGATCTCGTCCTGCACGGATATGAGACAGGCCGGATCGTGCGTCTTCCTGGCGGCGAGTTCGTCGAGGTGCATCAGCCTCTCGACGAGCAGGAACGATGGCGGCTGGCGGCTCATACGCATCCCGACGCGATCGAAGCGCGGCCATCGGAAGCGGGACGCCTTCCCCTGCTCGAACGGATGCGCGCCGCGCTCGCGTCAGTCTTCTATGGCGATCGGATCGACAAATCAGACCCGGAGGGTGCGCACGAGGCGCCGGAACCGGCGCCGGAACCCGCGCCGGAACCTGCGGCCGCGGTGGACACGGGGACGAGGCCGCAGCCGACGTTCGTGCGCTGACTCAGAAGGCCGTCGTCCGTCAGATCGCTCGTTCTCGAGGGTCTGCGGCGGCGGCCTTCCGGTCCCAGCACGTCGTGACTAGGATGATGCCGACGCCGATCAGGGAGACCATCGCGTTCGCAAAGTGAGACCGATGTCTTCGATCACCTTCGCACCCTCCAGGTTGCCCTGTGCGCAGGCGCATCAGCGTCCGATGCGCACCGGGGACTTGTCGTCCTTGCGAGGGTGGCCGAAGTACATGACTTCCCAGATGGCCTCGTTCGTGAAGGTCTCGACGAGGGTCGCGCCGGACCAGCGCTGGACGGTGATCTCGCCGACGAAGCGCAGATAGGCGCCGTCGAAGCGGACGAGCTGGGCAGCCAGCTTGCGCCAGCCGTTCATCTGCTCGACGAACGTCGCGGCGACGAGCTCTCGTCGCTTCTTGAAGGTCACCACGTATCGATCTGCGCCATCGTCGTAGAAGTACTGGGTCACGTTGGCGACCGGCTTCTTGGTCTTGGGGTCCACGTAGACGTCCGAGGCGCGGAAGCGCACGTACTCGGCCCGGTCGGCGACGATCTCGCCGTCGCGCGCGAGCATGAAGATCGGGATCTCCTCGAAGTCATACTTCTCGTGCGACGTGATGTACGAGGCGATCACCGAGTACGGGCCTGCCTGACCGCGTGCCCAATACCAGTCGTTGATGATCGCCGTCATCCCGACGTTTCCCCAGTTGTGATCGTGGTAGCCGATCCCGCTGACCTCGGTGCGCACCCCATCGATCTCGTAGTATCCCGCGACCTTGCCCTCCGGCACTGACGGCAACCAGGAGAACGCCGCGTCGCGGTTTTCCCCGAAGACCAGATACCCGGTATCTGGACGCCATGGACGGATAGTGGCGTCCAGAGAGACGGACACCTTCAGATCATCGATCTCGACGTCGATCTCGTAGTGGGAGAGGTCGCCCACGAACGTGTTGCCATCGATCCGCACGTCGGCTGTGTGCCCTGCTGCCGAGAACATGTCGGCGCGGTAGGTGCGGATGAAGCTCTTGCTAGTGCCGTCGGGCAGATCCAGGTTGAGTCGGATCATCGGTGCCAGCGGCTTGCCGGGCGTGGAGAGGTCCTTGGTCATGAAGATCGCGACCAGCGTCGCACCGTTGTCGAGATGCGCATCGAAGTACCACCATTCGTAGGTCCCGCGTCCTCCGTCAGTCCGGGCGCCGTCCTCGGCCAGGACGATCTCGTCTCGGGATATCCCGATACGCAGGTAGTCCTGATCGAGATTCGCGATACTCGCGGTGTGCTTGGTGCTCACGATCTTCTCCGTTCACGGCATTGTCGGCGCCGTTCACGAATACTGACCGCGTAAGCAGTGCTTTCGTGAGGTCACTTCCAGAGCGTGAGCTTGTACGGGTTCATCATCATCCGCACATCGGTGACGAGGCCCTCCATGACGTCGAGGGTCACGATCCCGAAGATGCGCCCGTCGTCCCACAGCGCGAAACCGGTGCCGTCGGGTGTGTCCTGTTCGACGATGGTGGCGTTGGGGCGCTTGTACAGCGCACCCATGATGAAACGCGCGACCTTGTCGATGCCGAACACGGGGTTGCGAGCCGCGGTCACTATGCCGCCGCCATCGGAGCGCAGGACGACGTTCGGATCGAGCACAGCGATGAGCCCCGCTATGTCGCCGGCCCGCGCCGCGGCGGAGAAAGCCTTGACGACCTTCTCGTGTTCGGCGTGCGTCGCTCGACGACTTCGACTCTGCTGCACCCGGCGTCGCGCCGAAGTCGCCAGCTGGCGGCAGGCGGCCGGTGAGCGCCCGACCGTCTCGGCGATCTCATCGAACGGCATCGCGAACACGTCATGAAGTACGAACGCGACCCGCTCCGCCGGCGTCATCGACTCGAGCACGACGAGCAGCGCCGTGCTCACGGACTCGTCGAGGGTCACCCGGTCCAGAGGATCCGCCGCTCCCTCCGAAGGCGTCGCGAAGGCCAACGCCGGCACCGGCTCCGGCAGCCACGGTCCCACGTACATCTCCCGACGATGGCGAGCGGAGGCGAGAACGTTGAGGCAGACCCTGCTCGCGGCTCTCGTCAGCCAGGCGCGCGGGACTTCGATCGCCGCGCGCTGTTCCTCACTCATGCGATACCACCGGATGTACGTCTCCTGAACGGCATCCTCAGCGTCTGCGACGGTTCCCAGCATTCGGAACGCCATCGAGACGAGATGGCGGCGCTCGCTCAGGGCTTCACTCTGGGGCGGGTCATCATGGTCCATGGTCATGTCGAGCCTCTCGTCCTTCTATATGACCAGGTAGCCAGACGGAATGTGAGGTTTCGGCTCACAATCTTCCTCGGTGTCCGGTCAAATAGGTATGAACGCATCACTCAGCCGAGTCTCGCCCGCATCGGCGCGGGCGAGATCGAAGATAGCAGGGGTCCCATGGTCGCGACAGTGGGCCGTTCCAGGTCGTTCCCCGCATGCGCTCGCAACCGATCGCTGCAGCCGAGGTCACGCGCGAGCTCGTCGAGATCGCCGTCGGAGTGCCCCGAGGCGTGGAGCGCGACCTCGCCGGTCCTCGTGAGGAGCGGAGAGACGGTTCCCTGCCGCCGAATCCGGGAACTCGACTGGGCCAGCTGACGTTCGAGGAGTGGCTGGCGACGCACGCCACGTGAAGCATCGCCCTCGCCGTCGCATACAGACCCGAGGTCAACCGGTCACGAACCGAATCGGCGGACCGCTCGGGCGTTCGATCTGAAAGAGCATCAATGAGAATTCTCCTCGTCGGCGGGTCCGGCGTCATCGGCAGCCGGCTCATCCCGGCGCTTCTCGAACACGGGCACGACATCGTCGCGACCTCTCGTCGCCGAGACAACGTGCGCTTCCTCGAGGGCCTCGGCGTCCACGGCGTGGCCGTGGACGCGTACGATTCACCGCACCTCACCGCCGTCGTCCGCGACGCTGCGCCCGACCTGATCATCAATCAGCTGACCGACCTCAGCGACTTCGATCTCGAGGCGAACGCCCGCCTGCGTCGTGCTGGCACGGCGAATCTCGTCGCCGCCGCGAGGGTCGCCGGAGTCGACCGCATCATCGCGCAGAGCATCTCCTGGGCCTACGAGTCCGGTGTCACCGTCGCCATGGAGAGTGACCCGATCGTCCCGGACACGGCGGTCGCGGTGATGGAACGCAATCTCCTGCAGATGCCACGCGCCACGATTCTTCGCTACGGGCGGTTCTACGGGCCGGGTACCTGGTACGCAGCAGACGGTCGGATCGCCAACGCCGCCACGGCCGGTCTTCTCCAGGCGACGCCGGCGATTGCATCCTTCCTCCACATCGACGACGCCGTAGCGGCGACCGTGGAATCCCTCGGCTGGCCAGACGGCACGTACAACATCGTCGATGACGAGCCGGCTCCTGCGTCGGTCTGGGCGCCGGTCTTCGCTCGCGGAATCGGTGCGCCGAATCCGCGAGCAGTCCCGTTACCCGCACACGAGGTTCGCGGTCGGGCCGTATCGAACGAGAAGGCTCGGCGGGCGGGCTGGATCCCGCTGCATCCGACCTGGAGGGACAGCTTCCCCTATGCCGAGGAGATCACGCGGCGTTCAATCGAGAGCCAGGAGTGACGATGGCATCCGAGAAGCGAACGCGCTCTTCCGCTGACCCTGGCAGATGAACGGTGGCGCTCGGAAGTCGAGAGCCATCATTTTCACCCCTTAATCAGGGGTTTTGTGACACTGAATATACCGCGGCAGGCATGTGGGCCCGTCTAGCGTTGGCGACGGCGCGCGGCATTCGCGCCCTCATCCACAGCTCATGAACGACACTCGTGGGCGGTCTCCGGCCGGATGACAGGCCGGTGGGAGACAAGTGCCGCCAGTGTCCATCTAGGTGGACTGATCGCCTCTCGCCTCCCCGAACGTCAACGGGCCGGTGTGCAGCTAGACCCCTTGCAGGGCAAAGGGCGGTAGTCCCTCGCCCGACGTTGATAGGTCGGAGTCGATAGTCTCCGACCCGCGCAGGTCAACTCGTCCTTCAGCGGGCGAGGGCGAGGGTGAGAGTGTGGGCGAGGCGGTAGCAACCTGTGCCGGTTTCGATGATGGCTCCGTTGGACGTGAGTCAGTTGACGATCGCTTGATCGAGGTGCCACATGGGGAAGGAACGGGGTGGCGGTCGTGGTCGAGGATGCGTCGCAGGATGGCCCCGATCACGCGCGGATCGGTATCGACGCGTTGGAACCGGGGCACGACGCTCGACTCGAGCCAACGCCACCGGTCATCGAAATTGGTGACGAGCGGACACATCCGTCCGTCGAGGCCACGCGGATTCTTGCGGAGGAGGGTGTAGATAAAGAACGATGTGAAGAATTCGATCGCCCGGCGCGGTGCGCGCGAATCGAACGTCGTTGCCGACCCGATCGAGACGACCCGGGCGTACCTGGCGGAGAGACGATCGTAGTTGGGCTGCACGACGAAGCGCTGCTCGTGCTCGAGAAGGAGAAGAGTGCCTTTCCATATAAGATCCCGTGCTCTCCCTCGGGCCGTGCGCGACGCCGTCGCGTCCTCCAGTACCCGGCGGCCCTCGTCGAGTGCTTCGAATCCGGCCAGTATCGGCGCATAGTGGCGCTCGTTTTGCAGAAGGGCGCGGAGTAGTCCGATCCCGTCTTTCGAGGTGACGTACGCGAGGTGGACCCAGAATAGATCGTTGAAAATGTCATTGTTCGTCGCCCGGAGCGTGTTCACGTCTGCCGTGAGCACTCGACATCTCTTCAGTCTGCGCATGTGACCAGGGGTGTCCCTGGAGGCGTTCTCGATGTGTAGTGGAAGGAGGGCGACGCGGATGTGGTGCGACGCGATCGCCGCCATCCCGGCCCACTTAAAGGAACTGGGCAGAGCCATGTAGGCCCATGCGTAGTACGACGAGATTTGCCGGTTGCGATGGAAAGCACAGCATTCGTCGACCAAGAGCCCTTCGGCCAAGGCCTTCCAGCCGGCGATCGTGCGAGGAGGACCCTGCTGCTGGATCTGGTCAAGTGCCAGAAGGAGGCGATCGCTGACGAACTCTCCTTCCGTCAACGATCGAACATTCATCGTAGGTATGGTGCCCGTGGGGTTGAGGCTGCGCGCCTGTTTGGGCACCCTCGGCGGCTCGGACCGGCGCAGGCGGGACGAGCGGCGTACCCTCACCGATTGAGACGAGCTGGTCCCGGTCATCGTCTGATTCCTCGGACCATACTGCGGCCGCCGCACGTTTCGTGCCGCGCTCTACCCGAATTCTTCATGTGTGTCTCCCGCAGGTGATGAGGGTGAACCCCCTCATCACCTATGACCGCAGTCCGGCCTTGATTGTGAGGCTGTCAGCCTCATCCCGGCCGTGTTGATCAATTTCACAGCGAGAGCGTGTGCGGATTCACGACTGTGCGGATCTCGGAGATGAGGCCGTCCACCACTTTGAGGATGACCACACCGGCTGACATCCAAGTCCGGCCAGGGCACCTGTCAAGTGACGCACGTCCACTCACAGAGCGGCAACGCCATGACTGGAAGGTCACAATTCTGCCTGCTGTCAGGTCTTAACTGGCAACAGGGTTGGATCTGGCCGACGGCCGGTGCCGACTAGGTCAGGGCAGTCAGGAGGAGACAAACATGAGAGACCTCACGTCCAGCACGGTCGTCCGAAGGCACAGCGAACATACGACGTCGCTGCGCGACGCCCTGTGGGAATGGGTGGCCAGACCGACTCACTATGTGGCGGTTCGCAGGCTCCGTACCATCGCACAGGAGCAGGATCTCCCCGCCCTCGTTGCAACGCTCCATCCGGACGTCGCAGTGGCCGTGACCTCAACCCGCGGCGGCCACGAGAAGACCGTTGTGGCGCGCGGTGCCCGAGATGCCGCGCCGGTTCTCCTTCATGGACTCAGAGGTAGCCCCGGCGTCAACGTCGCTGAGCGGTCAATTGACGGTCAGGCGGGACTGGTCATGAGGAGCGGTGATGAGGTCACGGCGATGATCACCGTGGACTTCACCGGACGTCTAGTCAGCCTCGTATGGGTACGACTACACCCGGACCACGTCCACCACGGGAAAGCGTACTGGCTCGCTGATTGATGCGTGTCAGGCCAGCCCACTGTTCTCCCACGCAACCCGCTGCCCCGCCGTCTGGCACGTCTCGTCCCCGGCGAACCGGCTGTCGCGATCGAGCAGGCATACGCCGCGGTGCGATCTCGACGAGCCAGCGCAGTGCGGTCAGCCCGTCGAGTGCCGGTGTTTCCGGGTCGGCCTCGGGAGACAGACGGTCGTCGACTGCGAGCACGGGGGACACCCGGTGGTCTGCTCGCAGGGTTCTAGAGCAGGCTGCCGCCCGAGACCTCGATGCGTTCAGCCGTCACCCAGCGCAGCTCGCTCGACGCGAGGGCTGCGATGGCATCGGCGATCTCGTCGGGCTGGCCGACGCGGCCGAGCGCGGTGTGGGCGGCCAGGCTGCTGCGTAGCTCGGGGTCGTCGCGCATGGCGCCGCCGTTGAAGTCGGTGGCCGTCGGGCCGGGGGCGATGCTGTTGATGCGGATACCGCGGGGCCCGAGCTCCACGGCAAGGCTGCGGGTGATGGCCTCCACTGCCGTCTTTGACGCTGCGTAGAGCGAGGTTCCGGGGCTGACGTGGCGAGTGAGCGAGGTGGATACGTTGATGATGCGACCGCCGTCGCCGATGTGGGGTGCCAGTGCCTGGATGAGGAAGAACGTGCCGCGCAGGTTCGTGCCGATGAGGGCGTCGAACTCCTCGACGGTGGCGTCTTCGAGCCGGCCGAACAGGCCAATCCCGGCATTGTTCACCAGCACGTCGATGCCGGAACGACCCCACCGCTCGTGGATGTCGCGCCGGAGCGCGACTGTGAATTCGGCGAAGGAGGCGACATCCGCGAGATCGAGTCGCGCGCCCAGTGCATCACCTCCCGCGGTTCGGATCTCTTCAACGGCGCGCTCGGCCTGATCCGCGCCACCTCGGTAAGTGAGCACGACTGCGAAGCCCCGTTGGGCGAGGGCGCGGGCTGTCGCTCGGCCCAGGCCTCGGTTGGCCCCGGTGACGACGGCAATTCGAGGGGTGTTCTCAGTCATTCGGTGTCCCCTTCCGGGAAGTCCACACTGATGAGCGGACTTCCGTGCATCCATTCGTCGAGGGGTTCGACTGGCTGCCGGATGCCGGCCGGGTTCCACTGCTGATTGAGGTCGCCGATGATCGACGAGAACACGGCCTCCCGCTGAGCGTGATCGAGCACCGGGGTGCCCACTGCCTGCAGATCCGCCCGCACCCCGTTCTTGAGATGGAACACGAAGTCGGGGTTCGCGACGATGTTCGCGTACCAGCTGCGGCGAGCCGGCGAGGTGGACAGGTAGATGCGCCCGTCGACCCGGTAGAACCACACCTCGATGCGACGCGGCCTGCCAGTGCGCGCGCCGGTGGTGGTGATGTCGATCGTGCGCTCCCGAGCACGTGACGCCGGGGTAATAGCCAAGGCACGTTCGATTCTTGGTTCCATCATGCTCCTAAGTAAGTATCTATTTACTTATAGACTAGACGCGAGATCAGGATCGCGTCAAACGACGGCATCGAATGAACGGAGCGAGCATGGGGCAGCGAGACGCGGAGGCGACCCGGGCGCGTATCCTCTCGGCCGCGGTGTCGGAGTTTGCGGCGCATGGCTACTCGGGCGGCAGGATCGACCGCATCGCGAAAGATGCCGAGAGCAACGTGCGCATGATCTACGCCTATTTCGGCAACAAGAGCGGCCTTTTCGACGCGGCGCTATCCGCCGCGATCGTGCGGATGGCGGAGGAGGTGCCCCCAAAGCCGTCCTATCTGCCGGTTTGGGTCGGCGAGCTGTTCGACTTCCATCAGCGCCGGCCTGAGGTGCTGCGCATCTGCCTCTGGGCTCAGCTCGAACGGCCGGAGGCTGCCTCTGAGCCGCTCGAGACGTATCTGGCGAAGGTCGAATCGGTGCAGCAGCAAGCGTCGCCCGCCATTGGCGCAGTCGATCTCCTCGTCATCATCTACGCCGTCGCCCAAGCCTGGCAGCTCGCGCCGATCGGGCTCCTGGCGGCCGACGGGCACGCCGACAGCGACACGAGGCGGGCCGCCGCGGTCGAAGCGATCACCCGCATCCTCACCTGACCTCGCGCCCGCCGGCGCCGCGCGAGGTGAAATCTTGATCGATGGCGCAGTTAGTCGGCAGAGATCTCCTCGAGTGCGCGCGTCGTTGTTCGCTCTGCGTCAGACCCCCGTTGCAAGTTTTCCAGCGTTGAGGAAGCTGTCGGTGGTGTTTCGCAGTTGAGCTTGCGCGACCGTGTCGTATGAAGCAGAAGGCGTGGGGGTGTCGGTGTCGCGGACGAAGTATCGGCCGGTCACATTGTCGAGCGCGGGCTCGGTGGCCAGCCGGAGGGTTGCTGCGGCGCCTTGTTCTGGAGTGAGCATCGACCGCCGGATGAGACCACCGAACGGGCGCAAGACCTTGGGAATGACGTTGTCGATGATCTCGGTTGCAACGATCCCGGGGTGCACCGCGTTCACTGTTACTCCGTCTGCAGTGAGGGTGCGGGCGAGGTGGTAGCCGGCCATCACTGTCAGTAGTTTTGCCCGCGCATATGCGTGGAAGGGTATGAACCCCGTCTCGGGGTTGAGATGCGTAAGGTCGTCGAGGTCTCTAGTATTCAGAGTCGCTGGACGAGGCCTACCGACCAGTTTTACTTGTCGGGTGTCTCGGAGCGTGTCGGAAGCGACGTTGATCACCCGCGCTCGCCCCCGGCGCAGTGCGTTTTGAAGAAGTGTGGTCAATCCGTATGCAGCGAGATAGTCGACAGCTATGTGCATCTCTAGTCCGTCTGGGGAGACGCGGTGGTCGTTGAAGTGGGCACCGGCGTTGTTGATCAGGAGGTGTAGTGCTTCGTGCCGAGCGAGGATGGCTTGGCTGGTGTGGATGATTCCGTCCCGCTGCGACAAGTTGCCAGCGAGTACCTCGAGACGACCAGGGCCTGGTTGCCCGGCAATTTGCGTATCGAGGGCGTCTGCTCGACGTGGGTCCCTGGCGATGGCGATCACGTGCGCGCCTTCTCGAGCTAGCTCCAGAGCGATGACCTGCCCCATGCCGCCGGTAGCACCGGTAACCACTGCGACCCTCCCCTCGAGCGAGTACCGGTCGGTCATCGGTGGATCCTCGGGTATCCGCGGATGAACTGAGGTTCTTCGGCTTCTCGAACCAGGAAGGCTGCGAGGTCGGCGCGGCCGATGGTGTGCCAAAGACGGATCGGAAGCTCCTCGCCCACCTGGTACTTGCCTGTCGCGGGGGTGTCCTTCAGCATTGGCGGACGAACGATCGACCATTCCAGCTCGGATGACGTGATGAGCGACTCCATCGATTCCTTGTCTTTCAACTTTTCGCTCACCCCTGCCCACACCGCCATCGAATACAGCGACCGGTCGTGAGATTCGAGCACCCCGTGAGCGCTCACTACGATTAGACGCGACACTTCTGCCTCGCTCATCGCCTGCCGTGTCGTGCTGATGGCGTCCGTGCATACCGTGGTCGGCCCGGTATCGGCTCCACCGAGGGTGCTGATCACCACATCCACGCCAACGAATGCCTGAGTCAGTGGGCCGCGATCGGACAGGTCAGTCCACAACACCTCCGTCAATCTGGTAGCTGGCTCGAACGAGTCTGCTCTCCGAACTAGCGCGACCACCTCGTGACCGCGCTCGAGTCCCGTGGCGACGACGTGCCGCCCGGTTGCGCCGGTAGCTCCAAGGACCGCTACCTTCAACCTCTGCGATACATTCTGTTTCATAACGTTTAGCATTGCTGAGGTTGACCTATAAGTCAACATGTCTCGTAGAATGAAGGCATGAGTACTGAGGCGGACCCCAGATTCCTGCGGAGCAAGGAGGCGATCCTGAACGCAGCACGGGAACTGCTGATGGCGGGAGGGCCGACCGCGGTGACCCACGCTCAGGTCGCCGAGCACGCAGGAATGGGACGCGCGACCGTCTACCGACACTGGCCGCGCAGCGTCGAGATGCTCGCGGAGGCCATGGCGACCGTTCCCATGCCCTTCTTCGACACTCCTGCGACTCCTACTCGGGAGTGGCTTCGCCTGGAACTCATCGCGATCGCCCGCCAGCTGGAACAGGACGACGTGCGCGTCGTCACCACCACGCTCGCCAGCACCGCCCTCTGGGACGACAGCATGGATGCTCGGCGCAGCCGATTCGCACACACGCTCGCTGAACGCCTCGCCGCCGCCCTCACAGACGCACAAACCCGCGGCGAAATCATCCTCGCCTCGGACCCGCTGTCCGCAGCCGCTCAGGCCATAGGCCCGATCTACTACCGCAGCACCATCGAGCACGGAGCTGTCCACGACGACATCATCGAAGCCTCGATCACGAGCCTCGGCACGTGGCGGCACGTCCCGGCTCGCCGGCGACAGGAAAACACTGACGGCGCGGAGGAAAGTCCTGAGTGAAGACCACCGGGGATCGGCGCGGTAGAAGGGTGTGCCAACAGCCCACTTCGTTGTGTTCAGCCGTCGGCGTCGACAATCGCTTCGACACGAACAGAGAATCCTCCGAGGTCGGTTGCCAGAGTCGCCGATCGCACTGACTCCTCGATGGCTTCCGCAGAGATGCGCGCGGTCACCGACGGCGCGTACTCCACCACAATCTCACGGTCACGCGGCACCGGCCCCACAGTCACCGTAATGTCACCGTGCGTCTCTAGAATCGACTGGAAGAGTAGATCAACCGTCGTAGAAATCTCTTTCTCGCTCAGTCCGAGATCTCCGCGCAGTTCGATGCCTGGCAGCTCTCTGACCACGTCCTCCGCGCCGTTGGGCACCGCTCCCGCGAAGGCAATCCACCCAGAACTCTGGTCCGCGTTCACCTCCGCGGCTCCATAATCGTCGGGGAAAGCTTCTTTGACGCGATCCACGGTGTGAGAGAACGAAACCCCCCATGTGTCCTCACCGCTCGCGGCCGCGGCCCGCTCGAGCGCCTGCAGTTCCTCAGAACTAGGCGTAAGGGCAATCCGAATGCTGCGCACTTTTCTCCTCCGAGCTCCGCGCTGAGTGAAAGTAGACCACACGCTAGCCAGCGCTGAGGAAACCCACAAGAGGAACCAGTAAGCGAACGAGATCCCGCCGGCAGGAGCTGCACGGACGCCGTACGCCTTGCGCCGCCTTGAATCGAATTTTTAGACCGTTGCCTCGATTGATTGGCCAGTACTCAGCGCGAGGGCTGTTGGACGCCGAGAGTTCGTGCAAGATCATATTTAGAAGCGTCGTCGGAACCGGGCTCCACCGTGTAGGTGATGATCCGCAGATCTGTCCCGATCGTGGTGTACACGTCGCAGTCGACGGTGATTGGACCGACGATTGGATGCAGGAAGGTCTTCTCCTCAGACCGTTGCGGGACGGAAGTGCCCTCCAACCACAACTCTTCGAAACGGTCAATGCGACGCAATCGCTGCAGAAGCTGCTGAACGGAGCGGTCCTTGGGATACCGCAGCATCGCGTTTCGCAAATCCGTCACTAGGGCGCGCTCGAAACGTTCGATGTACGCCGCACTCATCAGGACATTGGGCGCTGTTCCGGTGAACTGCGCTTCGATGAGGTTGTAGTCGCGGGGCGGTTGCCCGAGCATGGCCTGCCAAGACGCGTTCACGGTGAGCAGGGTCCAATGCATCGTGTAGACGCCGATAGCAACATCGGGAGCGCGGAGGAGAAGCCGCTGCACGCTTCGCGGGATGTGGGTGGGCACGTTCGTCGGCAACGGGATCGGTAGCCCCGCCGCCTGGAACAGCTGATCGCGTTCTTCGTCGGACAGCTGTAACGCGCGCGCCAACGCCCTTGCGACCTGCACCGACGGGTTTAGGGAGCGGCCTTGTTCAAGTCGAACGAGATAGTCCACGGACAGCCCTGCCAGCATCGCCACTTCCTCTCGACGAAGGCCCTTCAATCGAGCGGACACAGCAGGGAGACCCACCGCCGCGGGCTTCAATCGGGCGCGCCACATGGTCAAGAGCTCGCTGAGTTCGCCACGGTCGGTCATGGCTCCATTGTGCAGGAAGCCTCGCAATCGCCACTGGTACCAGGAGTCCTACCTGCATTCTCCTGGCTGGCGTGATGCTAGTTACATCCACCTAGAAAGGAACCCATCGTGGCTGAAATTTTCACCGTCGAGTACTCCTACCCGACCGACACCACACCCCAGAACGAGCACCTTTCCGCTCACCTGGCCTACTTGCGAGAGCGTGTGGAACAGGGTGAGCTCCTGCTTTCCGGGCCGTGGGGACAAAACGAGGCTCCCGGCGGGCTACTCATCTACAAAGTCGAGGACCGCGCCCGCATCGACACCATCGTCGACAACGATCCTTACGTCATTAACAACGTTGTCGTGGACAAGCGCGTGCACAACTGGCGTCCCATCTTCGGACCGGCATCGTCCATATTCGCTGACTAACTCTCAGCCTGGCCGCGTGGCAGCGCCGGCGGGGACCACAATCCTTCGCCGCCGCTGCTTCGCACATCCCGCATTCACCTCGAACGATCGGACTCTTCCCATGCGACCTCCTCGCCACAAAATAGCCCTCATCAACTGGCTAGCCGTGTACCCACTCATCACGCTGACTCTCTGGTTGTTACTCCCGCTCTTGACTGAGTACCCGCTTTGGATAACGACCCTCATCGTGTCGCTCATCCTCGTCTCGCTGATGAACTTCCTCGTGATGCCCCTCATGCTGCGCCTGTTCGCACCATGGCTTGCGGCTCGGACCAGCGTGACCGCCCCTGAGGCGGCCCTAGCAAATGGAGAAGATCACAAATGAGAAATGGTGATCTAACAGGTCCCGCAGTCATCCAGCGCAGTGAAGGTGCCTTGATCACGGCTTTCTCGCTCGCGGGCACAATCGTCATCGCCCCAGACTGGTGGTGGATGCCGCTGGCGCTGTTCTTGGTGTTCGATCTGTCCCAACTCGGATACCTACGATCTCCCGCCGCAGGCGCAGGCTGGTACAACGCCATTCATACCTACGCCTGGGCGGCCGCTCTCGGTGTCGTTGCGCTAGTAGTTAGCGGCTCCGCGCCCATTCTGTCGATGTGGTCCGCCATCGTCGCCTTCGCCTGGGCGTTCCACGTGGGAGTTGATCGGGCTCTCGGATATGGACTAAAGCTCCCGGATGCCTTCACACACACCCATATGGGATGGATCGGAAAGGACAGGAAACGCGCGTCCGATAGCGACCCGCGGCGCTGATCGTAGACCGGCCCTTCTTTCTCGGGCATCACACCCACATGCTCACCTGCTCGACCACTAAGTCGGGACGGGAGATAAACGGATGGTGCCCAGTCGGCAACTCGACGGATCGTGTCGCCCGAGCGGCATGAAAGCGCTGCAACTCGACTGACGTGCTGCGATCCTGCCCGCAGACAATATACGTCGAGTCGATCCCCTGCCACCCAGCAGCACTGGTCGGGGTCATGAACGCGCCTGCAGCCTGCGCTGTCACTCGCTCCCATGCCTGCTGCTGAGTCGGTCCGTCCGCATCCTGCAGGAACCGCGCTCCGAACGAGGTTGCGTCATAGCCGGACACGCTCAGCGTGCCATCTCCGTTGTCGCCGATCGCGACGGGGTCGATTTCACCGCTCATGATCACGGCCTGCGATTGCCCAATATCGGGCAAATATGATGACACGTAGAGTAGCCGAGCGATCGCGGGATGCTGACCGGCTTCTGCGATGACGGTGCCGCCGTAGGAGTGACCGACCACGATCGCGGAATCGACATCGTCGAGTTCAGCGCGAAGGGCCGCCGCATCAGCAACCAGGCCGCCCGCAACGTCCTCAGGCGTGGTCTCTCCGCACGACGGCAATGCAACGGCGCGGCTTCGGATTCCGGTACGTTCCTTCAGCAGGTCTGCTGTTGGCTGCCACCACCAATGCCCGTCACGCACCAACGCGCCGTGGACGAAAATCAGTTCCATCGCTTGTTCCTTCCGTGCGCCGTCGCGGCGCATTCGGCTTCGAGGCCGCCGACGAGAAGAACCTTACCGCGCTCCTGAAGCGGGCAGCCAGCAGAGAATGCCAGTGATCGCGCCCTGGTCCGACTCGACGTTAACCGGCCAGCAAGCCAGCCTCCGCGAATGCCACCCTCGCGAACCGCTCGCCCATCAAGCGGTGGGTCGCTGCATCCGGATGCAGCGCGTCAGGCAACGGCAACCGGGCCGCGTCATCCGCGCCATACAACTGTCGGCCGTCGAGGTAGAACAGGTTCGGATCGGCCTCCTGTCGTTCCCGGACGACGCGCTCCAACTCTGCCCTGATCACCATCAACGTCAGCTTCCCGGCCGCAACCTCCGCGGGGTTACCGGTCGCGTTGAAACGCACCGCCCCGTCGGCAAGAGCATCCAGATCGAACCCAACCGGCCCGGGGGTGTTCTCCTGAATTTCGCAGAAGATAGGCGATATCACCAGCAGTGGGGTCGACGGATGCCCGTCCCGAATCGTGTCTAGGAATCCGTGTATCGCGGGCCCGAAAGCCCGCAGGCGCATCAGGTCAGTGTTCACCAGGTTGATCCCCACTTTCAGGCTGATCACGTCGGCCTCGGTGTCGCGCATAGTGCGCGCTGCGAATTGGTCGAGCAGCGCGCTTCCGCCCAAGCCCAGGTTGACCAACTCGAGCCCGGACTCACGTGCCGCCACCGCCGGCCAGATCCCGGTCGGGCGCGCCGCATTCGACCCGTGACTGATCGAGCTGCCGTAGTGCAACCACGTGGGTCGGCCCGAAACCGTTCCCGGCTCGAGAACGGCGTCGGCGCGCAGCTCGACCAGCTCAACCTTTTCGTTATGCGGAAGCCACAGTTCAACAGACTTCATCGCATCCGCCAACCCGTCGAAACGGGCCGTGTGGACTGCTCCTGCCACCTGTTCGGCGCCACCGGTCGACATGTCGATCGTCATCGTGTTGCCGCCGGACGTGGGGGAGAGCGCGACCACCTCACCGTCGACGACGAGGTCGACCACGCCGTCAGGTCGCGGCGGCATACCCGCGTAGGCGGTGCGGGAGCGCAGAATGTCGAGTTCGATCACCGTCGCCCTTGTGCTGAAGGCGAGCCGCACACCAGACGGCTGCGCCTCCACCATTGCCAACTGCGGGTCAGCGCACTGCTTCAGCGCCCAGGCCGGAAGCCGGTGCGGCAGTATGCCGCGGTCGGTGTGCTCGAGTTCCGCCGCGCCGCGGATGAGACTGGCGGTGATCGGGATAGTCGTCAAATGCGGAACGGACAATGCTTCATCTCTCGTTAGTCAGTGGGTCGGCCAGTTGTGCAACAGTGCATCGAGCGCGTCGATGATGCGATCCCAGCTCGCCGCTGCGCCGGGAGCGCTGCCATCAGAGTTGGATCTGCGCTTCAACTGGGTTCATGCAGATCTCGCATCCTTGGAGCCGAGCGAGGCGCGTGAACTCGTCGTAGACGCGTGGCGCATGGTTGTTCCCCAAAAGGTCTCCCGCGCCTACGATATCGCGCATCCGAACGGCCCAGGCTGACCGACGTGTGAGCCAGCCGACAGCGGCATTGGCCGGGCAGTAATATCCGACGTCCCTGCCGGATCCGAGCGGGCCTTCCCTCAGGTCGCGCCGCTACCCTCGGAGCATGCGTCGCTTCGTCATCCTTCCCCTTCTTCTTGCCGCAGGACTCCTCGCGGGGTGCTCACAGGTGGTGCAAGTCGCGGGTGACGCACTCGGCGTCGACGTCGAGGCGACCTGTTCGACGATCGACGACGCCTACGGGCAGTATCAGACGCTGCTCGATCAGGGTGAGGCCTCGGCGGAGCAGATCGACGCCGCCCGCGACCAACTAGTCGTGACGCTCGACGGTCTCGCGGCGGATGTCGACGGTCAACTCGGCGACCTGATCAGTTCAGGTGCGCAGCAGGTCGGTGGAATGACTGATCTGCAAGCACCCGAGACGATTGAGGCGATTGATCAGCTCAAGGACTCGGTCTCGCCCTTCTGCGGCTGACGCCGCTGCATAACTGGCCCGCGCGGCGTCCTCCGCGACGGCCCGGCAAGGTGACCGAACGAGAAGGCAGGATGCCGACAGTTGATGTTTACTTGACGTTGAGCGCTCGCTCTTGGGCGATAAAAGAGCTCTCCTAGCAGTTCGGACTCGCTGGATCGCACTATCTCGAGAGGATGTTCCAGATGGCGGAGCAGTCAGAGAGTTTTGCTGTGAGATGCGATCCGCTGATCACCGTCCCTCAGCAGGACTTGGATGATCTCAGAAGCCGGATCGCCGCGACGAGGTGGCCACGGTCGTGGCCGACCGAGCCCTGGGCAGCCGGGGCCGATGTCGAGGAAGTGCGACGCTTGGCCGGCTACTGGGGCAATGGATACGAATGGCGCGTTCACGAGGCAGAGATCAACGCGCTTCCCTCCTATATGGCGGAGGTCGACGGGCAAAAGATTCACTTTCTCCGTTTCGACGCTGAAACCACTGACGCACCAGCGGTTGTGCTGACCAACGGCTGGCCGAGCACTTTCTTCGAGATGGTCGAGGTCGCACGACGGCTCTCCACTCCTTCCGCCTACGGGGAGAAGGGTCTGTCCTTCACTGTGATCGTGCCTTCGCTGCCTGGCTTCACCTTCTCAGATGCTTCAACCACGTCTCCGCCGCGAGTGCCGACCCATGAGTTGTGGCATCGACTCATGAGTCGGTTGGGATTTGATCGCTACTTCGCGCACGGCGGAGACCTGGGCAACGGAATCACGTCGCGGCTGGCGTCCGCGCATCCGGAATCAGTGCTCGGGGCACATGTGATGTCAGTGGGAATGCCGCAGGAGTTGGACAGGTCATCCTTGACCGAGGACGAAGGCGCTCACCTCAAGCGGATCGACGCGTGGAACCGTGATGAAGGCGCGTACATGCACCAGCACCGCACCCGCCCTCTTTCGTTGGCATATGGGCTTTCGGATTCACCGGTCGGCCTTCTCGCGTGGATACTCGAGAAGTACCGAGCATGGAGCGACCGCAGCTCCGGCGCGGCACTGGCGCTCACCGATGATTTCCTGCTCACACAGGCGAGCCTCTACTGGTTCACTGACACGATCAGTACGTCCTTCCGCCCTTATTACGAGGCGCTTCCCCCGCATGAGTACGTGACGGTGCCCACCGCGTTGGCACTGTTCCCGGCCGACTTGCAACAACCACCGCGTGCGTGGGCGGAGCGTACCCACAACGTCCAGCGCTACACAAAACTGCCCGCGGGTGGTCACTTCGCGCCCATCGAACAGCCGGCAATCCTCAGCGCCGACATGCGTGCGTTCTTCACGGAACTGCTCGCCCCACCTCTGTAGCGCTTGTTCCTGATTTCCTTACCTGTGTTGAGGCTTGTGAGTTCCGGGCGCAGCGGGGGATCGGTACCCGCGCGTCGACCTACGTGACTTCCACCGACGCGAAGCCCCATCCGTCAGTGCCAACCTGAGAGCACGACCAAGACCGGCGATGACGGCCTCGGCCGGTACTGAGGTCGCTGTCGAGAAAGGCTGAAATGCTCATTCGCAATCTAGGGACGATCCTTCTCGGATTGGGTTTCGTCATGCTCGCGACCGCAGCACTCATTCGAGACCCGACGGCGTTGGACGCCAACATCGGCGCCGGGGCTCTTACTCTTGTCGGCATCCCTGTCGGCACGCTCGGCTTCGCCCTGACGATCTCGCACGCCATATACCTGACATGGCATCGCCGTGGAAACCACAACCGATACCGAAGGGGATAACAATGTCCGAATCACACGAATCGATCATCGACGCACACCTAAGCACCTGGAATGGTGTGCCCGGCCCGGAACGGGAGCAGGCGATCGCCTCGATTTACTCACCCGACGTGACCATCGGCGAGCCCGGGGTCGCCTACACCGGGCACGCAGGTATGACCGAGGCGATTGCTAGCCTCCAGGTGCAGCTGCCTGGTACCGTCATCACCCGATCCAGTCCGATTCAGACAGCGCAAGACCTCGTCACATACAGCTGGAGTCTCGGCCCCGCTGGTGGAACCACCATGGTGACTGGCCGCGACGTCCTCATCATCCGGGGCGACAGCATCACCAGCGTCTATGTACTGATCGACGCGTCCTGACGACTGATCACGCGACGCTCGTCGAACAAACTGTGGAAATGGTCCACGAGAACGGATAACCCCATGCAACTCGGCGTATTGAGTTTTGGCGACATCGGTCGCGACGAGAACGGCGCACCCTTGTCGGTCGCCACGGTGCTCGACCAGACCCTCGAGCGTATTCGCCTCGCCGAGCAGGTGGGGCTGGGCTTCTACGGGCTCGGTGAACACCACATCGACACCTACGCGATCTCGAGTCCCGGCACCGTGCTGGCGGCTGCCGCATCCGTGACGTCGTCGATCACCCTCAGCACCGCGGTGACCGTGCTGAGCTCGGAAGACCCGGTGCGCCTGTTTCAGCAATTCACCACTCTCGATCAGCTCAGTCACGGTCGCGCCGAACTGCTGGCAGGGCGCGGCTCTTTCACTGAGTCCTTTCCGCTGTTCGGCGCTGACCTTGCCGACTACGACGACCTTTATGCAGAGAAACTCGACCTGCTGCTTGCGCTCGACCGTTCTGACCCGATCACCTGGTCGGGCCGCTTCCGATCCCCGCTCGACGCGGCGCGCGTGCTGCCCAGGCCCTACGGCGAGCACCTGCGTATCTCGGTCGGTACCGGCGGCAACCCGAACTCGTCCGCTCGCGCCGGCATGCTCGGTCTGCCCATCGTGTATGCGATCATCGGCGGAGCACCTGAGAGATTCGCACCGCTTGTCGACCTCTACCGGCGGGCGAGCGTCGCCGGCGGCCACGATCCGCAGACGCAGCACGTGACCATGACCGGCGTCGCGATGCTTGCGCAGAACTCGCAGGACGCGAAAGATAGCTTTTACCCCTACTGGAATCGGATGATGGAGTACGGCGCCATGGCCCGTGGTTGGACTGTGCCCAGCCGGGCCGACTACGACCATTACACGACCGGCGCTCGATCGCTCCTGGCCGGTAGCCCAGCCGAGATCGCTGAGCGCCTCATCACCATCGGTGGGGTGGTAGGCGCTGACCGCTACGGACTGCAGTTCGATTGGTCGGGGGTTCCGCACGCGATCGTCATGAACGCGATTGAGCTTCTCGGTACTGAGGTACGACCACTCGTTGACGCTGCTTTGCCTGTGTAGATGAAACCCTTGACGGAAGAGGAACAAACGTGACTGTGACCTTGCACTCGGCCAGCGCCGCCGAGATGGATCCCATCCGTTTGTACTCGGTTCTGAAGCTCCGAGTCGATGTGTTTGTTGTCGAGCAGGCTGCAGCATATGACGATCTCGATGGCAGAGATATCGAACCGGCCGCTCGCCTCCATTGGGCAGAGGAAGAGGGAGCTGTTCTCGCGACGCTGAGGGTTCTGGCAGAGTCTGCTGGTTCACGAATCGGACGCGTCGCCACTGCGCCGGCCGCTCGCGGTCGAGGCCTCGCCGCGGATCTCATGCGCCGCGCGATTGCCGATTGTGTCGGGGATGTGATTGTTCTGGATGCGCAGCAGCACCTTGAACTCTGGTATCAGAGCTTTGGCTTTGCTCGCTCGGGTGAGGTCTTCTTTGAAGACGGAATTCCCCATATTCCGATGACGCGAGCTGCAGCATAGACGGGAGGTTGAGATCTGAGATCGCGTCGAGCACTCATGGTCCCCTTTTGCCTCCTCGCCTGGATCGAAGCCGTCAGCGCGAGCGTCGACGCGGAGGTCTGGCGCAACACGGCGCCTATATGGTGCGTGTGGAGCTATCGCGCCAGCCCTGCGAGCCGCGCGAGCCGCTCTGCCATCGCCTCTGGCTCCCACGAGTGCCACGCGCCGGCCAGTTGCTCCGAGAGCCCGTCGGATGCCGAGGCTGCAAGTTCGTCGGCGGTCGCCGTCATGCCGGGAAAGGTCTCGGAGCCGACCAGAGTGAGAAGAGGTGCCGTTACGGATGACAGCACGTCCTGATAGCCGCGTTCCTCGACGGTCCTGAGCGCTTCACCGTCTGGAACCCAGCCGAGCACGATCTGTGGATAGGCAGGGGACTGTTTGAGGTCCTCAAGCCATTCTGGCGGCATCCCGACCATGTACCGGGCGACCGCGTCGTCGAGGTCGTCGGCGTCGATCGCAGCGCGGACGCCGGCCCACCACGAAGGTGCTCCGCCTTCGAATAGTCCGAGTGGCGCCTCCCACAACACCGTCCCGGCGAGGTTTGTGGTGCGGGCGGCGGCGAGTATCGCGATCGCGCAGCCGGAGGAGTGTCCGATCAGGATGACCGGGGCTCCTGCCTCACGTGAAAGCGCATCGATCGCGTCGAGTTGCGCGTCGAGGTCAATCGGGCCCGCCGCTATCGAATCGCCACGCCCCAGGCGATCGGGAATGAAGGCCCGCCCGCCACGTGCAGCGAACGCCTCACCTGTCGCGAGAGTCGCAGGGTCCTCAGCGCGAGTGGGGCCCGCTCCGGAAATGAAGATCGCGGTCGTCGCTCCAGTTGAGCCCAGGTCGTCGTAGACGATGCGATCGCCGCGCGTGGTGGTGAGTGCACTCAAGTCGCAGCCTCGATCCGCACTCGCACACGGTCGCCGGCTGTCTTGCTGAGCAGCTTCCTCGTCGCTGCTTTCACTGGACCGAAATGGAGCCCCCGTCCAGTGGGCATGAGCGTGAGCTCCACCGGCGTCTCGTCGATCGTTCCCGTCACGCGCACGGGGTTTCCCGTGCCGAAGTACTCAATCGAGCCCGGTACCTCGAACACGGTCCATGATGCAGCTTCATCGGGGTGAATGAGTACTGCTTCGAACTCAAGAGCGGTCTTTGTGCTCATCATCATCTCCAATTTTAAGACCAAACAGTCTGATTTCTCTAAACTAGACTGATCAGTATGAAATTATCAAGCGGTGCCGCAGATCTCCGCCCGAGTTCCGCGCGCAAACGCGAGTCCATGCTGGCGGCTGCGCAGGAGCAGTTCCTCGCCAACGGGTACGAGGGTGTCACCATGGAATCGATCGCACGGGCGTCCGGTGTCGCCAAGCAGACGCTCTATAGTCACTTCGGCGGCAAGGAGGGACTGTTTCTCGAGCTTGTCGGCTCGCAGACTCGCGCCGCGAGTGAACGCGTCCTCAGCTCGCCTCCGGTGATCTCGGACAACGCCGACGCTCGTTCCGTGCTCGCGCCGATCCTCGAACAGCAGCTCTCCACAGTGTTGGCTCCGGGGCTGCTCGCACTCCGACGCCTCGTGATCGGACTCTTGCCGCAGTTTCCTGATCTCGCACGCGCTCTGCATGCGCACGGTCCACAGCGTGCGATCAACTCCCTCGCCGAGGTGCTTACGCGATTGGATGCGGCGGATGCTCTCAAAACGCCTGATCCGGTGCTCGCAGCTACGCAGCTCAACTGGCTGATCATGGGTGACCCCGTCAATCGCGCCATGTTGCTCGGGGATGACGAAGCACTGTCCGGCGTGGACATTGCGACCCAGGTGGCGCGCGGACTTGACGTCTTCCTCGCCGCCTATGGTCGATGCGCCTAGCAGCGCGTGTCACCCTGGGGTCGCCGGGGACTGTGGTGACGCCCAATAGCGCGCGGCTCTGAGGTCATCGGCCGAGGATCGCGCGAGTTGTGGATGCCGGCTGAAGGTCGAGGCGGCGCAGAAGCTGCGCGTTGACCGCGACGACGATGGTCGACAGCGACATGAGAACTGCGCCGACCGACATCGGCAGGACAAATCCCACCGGTGCGAGGACACCAGCCGCAAGCGGCACCGCGAGGAGATTGTAGCCAGCGGCCCACCAGAGGTTCTGCTTCATTTTCCGGTACGCAGCGCGCGACAGTTCGATCACTGAGAGCACGGAACGGGGGTCGTCGCTGGCGAGGATGACTCCTGCCGAAGCGATCGCTACGTCGGTGCCAGCTCCGATCGCCAGACCGACGTCAGCTTGGGCGAGGGCAGGAGCGTCGTTGACGCCGTCGCCGACCATCGCGACTCTCCGGCCCTCGTTCTGAAGCTCTTGAACCTTCATCGCCTTGTCTGCCGGACGGACGCCGGCGAAGACCCGATCGATTCCCAGATCCTGCGCCACCGTCTGAGCGACAGCTTCGGCATCTCCCGTGATCATGACGACCTGCACCCCCAAGGCGTGCAGTGCGTCAACTGCTTCGCGTGATTCGGCGCGTACCTCGTCGGATAGTTTCAGCGCGCCGACAACGCTGCCATCCTGGATGACGTGGAGGATGATGGCGCCGTCACTGCGCCATTGCTCGGCGATGGGAAGCTCCGCCAGATCCTCTTCCGACAGCAAGTGTGGGCCGCCGACGCGAACAGTGGTGCCCTGCACGGTCGCGGTGACTCCGACGGCGGGAGAGGAAGTGAACTCGCGGCTCTCGGCCACCGTGAGCTTCTTCTCGGCCGCGGCACGGACGATCGCCTTCGCGAGCGGGTGTTCGCTGTCGGCTTCCGCGGCCGCAGCGAAGGCGAGCACCTGGTCGGCATCATTGCCGTCGACGACCGAGACTTCAGAGACGACAGGTTCACCCATCGTGAGGGTGCCGGTCTTGTCGAACAACACGGTGTCAATCGTGCGCATGCTCTCCAGCGCGAGACGATCCTTGACGAGAACGCCGCCACGAGCTGCACGCTCGGTCGCGATGGACACCACGAGCGGAATAGCCAATCCGAGTGCATGGGGGCAGGCGATCACAAGCACCGTGATCGTGCGGATGACCGCGGCGTCGGGAAAGCCCCACGCGCTCCATACGATCGCGGTCAGGACGGCGGCACCCAGCGCGAACCAGAACAGCCAACCGGCGGCTGTGTCGGCGAGGCGCTGGGCGCGAGACGATGAGCTCTGCGCTTCAGTCACCAAGCGCTGAATGCCTGCGAGAGTCGTGTCGTCACCAGTCGCGGTGATCTCGATGCGCAGCCCGGAGTCGGTGGCCACGGTGCCCGCTGTGACCGAGTCGCCGGTGCCACGGGTGACGGTGCGGGATTCACCAGTGACCATGGATTCGTCAATGGACGCACGTCCGTCGACAATGCGTCCGTCTGACGGGATGCTGCCACCCGGGCGGACGACGACGATGTCGCCAACGACGAGATCGGCTGGTGAGACGACGACGACCTGGCCATCGACGACGCGTTCGGCCTCATCCGGCAGAAGCGCGGCCAACGAATCGAGGGCGGAGGTCGTCTGAGCGAGGGAGCGCATCTCGACCCAATGGCCGAGCAGCATGATCACGATGAGGAGCGCCAACTCCCACCAGAAATCGAGCTCATGATGCAACAGCCCCAGGCTTGCGCCCCACGAAGCGAGGAAGGCGACAGTGATGGCGAGACCGATGAGGAGCATCATTCCCGGCTTGCGGGAGCGAATCTCGCTGACCGCACCGACAAGGAATGGCCTGCCGCCCCAGACGTACATCACGCTTCCGATCACCGGGGATACCCAGGCGAGGCCAGGGAAGTCCGGGAGGGAGTAGCCGAGGATCACGGAGAACATGCCTGACAGCGCAACGGTGGGGACGGCCAAGATGAGCATGATCCAGAAGAGACGCCGGAACTGTCCGACGTGGTCGCCGTGCCCGTCGTGGAGGGCGTGCCCCGTGTGACTCTCTGCTCCCTCTCCGTGGGCGCCGCTGGCCGTGTGCTGGACGTGACTGGGGGATGGGTGGCGCCCGGCCAAGTGTTCAACGTCGCCGTTGTGCGAGTTACTCATGGGGGTTTCCTCTTCGGAATGATCGCGGCGTGCGAGGCGGCTCAGCGGCGAGCGCAACAGTGCTGCTTTGTTTGCGTGAATACCCCGGTGGGGTACTGATGTGCTCAACCGTATACCCACCCCGTGTGCCCCCGATCTCACACCTTCCCAGCGCACGACTCCAGACCGTTGACCCGGGGGCATCGTCAGAGTAGACAGAACGGACATGCAAGGCCCCATCACCGTCGTGAGGAGTGGCACAAATGAACGATTCGACAAGTATGCCGAGCAAAGTCATTGACAGCATCGAGCGAGCGAAGGCGCTGGATGGTGCGGCGAAGACGGTCAGCGGCTGGGTGGATGCCGTGACACATCCCACCTGGCTCAAAAACGCTCTGTCAGGATCCTGGCTCGGACATCAGCTGCACCCGGTGCTGAGTGATCTGCCGATCGGTGCGTGGGGCGCGGCCGTCGCGCTCGACTTCACAGCTGGAGAGGAGAGCGCAGCGGCTGCACGACGGCTCGTCGGTCTCGGCATCCTCGCTTCCGCGCCGACCGCGATGTCGGGCGCATCTGACTGGTCGAGCACAAGAGGCGCTGACAAGCGTGTCGGGCTCGTCCATGGGCTCTCGAACGCGGTCGCCACGACGATGCAGGCCGGGTCGTGGCTCGCCCGTCGCAGCGGTCACCGCCGTACGGGCATCGCCCTCAGCGCCCTCGGTCTCAGCATCACGCTCGCCTCGGCGTACCTCGGTGGACATCTGTCTTTCGTGCGCGGCATCGGCGTCAACCGGACGGCGTTCCAGAAGCAGGCGCGATCGTGGACTGACGTCGCCGCCGATAGCGAGATCCTCGACGGCTCGCTCGTTCGCGTCAGCGTGAACGACGTGCCCGTGCTGTTGACGCGCCAAGGCGGTCAACTTCGCGCGATCTCGGCGGTGTGCACGCACGCGGGTGGTCCGCTGGATGAAGGAACACTTGATCCGGACGGCTGCATTACCTGCCCGTGGCACGGCAGTCGATTCCGCCTCGAAGACGGCGCTGTCGAACGGGGGCCCGCTAGCGTGCCCCAGCCGCTCTGGGAGGTCAACGTGCAAGACGAACGAATTCTGCTGCGCTCATTCGACGCGGCTTGAACGGACACAGCGTGCAGGTCCAGAGTGTGGACGACTGCGTATGAATTCAGGACGAGAGACCATGGCTCAACCATGATTGAGCGGCTGAACTAGGAAGTGACACAACACACCTAGGGAGGTCGTCATGAAGGTCATCGTATTCGGAGGCACCGGCAGCATCGGAACCCTCGTCGTCGGGCAGGCGCTTGAGCATGGGCACGAAGTGACGGTGTTCACGCGAAGTGAAACATCCGTTGCCAAGATGCATACGCGACTCGCCGTTGTCGAGGGCAGTGTATTCGAGATCGGCGACGTCGCGTCCGCGATCGAGGGACATGACGCGGTCATCGTCACGCTCGGCAACGGAGCGAAGGGTGAAGTGCGATCGAGAGGCACTGCGACTATTGTCGCGGCAATGCAGCAGGTTGGTGTGCGCCGACTCATCGTGCAGTCGACGCTGGGAGTGGGGGACAGTTGGGAGAACCTCAACTTCATGTGGAAGCGCGTGATGTTCGGCTTCCTGCTGCGCAAGGCCTACGCCGACCACGTCGAGCAGGAGCGAGTGACGCGCGACAGCGGCCTGGACTGGACAATCGCGCGGCCAGCGGCATTCGTCGACGGACCGCGTACGGGGCAGTACCTGCTCGGATTCGGGCCTCGAGAGGCGGAGTCATCGCTCAAGATCACTCGCGCCGATGTCGCTGACTTCGTCGTCTCGCAACTCACCGATGACGTCTGGCTGGGGAAGACCCCGGCGTTGGCATACGCGTGAGGTGATCGCTGTGGCGAAGTGGGTCGCGGACGACGTGGGAGATGAGCGTGGACGCACCGTCATCATCACAGGTGCAAACAGCGGACTCGGTGCCGAGATGACGCGTGTGCTCGCGGGTGCGGGTGCACGAGTCGTCGCGGCATGTCGCGACATCGATCGGGCCTCTGCGTTCGCCCGCACTGTTCTCGGCGAGGTCGAGGTGCGCCACCTCGACCTCGCCGATCTGGCCTCGGTGCGGGCCTTCGCGGACGGCATCGACACTGTCGTTGATGTGCTCATCAACAACGCCGGCGTCATGGGCGTTTCGAAGGGCCGCACGGCCGACGGTTTTGAACGGCACATCGGCACGAACCACCTCGGGCCGTTCCTCCTCACAAACCTGCTGCTAGACCGGCTTTCCGCCCGCGTCGTGACGGTCACGAGCGGTCTGCATGTGCTCGGCACGATCTCGCCCGACCTCAACTGGGAGCATCGCCGATATCAGCGGTGGTTCGCCTATGCGCAGTCGAAGCTAGCCAACGCGCTCTTCGCCTACGAGCTGCAACGACGGCTCGCGGCCGAGAATCGCGACATCGTCTCGATCGCTGCGCACCCGGGCGTCGCTGCAACCAAGGGGCAACGCCGCGACACCTCTCTGCAGGGCAAGATCCTCGCGGGCGGCCGAGCCCAGCGATGGGTGCGCTGCCCATCCTTTTCGCTGCGACCGCGCCGAACATCACGGGCGGAACCTGCATCGGCCCTGACGGTCGGTTTCAACGCAACGGCTTCCCGACTGAGGTGTCCACAAGCCGCACCTCCCGCGACGTGACGATCGCAGCGAACCTCTGGCGCGAAAGCGAACGACTCACCGGGCTGCGTTCCTCGGTCGAGCGGCTATGACGCGAGCGATCGTGCCCGGTGCTCCTTCGGGCTCATGCCGCGCTCGCGCTTGAACGCGGTACTGAGCGCAAAGCCCGTGCTGTATCCGACCTCGCGGGCGACCGCTTCAATCGTCACGTTCGGTTGCAAGAGACGATCGGCCGCAAGTGCGAGGCGCCACCCAGTCAGGTAAGTCATGGGCGGCTCTCCGACCAGCTTCGAAAAGCGTAGGGCGAGCGCCGCCCGCGAGACGCGCACACGGGCCGCGAGCTCCGCGATCGTCCACGGGTACGCAGGGTCGTCGTGCAGCAGTTGCAGGGCGTGGCCGATGATCTGGTCGCTCTGCGCGCCGTAGAGCCCGGCGCGTTCCGGTTCCGCGTGAGTGACCCACGCGCGCAGTACCGCGACCAGCAGCACGTCGAAAAGACGATCGAGCACGGCTGACTGACCGGGCGCATCCCGCATGATCTCATCTGCCAGGATTCTGATGAACGGCGTATCGAACTCGGGCGCCCGCACGTGAATGACGGGCGGAAGTGCACTCAACAGTCGCTGCGTGACTTCACCGCGCACTTGGTAGCAGCCCATGAGCATGACCGTCTCGCCGTCGCGATCGTTGCCCCATGCTCGCAAGCCAAGTGACCACTCGTCCTCGACGTCGCGGCCGTCGGGACTTTCGACGCGCATGCCGGGCAGGATTACGACGTCCGCACTGAAGCCGGGCTCATACGAAACGGTGACAGCAGCGGGTCCGCGCGCGACTGCGACATCACCCGTGCGCAGCTCCAGCGGGGCGCCTTCGCCTCCTTCGACCCAGGCTGAACCGCGCACAATCGCTATCAAACCCAACGGCGACTCGTCAGCGAGCCGTACCGACCAGGGTGGCGTCAGGCTCGCGCGCAACAGGTAGGCGTCGCGACCGCGAGGAGCGTCGAGCAGGCGTGCGAGCGCATCCATGGGTTCAGCCTAATAGTGGGGCACCGACGACGTAGCGTGGCTGGATTATTTCGCATGTTGGCAGTGCGATGTCTTGCCTCGCCGCAGGATGCGGAACCAGGATGGATGCATGACAACTGGAACCGACACCGCTTTGCTTGTTATCGATGCGCAGGAGTCTTTCCGTCACCGGACCGACGACTGGGCGGCGACGGCGAATCCTCAGGTGCTCGACAACATCGCGCGGCTGGTGGATCATTCGCGGTCAGTCGACGACGTGATCGTATGGATCACCCATGCTGAACCAGGATCGGGTGGGGTGTTCGATCCTGCGCTTGGTCTTGTTCGGGTCGTATCGGACTTCGAGCCTGCCGACGAGGACATCCACATCACGAAGACTTCGATCAACGCCTTCACCACGACGAATCTGCAGCAGCAGTTGATGCGGCGCGGCATCCGTCGTCTGGTGATCTGCGGCATCCGTACTGAGCAGTGCTGCGAAACAACTGCCAGGGTGGCGAGCGACCTCGGCTTCACGGTCGATTTCGTCACGGAGGCCACCACGACCTCCGGAATCTCGGCAGGCGACGGGTACGCCGCTGTAGCCGGCGAGGACATCATGCGACGAACTGAGAGCGTTCTCGGAGCCCGTGGTTTCGCTTCGATCGTGACTGTGGCTCAGCTGGTGGATGCTCCGGTGGCAAGCGCTTAGGGCGCCGCTTTCAGAAACCACTCGTGAGCAAGGTGTCACTCGACACCGTGGATGACGTTTCCCACATCCACCCTGCACCGGCGCCGGTGCATCCGCCACTGGATAGGGTTAACCACAGCCGTGCCAGAGGAGACCAGAATGACTTTTGCCGACGAGATCGACGCGACCTCCCTTGAAATGCTCCGCGCAAAGGGTGGGATGAAGTGGACGGATCCGCAGGTGCCCATCGGCGCGTTCGTCGCCGAGATGGACTTCGGCGTTGCTCCCGTCATCCGCGCAGCTCTTCACGACGCCGTGGATGCGGGCGTCTTCGGATACATGCCGGCCGCGATGAGCGATGATCTCAAGCAGGCGACAGCCGATCGGCTCCGCGACCGACAGGGCTGGACGATTGAGGCCAAGCAGGTGTTTCCGATCCCCGATGTGATCAAGGCATTGGAAGTGACGATCGAGCACTTCTCCGCGCCCGGTTCGAAGGTGATCGTGCCGACACCTTCGTACATGCCGTTCCTCTTCGTTCCACCCACCATGGGGCGCGAAGTGATTGAGGTCCCGATGTCGCGGGTGGACGGTGTGTGGAACCTCGACCTCGACGGCATCCAGCGCGCATTCGACGAGGGCGGCGAGGTTCTCATCCTCTGCAACCCGTACAACCCGCTCGGTCGTGTCTTCACGCGCGAAGAGCTCGTTGCCGTGAGCGAACTCGTCGATCGAAACGGCGGACGCGTGTTCTCGGACGAAATCTGGGCGCCGATCGTTTACGGCGAGACGGCGATGGTGTCGTATGCGACGATCTCGGATGTGACGGCGGGGCACACGATCACGGCAGTCTCCGCCTCGAAGGCGTGGAATCTTCCTGGGCTCAAGTGCGCGCAGCTCGTCGTCAGCAATGACGCGGATCAGGAAAAGCTCGATGAGATCGGAGGATGGATCGGCCACGGCACGTCCAACCTCGGCGCGATCGCGAACACCGTCGCCTACCGTGACGGTCAGCCCTGGCTCGACGAAGTTGTCGACTACCTCGATGGCAACCGCCGCGAACTTGTGTCGCTGGTGTCGCAGCATCTTCCCGGCGTGCGCATCTCCGCGCCGGAGGGCACATATGTCGGATGGCTGGACTTCCGCGAACTGGGAATCGAGCAGCCGGGAGACTACTTCCGTGAGCATGCGGGCGTCGGGCTCACCGATGGCAGCGCGTGCGGTTCCGCGGGCGTGGGCAGTGCCCGCTTCATCTTCGCCATGCCTCGGCCGATCCTCCGCGAAGCGGTCATACGCATGGGGGCAGCATTCTCAGCGTCGAAGTGACTTTGAGCGCGGGAGTGACTTAAGAGGCGGAAGTGACTTAAGAGGACGCAATATCAGCAACCCGAGCGCGATGAACATCACGAGGGTGATCGCGATCACGGCATCCGGAAGCGGGTGTGCGGAGAAGATCGACGTGAAATTCGCGCACGCGTGAAGCAGGATCAGTGGCCACACCCAGTGGAAGCGGAACTGGAACGATGCCAGCGCGAATCCGTAGCACGCGGAGACGAGCACATTGAGGAGGATGTCGTCGACGGAACGGCTCGTCGTCGCGAAGGCGGAGAGATGCTGGAGCCCGAAGAGGGCTGCGGTGATGGCAACAGCCGCGTGTGGGCGGAATGCCGAACGCATCCGCTCCAGCACGATCACCCGGCTCGTTAGTTCCTCGTTCGCGGCAGCGAGCAGAAGGGTGATGCTCCAGAGCCCGAAGCCCGGAGGCTGCTCGATTAACCCCGCTGGTACGGCCCAGAGAAGCACTTCGATGACAAGAGGGATCAGCAGGATGACGGCTTTTGGTCCACGCCAGGCGACCAGGATCCCGGAGGTTTTCCACAATCCACGCGCCGTTACCAACGCTGCGGCGAAGATGACACAAGCAATGTTCGCGGCCAGGCCCAGATACCAACCGGTGATGCCCACCAGCGGCGCGAGCGCAAGCGTGACCCAGATGATGGCGAAGCGCGCCAGGTGGACAGAGAGTCCGAACCCGACTGCCCGGAACTGAAACTTATGCACGAGGGGACAACTTACTTCGCCTGAGTGACATGCGGGTGAACGGAGAACTCGTAGGGCCGCGGCATCCGGTGTACGTCACGCTGTGCACCTACGATCAGAGGAATCGATCGGAGAGTATATGACGACGCTCTACTTTGCCCGACATGGCGAAACCGAGTGGCATGCCGAGCATCGCTACGCGGGTTCGTCCGACGTGGCCCTCGTACCGGACGCGATCTCTCAGGCTGCGAATCTCGCGGAGTGGGCAGGGACGGCGGGACTCTCGGCGATCGTCGCCTCGCCCCTGAGCCGTGCGTGGCTCACAGCCGAACCCGCTGCAGAGGCTGCGGGCCTGACGCTTCGAATCGATCCGCGTCTCGTGGAGATCGATTTTGGGCGCGGCGAGGGGCTGTCGCCAGCGGAGCTCGCGACGGCGTTTCCGGATGAGTGGGCGGAGTTCGGGCGGCAGCCTGCGCAGCACCCGCTGCCTGGCGGAGAAGCAGGACGCGACGGTATCGCCCGGGCCATGCCGGTGCTGGATGAACTCGCGGACGAGTTCCCCGATGGCCGAGTACTCGTGGTCGGACATGCGACTCTGATGCGACTCATGCTGTGCGAGCTCGTCGGGCTTGACCCCGACTGGTACCGCGACATCTTCCCGGCGTTCGACAACTCGGCACTTCTTGAGCTCGATTTTCCGTACCGGGGTGAATCGAGCTGGCCGGGACGTGCACGCATCCTCGGCATCAACGTGCCCCCTAGCTAGCGAGGCGTCTCACCGCGTGCTCGCGCCACGACGATTCCCCGCTGCGACGTCGGGAAATGGTCGAGCATCTCTCGCAGTTGAGCGGCGTCGACATCCGCTCCGAACGCCTCGGCGCCGGATTCCAGCATGATTCCCGCGGCAAGCGGGCCAGCGACTACCGGATCGAACCCGAGGTTGTTCACGAGCGCTGCGACGATCGCAACATCATCCGCATCGTCGCCAGCGATCGCGATCGCCTTGCGTTCGGGGCGTCCTTGAGGACGCGCCTCATCCTCGAGATCCTGGTAGCCCATGTGGCCCAGCGCCTTCACGACGCGCGCTCCGGTGAGGTGCGCTTGTACGAGTTCACTGGTCGAGGTGCGCGGGTCGCTCAGATCATCGCGGACGCCATCAGATGCCCACCAGTAGTTCATCGCGTCGATCACCAGAACCCCGCGCAGTGATTCGGCAGGCAGTGTCCGGTATCTGCCGAGCGGCATCGCCAGTATGACGGCATCCGATTCGGCAATGACCGTTTCCGTGGTGGTGGCCGTCGCGCCGATAGCGTTCATCAGCGGGGCGATGAGAGCAGGGTTTCCTGACGCGGCCACGAGAACGCGATAACCGGCGGATGCCGCGAATCGGGCGAGCACGGTGCCGAGTCTGCCTGCACCAAGGATGCCGAGGGTTCGGATTGTGCTCGCTTCGCTCTTCACAGGGTCAGCGTATGACGCGCGATGCGTTTATGGGTACTGCGCGCTACAGCGGGAACAGCATCGGCACGAACAACAAGCTCACGATCAGCACGACGACGGTGAACGGCACGCCGACCTTGACGAAGTCGCCAAAACTGTAGCGACCGGGCTCGACCACCAGCGTGTTCACCGGCGATGAGACCGGGGTCATGAAGGCCGCCGAGGCGGCGAGAAGCACCATCATCACGAACGGGAGCGGTGACATCTCAAGTTGCACGGCGGTGCTGATCGCGATCGGCGCCATGAGTACAGCAGTCGCAGTGTTCGACACGAACAGCCCGATGACGGCGGTGATCACGAAGATGCCGCCGAGCATCACATAGGGGCCGGCGCCGCCGAGCACAGCGAACAGCCCATCGACGATCAGATCGATGCCGCCGGTCCTCTGCAGCGCCGTCGCGAACGGCAGCATCCCGACGATGAGCAGGATCGTCGGCCAGTGGATGGCGCGGTAGGCGCTGGGCATGTCGACACACCGGAAGATCCCGAGCAGCAGGCAGGCGATGAGTGCCGCGATCACGTTGGGCACGATGCCGGTGACCATGAGTACGACCATGACTGCGACGCTCGCGAGAGCGAACGGGGCCTGGTTCGCGGCGGGCGCGACTTCGTCGACCTCTGCGGGCAGGTCGAGCACGATGAACCCGTGATCGCGCGCCCGCAGGCGTTCGACCGCATCCCATGCGCCGGAGACGAGAAGAGTATCGCCGATGGCGAGCGGTGTGGTCACGTACTCGCCTTTGACGTTGCGCCCCGCGTGCCGCATGCCGAGCACGACCAGGTCGTACTCCGCGTGGAATTTCATCTCGCGCAGCGTCTTGCCTGCGGAGATCGAGTCGGGGCCGATGAGGATTTCGGCGAGACCGAGCTGCCGTGAGTGGGTGTCGAAGAACTCCTCGGTCAGCGGCAGACGGGTGAGGTCGAACTTCTCAAGCTTCTCGTCGGGGATCGCGGAGTCGATGTACAGCACATCGCCCCGTTTGACCTGAGTATCGTCGGCGGATGTGCGGACGGTCGGTCGGAACAGCCGGTTGCGGGCGATCATCAGTACGCGGGCGCGCCAGCTGCCCATGTCGATGTCGGCGATTTTCGTTCCTGAGAGCGGCGACCGTCGGCCGACCTCGAAGCGATGGGTGCGCACGTCGACGTCATAATCGACCAGCAGCGAGTCGAAGGTGCGTCGCTGAGTGCGCGTTGCGCCACCATCTCCGAGCAGCCGCCGGGCGAACAGCATGTAGCCGATGCCCAGTGCGAGCACCACCAGACCGATAGGCGTGAAGCTGAAGAACCCGAGCCCATCGAACCCGCTGCGCTGCAGTTCGGCGTCCACGATCAGGTTCGGGGTCGTCGCGATGAGCGTGAGCATGCCGCTGATGAGCCCCGCGAAACTGATGGGCATCATGAGTTGCCGCGGTGAGATGCCGGTGCGCGTCGCGATGCTGAGCGCGACTGGGATGAAAATCGCCACCACGCCAGTGGAGCTCATGATGGCTCCCAGCAGCGCGACGGACAACATCAGTAGCACGATGAGCCGCGACTGGTTCGTGCCGGCCGTGCGGGCGAGCCAGTCGCCCATACGGTACGTGATTCCCGTGCGCGAGAGCCCTTCGCCGACGACAAACAGTGCCGCGATGAGGACGACGTTCGGATCGGCGAAGCCGGCGAGAGCCTCGTCAATGCTCAGGATGCCGGTGACTGGCAGCGCCACGATCATGACGACGGCCACCACGTCCATGCGGGGCTTGCCGATCGCGAACATCACAATCGCCGTGACCAGCAGTATGAGCACGATCGCTAGATCCAGTGTCATTCGCTCGCCTCCCGCGCGATCTGACTTCTGAGACTAGCGACCGAAGGGGTGTGTGCGCACCATCTAGCGTCAGTCGACGGCGATCCGGTTTCGCCGCACCTGCCGTACGCGCATCACGATCCATGCCGCAACAGCTACTACCACGGCGACGATGACGACCTTCTGGAAGACTCCAGCGTATTCTTCGACGACGTGCCAGTTGGCTCCGAGGAAGTACCCGGCGAGCACGAAGATCGTGTTCCAGATGGCGCTACCGGCGAGGGTGAGCAGGGTGAATCGGAGCAGTGGCATCCGCTCAATGCCCGCAGGAATCGAGATCAGGCTGCGGAAAATGGGGATCATGCGCCCGAAGAACACTGCCTTCGAGCCGTGCCTGTCGAACCACGCTTCTGTGCGTTCGACGTCTTCCTTTTTGATCAGCGGCATCCGCTCGACGATCGCGTACATGCGGCGTCGGCCCAGCCAGGCACCGATGCCGTATAGCGCGAGTGCGCCGACGACTGATCCCACGGTGGTCCAGATCAGAACCTCGATCAGCCCGAGTGTGCCCTGCGCTGCCGCGAAACCGGCAAGCGGAAGGATGATCTCGCTTGGAAGCGGCGGGAACAGATTCTCCAGAGCGACGGCGAGTCCTGCGCCGGCCCCGCCAAGAGTCTCCATGAGTGAGACAGCCCAGGCAGCGATCGCGTTGAGGTTCTCGGCTCCGGCATCCATGGCTCCCAGCGTATGAGAGGACGGCTGAGGATCTCCGCAAAGCCACCCGATGTTCATCTTGTGCTGTGGAGCTCGTCCCAGCTGATGGCGGAAGAAAAACCCGGCTCCAGAGCCGGCATCCGGAGCCGGGTTATTTTCCCGCATCCGGCGCAAGTGGCGCCTGCGGGTGGTGCCGGCAAGTGGTGCCGGCGGGTAGCGCGTCCGGCACCGATCAGGGCGCGGCTCTTGCACTGGGGGCAGGACTTCATAGGCTGGAGCCATGGACAGGACGATCGTTATCGCGGTGCCAGCGGCGATCCCATACGGGCATCGCGTTCAGGTGACCGAGAGTGTGGATGACATGGGCGAGCGCTCCGTGGTCATGTTGATCGACTTGGAGACTCGAGTTCACTACCGCCACAGCAGCCAGACGTCCTCCGCAGCGTCGACGTGGGCCGGACGCGTGTTGGAATGCACGATCGCGCCGACGAGGCAAGGATTCAGCACGACGCTTCTTGTGGATCCGATCGGCCCCGGTGCGGCGGAATCGGATATCGCGCTGCGCGGGGCGGATGCCGCGGCAGAAGCGGCCAGAGAAGAAGCCCTGCGTTGGGGTGGCGTTGACCGGACACCTGAGCCGGAGCCGCCACGCTTCTGGTGACAGCACGCTTCTGGTGGCAGCACGCTGCTGGTGGCAGCACGGGCAACGATGCGTGACGTGGACCTCAGCGGAAGTCACGTGATCGATGCTCAATGCCGGTGCGCAGATCCTGGAAGGCGTCCGCGAGCACGTTGATCACACCCTCGGGGGAGCGCTCCAGCATGCCGCGCACGATGAGCGCGGGTGAATCCCTCGCCACTTGGCGGTAGCGACTCCATACCCCGGTCGAACAGATCACGTTGACGAGCCCATGTTCATCTTCGAGGTTGAGGAACGTGACACCGGCTGCCGTCGCCGGACGCTGGCGGTGGGTGACGAGGCCGGCGACCTCGATGCGTCGACCGACCTCGTGCTCGCGCAGCTGCGCCGCGGTGAGCACTCCTCGCTCGTCGAGCACTGTGCGAAAGTGCGCCATCGGATGGTCATCTGTGGATACACCGGTGGAAGAGAGATCGGCGGACAGCTGTTCGTAGCTGGTCTGATCGGCGAACAGTGGCGGTTGCACAGACACGGTGGTGCCAGGAAGATAACGCGCGCGGTCTTCGGCAGCGGCACCTGCGAGCCAGATCGCCTCTCGGCGGGTCAGACCGAGGCAATCAAATGCGCCGGCGGTCGCCAGCGACTCCAACTGTGCGGCCGTGGCATCCGTTCGCCGCACCAGATCAGGCAGGTCGAGGTAGGGGCCGTTCGCTTCCCTTTCGGCGACGATGCGCTCCGCCGTCGGCAGGCCGATGCCGCGGATACCGCTGAGTCCGAGGCGCACAGCGAAGACACCGTCACGACGATGCGCTGCCGACTCGTCCGGCGCGTTCCGATCGAAGCGGGGCGGGGTCGGCTGCTCATACGCGCGACAGGATTCCCGCCCCGTTGGCACCGGTGAATCCGTCAGTGGCTCCATTGGCTCCAGTGGCTCCAGTGGCTCCAGAGACTCCTTGGCAGAGGAGGCGTGCAGGTTGGGGCGTCGGACTTCGACACCGTGCCGCCTGGCATCGGCGGAGAGCGTTGCTGCGGAGTAGAAACCCATGGGCTGTGCGTGCAGGAGCCCAGCGAGGAAGGCCGCGGGGTAGTGCAGTTTCAGCCAGGAACTGGCATAGACCAGCAGCGCGAATGACAGCGAGTGCGACTCGGCGAAGCCGAAGTTCGAAAACGCCTGGATCTGTTCGTAGATGCGATCTGACTGCTCAGGGGAAAGGCCATGGCGCGTCATGCCCGTGTAGAGCTGTCGGCGGATGCTGTCGATCCGCTCCAGCCCACGCTTGGAGCCCATAGCGCGCCTGAGGGTATCTGCCTCATCCGCGGTGCAGTCACCGATCGTCGTCGCCATCTGGATGAGCTGCTCCTGGAAGATGGGGATGCCGAGAGTGCGCTCCAGGACCGGCTTCAGTATCGGATGCGGGTAGGGGAACTCCAGCGTGACAGGAGGCTCACCCCTGATCGCCCGCTGCAGGTTCTCTTCATCGACCCGATCCTTCTCCATCTTGCGTCGCACGAAAGGGTGCACGGCGCCGCCCTGGATGGGACCCGGGCGGATGAGGGCGATCTGGATGGCGAGATCGTAGAAGCATCGCGGCTGCAACCGGGGGAGCAGCCCTATCTGCGCACGGGACTCTACCTGGAACACTCCGATGGAGTCTGCTCGGCAGAGCATGTCATAAACCGCGGGTTCTTCCTTCGGGATCGTCTCCAGAGTCCATCTCTCTCCGGTGGCGGCGGCGATCAGGTCGAAGCAATTCTGCAGGGCTGCGAGCATTCCGAGGCCAAGCAGATCGAACTTCACCAGCCCCATCCAGGCGGCGTCGTCCTTGTCCCACTGGATGACGGTGCGCTTCTCCATACGGGCATGTTCGACCGGCACGACTTCTCCCACAGGGCGCGCGGTGAGCACCATTCCGCCGGAGTGGATGCCGAGGTGCCGTGGGGCTTTCAACATCTCACCGGCGTACTCCAGCACCGTCTCGGGGATGTCGTGCCCGTCCGCGGGCATCAGGTCTGTGCCCCAGCCGTCGACCTGCCGTGACCAGGCATCCTGCTGACCCGGTGAATAACCCAACGCTCGCGCCATGTCGCGGACGGCATTCTTCGGTCGGTACTGGATGACGTTCGCCACCTGGGCGGCACACTCGCGGCCGTACTCGTCATAGACCCACTGGATGATCTCCTCACGTCTGCCGGAGTCGAAATCCACGTCGATGTCTGGCTCTTCCTCCCTGGTGGTGGCGAGGAAGCGCTCGAACGGCAGTCCGTAGAGGATCGGATCCACCGCCGTGATGCCGAGCAGGTAGCAGACGGCGCTCGCCGCAGCAGAGCCTCGACCCTGGCAGAGGATGCCGCGACGCCGCGCCTCGGTGACGATGCCGTGCACGATGAGGAAGTACCCGGGGAAGTCCTTCTCCTCGATCACGGTGAGTTCACGCTCGATCCGCGCTCGCCCTGCATCGTCGAGACAGGGATAGCGGTGGGGAACGGCATCCCACACCAGCGTGCGCAGCCAGCTCATGGGGGTGTGTCCTGCCGGCACCTTTTGCGTCGGCAGATCCGGGCGTGCTCTGCGCAGCGAGAAGGCGGATTCTTCTGCGATGAGCAGCCCGTGGGAGATTGCCCCGGGGTAGCGCCGAAATCGGGCGGTCATCTCCGCACCGCTGCGCAGGTGCGCTGCGCCATGGGAGGGAAGCCATCCGTCCAGATCGTCCATGCTGCGCACTGCGCGCACCGCCGACACCGCTTCGGCGAGCCGGGCGCGAGTCGGCGCCGCATAGTGCACGTTGTTCGTCGCCACCACAGGGAGTCGGTGCGCAGTAGCGAGGTCGGCGAGAGCGTCATTTCGACGTGTGTCCTGTGGATCGCCGTGGTCGAAGAGTTCGACAGCGACATTGTCTCGGCCGAACAGGTCGACCAGCCGACGTAGCGGAGTGGCAGCATCTCCGCCCGCGAGTCCTTGGCGAACGCCGCCCTTGCGGCATCCGGTGAGGATCGTCCACTGCCCGTCCGCGCTCGCCGCGAGGTCATCGAGATCGTAGATCGGCCGTCCTTTCTCACCACCACGCAGCTGTGCCCTGGTGATCGCGCCGGAGAGTTGGTGGTACCCCTGGATGCCACGGGCCAGGACGAGCAGGTGCTCGCCGACGGGATCAGCAACACCGCGCTGCGGAGCGGGGAGTCCCAGCGACAACTCTGCCCCGAAGATGGTCTGCACGGTGGTCGGTGCCTTGGTTGGTGCCTTGGTCTGTGCTTTGGCCCGCGCGTTGTTCTGCGACTCGGCCTTCATCATCAGATCGGCGGTCTCCGCGAATCGTGCGGCACCATAGAAGCCATCGTGATCGGTGATCGCCAGTGCGGTGAGGCCGAGCCGCTGCGCCTCGGCGAGCAGATCCTCCGGAGAGGAGGCACCGTCGAGGAAGGAATACGAGGTGTGTGCGTGCAACTCGGCGTATGGGACGGCATCTTCGGGGGGAACGATCGTCGGTGGTGGCGTCGATGCTCTGCGACGGCTGATCGGTCCAGGGTCCGGTCGAGGCTGCGGTTTTTCCTCATCTGGCGGTGCTTTGCCGTCTGGCGATGCTTTGCCCTCTGGTGCTGCGCGGCCGCTGAGGGTCTGTTCGAGCTCTCTCCAGCTCATGTTCGGGTTATGCCAGCCCATCAGCGATACCTCCCCTCGATCCACCAGGCGCCGTCTTCCCAGAGCACGAGCCAGGCGCGCTGAGACTCATCCACGATCTGGAAGCGTTGGGCCGAGCGGGCGTGATCCGCATCCCACGCCCGCTCTCGCAGCGGCCAGGGGCCGGCCCACCCCTGCACAGCGACCTCTTCGATTTGAGTCGGAGGCGCGGACAACGTGCCACGCTCATCGACGATCGGGGCAGTGCCGTCTGCGGCCGTCACTCGCGCAGGCAGCGGCGGGGCGAAAACCTCTGACGGATGCGGTGGCGGAAGACTCCCCGGCCAGGGCAGCGTCGCATCCCGCTCTGGCGGTGTTCGATCTCCCCACGGCTGGAGCAGTTGGCGCTCTGCGAGTCGGCGACCGCCCGTGAGAACAGGGGTGACGACCCCGCGATGTCCGAGCATCGCTTGAACGCGCGAGACGGCATGGTGCAGCCGCTGCTCCGGCCCCTGTCCGAATAATCCAGGCTGGTGATGTGCACTGTCATCGACACGTGTCGGCGTGATCCGCACCTCGACGATGCCGGCACTGACGTTGCCGGCACCGACGTTGCCGGCACTGACGTTGCCGGCACCGACGTTGCCGGCACTGACGTTGCCTGCACCGACGTTGCCAGCACCGCCGGAGCCTGCGGACGCCCCGGCAGCCATTATTCCCTCCAGCTGCCAGCGCACCCTGTCGACCAGGTCGCTTGCTTCGAAAGAGGTCGGGTGCATCCAGACCCGAGACGAGACGGCTCCGGCATCGTCGGTCAGATCGATCCGCACCTCGGTGCACACCTGTGACAGTGCGGCGAGGCCGGCAGTGACGGTATCTACGGTCTGCCGTACTGCGAATGCCACCTGATCGGCCTGCTCCAGCGGACTCTCGAACACGATCTCGCGTGCGAGTTCAGGCTCGGGAGTCTGCGGGGTCAGCGGGCGGGAATCAGCTCCGGAAGCCAGATCGTGCAGGCGGGTGCCTCTGTCTCCGAGTCGATCATGGACATCTTTCACCTCTAGCGCCGCGAAATCCGCCAGTGTGCGCACGCCGAGATTCGTGAGCAGCCCGGTGACCTCGTCATTACCCAGGACATGAACGGGAAGTGGAGCGAGGAAGCGTCGAGACTCGCCCTGATCCACAACGCACGCTGGGTCGGCGGTACGCGCTGCCTGCTCGGCGGTGAAGAG
Organism: Microbacterium sp. Y356; assembly: GCF_059445355.1. Taxonomy (NCBI): domain Bacteria; kingdom Bacillati; phylum Actinomycetota; class Actinomycetes; order Micrococcales; family Microbacteriaceae; genus Microbacterium; species Microbacterium sp. Y356. Next base: position 89,635 of record NZ_JCAIUE010000003.1, read on the forward strand.
GCCGTCAGCAATGCCTGCACGCGCGCCGGGGTGACCGTGCGCGGCGAGGGCGTCGATGAGATGCAGGGCGGACTGCTCCTCGCCTCCGTAGTAGCGCGCAGCTCCTCTGGCTCGGAGGGCAGCGAGCCCTGGACGCAGCGGCTGCACGCCAGGCACCAGCTCTTCGAGCAGTCGGAGCACAGGGAGGAACATCCGCTGGTCGCGGAGGGGATCGGCAGGAAGGATACGCAGTGCCGGGGCGCGGGTCTGCGCGAGCCGACGACGCTGACCACGCCGAACCCCCTGCGCGCGGGCGGATGCGGAGCAGGCTATGACGATGTTCGCCTGTATTACGGCGACGGGGTCGTCTGCGGGCGGTGCACCGAGTGCCGCCCGTACCGGCCAGTCCGGCAGCCACAGCACGAGATGACGTGGAGGAGTGCTCATCCTGCCGCCGCCCAACGATCGGAATCCGTATTCGTGACGGATGGTGCAGAGGGGGTAGATAGCAGCAGCGGAGCCACCGGACGCAGGGGAGCGGGCGCTGCATCCACCCGGCCGAGAGAGGTGGGCATCTGCACTCGAACTCGACGTGGGGACTCGTGCCGTCGACCCGAGGCGCTCAATGTCACGGTGCGCTCAGCGAGGAGCCCCCAGCCGGAACCCAGGCCATGCCATTCGGTCTCTTCCACACGGATCGTCGCCTCGCTCTGCGGCCAGGGTGCCGTGACCAGCAGCGTGCAGCCGCGATCACGCAGCCGTGCATTCAATCGGGCGATGTCAGCATCTGAGACCCTGCTGCGTGGATGCACCGCGATGAGTGGAATCACCTCGGAGAGCGCCGTGGCGACGGTCAGCCAGCGAGGGCCTGGGTCGGGTACCAAGATGAGGCGCTCCAACTCGACTCCGAAGCCACTCATCGCCTCGACGCCGATCGTAGGCATGCCGATGATCGCGCACCATGAGCCCTTCTGCGATGGGGCGGCGAGCAACGCGCCCAGCAGGCTCGGTGAAGGCGAGAGGGAGTAGGAGGAGCCGACTCTCAGACCGGGGTCAGGCAGAAGCCCCTCCAAGGCAGGATCGAGAGGGAGGAAGGGCACGTCGCTGCGCCGCCGCTGCATACGAGAGATCTCACTGCGCAGGCGGTGCACCTCCTGCGCGCGGGAGGCGATGCTCTCGCGGGGGAGAGCCGAGGGGGCGGAGAGTGCGGTGCCCATGCATCCATCCTCGAATATATCTACGAATAAATCAAGTAACACAACGATGCTAATTCGCACATCGGACATTCGTTTTCGCGTTACCTTTAATGAATGCAGATCGAGTTCGAGAGCCCTGTCACCCTCTGGGACAAGCGAGTGGAGGCATGGTACTTCGCGACGATGCCGGAGGAACTCTCACTGGAGCTGCGTGAACTGCCTGCACCCCAGCGAGGTTTCGGCTCCCTGCGTGTGCAGGCGAGGATCGGAGCCTCGAGTTGGCGCACCTCGATCTTCTTCTCCGACGGTGCCTTCGTGCTCCCGTTGAAGAAGGCGATCCGTGACGCGCAGGGCATCGAAGAGGGTGACGTGATCACCGTCGACCTCGACATCATCGATCTCTGAGCTATTCAGCGCTGAGTTATCCACAGGGCTCGCACGCGGCATCCGATCTTCTCGTAGCCTTCCGGCATGCCTTCTGTCGCTGTGGTGCGTGATGTCATCGTCGTGCTCGCGCACATCGCGCTCGCCGGAGTCGGCGTCTGGCTGCTCGTGATCGACGCACGAACGCACCGACTGCCGAATCGAATCGTGTTGCCGACTCTCCTCGCTCTGCTCGCGCTGGTTGGCATCGATGCGCTTGTAATGCAGGGCAGTGCTCCATTGATCAGCGCGCTCATCGGGATGCTCATTCTCGGTGGTTTCTACGCCGTGCTGCGCGCCACCAGTCGAGGTGGAATCGGTGGCGGTGATGTCAAGCTCGCCGCTGTCATCGGCCTGATGCTCGGGTGGCATGGCTGGCAGGCGCTCGCCGTCGGGGCGGCCTCCGCCTTCGTGCTCGGAGCGTTCTACGCGCTCGCTCTCATGGCGCTTCGTCGCGCGAATCGCTCTACCAGGATCGCCTTCGGCCCATGGATGATCATCGGCGCGGCGCTCGGTATCGCCGTGGCATAGGACGATGCGGGTCACTGAGCGCTATGGTGTCCACATGGCAATCGCACGGCTCCACGGCGGCCCGCTCGACGGGCAGATTCTTCCGCTCGGCGACGACGTCGACGACAAACTGATCGTCCCCTACAGCGAGACGCAGGTGATTTACAGTCGCCAAGGCGCGCCGCAGAATACCGGCACGTCCGACGGGCCGACCGAGGTGGAATTCTGGTTCGTCGAAGCCAGCGACGATCTCACGCTCAGTGACGACTGAGCCGCCCAGCACCGGTTCGTCCCACACTGGTCCGTCCCACACAGAGCCGTCCAGCACTGTCGAGGTCGAGCGCAAGTATGACGTCGAAGTTCTCACGCCTCTGCCGGTCTGGGGAGCGATCCCCAGTGTTGATGCCGTGACCTCCGGCGAGCTGCGTGAGCTCGACGCGTGCTACTTCGACACCGCAGATGCGGCACTGTCGCGAGCGGGGGTCGCGTTGCGCCGGCGCACCGGAGGACCAGATGAGGGCTGGCATATCAAGGGGCCCCGCGAGGGAGACGGACGTCTTGAGCTCGGCTGGCCCCTGGGCGATGATGAGACGCTGCCGGATGCTGTCGGCACTGTCATCGCACGATGGACGACTGAGCCACTCAAGCCGCTGGCACGCATCCAGAACGACCGGATGGCCTATCTGCTCACCGGGCCGGCCGGCGTCATCGCGGAGTTCGTCGATGACCATGTCCGTGCCACCGATCTTCGAGCAGGAGCAGTGCGCGAGTGGCGTGAATGGGAGATGGAGTTGGGGCCAGCCGCACCCGCAGATGCCGCAGGTCGCGAGGCGTTCTTCATCGCGGTCGAGACAGCGATCTTCACAGCCGGCGGGCGGCACTCGGCATCCGGATCCAAACTCGCCCGCGCTCTCGGCATCTGACGCCGCACCGCGTCGCCGAAATCAGGAGCATCGACCGAGATCAGGACGAATCGGCAGAATTGTCCTGATCTGGGGACATCATCCTGATTTCAGCGGCCCTGCAGGCCGCAGAAAAGGTGCGCAAGCCCCTTCCCTGACGCCCTCTGTCGTGCTTGAGTGACGATATGACCCTGCCGGCCGTGCTCCGATCGCTGCAGACGATCGTTCCTGATACACCGCTCGTGCAGGACGAAGTCCGCGATGTCTTCGCGGCCCAGCCTGAAATTGGGCGGTTGGCGAAGCGGATCGTTTCCGCATCATTCAACGGCTCCGGCATCGACACACGGTACACGGTGCTTGAAGAGCTGTCGTTTACTGCCGAGGTCGAATCGCCGCAGTTCTTCGATCGAGCCACCGGCATACTCCTCGAGCCGGGTACGAAAGCACGCAACGAGGTGTACATGCGTGAAGCGGGCCGGCTTTACGTCGAGGCGGCCAGACGCACTCTGGATGCCGACGCCGACATCACCGCCGCCGACATCACTCACGTCATCACTGTCTCTTGCACAGGCTTCTACGCCCCAGGTCCTGACTACGAGATCGTCCGCGCTCTCGGACTGCGCGACAGCACTCGCCGCTATCACCTGGGGTTCATGGGGTGCTACGCCTCCATGCCTGCGCTTCGGGCGGCGAGCGAGTTCTGCGCCGGAGATCCGGATGCCGTGGTGCTGGTGGTCAGCGTCGAGCTGTGCACGTTGCACCTGCGCTCCTCGGATGATCCAGACATGATCGTCGCCACCTCGCTCTTCGCCGATGGAGCTGCCGCCGGAATCGTCACCGCGCGCACATTCGACTCCGATGTACGCGGCCTCGCGCTCGACCGATTCCACACCGGCATCATCCCCGAGGGGAAGAAAGACATGGCGTGGACGATCGGGGACCACGGTTTCGAGATGGTCTTGTCGACGAAGGTTCCGCAGCTCATCGGGACGCACATCCACGATGCGCTTCGGCCGCTGTACGCCGGAGAGTCTTCGCTCGCTGCCGCATTCGACGATGGCTCGATCAGCGAGCACATCACGCACTGGGCGATCCACCCGGGTGGGCGCAGCATCCTGGATCGTGTGGAGGAGCAACTGGGGCTCGCGGAGCATCAGCTTGTGCCAGCTCGCGAGATTCTGCGGCAGTACGGCAACATGTCCAGCGCGACGGTGTTGTTCGTGTTGCAGAGAATTCTGGAGGAGCAAGACACGCGTGACGGAGACCGCGTCGCTGCGATGGCTTTCGGCCCAGGGCTCACCGCGGAGACAGCGCTCATGACCGTCGTCGCTCCTGGACGCCGTGCGGGGTAACCTCTCGGTTCGCGACGTCACCACGCGCGAGCTGATGGATGATCCGCATGCGGATCTGCGGATGCTGGAGCACACCTACGAACGATTCGCTCTGATCAACGCCGTGGTCTCGCGCTGGCGCGCGGTGTATCGACACGACATCCGGCCACGGGCGAAAGCGCGGTCCATCCGCCTCCTCGACGTCGGCGCCGGAGGTGGAGATGTGTCGCGTGCGATCGCGGCCTGGTCGCGGCGTGATGGACTGACCGTGAGGGTGACGGCGCTGGATGCCGATGACAGGGCGATTGGGTGGGCGAAGACCCGCGGCGGCGGAGTGGAGTATCGCTGTGCGCACACGAGAGAACTGGCCGACGCCGGCGAGGTTTTCGACATCGTGATCTCCAATCATCTGCTGCATCATCTGAGCGATGAGGAGCTGCAGGAGATGCTCGTCGATTCGACCCGACTCGTGCGCAATGAGGGGCTCGTCGTCCACCGTGACATAGAGCGCAGCAGGCTCGCCTACCGGGCATTTTTCGCGGGAACCCTGCCGTTCGCGAAGAACCTGTTCGCAGGTTCCTTCATTCGACCGGATGGGCTCACCAGCATCCGGCGCGCGTATACCGTGGCAGAACTCTCGGCCGTCGCCCCGCGCGGATGGCGGGTGCGCAGAGCGTTCCCGGCCAGGCTCGAGCTGCGATGGGAGGCGGATCGTGCCAGATCATGAGGTCGCGATCGTCGGCGCAGGTCCCGTCGGTCTTCTCCTCGCCTGTCTGCTGGCGCAGACCGGGACTGCGGTCGTTGTGTACGAGCAGCGTGCGGACGCTGATGATCGCTCCCGCGCGATCGGGATCCATCCGCCCGGTCACGCTGCACTGGATGCCGCGGGTCTGGGGTCAGTCGTTCGCCGCGAGGCGCTGAGCCTTGACGGGGGAGAGGTGCTCTGCGGTGGGCAGATACTGGCAGCGCTCGCCTTCACGGCGCGGCAGCGCGTGTTGATCCTCCCGCAACACCGCACTCATGAGCTTCTTCGCGAGCGTCTCGCCCACCTGCGGCCGGGAGCACTGCAGCTCGGCCACACCGTTCTCGGTCTTCGAGACGACGGCGACCACGTGAGGCTGAGCCTCGACAGGAACGGCACGCCCCATGAGGCCACCGCGTCGATCGTCGTTGCAGCAGACGGCGTGGGCAGCGGGATTCGCGGACTGCTCGGAATTGAATGGTGTGAACGGCCAGGCAGCGGATCCTACGTGATGGCGGATATCGCCGACGATCAGCTCAGCCCGCGAGTGCAGTTGCGCTGCGAGCCGAGCGGACTGGTCGAGTCCTTTCCGCTCCCGCAGGGGCGCAGGCGATGGGTCGCAGCGGATCCGCAGGGCCGGATGCGGAATGCGACCGCCTTCGCCGAAGCAATCGCTGAGCGCACCGGCATCCGTCTTGATATGTCGGATGCCTCTTCACCGACTCCCTTCCGAGCGCAGCAGCATCGTGCGGCGAGGCTCGCCGTCGGCAGGACGGTACTCGTCGGCGATGCCGCGCACGAGACCAGCCCGATCGGCGGGCAGGGGATGAACCTCGGCTGGGTGGGAGCCCGGATTCTGGCATCAGCCATCGAGTTGGCGCTGCGGGACGGCACGGCTGATTTCAGCGACTACGAGCGCAGGACGCGGCGTTCTGCGGCGCGCGCGCAGCGCCGTGCATCCTTCTACATGGCGATGGGAAAGCCAGCGGCCGGGCTTACGTTGAACGCGCGCAACGCCCTGATCCGAACGCTCGGTACGGCGCCTATGCGCCGGCGCGCTGCTGATCTGATCACAATGCGGGGCATCTGACGCGCACCGCGTCGCCGAAATCAGGAGCTCCGCCCGAGTTCAGGAGGAATCTGCAGAATTGTCCTGTCCTCGGGGGATCGTCCTGATTTCGGGCGCGGCTGGATGCTGATGGATCAGAAGTTGATCATGTGTCCTGCGAGGCCGTGGAAGCCCTCCTGGAGTGCCTCCGACAGCGTCGGGTGCGTGTGCACGTTGCGGGCCAGCTCTAGAGCTGTGAGGTCCCACTTCTGGGCCAGCGTCAGCTCGGGCAGCAGCTCGGAGACATCGGGGCCGATCATGTGGGCGCCGATGAGCTCGAGGTGCTCGGCATCCGCGATCAGCTTGACGAAGCCGACCGGCTCGCCGAGGCCATGCGCCTTGCCGTTGGCCATGAACGGGAACGACACGACCTTGATGTCGCGTCCCTCATCCTTGGCCTGCTGCTCGGTGAGGCCGAACGACGCGATTTGCGGCGAGCAGAACACCGCACGCGGCATCATCCGGTAGTCGCCCAGCGTCTGCGTTTCTGCGCCACCGATGGTCTCGGCTGCGACGACGGCCTGTGCCTCCGCGACGTGAGCGAGCTGCAGCTTGGCAGTGACGTCGCCGATCGCGTAGATGCCGTCGACGTTCGTCTTCATGTAGTCGTCGATGTCAATGGCGCCGCGCTCGGTGAGCTTCACGCCGGTCTTGTCGAGACCGAAGCCCTCGACGTTCGGGGCGAACCCGACCGACATGAGCACCTTGGCGGCGTCGATCGATGCCTGGTTGCCGTCCTTGCCGGTGTAGGTGACCGTGACGGAAGAACCGTTGTCGACGATCGTCTCGACCTTGGTGGAGGTGAGGATGTCGACACCGTAGTTCTTGTACTGCTTGGTGATCTCCTTCGACACATCGGCATCCTCATTAGGAAGCGCGCGATCGAGGAACTCGATGATGGTGACCTTCACGCCGTAGTTCGTGAGAACGTAGGCAAACTCCATGCCGATGGCGCCGGCGCCGACGATGACGATCGACTCGGGGAGCTCGCGGGTGAGGATCTGCTCTTCGAAGGTGACGACGTTCTCGCTGAGCTGCACGCCAGGCAGCAGGCGCACCTTGGAGCCGGTGGCGATGATCACGTTGTCGAACGTGACCTCTTCGGTCGTGCCATCAGCCTTCGCAACCGAGATCGCCTTCGGGCCGGTGAAGGTTCCGCGACCGTCGTACTCGGTCACCTTGTTCTTCTTCATCAAGAAGTGGATGCCCTTGACGCGGCCGTTCGCGACGTCGCGGCTGCGGTCGAACGCCTTGCCGAAGTCGATAGTGAACTCACCTGAGATGCCGAAGAACTCGGCCTTGTGATTCAGGGTGTGCGCGAGCTCGGCATTCTTCAGAAGAGCCTTGGAGGGGATGCAGCCTACGTTCAGGCAGATTCCACCCCAATACTTCTCTTCGATGATTGCTGTGCTCAGACCAAGCTGTGCACTGCGGACTGCGGCGACGTAGCCGCCAGGGCCCGCACCGAGGATGACGACATCGTAATGTGGCATGGTTCCAGCCTATCGCTCTGTGGGGGTGTCGGAATCGGAGTCTGCGGGCTTGCGTCGCGCACGCGCGACCAGCCAGGCGATGAATCCAGCGATGACGAGGATGACGGCGGCGATGCCTGCCCAGATCCATCCGTTGGCGGAGTTCGCGTCGACGGTGTCGGGGGCCGCGGTGACTTCGCCAGTGGGATTCGTGGACGCGTCGTCGGTGGGATTCATCGTCGCCTCGGCGCTCGGCGCGGCCGATGGCTCGGCCGAAGGTTCCGTTGTGGGCTCTGCCGTCTCGGTAAGTGTGCTCGTCGTCACGGTGAAGGCGAACTCTTCGCTTGTCGGATGGCCGTCGCTGGAAAGCACCTTCCAGAGCACGGTGTATTCGCCTGCCATGGCCTCAGCGACGAGAGGCTGAATCACCATCGCTCCGTCTACGGTCGGCTCGCCATCGGTGACAGATTCTCCTTCGGCATTCAGCACCTCGATTGCGGTGGTGCCTTCTCCGCTGATTAGCGCCGCGCTGAATGTCAACGTCAATTCGGCGGGAAGCGTCTCTACCGTCGAATCGGCCGCAGGGGTGGAATCGACAAGGGCGTCATGCGCTGCAGCAGGCTGTGGCCACGCGAACAGCACGACGAATGTCGCGAGCAGCGTTGCAGCCAGCGCGACTGGGGCAAAAGAGCGTCGAAGTTGAAGTGTGTGCACATCTCCACCATAGGAAAAGTCGATATGCGGTGGCTGAGTCATCCAGACACTCCCGGCAGCGGCATCCGATCAGTTAGTCTGGGTGGTGAGGAGGGCCAACGTGACAGATTACGAAAGCCGATCAGCACAGAACGCGGCGATTCACCGCGACGGCGAGCAGCGGCACGACGCCACACAGACGTTCGGGCACGAGTCCGATCTGTCGTTTGTGCCATTCGGAGCCGATCTCACCGACGTAGAGCAGTCGGCGATCGCCGCGCTCCCGTCTGGCTCTGCGCTCCTGCTGGTTCGTTCCGGCGCGCTCGCTGGTGCACGTTACCTGCTAGACACCGACGTCACCACGATCGGCCGGCATCCAGAGGCTGACATCTTCTTCGACGATGTCACCGTCTCGCGTCGGCACGCCGAGATCACCCGGTCTGCTGGCACGTTCGAGATCATCGATCAGCGCTCGCTCAACGGCACCTACGTCAATGGGGAACGCGTCGATCGCAGTGCCCTGGCGAACGGCTACGAGCTGCGCGTCGGCAAGTTCCGCCTGAACTTCTTCGCCTCACCCGCAGATCTTGCGGCGGCGAATAACTGATGGCGGCACTTCACGCCCGCGATCGCTCAGCGTCCGCGGGTCTTCTGAGTATCGGTCAGGTGCTCGCGAGGCTCACTCCGGAATTTCCCGATCTCACCTCCAGCAAGCTGCGTTTCCTCGAGGTTCAGGGCATTGTCAGCCCCTCGCGCACTGACTCCGGCTACCGCAAGTTTTCGCAGGCGGACATTGACCGTCTGCGGCTCGGGCTCACTCTGCAGCGCGATCACTATCTTCCGCTGAGCGTCATCCGCGAGCAGCTCGACGAGGCCGAGGCAGGCGGCGAGGCAACGTCAACGCTCACCCCTCCGCCGTCGATCGCGCCCGTGCCGCGTCGCTACCGCCGCGATGAGCTGCTGTCGGCTGCCGGCGCCGGTCCGCAGATCCTGAACGACGCCATCAGCACGGGCATCATCGTTGCGGCTGAGACATATCCGGAATCGACCGTCACGCTGCTGCGCGGCCTTGTCGCGCTCGACCGCCACGGGATCGAGCCGCGACACCTGCGCACCCTGCGCCAGAGTGCGGAGCGGGAGGTGTCGCTGATCGAATCGGCGATGTCATCACTCCTTCGCCGAACGGATGCCACATCCCGCGGCAAAGCGCGCGAAATGGCTCCGGAGCTGGCGACCAAAATCGATGAAGTGCGCTCGCTCTTCGTCAAAGAAGCACTCACGCGAGTGCTTTCGTAACGAACAGGTTGCGACACACCTTCGCCCACGGGCGGATGTCATTGCCCGCGCCGGGGCACTGCTCTAGCGTGGAGATAACCGTTCCAGAGAGGATTTCAAATGAATGCGGATGAGCTTGAAGGCGACCCGCGGTTCGTGCCCGAAGTTCTCTTCACGGACGGTCTGCCGGCCATGGATGACGAAGTCGGCTACCGCGGTGCGGTAGCTGCTCGTGCGGCTGGCATTACCTACCGTCAGTTGGACTACTGGGCACGCACCGAACTGGTCGTTCCTACCGTGCGCGGCGCCAGCGGCTCTGGTTCGCAGCGTATGTACGGCTTCCGTGACATCCTCGTGCTCAAGCTCGTCAAGCGATTGCTCGACACCGGGATCTCGCTGCAGCAGATTCGCATCGCCGTCGAGCAGCTTCGCGCCGCAGGCATCCGCGATCTCGCTGGCACCACGCTCATGAGCGATGGTGCATCCGTCTACCTGTGCACGTCGAACGATGAGGTCATCGATCTCGTCAGCCGCGGCCAGGGTGTGTTTGGTATCGCCGTCGGCAAGGTCCTTCGCGAGGTTGAATCGACTCTCGTCGAGTTCGACCCGGCTGCTGTTACTCTGCCGGCTTCCGACCAGGTTGACGAGCTCACCGCACGTCGCGCCAAGCGCAGCGCCTGAGCTAAGACACAGCGCCTGACCTAAGACACAGCGCCTGACCTAAGACACTAAAACGCGCCCGGCGAGATGCTGGGCGCGTTTTTCGTATGCAGTGAGCGTGGGGATCAGGCCTGCGGGCCCGATTCCGGAACCGGAACGCGGCCGGTGCGGACGATGCGGTCCAACAGCAGGTCGAAGTCGGCTGCGAGCTCCTGAGCGGAGTCGCCGGGCCAGATGTGCAGCGGCTTCGCCGCACCCTGCGCCTGCTGCAGTGACGTGCGCTCCGGCAGCTGGGGCGAGAGTACGAGCGGGCCGAACATATCGCGCAGTTCCTTGATGCGGAACTGGTGCTCGATCGACTGTGGCCGCACGCGGTTCACGACGATGCCGAGCGGCTGAAGGCGGGGAGAGAGACCACGACGGATCTCTTCAATGGCGCGGAGCGCTCGGTCGGCCGCTGCCACGGAGAACAGACCGGGCTCAGTGACAACCATCACGCGGTCGCTCGCGGCCCAGGCAGTGCGGGTGAGCGCATTCAGCGAGGGAGCGCAGTCAACGAGGACGAGGTCGTAGTCGCTTTCGACGGAGGCCAGGGCCTCTTCCAGCTTCCACACGTCGCGCACGCTTGGGTGCGGTCCATCGAAGTTGATGGCGGACGGGCTGCCGATGAGCACATCGATCGTGCCAGGGTGCACCTTCGCCCAGCCGCTGGAGGTGATCGCCTGCCGGACGACCTTTTCCTTCGGGTTCGCCAGAACATCGGCGATGTTGAGTCTGCCGGCGACCTGGATATCCATTCCGGTAGACACATCGGACTGCGGATCGAGGTCGACGACGAGGGTCCGGACGCCTCGGGCGAAGGCCGCTGAGGCCAACCCGAGAGTCACGGTCGTCTTGCCGACGCCTCCCTTGAGAGAGCTGACGCTGAGTACGTGCACAATGACCACGTTACCTTCCCCTAGGCTGAGACGACACTCAGCCCCGCCCCGTGTGCGACGAATATGCCGCACGTCGAGCCATCAGAGGTGTGCATGTTCCAGAAGATTCTTGTGGCCAACCGTGGCGAGATCGCCATCCGTGCTTTCCGAGCAGCCTTCGAAGTGGGAGCGCGCACTGTCGCGGTCTTCCCTTATGAGGACCGCGGTTCCCAGCACAGGCTGAAGGCTGATGAGGCCTACGGGATCGGAGAGCGCGGGCATCCAGTGCGCGCCTATCTCGATGTCGACGAGATCATCCGCGTTGCCCTCGAATCGGGTGCTGACGCGATCTACCCCGGCTACGGATTCCTCTCTGAGAACCCCGAGCTCGCCGAGAAGGCAGCCGCGAACGGCATCGTCTTCATCGGGCCGCCCTCGAAGGTGCTCGAGATGGCGGGCAACAAGGTCGAGGCGAAACGCCACGCGATCGAGGCTGGTGTTCCCGTACTCCGCTCCACAGAAGCATCCTCCGATGTGGATGAGCTCGTTGCGCAGGCCGATGGGATCGGATTCCCGCTGTTCGCTAAGGCCGTGGCAGGTGGTGGCGGCCGCGGCATGCGCCGCGTTGCGAGCATGGGCGAGCTCGCACCAGCGCTTGCCGAGGCGATGCGCGAGGCAGAGAGCGCCTTCGGTGACGCGCGGATGTTCCTGGAGCAGGCGGTTCTGCGGCCTCGTCACATCGAAGTGCAGATCGTCGCCGACAAGACTGGTGAGACCGTGCATCTGTTCGAGCGTGACTGCTCGGTGCAGCGCCGCCACCAGAAGGTTGTCGAGATCGCTCCGGCACCGAACCTGGATGACAGCATCCGCACATCCCTGCATGCCTACGCCATCGCTTTCGCGCGCTCGATCGGCTACGAGAACGCCGGCACCGTCGAGTTCCTGCTGGAGACGGCGGGGGAGCGCACCGGTGAGGTCGTCTTCATCGAGATGAACCCGCGTATCCAGGTCGAGCACACCGTCACCGAGGAAGTCACCGACGTCGATCTCGTGCAGACGCAGATGCGCATCGCGGCAGGTGCCACACTTGCTGAACTCGGCCTACAGCAGGGCGACATTCATCTGCGTGGCGCGGCACTGCAATGCCGCATCACCACTGAAGACCCCACGCAAGGTTTCCGCCCAGACACGGGCAAGATCACGACCTACCGCTCTCCCGGCGGTGCAGGCATCCGTCTCGATGGCGGCACAGTGCATCAGGGCGCGCAGATCAGCCCGCACTTCGACTCGATGCTCTCCAAGCTCACCTGTCGCGGTCGTGACTTTGAAGCCGCCGTCGGACGCGCCCGTCGCGCGCTGGCGGAGTTCCGTATCCGTGGAGTTTCCACGAACATCCCGTTCCTGCAGGCACTGCTCGCTGATGACGCATTCGTCGCCGGCGACGTCAGCACGTCGTTCATCGACGAGCGCCCTGACCTGCTCCAGGGCCGCGTCTCGAAGGACCGCGGCACCAAAGTGCTGAACTGGCTCGTCGATGTCACCGTCAACAAGCCCAACGGTGCGCACCCCGGCGCGGCAGACCCGGTGTCGAAGCTACCGAAAGTCGACCTCACCACGGAGCCGGTGCCCGGTTCACGCCAGCGTCTTCTGGAGCTTGGCCCGGAGGGATTCGCGCAGAGTCTGCGTGCACAGACCGCCCTGGCGATCACAGACACGACATTCCGCGATGCCCACCAGTCGTTGCTCGCCACTCGCGTGCGCACCAAAGACCTCGTCGCCGCGGCGCCGTATCTCGCCCGTCTCACACCTGAGCTGCTCTCGGTCGAAGCCTGGGGAGGCGCGACCTACGATGTCGCTCTCCGTTTCCTGAGCGAGGACCCGTGGGAACGTCTGGACAAGCTGCGCACCGCGCTGCCGAACATCAACATCCAGATGCTGCTGCGCGGCCGCAACACCGTCGGCTACACGCCCTACCCGACGGCCGTGACCGAAGCATTCGTGGCCGAGGCATCCGCCAGCGGCGTTGACATCTTCCGCATCTTTGACGCTCTCAACGACGTCTCCCAGATGCGCCCGGCCATCGACGCGGTGCGCGCCACCGGCACGTCGATCGCCGAGGTGGCTCTTTGCTACACAGGTGATCTACTGAACCCTGCCGAGGACCTGTACACGCTCGACTATTACCTCGGCCTTGCCGAGCAGATCGTGGATGCCGGGGCGCATATCCTCGCCATCAAGGACATGGCGGGGCTCCTGCGCCCTGCCGCGGCTGCGAAGCTCGTCACCGCGCTGCGTGAGCGCTTTGACCTGCCAGTGCACCTGCACACCCACGACACCCCTGGTGGGCAGCTCGCGACCCTGCTGGCAGCGAGCAATGCCGGCGTTGACGCGGTGGATGCGGCATCCGCTCCGCTGTCAGGCACCACCAGCCAGCCGTCGCTCTCATCGCTTGTGGCCTCCCTCGCCCATACTGACCGCGACAGCGGCATCGACCTGGATGGCGTCTCAGATCTCGAGCCCTACTGGGAGGCCGTTCGCAACCTGTACGCGCCGTTCGAATCGGGGCTGCCCGGACCCACCGGACGCGTCTATCACCACGAGATCCCCGGTGGTCAGCTGTCGAACCTGCGACAACAGGCCAAGGCGCTGGGACTTGCGGATGACTTCGAGCTCATCGAGGACATGTATGCCGCAGCCGATCGGATTCTCGGGCGTGTGCCGAAGGTGACGCCTTCGTCGAAGGTGGTCGGCGACCTTGCCTTGCACCTTGCGGCCGTGCGCGCTGATCCTGCAGACTTCGAGGCCAACCCCGAGAAGTACGATGTGCCGGACTCCGTCGTCAGGTTCATGGCTGGCGAGTTGGGTGATCTGCCAGGTGGCTGGCCCGAGCCCTTCCGCACCAAGGTTCTCGCAGGCCGCGAGGTGCGTCTTGGCGAGACGGAGATCTCGGCAGAAGACGAGAAGGCGCTGGCCGGTACCAGCCAGGAGCGTCGCGAGCGTCTGAACACATTGCTTTTCCCGGCTCCGACGCGCGAATTCGCCCAGCAGCGCGAACTGTTCGGCGACCTGTCAGTGCTCGACACCAGCGACTACCTGTACGGGCTCGTGCAGGGTCAGGAACACCTGGTGGAAATCGACCGTGGTGTGCAGCTCTACGTCGGCCTTGAGGCGATCGGCGAGGCAGATGATCGCGGAATGCGCACCGTCATGACCACGCTGAACGGTCAGCTGCGCCCAGTGTTCGTAAGGGATCGCTCAGTTGCCGTCGATGCACACGAGGTCGAGAAGGCAGACACGTCCAAACCCGGTCAGGTGGCAGCGCCGTTCTCCGGTGTGGTCTCGCTGAAGGTCGAGGTCGGAGCCTCCGTTCGCGCAGGCGAACCGGTCGCATCCATCGAGGCGATGAAGATGGAAGCGGCCATCACCGCACCCGTCGACGGCGTGATTGAGCGGCTCGCAATTGGCGCCACCCAACAGGTTGACGCAGGTGACCTTTTGGTTGTAATCAGTCCAGCCAAGTAATCTTGTGCGGGCGACACGCTCGCACAAGCTTGGAGTGACACAGTGACACCGAAGAACACACCCGACTCTCCGGAGAATGATTCCCACGGCGTTCTCGACGAGGCAGCCTCGTTGGACACGACCGCCCTGGGAATCATCGGGCTGACCGCGCAGGTCAACGTCGCGCTTCCGCGTGACGAAGACGATGACCTCGTCGACGACTCCGTACTCGACGGCGAGATCCTTTCGGAGCTCGTCGTAGACGAGGAACTCGAGAAGAACGAGACGCCGGTCGGGAACGTGGCAGCGGAGAGGGACGATGTGCAGGTAGGGCGCATCCAAGAGGATCGCACCGGCATCGTCATCGAACTTCCCCTCGAGGCGCCGGTGGAGGTCGAGGAGCCGGTCGAGGTCGTCGAGGCGATCGTCGATCCAGAGTCGGATGCGCCGAAGGGCGCGGATGCCACGGCCAACGCAGCGCCTGATGCAGCGCCTGATGATGCGGTGACAGCCGAGGTCATTGTGGAACCAGTTGTTGAGGTTGCAGCTGCGCCCGCCCCGGTGGAGTCGAAGGCGAAGAAGGGCTCGGCGAAGGCCAAGTCGAAGTCGGTGGCGGAGTCGAATCCTGCGGAGACCACGCCGGCTGAAACGAAGCCTGCGGAGACGAAGTCTGCCGAGCCGAAGCAGGCGGAGAAGCTTGTTGAGCCGACGCAGGCAGTGCCGACGCCAGCGGAGAAGCCGGCCGAGCCGACGCTAGCCGAGCCGACGCCTGTCGAAAAGCTGGCCGCGACGAAGGCTGAGCCTGCCAAGGTTGCAGCGCACCCGGTGGCAGAGACTGTGCCAGCCGCCGCACCTCGCAGCGAAAGCGCCACATCAGCGTGGATCGCCGCGGCGATGAAGTTGGATGCGACGACATCCACAATGCCGGAGCCGACACCTGCGGCATCCGTGTCGCCGAAGAACGCGTCGACAGAGACCCTGTCCGTGGAGAAGACGAAGAGCGAGACCGTGACCACTTCCCAGGAAGACCCGAAGCCCACCGAGACGGCGATCGCGCAGCGACCGGCCGTCAGCCGACCCGAGGTCGCGCTGACATCCAAGCGTCTAGGAGACCAGCTTGGCCAATCGAATCGCGAATCCGCCGATCTACTGACCGCCGATCGTCTGCTCGACCCGCACCAGCTGACCAAGCCAGAACCGGAAGGTGCGTGGAGCCACTTCCTGTACGCGATCTCCGGACGGCGCATCAACATCGGCGACGGTAAGCGGGCCCGCGCTCGTAAGGCTCTGAGCGCGCGAATCGCCGCTCCGCTCACCGGCGGTGCCCGATTCGTGCCGGTGCTGTCTCGCAAGGGTGGCGTGGGCAAGACCACGATCACGGCACTTCTCGGTATGGCTTTGGCGGACGCCCGTGATGACCGTGTCATCGCAGTAGACGCCAACCCCGACCGCGGGACGTTGGCCGACCGCATCGTGCGTACGAACGGAAAATCGGTGCGTGACCTCGTTCGCATCCACGAAGAGGTCAAGGGCTACCACGACATCTCTGCGATCGTCGCGCGTGACACCACGCGACTCGACGTGCTCGCATCCGACACTGACCCGCGCATCGCCGAGGCGTTCAACGATGACGACTACCGTGACGTCGCAAACGTCGCTGCACACTACTACTCGCTCGTGCTCACCGACACCGGAACCGGTATCGTGCACTCGGTCATGGGCGCGACGTTGGATCTGGCTGATCAGCTCATCGTCGTCTCGGGGCTCAGCGTCGACGAGGCGCGCCTGGCATCCGAGACACTGACCTGGCTCGAGACCAACGGGTACGAGGATCAGGCGCGAAACGCGATCATCGTGCTCAACCAGTCGACTCCTGGCAGCCCGCTCGTGCGTCTGAACGAGTTGGAGTCGCACTTCGGCACGCGTGCGCGAAGCGTTGTGCGCATGCCGTATGACACTCAGATCGCCGGCGGCGGCACGATCGTCTTCTCCAATCTGCAGCCCGAGACTCGCCAGGCGGCTCGCGAACTGGCAGCGCTCCTGGTCGAGGGCCTGCGCACGAGTGCGGCCTGATGTCTGTTCGTGAGATCCGGGTCTTCGGAGACCCGGTGCTTCGTACGGTGTGTGCGCCGATAGAAGAGGTCGATGAGGGCGTGCGATCACTGGTCGCAGACCTCGTCGACACGGTCGAGCTCCCAGGCCGCGCTGGCGTCGCTGCGCCCCAGATCGGTTTCGCCGTGCGTGCATTCAGCTACAACATCGATGGTGACATCGGCTATGTGCTCAACCCTGTGCTGACCGAGGTACGGGGCGAGGCGGTGCCTACCGGCGAGGGATGCCTGTCGGTGCCAGGGCTCTGGCACGACGCGCTGCGGCATCCATGGGCACGCGTTGAAGGTGTCGATCTCGATGGAAATCCTGTGGTCCTCGAGGGGGAGGGGCTGCTCGCGCAGGCGCTTCAGCACGAGACAGACCACCTCGATGGCAAGCTCTACCTCACGCGACTCACGCCGGAGGATCGTAAGACCGCGATGCGCGAGGTGCGCGAGAGCGACTGGTTCTGACCCTTCGCCTCATCCGCCACACCGGTCCGCCGAGGCCCCGCTTTCACGCCGAGACCCGGTCCTACTGACGTCAGTAGGACCGGGTCTCGGCGGTAGGACGGGGCGTCGACGCGCTCAGCGACGCGGTCAGCGGCTCGGCGCTGTCAGCCGCCGATCGCCACGTTCGTGGTGTTGACCGGCTCGTCGTAGATCGCGGAGACCTCGTCGGCGAAGTCCGACATGATCACGTTGCGCTTGATCGACATCTTCGGGGTCAGGTGACCACTCGCTTCAGTCCACTCGCAATCGAGGATCGTGAACTTCCGGATCGACTCGGCTCGCGAGACGTTGCTGTTCGCGACGTCAACGGCACGCTGAACCTCGGCTCGAACGGTTTCGTTCTTGGATGCCTCCGCAAGAGTCATGTCTGCGGAGAGGCCGTTGTTGCCGAGCCACGTCGGCAGCATCTCAGGGTCGAGTGTGATCAGAGCCGAGATGAACGGCTTCTGGTCACCAACCACGACGACCTGGCCGATGATCGGGTTCGCGCGAATCGGATCCTCGAGCGCCGCGGGGGCGACGTTCTTGCCGCCCGCCGTGACGATGATCTCCTTCTTGCGGCCCGTCACCGTGAGGAAGCCCTCCGAATCGAAGCTGCCGATGTCACCGGTGCGGAACCAGCCGTCGTGGAAGGACTCGGCGGTCGCCTGCGGGTTGTTCCAGTACTCCTTGAAGACGTTGATGCCGCGCACCTCGATCTCGCCGTCATCCGCGAGGCGGACGCCGACGCCGGGCAACGCAGGCCCCACGGAGCCGATCTTGGACTTGTCCGCGAGGTTCACCGTCGCGGGGGCAGTGGTCTCGGTCAGGCCGTAACCCTCGAGAATCACGACGCCGAGGCTGTGGAAGAAATGGCCAAGGCGAGGACCAAGTGGCGCGGAGCCGGAGACCGCATAGACAATATTGCCGCCCATGGCGGTGCGCAGCTTGCTGTAGACCAGCTTGTCGAACAGCGCGAACTTGATCTTCATCCCGAACGGGATCTTCTTGCCCTCTTCGAGCAGTCGAGAATGCTCGACCGCGGTGGCAGCGGCGGCGCGGAAGATCTTGCCCTTGCCGCCCGCCTCTGCCTTCTGCTCAGCGGAGTTGTAGACCTTCTCGAACACGCGCGGCACTGCGAGAAGGAAGGTCGGCTTGAACGACCCTAGCGCCGGCAGGAGCTGCTTCGTGTCGGGCTGGTGCCCGGTGCGCACGCCTGCATGGATGTTGAGGTGCGAAATGAACCGGGCAAAGATGTGCGCCGTGGTGATGAACAGCAGCGTCGAGGCATCCGGCATCGATACGACCTTGTTGAGAGCCTTCGCCGAGTTGCGTGTCAGCTCAACAAAGTTGCTGTGCGTCAGTACGCACCCCTTGGGGCGTCCGGTCGAACCGGAGGTGTAGATCAGCGTCGCCATGTCAGATCCCACAGCGAGATTACGGCGCCGCTCGATCTCGGCATCCTCGATGCTGCTGCCAGCGGCGGTGAGGGAAGCGATGGTGCCGAGGTGCATCTGCCAAATTTCGCGGATCAGTGGCAAATCGCCACGCACTTCGTCGACCTTGGCGAAGTGATCAGCTGACTCGACGATGAGGGCGATGGCGCCGGAGTCTTCCATGATCCATTGGATCTGTGCCGGGGAGCTGGTCTCGTAGATCGGCACCATGACAGCACCGGCGTAGAACAGTGCGAAATCGACCAGCGTCCACTCATAGGTGGTGCGGGCCAGGAATCCGACCTTTTCGCCGGGCTGGATACCGGCCGCGACGAAGCCTTTGGCGAGAGCGATCACGCCGGTTTGGAAGTCGGCGGCGCTGATATCGCGCCATCCTTCGCCATCCGGAACTGAGAACAGCGCGAGATTGGGCGTGGCCTCGACGCGCTTCACCAGAAGATCGGTGATGTTCGCCTCGGGATCAGCAGGGACGATCGCGGGGACTTCGAATTGAACCACGGCAACTCCTTCGGTACCGGTCGGGCACGGGTTCTGATGAGTCTAGGGCACAACAGCCTTCGAGACGGGGCGACTTTGGTATTCAGTCGCATAACTATTGAGACTCAGTTGCGCGATTTCGGATGCCGGATCGGGGTGCCGCAATGATCGATGTTGAGCCTCAGGGATAGACTTCGTGACGATGTTCTACTGGCTGATGAAGTACGTCGTGGTCGGCCCCGTGGTCAAGGCGATCTTCCGCCCTTGGATCGTGGGGAGAAGCAACGTGCCCACGCACGGCGCGGCGATCCTGGCGAGCAACCACCTTTCCGTTTCCGATTCGGTATTTCTTCCGCTGCTGATCGATCGACGGATGTCTTTCCTCGCGAAGAGTGACTACTTCACCGGCCGCGGCATCAAGGGGTGGGCGACGAAGTTCTTCATGAACGCCACCGGCCAGATCCCGATCGATCGATCCGGCGGCAAGGCCTCCGAAGCATCGTTGAATACGGGCCTGCAGGTGCTCGGAAGAGGCGACCTGCTCGGCATCTACCCCGAGGGCACGCGCAGCCCTGACGGCAAGCTCTATCGCGGGCGCACCGGCATCGCTCGGATGGCGCTCGAGTCGAAGGTCCCGGTCATCCCGATCGTCATGGTCGACACGGATACGGCGATGCCGATCGGTCAGAGCGTGCCGCGTGTGGTGCGCGTCGGAATCGTGATCGGCGAGCCGCTGGACTTCTCCCGGTACGCAGGCATGGAGAACGACAGATACATCCTGCGGTCGGTCACAGACGAGATCATGGTTGCCCTCCAGCGGCTGGGCGAGCAGCAATACGACGACGTCTACGCCTCGAGCGTGAAAGAGCGGATGCCGCGGCGTAATTGACGACGCGACCGGCTGTCCGCGGCCAGTAAGCTGGGGAAATGCCTCAGCAGCACGACGCCCTGGACGCTTGGCGCACACTTCCCATCAAGCAGCAGCCAGCCTGGCCGGACACCGACCGTGTTGCGGACGTGTCGGCGCAGATCGCGACGCTTCCTCCGCTGGTATTCGCCGGTGAAGTGGACAATCTTCGCGATCGGCTTGCTCGCGCAGCATCCGGAAAGGCGTTTCTGCTGCAGGGTGGTGACTGTGCCGAGACGTTCGCTGGCGCGACCGCCGAGCAGATCCGCAACCGGATCAAGACGGTGCTCCAGATGGCTGTCGTGCTCACGTATGGCGCCTCGATGCCCATCGTGAAGATGGGCCGTATGGCGGGGCAGTTCGCCAAGCCGCGCTCCAGCGACAACGAAACTCGTGGCGATGTCACGCTGCCCGCTTACCGTGGCGATATCGTCAACGGCTACGACTTCACCGCGGGGTCCCGCCAGCCCGATCCCGGTCGCCTGCTGCAGGGATACCACACAGCGGCATCCACGCTGAATCTGATTCGCGCGTTCACGCAGGGCGGCTTTGCAGACCTTCGCGAGGTGCACTCGTGGAACAAAGGCTTCGCGTCGAACCCGGCCAACCAGCGCTATGAGCGCATGGCAGTGGAGATTGACCGCGCCATTAAGTTCATGGAGGCCGCAGGAGCCGACTTCGACGAGCTCAAGCGCGTCGAGTTCTTCACCGGTCACGAAGGCCTGCTGATGGACTACGAGAGCCCGATGACGCGCATCGACTCGCGCACCGACACTCCGTACAACACGTCGGCGCACTTCCTGTGGATCGGGGAGCGCACGCGCGACCTCGACGGTGCGCACGTCGACTACTTCTCCAAGATTCGCAACCCCATCGGTGTGAAGCTCGGGCCTACGACGACGCCCGAGACTGCTCTCGCGCTGATCGACAAGCTTGACCCGAACCGCGAGCCGGGCCGTCTGACCTTCATCACACGAATGGGTGCGGGCAAGATCCGTGATGCTCTGCCACCACTGCTGGAAGCGGTGCGTGACTCGGGTGCGACCCCGCTGTGGGTCACCGATCCGATGCACGGCAACGGCATCACCACGCCTACCGGCTACAAGACGCGTCGCTTCGATGATGTGGTCGACGAGGTGCGCGGCTTCTTCGAGGCACACCGCGCCGTGGGGACCTTCCCGGGTGGCATCCACGTCGAGCTCACCGGTGACGACGTCACCGAGTGCCTCGGTGGCTCAGAGCGCATCGACGAGGCAGCCCTCGCGACCCGCTACGAGTCCCTGTGCGACCCGCGCCTGAACCACATGCAGAGCCTCGAGCTCGCCTTCCTGGTGGCCGAGGAGCTCGAGAAGCGCTGAGCCTGGCTCCCGTTCTTCCCCAAGCGTCGAGAACACACAAACCGTCCTTCCCGATCGCTGGGAAGGACGGTTTGTGCGTTCTCGACCGGGGCTGTGGACAACGCGAGCGGGAATCGCCGGGTGCGCGGCAGGATCGTGGACATGCGTCCTCGGATCCCACTGCCTCGTCCACTCAAGGCCACTGCGTTTCAGGTGCAGTCCGGCGCCGCGCGCGGGCTGGGCGAAAAGCGGATGCGAGGACACGACCTCCAGCGACCGTTTCACGGCGTGCGTGCCGCTGAAACGTCCGAGAACCTCTCGGACCGCTGCGCGGCGCTCAGTAAGACGCTCAAGCCCCACCACGTATTCAGCCATCGGACGGCAGCCGAACTCTGGCGGATGCCGCTATCGGATGATGACGACCATGATGACGACGTTCTGCATGTCATGGCGCTGGGGAAGCGCGGCCGTATCCGCAGGCCCGGCGTGGTCGGCTGGGAGCGGACGGAGAACGACCTAGCCACCTACTTCGTGCGGAGCATCCATGTATGCGCACCCGCGGATGTCTGGTGTCAGCTGTCGACGCTCATCTCTCGAGAATGGCTTGTCGCCGTCGGAGACTTTCTCGTCAGCGGTGAGAGAGATGACGTTGGGCGCCGCCCGCCACTGTGCACGATGGAACAGCTGACCGAGGCCATCGCCCGGCATGGTAAACGGCGCGGTGTGGCGGCGCTGCAGTGGGCGTTGGGAATGGTGCGGAGTCCCGTGGACTCTCCGCGCGAGTCGCTGCTGCGGCTTGCCCTGGTCGCCGGAGGCCTGCCCGAGCCAGAAGTGCAGCTCGCGGTCCGGACGGCACAGGGGATGCGGCACGGCGACCTTGGATACCGCGACGCTCGACTGATCATCGAGTACCAGGGCGATGAGCATCGAACTTCACGACGCAGATGGTTGCAGGACCTCACGCGGGTGCAGTTGCTTGAGGATGCCGGGTACCGCGTGATCCTCGTCGGCGCCGACGACCTTGAGGACGGTGCGGAGGCTCTGATCTCCCGCATCCGTCGCATCCTGGCATCCGCTCGCTGAGCGCCCCGATCGAGAACGCAAAAACCGCCCTTCCGGATGCTCGGGAAGGGCGGTTTGTGTGTTTTGGGGCTAGAAGAGCGTCGGAGTTAACGTGATGGTCGTGCCTCGTGCCGCCGATCCTGTTGGATCGAACGACGCGACCTTGTAGATATCCCAGTACCGGCCGCCCAGTGGAAGCTCACGGTCTTCGATCCCGGCATTCACCTTGAATCCGAGCTCTTGCAACTCGGCGACAGCTTCCCGGATCGTCCATCCCGAGACATCGGTGATCTCCACAGGAGGAGGCCCCTTGGAAACTACCAGCGTGGTCGAGTCTCCGGGGCGCCAGTTCTCGCCGCCTTCGCGTTCAGCCATCGAGATCACGATGCCGGCCTCGACCGAGTCGCTGAACTCCTCGAACTGCTCGGCGACGGAGATGCCCTTCTCATCGAGAGTGGCGACAGCATCCGCAGCGGACATCCCGACGACATCGGGCAGGCCGCCGAGCGACACAAACAACTCCACAGAATCGGTTTCGAACAGTTCGCACCCGTCACCGCAGATGTAGGACTCACCACCGGCGCGCGGTGTCACGTAGGCGTTGATGACGATGTCTGCCGCTGCATCGGAGTACAGCTCGAGTGTCTCGTCCTGCACCGTCACGTTAAGGGTTCCCAGATAGTCCCTGGCATCCTGCTCTGTGCGGCCGTTTAACGCCTCTACGGTGTGTGCGGCTGGGCCAGTCGAGATGATCACACTCACCTCGGCGCCCTGATCGAGCTTCTCGCCTTCGCCTGGTTCGCTTCGGATCGCGGTTTCGGCATCCACGTCGACCGAACTCTCATCAACGCGTGCCGGCTGGAAACCTTCGTCGACAAGGGCTGCCGCGGCCGCCTCGTAGCTGAGGCCCGCAACGGGGGGAACGCCAACGAGAGATCCGGGTCCTGAGCCGAACCACCATCCGATGCCACCGGCCAGCACTGCGAGCAGCAAAACCAGCGACAGTAGGAACGCCCCGCGGGCACGCCGCTTGGAGGTTCTGCGGCGCAGCAGCGTCGCGTTGTCCATGGGTTGAGCCACAGCCACGGGCCCGGTCGGGTCGTCGATGATCATCGTGGCGGGCAGGATCTTGGTGAGCTCGCCCGAGTCGCTCTGCGAGCGCAACGGCGTGGTCGCAGTCGTGGCGGCCATCGGGAAGACCCCGAGTGCGCGCTCGATCTCGCGAAGCCGGTCGAGCATCTGCTGGGCGTTGTCCGGCCGCTCGTCAGGCGACTTCTCGGTCGACCACAGCACGAGTTCGTCGAGCTGTTCCGGCACACCGGGGTTGCGCACGCTGGGGCGCGGCACCGACTCTGTCGCATGCTGGAAGGCGATCTGCATCGGCTGCTCGCCCTTGTACGGCTGCTCACCGGTGAGCATCTCGTAGAGCATGATGCCGAGCGCATAGATGTCGCTGCGGGCATCAGCGGTGCCCCGCGTGACAAGTTCTGGTGCGAGGTACGCGATCGTGCCGAGTAGTTGCGCACCAGTTGCGGTGTTCGCCGTCGTCGCGCGAGCGAGGCCGAAGTCGCCAATCTTGATTCGACCGTCTTCGGCGAGGAGGACGTTCTCAGGCTTCACATCACGGTGCACGATGCCGGCTTTGTGGGCGGCGGCGAGCCCGGCGAGGATCGCATCCATGATCGTGATGGTCTGCGCAATGGTCAGTCGGCGCTGCTCGCGCATCAGCTCACGCAGCGTGATACCCGGCAGATACTCCATGACGAGGTAGGCGAGTTCGCCATCCTGGCCCTGGTCGAAGACGTTGACGACGTGCGGATCGGCGAGCCTGGCCGCTGCGCGGGCCTCCTGGATGAACCGGTCCTGGAAGACGGTGTCGTCACTGAGATGGCCGTGCATCACCTTCAAAGCGATGCGGCGCTCGAGGCGAAGATCGGTGGCGACGTACACGGTGGCCATCCCGCCGCGCGCGATTCGAGCACGCACCCGGTACCGGCCATCGACAAGCCGCCCAATGAGGGGGTCGGCCTGCTGATTGCTCGTCACGTAAAGAGTCTATGAAGAACTGGCTGAAAGCCAGGGGAGCGGCTCACCCTTTCGGCGCCGAAACGCCGGGGATTCAGCCATAAAGTGCGATCCATTCGTACGCCGAGGCCTCCCAGGGGCCATAACGCTCCGGGTATGCGGAGATCTGAACGGACTGGGCGGCATCGCTGAAGGGCATGCTCTCCCACCCGGGGATATCGAGCAGACCGCGGGTGGTCGCACCGTTCGGGTCAGACTGGCCGCCGAAAAAGACGCGGATGCTGCGATCGCGATCCGTGATCTGCTCTGGCGTGCCCCAGCCGGCACTCGGACGCTGTTGGAACAGGCCCAGCGAATCGCGGTCGCCCCAATCAAGGTTGCGCAGCCACGACTCGACCATCGAGGTGGCCAGCGCGATGGCGATGCCGCGTTCGGAGACGCCTAGTTCGCGCCCGATCCGGATGATCATGGTCGCGTTCTCGGCTTGCGGTGCGTTTAGCGCGGTTGTCGAGACCGGCGAGGGAGTGGATGTCGGCGCTTCCGCGACCGCATCTGCGACCGCGACGATAATGCTCTGCCCCGGATAGATGATCGACGACGGCTCGAGACTGTTCGCCGCGTACAGCGCCGCCACGGTGGTGTCGTACTTCAGGGCGATAGCGAAGAGAGTGTCGCCGGCGACGACGGCGTGCGTCGTGCCAGCGGTGTCAGGCGCGGCTGGCGGCGCCGCGGCGGGAGCAGGCGCTGGGGCGGGCTGAGGACTGGCAGTGCCGGCGATCGCGATGACCTGCCCGGGGTAGATCACCGAGTCATGGCTCAGACCATTCGCCACCAGAATCGCGCCGACAGAGGTGTCATACTTCTGCGCGATGGCGAAGATGGTGTCACCGGCGACCACTGTGTGACCCGTGGCAGCGGGAGCGGGTGCCGGAACCGCTGCGGGTGCCGGTGCCGGTGCAGCCGCAGGGGCCGTGAGCGTCAGAGTCTGGCCCGGGTAGATCACGGAGCGCCAGCCGAGGTCGTTCCACGTGAGCACATCGACGGTCGCGAGACCGAACTTGGCGGCGATTCCTCCGACGGTGTCTCCGCTCTGCACGGTGTAGGCGGCCGGCGTCGTGCTCGCAGGAACCGATATAGGCACTGCTGTTTTCAGCACCACCAATTTCGGCACAGCGGCGAGGCGCTGATGCGATCCGGTTTCAGCCGGAATTTCTGCGCTGGCGGGCGCGGCACTGAATGTGCTCGCGAGAACCCCCAGAACTGCGGCTGGGATGCCGATCTGGGTGTAGCGATTGCGGTATTGCTCGATGTCGAGTCTCAAGGGTCCCCCTATTTAGACTCTTGAAACGCTGACACGGATGTATACGGATGTCAACCAAAGGGGCAGATGTGACTCAAGTGAATGATGAGACGATGTGCGATGTTCTCGCGGAAGTGAGATAGTCGAAATGTGTCTGAGACTGCTCCCGAAACCCCTGCCTTCGAATGGTTGACCACGCCCGATCTCGTCGAGGTTCTCGACGAGCCGCTGGGGCGGGTTCGGCGTCTGATCGCTGAGCAGTATCTGATCGGTTCGACTCGCAATGGCGCCTTCGCTGTTCCATCGATCTTCATCGTCGACGGGGAGCCTCTGGCGTCACTGCGCGGCACGATCATCGTCCTGAAGGATGCCGGGCTCACCGATGACGAGGTCATCGACTGGCTTCTGAGCGAGCAGGCAGAGCTGGGTCGCACTCCGATCGCCGCACTCCTGGCTGGACACAAGAGCCCGGTCCGCCGCGTAGCGCGCGCTCTCGCCTGAGCGCATCCGCCTGAGGATCAGGCAGTTCGCACCGTC
Source organism: Microbacterium sp. Y356 (assembly GCF_059445355.1). Taxonomy (NCBI): domain Bacteria; kingdom Bacillati; phylum Actinomycetota; class Actinomycetes; order Micrococcales; family Microbacteriaceae; genus Microbacterium; species Microbacterium sp. Y356. Next base: position 116,028 of record NZ_JCAIUE010000003.1, read on the forward strand.
GCTGCTCGTGCGAGGTCACGCAGTTCGCTGACGGATGCATTGTCGAGTTGTGCGCCGGAGAGAGCACGGTCGGCTTGCTGCGCGTAGAAAGTGATGAGCTCTTCCACTCGAGCGAGCGCGCCGGAATCAATGATCGTCGCCTGCAAAGCTGACACCTGATCCGGTGTCAGCTCCGGATCTCCGAGCAATTCATCCAGCACCCGGCACGCCGAGGCGCTCAGTCTCTCCCGGGTGAATGCGATCAGAACCGTCCGCTTGCCCTCGCGCAGATCGTCGCCGGTCGGCTTTCCGGTGATTTCTTTATCGCCGAACACTCCGAGGACATCGTCCCGCAGCTGAAACGCCATCCCGATCGGATGCCCGAACTGCCGCAGCGCATCCTGCTGCACCGCATCTGCGCCAGCGAGGACCGCACCGAGCAGCAGTGGTTGTTCGATGCTGTACCGCGCTGACTTCAGAGACACGACGCGCAGGGCGCGATCCGCGTGCTCGGATGCAGGATTCACGCGCCAGGCGGATTCCTCGGCAATGTCGAGGAATTGGCCGGTGGTGACATCGCGGCGCATACGGGCGTACTCCCGGCGCACCGCAGGAGCCTGCACGTGCTCGGTGAGCGCGTGCTCGAGCAGATCGTCGCTCCACGCGACGAGCAGATCGCCGAGCAGAATTGCGGATGCGCGGCCGAAAGCCTCGGCATCCCCAGACCACGTCAGCGCGCGGTGCTGCTGTTCCAGCGCGCGATGGGCTGCCGGACGCCCGCGTCGGGTGTCGGAGTTGTCGATCAGATCGTCATGCACCAGGGCTGCAGACTGGAAGATCTCCAGCGCCGCACAGAGGTCCCACACGGCATCTGTCTCCGTGGCATTACGATCGGCGAAGCGCGCCACCGCGCGCCATCCGGCGTCGCAAAAGCGTGCGCGCAGTCGCTTGCCGCCCTGCAGCGTTTCTGCCGCGGCGTCGATGAACATCGCTGCATCAGATCCGTACTCATCTGACTCGGATCGTCGCAGGTTCAAGAAATGATCCAGGCGAGTGGCGACGGCATCCTGGACTAGCGTGGGGGAGGGCACGATAATCAGCTTAGGTTCTCAGCTGATATGTAGCCTCGACCGTTTCGCGAGCGTAGACTAGAGACACTGAACCCGAGGGGGGCGTAATGCCACTGTCAGAACAGGAGCAGCGTCTGCTCGATGAGATGGAACGCCATCTCCTGCACAATGATGCAGACATCGTCACCGCGCCCTCAGGAGATCGCACGCTCAGCTACCGCAACCTCGTCTACGGTGCGGTTCTGCTGCTCGTCGGCATTGGTGCACTGGTCGCAGGCGTCGCACTCGGGAGCCAGCTCGGCTCCGTCGGCAGCATCATCGTCGGCGTGATCGGATTCGCTGCGATGCTCGTCGGAGTCATCCTCGCAGCCACACCGACTCGACGCACCGGCCCGGCGCGCGTGTCAGGTCCGGCGAAATCAAAGCCGCCGCAGGATTCGTCCTCATTCATGGAACGTATGAACGACCGTTGGGATCGTCGACAAGACGGTCGCTGACCTCGTGCTCTCCTAGATACAGAGCTTCACAAGCCCGGATGCATTGCGCATCCGGGCTTTTTCGTGTCCCCTCCACGATCCTCCACATCTGATTAACCGCATTCTGCCGCGGAATCACGGGGGAGTGGTGCGGAAGTGGATGCCAATATGCGATGCTGTCCTGGCCTTGCCATATAAAAGTGGAGCAAAGTGGAGTAAAGTGGGGGACACCTCGAGTTGGCCGGAAACAGAGGGGGTGATGGCTGATGTTGTTGGGAACGCATGCACCGAAGCTCGACGACAAAGGTCGAGTCATCCTGCCGGCGAAGTTCCGTGAGGATCTTGGTGGCGGCATCGTGGTCACCCGTGGCCAAGAGCGATGCCTTTACGTCTTCAGCACCGCCGAATTCGAGGCAATGCATGAGCGGATCCGTCAGGCGCCGCTCAGCAACAAGCAAGCCCGTGACTTTCTGCGCATGTTCCTTTCCGGAGCAAGCGCGGAGATGCCGGACAGCCAGAACCGCATCACCATCCCCGCTCCTCTCCGCCAGTACGCAGGGCTCGAGAAGGAGCTCATCGTCACAGGTGTCGGCGCGCACGCCGAGATTTGGGATGCCGCGGCATGGAACGACTACCTCGCCGCTGGCGAGGACACGTACTCAGAACTGGAACAGGAGGTGATTCCGGGACTCTTTTGACCTTCGACTGTGATGCCCCGCCGCTCCCGCCCCGACACACTTCCCCGGTGCCGGGTCGAGAAGCGGAGGGGGATCAGAGTCGAAGGTCACCGGAAATAATCATGAATCTCCGCGACATTCACACCCCCGTCCTCCTGGATCGCTGCGTCGAGCTGCTGGCCCCGGCGCTGCAGCACGACGGCGCGGTACTGGTCGATGCCACGCTGGGCATGGGCGGGCACTCCGAAGCTCTGCTGGAGCGATTCGACAACATCCGACTCATCGGTCTCGATCGCGACACCGATGCACTGCGCATCGCTGGACAGCGGCTGGAACGTTTCGCCGATCGGATCACGCTCGTGCACACGGTGTACGACGAGATCGGGCTGCATGCGCACGGAGCGTCTGGCATCCTGATGGATCTAGGCGTCTCGTCGCTGCAACTAGACGAGGCAGAGCGCGGCTTCGCGTATTCGAAAGATGCGCCGCTGGACATGCGTATGGACCAGACGAAGGGCGTCACGGCCGCTGAAGTTCTGGCGACCTACGCCGAGGGCAACCTTCGCCGCATTTTCGAGCGATACGGCGAGGAGAAGCTCGCCGCGCGCTACGCCCGCTTCATCGTGCAGGCTCGCGACGAGAAGCCGCTCGAGCGTTCTCAAGATCTCGTCGACCTGCTCCAGGCCGCGACGCCGGCCGCTGTGCAACGCGCAGGACATCCTGCCAAGCGCGTGTTCCAGGCGCTGCGTATCGAGGTCAACTCCGAGCTCAGCGTGCTTGCCGACGCGATTCCTGCGGCCATGGACGCGCTGTCAGTCGGTGGGCGCATCGTCGTGATGAGTTACCAGTCGCTGGAGGATCGCCTGATCAAGCAGGCCTTCGCCGCGGCATCCGCTTCTACCGCTCCTGCCGGGCTCCCCGTCGAGTTGCCGCAGCACACACCGCGGTTCCGCACGATCACCAAGGGCGCAGAATTCGCAAGTGATGAGGAGAAGGCGCGCAATCCGCGCGCCATTCCCGTTCGCCTGCGCGCTGCGGAAAGAATCAGGGAGGCAGTATGAGCCGCGCAACCGCCGCAGCAATGCTGCCGCAGCCGAAGGCCCCGACGACGCGTCCCGCGCGTCAACTCAAGCCTGTCACCGCACCCGCACCTCGCAGCCGACCGAAGCTCGCCTACGCGCTCATCGCTCTCGGCGGTGCTGCGGCGATCGGCGTCGCTCAGATCGGGCTGTCGCTCGCTATCACTTACGACTCTTTCGTGCTCTCTGACCTCACCTCGCAGCAGCGGGAACTCAATCTGCAGGCGAGCGCGCTTGAAGATGACCTCGCAGGCATCTCCTCGCCGCAGATGCTGGCGACGAAAGCCGCAGAGCTGGGCATGGTCGTCACCGGTTCTGCGTCGTACCTGCGTCTGAGCGATTCGGCCATACTCGGCGCGAACGCCGGGGCCGGATCGCAGTCCTCGGTCGACCCGACGGGTAGCGGAGCCGTTCACAACGCCCTCTTGGGTGACCCGGTTCCGCCCGTTGTCGTCGCAGAAGAGGAACAGACCGCTGAGGATGCCGTCGAGACGGTCGACCCGAATATTCCCCCGCCAATAACTGAGGGGCTGCCCAGCCCCACCACCCGCTGAACGGACACTGAGGGAATCCCATGACGACACGAGCCACGCGCGGCCCACGCCGACGCACCGTCGTCGCCCTCGCGGTGATACTGGCGGTACTGGCAGCGTTCGTCGTTCGCCTCGTCGACATCCAGGTAGTGAGCGCGACCGAGCACGTGGAGGATTCCCTCAACGTCGGCAAGCTCGGCAGCACGGATGCGCTCTACGGCAACAGAGGGTCGATCGTCGATGAGAACGGCATCATCCTGGCGTCGAGCACGAAGGTCTATGACGCCGAGCTCAGTCCGAAGGTCTTGATGCTCCTGGAGAACGACGAGAACGGCCCTCCGGAGACACCGTGGTCTGAAGCAGCTGACAAGATCGCTGAGATCACGGGTCAGGACGCGGATGAGTTGCGTGCCGGCGTCGCAGCCAACCTGGAGAACAACTCGGAATCGGAGTACTACCTGCTGGAGAAGGGGCTCAGCACCGAGAAGTACCTTGAACTGCGTGACCTTGGGCTCATCTACCTGCACATGACACCGCGCGAGACGCGGGTCTACCCGAGCGGCGCGGTTGCGGGCAACGTGGTCGGCTATCTCGACACCGCTGGCGTCGGGCGACTCGGTGTCGAGCAAATGGAGGCCAAATGCCTCGCCCCGACAGATGGCGAGCGCACCTACCTGCGTGGTACCGACGGGGTCATCATCCCCGGCAGCGAACGCACTGTCGACGCGCTGAACGGCGGCACCGTACAGCTGACGATCAACCGAGATCTGTCGTGGTATCTGCAGCAGATGGTTGCAGAAGAAGCGCAGAAGCAGGGCGCGAAAGCGGCAACTGCTGTTGTCGTAGAGGTCAAAACGGGAAAGATCCGTGCCGCGGCCGAATGGCCGTCGCTCGACCCCAACGACCTTGATTCCTCATCACCGGATGACTGGGGAACGCGGGTGTTCACCACGACATTCGAGCCGGGGTCGACATTCAAAGCCGTCACCGCTGCGACACTGCTGGACACCGGAGCTGTGGACGGCAACACCACGGTGAGCGCGGCAAGCCGCGAAACTTTCCCGAACGGCGCTGTCATCAACGACGCGTTCGTGCACGGCGCCAACCAGTACACGCTGGCCGGTGCACTGATCGACTCATCCAACGTTGCGGTATCGAAGTTCGGCACCATGGTCGACCCGCAGGTGCGCTACGACTACCTGAAGAAGTTCGGCGTAACGGAGAAGACGATTGATTTCCCTCGTGAGGAGGGTGGCGTTTTGCACCCGGTCTCCAAGTGGGACAGCCAGTCGCTGTACACGACCACGTTCGGACAGTACTTCACGGTCACCGCGCCACAGGTTGCCGGTGCCTACCAGGCCATCGCCAACGGTGGCGAGAAGATCGATCTGTCGCTCATCGAGTCCTGCACGCTGGCCGATGGCACGGTCGTGACCCCGGATGCACCGGAGCATGAGCAGATCATCTCCGAGTCCACTGCCGATGAGGTGGCGCGCATGCTGGAGAACGTCGCCGTGCAGGGCGGTCTCTCCGAGCAGGTGGAGATTCCTGGCTACCGGGTAGCCATCAAGACGGGTACCGCCGAGAAGCCGAACGAGAACGGCCCCGGCTACAAAGCAAACGCCTATTACACGAGCATGGTGGGCTTCGCCCCGGTGGATGACCCTGAGTACGTCGTTATCGTCACGCTCGACGAGCCGACTAGGCTTGCATCATCAGCAGCGACGGCGTCCGCTTTCCACAAAGCGATGACTCAGGTTCTGAAGACCTATCGCGTGTCACCGTCCACCGAACCGATGGACGAGCTGCTCCCCAAATTCAACTAGCCGGCGCCTCGCCGTGCATGGAGATGTCATGATCGCCCTGTCGCTTGCAGAGATTGCTGCCATCACCGGCGGCGATCTACGTGTCATCGACGCTGACACCGCGGACACCGTGGTCAGCGGCGTCGTCGATACCGATTCCAGGAAGATGACCCCGGGGGGCATCTTCATCGCTAAGCCAGGAGCGGAGACCGACGGCCACCGTTTCGTCGGTACGGCCGTGGAGAACGGCGCGGTGCTCGCTCTGGTCGAGCACACCGTCGACGCTCCGGTCTCGCAGATCATCGTCGCGGATGTCGTGGTCGCTCTGGCTGATCTCGCCCGTGCCGTCGTCGCGCGCGTGCGCGCGAGGGGGCAACTGAAGATCGTCGGGATCACCGGGTCCAATGGCAAGACCACGACGAAGAACTTCCTTGCGCGCATCCTCGCAGACGAGGGTGAGACCGTCGCACCGATCGACTCATACAACAATGAGGTCGGTGCACCCGTCACCATGCTCCGCGTCACCGAGAACACGCGCTACCTGGTCAGCGAGTTCGGCGCGGCTGGCCCAGGCAGCATCGCACATCTTGCCGGGCTCGTTGAACCGGATGTCGCCGTTATTCTGATGGTCGGCATGGCGCACGCCGGCGGCTTCGGTGGCATCGAGGCGACCGCTACGGCCAAGGCAGAGCTGATCGCAGCATCCCGTCCTGGCGGTGCGGCGGTGCTGAATGTCGACGACCCCCGTGTGGCGGCAATGCGCGAAAAGGCCGTTGCCCATGGTCTGCGGGTAGTTGGCTTCGGCCAGAATGACACGGCAGATGTGCGGGCGACTGATGTTCAGGTCGCAGCCGATGGCACGCGCGTGATGGTCGCTGCGGCGGGCGAATCGCTGCCGATGCATTTGAAGGTTCTCGGCGCGCACCATGTCGGTAACGCGCTGGCCGCGATCACAGCTGCCGGAGTTCTGGGTGTCTCTCTCGCCGACTCCGTCGCACGACTTGAGACCGTCGAGATCGCTGAGCGCTGGCGCATGCAGCCGATGGGCAACGATCGGGTGCGCATCATCAACGACGCGTACAACGCCAGCCCAGACTCGATGGCCGCGGCGCTGCGCACGCTTGCACAGATCACTGGGCCGGACGAGCGCACGGTCGCTGTTCTCGGCGCGATGAGTGAGCTGGGGGAGAGCGCAGGGGAAGAACACGATCGGATCGGTCTGCTCGCGGTGCGCTTGAACATCCGCCGCATCGTCGTGGTGGGCCCAGAGGCGCGCCGTCTTTATCTTTCGGTGGTCGGCGAAGGCTCGTGGGACAGCGAAGCCGTGCATCTGCTCGATCAGGATGCGGCGTTCGAATACCTCCGCACCGAACTGCGCGACGGTGATCGTGTGCTCGTCAAATCATCCAATTCCGTGGGCCTTCGGCATCTCGGCGATCGTCTGGGAGAATTGTTCTCGTGAGATCACTCCTCATGGCTGCGGCGATATCGCTCGCCTTCACCCTCTTCCTTACTCCCGTCTTCCTGCGGCTGTTTCGCCGCTGGGGCTGGGGGCAGGTCATCCGCACCCCGGAAGACATCGCGAACCCGAGCCACGAGGCAAAGCGGGGCACGCCCACGATGGGTGGGCTCATCTTCATTCTCGGCACGATCGTCGGCTACTTCGTCGGCGTCTATGCAGGGGGCAGCCCTCCGGCGCTCTCCGCAATCCTCGTGTTGTGGCTCATGCTCGGCTTCGGCGCTGTGGGCTTCATCGATGACTACATGAAGGTCAAATCGCAGCGCAGTCTCGGGCTCTCGGGGTGGCGCAAGGTCATCGGTCAGCTGATCGTGATGGTCCCGTTCGGCGTCGTCGCACTGAACTTCGAGAACCAGTGGGGACAGACGCCGGCAAGCCGCTATGTTTCCCTGTTCCGAGACATCCCCTGGCTGAATCTTTTCGCCTTAGGCGTGGTCATCGGCTGGGTCGTCTACCTGATCTGGATCGCTGTGATCGGCATCGCGACATCCAACAGCGTCAACCTCACCGACGGCCTCGATGGTCTTGCAGCTGGCGCCGGTGTGTTCGTCGTCAGCGCTTACAGTCTGATCGCGTTCTGGCAGTTCAAGCAGTCCTGCACAGGCGCGGGCACCGGCGCCGAAGCCGACGCCCTCGCCGCCTGCTATCAAGTGCGAGACCCCTTCAACCTCGCGATCGTCGGTGCATCTTTTGCCGCAGGTCTCATCGGGTTCCTCTGGTGGAACGCGCCCAAGGCGAAGGTCTTCATGGGTGATGTCGGATCGATGGCCATCGGCGGTGTGATCACCGCGATGGCGATCCTCACCCGCACCGAACTTCTGCTCCTGGTAATCGCCGGTGTCTTCGTGCTCTCCTCGGGCTCGGTGATTCTGCAGCGCACCTACTTCAAACTCACCCGAGGCAAGCGCCTGTTCCTGATGAGCCCGTTCCATCACCATCTGGAGATGCGCGGCTGGCCGGAAGTAACCATCGTCGTTCGACTGTGGATCATCTCAGGTCTTCTCGCCATCTCGGCCGTGGGCCTCTTCTACGTGGAATGGCTCACTCTGGTATGAGTACTGCGCGTCTGGATGCACTGACCAGCTGGCACGCCGACTGGAAAGGCCTGCGTGTCGCCGTACTCGGCTTGTCGGTCACCGGGTTCTCTGCCGCTGACACGCTCACCGAACTCGGTGCAGAGGTGCTCGTGCTCTCGGAATCAGCATCAGAGGAGTATGAGCGTCTCGTGCCGGTGATCGGTGCGAATCTCGAACTCGGCGCGCTGAATGAGGTGCCGCAGGCGCTTCGCGACTTCGACCCTGAGGTCGTTGTGGCTTCGCCCGGCTTCTCGCCGTCGCATCCGCTGATCGTCTGGGCGCAGGAAGTCGGCATTGCCCTGTGGGGCGATGTAGAGCTGGCGTGGCGCGTGCGCGACAAGGTCGTGCGCGCAGATGGCACACCCGCTGACTGGGTGCTCATCACCGGCACGAACGGAAAGACCACCACCACCCAGCTGACGGCGACGATGCTCGCCGAGGGCGGGCTGCGTGCCGCGCCGTGCGGCAACATCGGCATTCCCGTTGTGGATGCGGTACGCGATCCGGCCGGATTCGACGTGCTCGTGGTCGAACTCTCCAGTCACCAGCTCTGGTACATCGGGCAGAGCAGCAGTGCGGGTGAGCTCGTGCCGCACTCGTCTGTGTGTCTGAACCTTGCTGACGATCATCTGATCTGGCACGGCAGTGCCGCGGCATACCGCGACGCCAAGGCCTTCGTCTACCGCAACACCCGCGTCGCGTGCGTGTACAACAAAGCAGACCTGGCGACGCGCCAGATGGTGGAAGACGCCGAGGTCTCGGAGGGAGCGCGAGCGATCGGCTTCGACCTCGGTGTGCCCGGACCAAGCGATCTCGGTGTGGTCGACGGCATCCTCGCCGACCGGGCGTTCCTCGACGACCGCAAGAACAGCGCGCTGGAGTTGACCACGATCGACGATCTCGAGCGCGTCGGACTCGCGGCTCCGCACATGGTGCAGAACATTCTGGCGGCCAGCGCGCTCGCGCGCGCGCTCGGCACGTCGCCGGAGGCCATCCGCCGTGCTCTGGAGACGTTCCAGCTTGATGCCCACCGCATCCAGATCGTCGCGCGTCACCAGGGTGTCACCTGGGTCGACGATTCCAAGGCGACGAACCCGCACGCCGCAGCCTCGTCATTGCGCGCATACCCCGGCGCTGTGTGGGTCGTTGGCGGCGATTTGAAGGGCGTCGACCTCTCCGATCTGGTGGCGGATGCCGGGCGCTCCGCGAGCGCCGCGCTCATCATCGGTGTCGAACGCGCCGAGCTGGTCGCGGCATTCGAGCGACACGCGCCCGCAGTCCCGGTAATCGAGGTGGTCACTGGGGAGACTGAAGATGTCATGACCCGCGTGGTGGAACTTGCCTCGGGGATCGCTATCGACGGGGGAACGGTTCTACTGGCCCCCGCCGCGGCATCCTTTGATCAGTTCACCAGCTACGAGGATCGCGGCCACCGCTTCGCCGACGCGGTGCGCAGATGGATCGACCGGGGGAGCGCCGATGACGCAGGTAGCCCGCCCACCCCGCACTGAATCTCGAGGGCTCGCCGCACGCGTCTCGCTGGGGCGGATCTTCGTACCGCCGTCGAGCGAGTTCCTTTTCATCGCATCCACTGCGCTGCTGTTGACCGTCTTCGGCCTCATCATGGTGATCTCGGCGACGAGCGCCACTGAGTCCGGTGTCATGGACACAGCGCTCAAGCAGTCGATGTTCGCCGCAGTCGGCATCCCGCTGATGTTCCTGGTGAGCAGGCTCCCCATCGGTGTTCTGAAGAAGATGGCCTGGCCCGCGCTGATCGGCGCGACGCTGCTGCAGCTGCTCGTGTTCACGCCGCTCGGCATCGAGGACGCCGGAAACCGCAACTGGATCGACCTCGGTGTGATCTCTATGCAGCCTTCGGAGTTTCTGAAGCTTGCCCTCGCCCTGTGGATCGCATACGTGCTGCTGCGCAAGAGAACGTTGCTGGGCATCTGGCGGCATGTGTTCATCCCCGTGATTCCTGTCTCGATACTGGTGATCGGCGCGGTCATGGCCGGTCATGACCTCGGCACGGTGATGGTGCTCGTACTGATCCTGCTCGGCTGTCTGTTCTTCGCGGGCGTGAAGCTGCGACTGTTCATCCTTCCGGTGCTCCTCGGCGTCGTTGGAGTCGTGGTGCTGGCCGTCCTGAGTCCCGATCGCATGCGACGCATTACGGCTGTCTGCACCGACATGGCCAACTACGAACACGACTGCTACCAGTCGATCCACGCAGTATGGGGAATGGCCAACGGCGGTGTGTTCGGCCTCGGCCTTGGCAACTCGCAGGAGAAGTACGGCTGGCTGCCTGCCGCATCCAATGACTTCATCTTCGCCATCGTGGGCGAGGAGCTGGGGCTCATCGGGTGCATCGTGGTTCTCGCGCTGTTCACATTCTTCGCCATCGGCGCGTTCCACATCATGCGCAAGACCTCCGACCCGTTCATCCGGGTCGCGGCGGGTGGCATCACCGTATGGATCATCGGTCAGGCGCTCATCAACATCGGCGTCGTGATCGGCATCTTCCCGGTGCTGGGTGTGCCGCTGCCGTTCATGTCGCAGGGCGGTACGGCACTTCTGTCGGTGCTGCTCGCCTGTGGTGTGCTGCTGGCGTTCGCTCGCACGATTCCTGCAACGGAGCGGGGTAAGGTCACCAAGTGACCTCGTACCTCCTCGCAGGCGGCGGAACCGCCGGCCATGTGAACCCTCTCCTTGCCGTCGCCGATGGACTGCGTGCGCGAGACCCACGAACCGACGTGCTCGTGCTCGGCACGAAGGAAGGGCTGGAGGCTCGCCTCGTCCCTGAGCGCGGGTACGAATTGCTGATCGTGGACAAGGTGCCGTTCCCCCGCCGGCCGAACAAGCAGGCAATGGGCTTTCCCGGACGCTTCCGGAGGGCGATCGCTCAGGTGCGGGCACACATTCGCGAGCACGACATCGACGTGGTGGTGGGCTTCGGCGGCTACGCCTCGGCGCCGGCCTACATCGCGGCACGTCGCGAGCGAGTGCCCTTCATCGTGCACGAGGCCAACGCGAAGCCGGGGTTGGCAAACGTCCTCGGCGCGCGCTGGGCGGCTGGCATCGGTGTCGCATTCGACGGTACGCCGCTCAAGGGCAGTGAAGTCGTCGGTATGCCGTTGCGACGCGAGATCGTCGACCTGGATCGAGCCGCTACGCGTGCAGAAGCGGCCGAGCACTTCGGACTCGATGCGGCGCAGCCCATTTTGCTGGTCTTCGGCGGCTCACTGGGAGCGCTGCGGCTCAATGAAGCCTTCGCCGACTCTTGGCAAGATGTGCGCGCGGCCGGTTGGCAGCTGCTGCACGTGACGGGGGAGCGCAGCGACCTCATCGACCCCGAGGCTCCCGGATACGTCATGCGTCGCTATGTCGACCGGATGGATCTCGCCTTCGCACTCGCTGACCTGATCGTCTCGCGTGCGGGCTCGGCAACGGTCAGTGAGATCAGCGCTCTCGGCCTGCCCGCCGTCTATGTGCCCTACGCGGTCGGAAACGGCGAACAGCGTCTGAACGCCGCCTCCGTCGTCGACGCAGGAGCGGCGATCCTGCTCGAGGACAGCGGATTCACCGGCGACACAGTGCGAGACAGCATCGTGCCGCTTCTCGGCGATCGCGCGGGGATCGAACGGATGGCCGCTGCTGCGGGGAACGTGGGTATCCGCACCGGCACCGAGAACGTCATCGCGATGATCGACCGCGCGCTGCGCGACTGACCTGGGCGCGTAGGTCGAGCGGCGTGCCAGGGAGCCGCTGTCAGGGCAGCGAATTAGGATGGACGAGACATGATCAGACCTGACCTCTCCCTTCCGATTCCTGAATCCATCACCTCTGCCCACTTCATCGGGATCGGTGGATCTGGCATGAGTGGACTCGCGAAGATGTTCCTCGATGCCGGCATCCGCGTGTCCGGATCGGATCGCGCAGACAGCGACAGCCTGCGCGCTCTCGCCGAGGCTGGGGCGACTGTTCACGTCGGTCACGATGCCGCTCACCTGGGCGATGCAGACACCGTCGTGCACACCGGTGCGATCTGGCCGGAGAATCCCGAGTTCGTCACGGCGAAGGAACGCGGACTGCACGTCATTCACCGTTCGCAGGCACTGCACTGGCTCATCGGCGGGCGGCGCCTGGTCTCGATTGCCGGAGCTCACGGCAAGACGACGTCGACAGGCATGATCGTCACTGCTCTGCAGTCGCTCGGCGCTGACCCAAACTTCGTCAACGGCGGCGTGATCGAGCAGCTCCGTGCTTCGAGTGCGTCCGGTGCCGACGACCTCTTCGTCGTCGAGGCTGACGAGTCGGACGGCACCTTCCTGCTCTACGACACGGCGATCGCGCTGATCACGAATGTAGATCCCGATCATCTCGATCACTATGGCTCGGATGAGGCGTTCCACGACGCGTTCATTCGCTTCGCCGACGCGGCGAGCGAGGCGGTCGTGATTTCCAGCGATGACGCAGGCGCGCTGCGGGTAGCTGCCGGCCTCTCCCACCAGAACGTGATCACTTTCGGCGTAGCACCGGATGCCGATGTGCGACTCACCGATATCTCAACGGCTGGCCCCGTCGCCGCCACGCTCACCCATGCCGGGAAGAGCGCGCGCATGCAGCTCGCCATGCCTGGCGCACACAACGCGGTCAACGCCGCTGGAGCCGTCGCTGTGCTCCTCACATTGGGATATGCGCTCAGCGAAGCCGTGCGTGCCGTTGAGGGCTTCGCCGGCACGGTGCGACGCTTCGAATTGCACGGCGTCGAGCGCGGCGTGAGCGTCTTCGATGACTATGCACACCACCCGACCGAGGTGAAGGTCGCGCTCGAGGCCGCCCGCAGCGTCGTCGGCAACGGTCGCATTATCGCGATCCAGCAGCCGCACACATACTCGCGCACGCAGCACATGTACCGCGAGTTCGCTGAAATTCTCGAGACATACGCTGACCACACCGTCATGCTGGATGTCTACGGCGCCCGAGAAGACCCTGTTCCCGGCGTCACCGGCGAGCTGGTCAGCGGCGCGTTCGCTGATCAGGAGCACGTGCACTACGTTCCTGACTGGCAGGCGGCCGCGGACTACACGGCCACCGTGGCACGGGAGGGTGACTACGTCATCACGCTCGGTTGCGGCAACGTCTATCTGCTGATTCCGCAGGTGCTCGAGTCGCTGCGAAAGACCGTCGAGGACTGATCGATGCGTCGTCCGGCACCGCTTCCGACCACGCCAGAGCCGGAGGAGCAGCCTGCACAGGCTCGCCCATCTCGCTTTGCACGCTTCACGCGTGAGGCGCAGGTTGAAGCGGAGTCGGTGGCCCCGCGCGATCCTGTGGATCTCCATAAGCCGAACTCATCTTCGGCGGAGATGTCGGCAGATGTCGCAGCTGCTGAGCCGCAGACGCTTAAGGGACTGACCGCTCGGGATGTCTGGCGTGCGGCCCGCGCGCGTCGCAAGACGTTACGGGCGGAGATCCGCCGATTCACCCAGCGGTCTCGTCGTCGTCGGCTGATCTGGCTCGGTGCGCTGGGCGCCGTCGTATTGCTCATCGGCGGAAGCGTGGCTGCCGCATACAGTCCGTTCTTCGCCGTGCGCAAGGTCACAGTCGTCGGCGCATCCGTTCTTGATCCAACCGCGGTAGAGGCAGCGCTCGCCGATCAGATTGGAACGCCGATCGCGCTTGTTGACGACAACGCGGTGAAGGCGGCCCTGGTCGCATTTCCGCTGATTGAGACGTACGCGCTCGAAGCCAAACCCCCACACGATCTCACGCTTCGTATTGTGGAGCGCACACCGATCGGGGTCATCGCGTCGGATGCCGGGTTCACGCTCGTCGATGCGGCGGGGGTCGCACTTTCGACGACGCCTGACCCTCCGGCCGGGCAGCCGGTGATCGAAGTCGCAGACGGGACGACATCTGCGGCCTTCAAATCGGTCGGTCTGGTGGTCAGGTCGCTGCCGCCGGAGGTGCGTACGAACTTGGCCTCGGTGCAGGCGAGCAGCCAGGACGACGTCACGCTGACGCTCTCCAGCGGGGTGGTCGTCGTGTGGGGGAGCGCAGAGCGTTCCGGCGAAAAAGCCGTGGTACTGGCATCTGTGATGACGGCGAATCCGGGCGCGCACACGTACGATGTGTCCTCGCCGGACGCTGCCGTCGCCGGCTGAGGCCCGTTCCGGGATGGAAACCAGCGACACGCCCGTGTCGCTGCGCGTGCGCGCGCAGAGTGCGCCTACCGTCAATCAGAGAACGCAATACCGGGAAATACTTTACACCTCTAGTTGAGGTTTAAAGTTCACACTCTTTCCAGGCTCAACATATCGGAGGCCGGCCATGAGCCAGAACCAGAACTACCTCGCCGTCATCAAGGTCGTCGGCGTCGGCGGTGGCGGAGTCAACGCCGTCAACCGCATGATCGATCTCGGCCTTCGTGGAGTCGAGTTCATCGCTGTCAACACCGACGCGCAGGCGCTGCTCATGAGCGACGCCGACGTCAAGCTCGACGTGGGCCGCGAGCTAACCAGGGGTCTCGGCGCTGGTGCTGACCCCGAGGTCGGCCGTCGCGCCGCGGAAGACCACGCTGAAGAGATCGAGCAGGCACTCACGGGTGCTGACATGGTCTTCGTTACCGCTGGTGAAGGTGGCGGCACCGGCACCGGTGGTGCTCCGGTCGTCGCACGCATCGCAAAGTCGATCGGCGCGCTGACCATCGGTGTCGTCACGAAGCCGTTCTCCTTCGAGGGCCGTCGTCGGCAGAGTCAGGCTGAGGCCGGCGTCGCGAAGCTCAAGGAAGAGGTCGACACTCTCATCGTCGTGCCGAACGACCGTCTGCTGGAGATCAGCGACCGCGGCATCTCGATGATTGAGGCTTTCGCCACGGCAGACCAGGTGCTCCTCGCCGGTGTGCAGGGCATCACTGACCTCATCACGACCCCCGGTCTCATCAACCTCGACTTCGCCGACGTCAAGTCGGTCATGCAGGGTGCCGGATCTGCTCTCATGGGTATCGGTTCTGCCCGCGGCGCTGACCGCGCAATCAAGGCTGCTGAGCTTGCTGTCGAGTCTCCGCTGCTCGAGGCATCGATCGAGGGCGCGCACGGCGTGCTGCTGTCGATCCAGGGCGGTTCGAACCTCGGCATCTTCGAGATTCACGATGCCGCGGATCTCGTCAAGGAAGCAGCTCACCCCGAGGCGAACATCATCTTCGGTACGGTCATCGACGACACTCTCGGCGACGAGGTTCGCGTCACCGTCATCGCGGCCGGTTTCGACAACGGAGGACCCTCGCTGCGAATCGACCCGATGGTGGTCTCTCGCCCAGCGGCGCCCGCACTGCCAGAGGTCGCACTGTCGGACTCAGGTGAGCAGAGCTCCGCGCAGGATCCGGAGGCCACCCAGCCTGCCCCGCGCATTGCCGCGACCAGCCTGGAGCCGGCGTTCGCTGACGATGACATCGACATCCCCGAGTTCCTGAAGTAAATTGACTGACCTTGCTGCGCGGCTGTCCGCGATCGACTCACAGATCGCGGATGCCGCGCGCATCGCCGGGCGGGATGCCGCTGACATTACCCGAATCGTGGTGACGAAGTTTCATCCAGCATCCCTCGTGAGCGAGCTGCACGCCCTCGGCGTGCGTGACGTCGGCGAGAACCGCCAGCAGGAGCTTTCTGCGAAGTCGGCTGAGCTGGAACTCGACGGCCTGCGTTGGCATTTCATCGGGCAGGCGCAGACGAACAAGGCTGCCACGATTCGCCGCACTGCTGATGTCGTGCATTCCGTCGACCGAATCAAACTCGCAGACTCACTGCACCGAGCCGCGGAGGATGGTGACGTGCTCGACATGCTCGTGCAGGTCAATCTCACTGACGATCCCGGTCGAGGTGGAGTCGCCCCCGATGAGGCTGAGCGCTTCGCCGAACACATCCTCACGCTCCCGTCACTGCGGCTGCGTGGAGTGATGGGTGTTGCGCCGCTCGATGAGGCTCCTGCATCCGCGTTCGCTCGCCTGCGCGGCATTGCCGACAGCATCCGGCGTGTCGAACCGGATGCCACCTGGATCTCCGCCGGCATGACCGGCGACTTCATCGAGGCGATCGCTGCGGGTGCGACACACCTGCGGATCGGCTCGGCAATCACCGGACCCCGGCCCGACCGGGGTTAACCTCGAAACAGATCAGCCCATGCCAAACACGGAGGACACGATGGGAAACCCGCTGAAGAAGACCATGGTGTACCTGGGCCTCGCCGACGAGGAAGAGGCCTACGAGGAGGAGCTTGCTCCGACGCCTGCACGTGCACATCGTGAGCGTGATCGCGACCGCGATCACGAGCAGGATGAGCCCGCTCCCGCGCCGGTGACTCCGCTGCGTCGTCCGGTCGCTGTTCGTCAGCCCACGGCTGGCACGGTCAACGAGATCCTCACGGTGCACCCCAAGCAGTACCGCGACGCCCAGCTGATCGCGGAGAGCTTCCGCGAGGGCATTCCGGTGATCATCAACCTGTCCCAGATGAGCGATGCTGATGCACGCCGTCTGATCGACTTTGCGAGCGGTCTCTCCCTGGGGCTTTACGGCCGCATCGAGCGCGTCACCAGCAAGGTGTTCCTGCTCTCGCCGGAGAACATCGCTATTTCGGGTCACGGTGGCATTGCGCACGCAGATCCGGAATCTGCGGGCTTCGATCAGTCCTGAACCGTGACAACGCTTGTCTCAGTGATCGCATCGATCATTCATCTGATCCTGCTGATCTACATCTTCGTGCTGTTCGCGCGTCTCATTCTCGAGTACATCCCGCTGTTCAATCGTGAGTGGCGCCCCAAGGGCGCCGGTCTCATCGCAGCCGAACTCGTGTACACCGTGACCGATCCTCCTATCCGGATGTTCCGACGCTTCATTCCTCCGTTGCGGATCGGGACTCTCTCATTGGATTTCGGATTCACTCTCACGATGCTCGGCGTGCTGATTCTGATGTCGATCGTGCGGGCATTCATCTACGTGTAGCCCCCGGCCCGTGCGCGCATATGTGACTGCTCACATCGCGTCGTCGGCGAGCGGGGACTATGCTTGCACCCAGGCGTGCGCCCCGGGTACGCGCCGAATCAATACCGAGCCATGCTTCAGTCACTGGCCACAGAACTCATCGAAAGAGGAGCCGAGAAAATGGCACTGACCCCGGATGACGTCGTCACCAAACAGTTCCAGCACGTCCGATTCAAGGACGGCTTCGACCCGGATGAGGTTGACGACTTCCTCGACGAGATCGTCGTCGAGTGGCGTAAGGCTCTCGAAGAGAACGCTGAGCTGAAGGCAAAGCTCGCGTCTTACGAGTCTGGCGAAACGCCGGCCGCTGCCGCATCTGTCGCAGAAGAAGCGCCTGCCGTCGTTGACGAGGTTCCTGCCGTCGTCGTCGTCGCTGAACCGGTGCCTGTTGCCGCAGAAGCTCCTGTCGCCGCGGCTCCGTCCGACGCGACCGGTTCGACCACCGCTACTGCCGGCATCATCGCACTCGCTCAGCGTCTGCATGACGAGCACGTTGCCGAGGGCGAAACGAAGAAGAACCAGCTGATCACTGACGCTCAGACCGAGGTCGACCGCATCCGCACTGAGGCGCAGGCCCAGCAGCGCGAAGAGTCGGCCCGCCTCGAGCGCGAGCGCAACACGTTGGAGGCTCGCATCACCGAGCTCCGCAACTTCGAGCGCGACTACCGCACGCAGCTGCGTGGGTACATCGAGGGCCAGTTGCGCGACCTTGATGAGAAGGCGAACTCGACGGACTCCACGCCGGTCTCCGCGATCGGTCTCTAGGTCGTCCCCTTTGCCAGGACGTCGCCAGATTCGTCGGTCGGCGGCCGGTATTATTGTCGCGGTTCTCGCGGCAGTGGTGCTGGCCGCCGATCAGTTTGTGAAGTACCTCACAGTTGAGAACCTTCCGCTTCATGAAGTGGTGCCGGTTCTCGGTGACTTCCTCCAGCTGTACTACGTGCGAAACCCCGGCGCGGCATTCTCGCTCGGCAGCGAGGTGACGTGGATTTTCACGATCGCGCTCGCGATCGTTGCGGGAATCATCATATGGAAGGCCTTCGGGTTGCGCTCGCGACTGTGGGCGGTCGTTCTCGGCTGCCTGCTGGGCGGAGTGCTGGGAAACCTCACTGACCGACTGCTGCGTGAGCCCGGATTCGGTGTCGGGCACGTTGTCGACATGATCTCGATGCCGTGGATGATGCCGGCGATTTTCAACGTCGCCGACATCTTCATCGTCTGCGGCATGATCTCTGTCGCGCTGCTGGTCGTGCTCGGACTCCGTTTCGACGGCACCCGTGAGAAGGACGATGTCGCTCCCGCGGCAGAGGCTGATTCGGATGCTGCTGGTTCGGGTGCCGCTGATTCGGATGCTGCGATCGATGCAGCCGACGCTGTCGAGGCTGTCGACGCTGATTCCGACAAAGGCGCCTGAGCGTGGAGTCGCGATCATTGCCCGTTCCTGACGGGCTGGAAGGTGCCCGCGTCGACGCGGCTCTGGCCAAGATGCTCGGCTTCTCCCGGACGTTCGCGGCCGAGGTCGCTGAGGCGGGAGGCGTGAGCCTGGACGGCGTCACGCTCGGAAAATCCGACCGGCTTCGCGCCGGTGGATGGCTGAGCGTGGAGTGGCAGCCGAAAGAAGAGCCGAAGATCATTCCCATCGTCGTTCCCGAACTCGGGATCGTCTACGACGATGACGACATCATCGTGGTGGACAAGCCGTCAGGCGTCGCCGCACACCCCTCCCAGGGTTGGGAGGGCCCGACTGTGCTCGGTGCTCTCGCCGGGGCAGGATTCCGCGTGGCCACCAGCGGCGCTGCCGAGCGTGCAGGCATCGTTCATCGACTTGACGTCGGCACGAGCGGCCTCATGGTCGTCGCAAAGAGCGAATCGGCGTACACAGCCCTGAAGCATGCGTTCAAAGAGCGTACGGTCGAGAAGATCTACCACGCGGTCGTGCAGGGGCATCCTGATCCGCTCGCAGGCACGATTGATGCGCCGATCGGACGCCACCCGAGCCACTCGTGGAAGTTTGCAGTCACGCCTTCTGGCAAAGACTCTGTGACGCACTACGAGACGCTCGAGGCGTTCCCTGGAGCGTCGCTGCTGGAGATTCACCTGGAGACCGGGCGCACTCACCAGATTCGCGTGCACATGGCCGCCCACCGGCATCCCTGCGTCGGTGATCCTCTCTATGGGGCCGACCCGACGATCGCGGCCAGGTTGGGACTCACCCGCCAGTGGCTGCACGCTCACAAGCTCGCATTCACGCACCCGGCAACGGGGGAGTGGGTCGGGTTCGAATCGCCATATCCTGACGACTTCGTGCACGCTTTGGATGTTCTGCGCGGCGATTGACTCGCGCTGACTGACGCGGCGCACCGGATGTCTGCAGCGTCCGGCACACTATCTTCATGAGCATGACGGTGCGCCCGGCGACAGTGTTCGACGACGTCGCGACGCTTGTCGGGCCGAAGAAACCGACCTCCAACGTGTGTTTCTGCCTGAGCTACCGAATCGGAAGCAAAGAGAACAACGCGCTGCGAGGCGATGCCAGGGCTGAGCGGGTGCGGGAGCTGTGCGATCACGACCCGCCGCCGGGGGTGATCGCTTACCTCGACGACGAGCCTGTGGGATGGGCGGCGATTCATCCGCGCCGTGACACGAGTTTCGCGCGAAACCGGTTGATTCCACACGTCGATGACCTCGATGTGTGGTCACTGTGGTGCTTTCGGGTGCGCCCTGGCTACCGCAAGCAGGGAGTCATGCACTCGCTGATCGAGGGCGCCGTCGCATATGCGAAGGACCGCGGCGCACCGGCCGTGGAGGGGTACCCGGTTGACAATGCTGGCGAGCGAGTCGACTTGACGATGATGTATGTCGGCACCAAATCGCTGTTCGAGAAAGCGGGATTCTTTCAGGCCGCGGAGACAAGTTCAGTGCTCAACGGATTCCCTCGTGTCGTGATGAGGCTGGATCTGTCGAAGTCCAGGAAGAAAGTGTGAACTGTCCGGGCCGTGGCGGGCAATACCCAGTGTGAGCACAGACAACGAGATCATCGCGCGGTCGCTCGACGAACCAGGAGCCTTCTCCCAGATCTTCGAACGGCACGTTCGCCCCGTCGGTGGGTACGTCCGGCGACGGGTCGGCACGGATGCCGTCGATGATGTCCTCAGCGAGACGTTTCTTGTGGCGTTCCGGCGTCGAGCATCGTTTGACGGTGCCTGGGAATCGGCATTGCCGTGGCTACTGGGGATCGCGACGCGGCTGGTCAAGAGTCACCGGGCCGCAGAGGCGCGTCAATGGCGCGCTTTCGAGGCGTCTTCTGGTGCGGCGATGCCGAGCGGCATACCGCACGTCGAGTCTGACGACCAGCTCGATGCGCAGGCAGCCTTGCGCGGCCTCGCACCACGGATCGCAGCGTTGTCGACGAAGGATCGAGACACCCTGTTGCTGTACGCCTGGGGAGATCTGACCTACGAACAGGTTGCAGCGGCGCTTGGCGTGCCCGTCGGCACGGTGAGGTCTCGTTTGAATCGCGTTCGTCGCAAGCTCGCACCTCCCGGGTCGCACGGTGCGTCCCGGCTGACCTGGATGGTGAAGGAGGAGAGCGATGTCGCTTACGGAACGAGTTCGTGAGATCGGCGCCGATGAGGCGCAGGCAACAGACGAGAACATCCGAATGGCGCGGAATGCGCTGACGCGGGAGATTGCGCGGAGTCGACGTCCGGAGCGGGTGCGTCGCACAAGGCGCCGCTGGGCGGGAATAGGAATCGGCGGGTTGGTGGCTGGCGTCGCAGCGACCGCCATCGTCGTGGGGTCGGTGGTGGCTCCAGTGGAAGCGCCGAGTGCGTCGGCGGCCGAGGTGTTGAACGAGGCGGCGGATGCCACGCTGCACGCCTCCGTGCTCGATCCGGCTCCAGGACAGTACATCCGCATCCAAGAGGTGTCGACGCAGACGCTGGGCTGGACTCCGGATCCAAGCGCTGCCGAGCGGGGATTTCTCGACAGTCGCGGCTCGGCGACGGAAGCGACGGTACGCGAGACTCGATCGCTGTACGTGCCTGCGGATCGGGCGCAGGACTGGGTGGAGGACTACGACGAGTCGACCGAGATTCTCTCGATCTCCGGTCCCGAGGCGGACGATGCCCGAGCCGTGCTCGAGTCCGAAGGAGCTGGACCGGGAATGGGCGTGCAGGTGTATCCAGGCGGCGTCTACAGCCTGACCGGTGTCGGTGCCGAAGGGGTCGAACCGGAGGACATCCACTATTTCCACCGCAATGCGTTGGACTGCTATTACGACGACATGCCGCGCGACGCCACACTTTTGGTCGAGTGGCTCGACACCTACGACCAAGAGTACCTGTCATCGTGTTCGCCGCCGCGGCTCGGCGAGCCAATTGAGTTCAACCTCGCGCCCGCGGAGCTGCGGGCTGCGATGTTCCAGGCGCTCGCGCTCGTGGATGGCGCCGAGGTGGTGCGAGTGGACGGCGATATCACCACGATCGCCTTCCCCGAGGGCGGCGAGAGCGACTGGATGCAGACAGTCGATGTGGATACGACAAAGGGGCTGATAGTCGGTCGCGGTGATCTTGAGGAGGGCAGCTGGTCCAGCAGAGTTATCGTGACTGTCATCGATGAGATCCCGGCATCCGTGAAGATTCCCTGACGGACGCGCGTATGACCTTCACCGTCCCGTCGTCGACGCGGCGCCGTAGCTGCAGCATCCGATCGGGCTGTCCCGAGATCAGGAGCTGTTACCGAGATCAGGAGGTTTCCGGGGAAATCTCCTGATCTCGGGACGACCTCCTGATCTCGGCGCTACTCCATATCAAAACCCCGACGTCTGTGCCCCGACGTAGACTCGAATACGTGGCATCCGACTCCTTCGTTCATCTTCACGTGCACAGCGAATACTCGATGCTGGATGGCGCCGCGAAGATCGCCTCCATGACGAAAGCGGCCGCTGATTACGGCATGCCGGCCATCGCTGTCACCGATCACGGCAACACCTTCGCGGCCTTCGAGTTCTACAACGCGGCGAAGAACGCCGGGGTGAAACCGATCATCGGGCTCGAGGCCTACGTCACTCCCGGCACCCACCGCAGCGACAAGACTCGAGTGGCCTGGGGCTCGCCCGATCAGAAGCGCGATGACGTTTCCGGTTCCGGCGCGTACACCCACATGACCATGTGGAGCCAGAGCACAGAGGGCATGCATAACCTGTTCCGCCTCAGCTCACTGGCGAGCTTGGAAGGGCAGTATTTCAAGCCCCGTATGGATCGTGAGCTCCTGCAGACCTACGGCAAGGGGCTTATCGCCACGACCGGATGCCCGTCCGGAGAGATCCAGACCCGCATTCGTCTCGGCCAGTATGACGAGGCTCGCGCCGCGGCAGCCGAGTTCCAGGACATCTTCGGCAAAGAGAACTACTTCGCCGAGATCATGGATCACGGACTCTCCATCGAGCGTCGTGTGATGACGGATCTGCTGCGACTGTCGAAGGACCTCGGCATTCCGCTGGTCGGCACGAACGACTCGCACTACACGCACCAGCACGAGGCAGACGCTCACGAAGCGCTGCTGTGCGTGCAGTCCGGCTCGACGCTCGATGACCCGAACCGCTTCAAATTCGACGGCGACGGGTACTACATCAAGACCGCGCAGGAGATGCGTCAGCTCTTCCGCGACAACCCGGAGGCATGCGACAACACCCTGCTGATCGCGGAGCGCTGCGAGGTCGAGTTCAACACCTCGGCGAACTACATGCCACGCTTCCCTGTGCCAGAAGGTGAAACCGAGGACAGCTGGCTGATCAAAGAGGTCGAGGCAGGGCTCCACTATCGGTACCCGTCCGGCATTCCGGACAAGGTTCGTAAGCGGGCCGAGTACGAGACCGACATCATCCTGCAGATGGGGTTCCCCGGCTACTTCCTCGTGGTTGCCGACTTCATCAACTGGGCCAAGAACAACGGCATCCGCGTTGGTCCTGGTCGTGGTTCTGGTGCCGGCTCCATGGTCGCCTACGCGATGAAGATCACCGACCTCGACCCGATTGAGCACGGACTCATCTTCGAGCGCTTCCTCAACCCTGATCGCGTCTCGATGCCTGACTTCGACGTCGACTTCGATGACCGGCGCCGCGGCGAGGTCATCGACTACGTCACCGAAAAGTACGGCTCAGAGCGGGTGGCGCAGATCGTCACCTACGGCACCATCAAGTCAAAGCAGGCGCTGAAGGATGCCGGGCGTGTGCTCGGCTTCCCGTTCAGCATGGGCGATCGACTCACCAAGGCGATGCCGCAGCCCGTGATGGGAAAGGACATGCCGCTGACGGGCATGTTCGACTCCGCGCATCCGCGCTACAAGGAAGCCAGCGAATTCCGTGCGCTTATCGAGACCGATCCGGAGGCGAAGACGGTCTTTGACCGTGCTCTGGGGCTCGAGGGGCTGAAGCGCCAGTGGGGCGTGCACGCGGCCGGTGTCATCATGTCGAGCGAGCCGATCATCGACATTGTCCCGATCATGCGCCGCGAGCAGGACGGTCAGATCGTCACGCAGTTCGACTATCCGTCATGTGAAAGCCTCGGCTTGATCAAGATGGACTTCCTCGGGCTCCGCAACCTCACGATCATCTCCGACGCCCTCGATAACATCCGCGCGAACAAGGGTGAGGATGTCGATCTCGAACACCTCGAGCTCGACGATCAACCGGCGTACGACCTGCTCTCGCGCGGTGACACGCTGGGGGTGTTCCAGCTCGACGGCGGACCGATGCGCTCACTGCTGCGGCTGATGAAGCCTGACAACTTCGAAGACATTTCAGCCGTCATCGCGCTGTACCGACCTGGGCCCATGGGTGCGAACTCGCACACCAATTACGCCCTGCGCAAGAACAACCTGCAGCCGATCACCCCGATCCATCCTGAGCTTGAAGAGCCGCTCAAGGACATCCTGGACACGAGTTATGGCCTGATCATCTATCAGGAGCAGGTCATGGCGATCGCGCAGAAGGTCGCAGGCTTCAGCCTCGGCCAGGCAGATATTCTCCGCCGCGCGATGGGTAAGAAGAAGAAGTCCGAACTGGACAAGCAGTACGAGGGCTTCGCAGGCGGCATGAAGGAGCGCGGCTTCGGCGAAGCAGCCGTCAAGGCGCTCTGGGAGATTCTGCTGCCCTTCTCGGACTACGCCTTCAACAAGGCGCACTCCGCCGCGTACGGTCTCGTCTCGTACTGGACCGCGTATCTCAAAGCGCATTTCCCGGCCGAGTACATGGCCGCGCTGCTGACGAGCGTCGGCGACTCCAAAGATAAGATGGCGATCTACCTCAACGAGTGTCGCCGTATGGGCATCAAGGTATTGCCGCCTGATGTGCGCGAGTCGATCAACTTCTTCGCCGCAGTCGGGGAGGACATCCGCTTCGGCCTCGGTGCTGTGCGAAACGTCGGCAGCAACGTCGTCGATGGCATCGTCGAATCGCGCAAGAAGGAGAATTTCGACTCCTTCCACGACTTCCTCAAGAAGGTGCCGCTGCACGTCTCGAACAAGCGCACCGTCGAATCTCTGATCAAGGCTGGCGCCTTCGACTCAATGGGCGACACGCGTCGTGCGCTCATGGAAATCCATGAGGATGCCACAGAAGCAGCCGTCGATCAGAAGCGCAAGGAAGCTCAGGGAGCCATCGGCTTCGACTTCGACAGCCTTTATGACGCTGTGGAAGAGACGATCCCGGCGAAGGTTCCTGACCGGCCGGAGTGGATCAAGAAGGACAAACTCGCCTTCGAGCGCGAGATGCTCGGTCTGTATGTCTCCGACCATCCGCTCGCGGGGCTAGAGGTTCCGCTCGCGAAGCACGCCTCTATTTCGATCCACAATCTGCTCGCCTCAGAGGACCTTCAAGACGGCGACCAGGTCACCGTCGCGGGGCTTGTCACTAGCGTTCAGCATCGGGTGGCGAAGGCCAGCGGAAATCCCTACGGCATGATCACCGTCGAGGACTTCAACGGCGAGGTCACCGTGATGTTCATGGGCAAGACCTACACCGAGTACCAGCACACGCTGCAGCAGGATGCCATTCTGGCGGTGCGCGGACGCATCTCGCGCCGTGACGATGGACTGAACCTGCACGGGCAATCGGCATTCAGCCCAGACATCGGCTCCTTCGATACCGCGGGGCCCCTCTCGCTCGTGCTCGCGGAGCAGCGTGCGACCGAGCGGGTGATGCATGATCTGGCAGAGGTGCTGCGTCGACACAATGGCGAGACAGAGGTAATTCTCCGGGTGCATCGCGGTAGAACCGCCAAGATATTCGACGTGCCGATGCCGGTGAAGGTAACTGCCGATCTATTCGGTGACCTGAAGTCGTTGCTGGGTCCCGCCTGCCTCGGCTGAGGCGCCATCCGAAGTCACGCAGACGAGGCGTACGGGCGCACCAGGTAATATCGGGACGCGTTGGACGCGCCGGATCCGATGGTGCGCACCAAATGGAAAGGATCTCGCTTCATGAGTACTGATTCCCCTGACGAGCCCTTCAACGACGAGCCCTTCACTGACGAGCCCTTCACTGACGAGGACGGCGTCCTCTATGACGAAGAGGTCGCACCGGAGTACGGCATCCTCGGCTTCACGCTGCGCGAGATTCTTGTCGTCGCAGTGTGGTTGGTCGCTTTCATCACCTCGTTCTTCCCGCTGTACCCGCAACTGAGCAGCAGCACCATCTGGATGGCGGGGATCTCCTGGATCCTGCCGATCGGGCTGCCCACCGTTGCGGTATTCCTCATTGTTCTGCGCAGGCTCTCCCCTGAGGGAATCCGCCGAGTCGGGTCACTGGGTATCGATCAGTTCGCATCAGTCGCGTTCTCCGTTTCCGCGATCTCCTGGGCGAGTGCTCAGTGGGAGATCTTCTCTGCGGGGGCGGGGCGGGGCTACTTCACGTTGAGCTGGGTGACGATCGTGCAGTCCATCGCGATGCTGGCACTCGTCGTACTCACGGTGTTTGCGCCGCTCATCCCTGGGCTGCGTGAGGACTTCCGTGGCCGCTTGGTCACTCTCTCGCATCGCAATGCGAACCCGGTGCGCCCGGTCATCGCGCGGCCGCGCCCTGCCCCGGCCGACTCGGCCCCGGCGGGCTCGGCCCCGGCGGGCGAGTCTGTTGAAGGACGCGCGACCGATGACAGCGCGACCGATGACAGCGGGCTTTCTACCGCAGACGAGCCTGTGCTCGACGCGGAGACATCCGGGCAGAACGACACCGACGAGATCGCGCATCTCGGCTTGGCGAGCAGCGTGCCGTTGACATCACATGCATCGGGTGGGGAGCTCGGCACGGTGAGCGAGGCCGGGGAAAGCGGCTACGTTCCCAGCTATGCCCGCTCGTCACGCGGTCAGGACGAAGCAGAATCGGATGCCGCGCCGGTAGCTGATGTTGAGCCGGCAGCGAATGCCGAGCCGGTGGCCGAAGTCGAGCCGGCAGCAGGTGCCGAGTCGGCAGTGAATGCCGAGCCGGCAGCCGAAGTTGAGCCTGCGGCCGAAGCTGAGCGAGAAGAGCCATACGCGCAACCCATCGCTGACGCACAGCCGTTCTGGGCGCTCGCGCCCACCGAGCGCGATGTCTTCGATGCGCGTGGCGAGCCGCTGTTCCGGATCGGACCGGATGCCTGGGCTCTCGTCATCGAAGACCGTGGCGGCGCCTACGTGGTTCGCCATGACGACGGGCGCATCGGTTACCTGCACGACATTGAAGACATTACGAAAGGCTGAAGTGCGCACGATTGATCTGCGAGGGCAACAGCTCTCGCCGGCAGATATGCTCGCCGCCGTTCCACGCGCCGCACAGGCGCGGGCGGAGGCGCTGGAGACCGCAGCGCGGATCGTGGAAGACGTGCGTGCACGCGGCGAAGACGCTCTGCGCGAGCAAGCGGAACGATTCGACCGGGTGACCGGCCACGCCATCCGCGTTCCCGCCGAGCACATCGCGGAGGCGCTCGCATCCGTCGATCCCATCGTGCGCACCGCACTGGAAGAGGCGATCCGCCGAGTGCGCCAGGGCTCTGCAGCACAGGTGCCTGCATCCCAAACCACAGTGATCGGGACGGGAGCGCGGATCGTCCAGCGCTGGCAGCCTGTCAGCCGCGCCGGCGTGTACATTCCGGGCGGCAAGGCTCCGCTCGCCTCGAGCGTCGTGATGAACGTGGTTCCCGCGCAGGTCGCCGGCGTCTCCAGCATCGCACTCGCCTCCCCGCCGCAGGCGGACGGACGGATCCACCCGAACATCCTCGCCGCGGCCGGCCTCCTCGGTGTCTCGGAGATCTACGCCATCGGAGGAGCTGGCGCGATCGGCGCTCTTGCCTGGGGAGTCCCGGCCATCGGGCTCGACCCTGTCGATGTCGTCTCCGGCCCGGGCAACAACTACGTCGCCTCCGCCAAGCGTGCAGTCGCCGGAGTCGTCGGCACCGATTCCGAAGCCGGCGCGACAGAGATCCTGATCGTCGCGGATGCTGCGGCGGATGCACGTCTGATCGCTGCTGACCTCGTGAGTCAAGCGGAGCACGACGAGCAGGCATCCGCTGTTCTCGTCACCGACGATGAAACGCTGGCTGAGCGTGTGGTCACAGAGGTTGCAGCGTTCGCCGCAGCGACCCGACACAATGAGCGCGTCGCGGTGTCTCTGGCAGGTCCGCAGTCGGCGATCGTTCTCGTCGATGATCGCGCCATGGCGACGGCATTCAGTAACGCTTATGCCCCCGAGCACCTCGAACTGCACCTTGTCGATGCAGAGGCTGCGGCATCCGATTTCACCAGCGCAGGCGCGGTCTTCGTGGGAGACCAGACGCCGGTGAGCCTGGGCGATTATATGGCGGGAAGTAACCACGTTCTCCCGACCGGAGGGCAGGCGCGCTATGCGCCAGGTCTCGGCGCGTACACGTTCCTTCGCCCGCAACAGGTGATCTCCTACGATCACGCTGCTCTGGCCGCGGTGCGTGCCGGGGTCGTTGCGCTAGCGAACGCTGAGGTGCTCCCCGCTCACGGCGAGGCCATCGATGCACGGTTTGTATCCGAGTCCGTACAGGACTGAGCGAGTACGCTGTAACATCATGCACTGCCCCTTCTGCCGCCATCCCGATTCGCGCGTCATCGACTCTCGTACGAGCGACGATGGCCTCTCTATTCGTCGGCGCCGGCAATGCCCGGAGTGCGGCGGTCGTTTCAGTACGACCGAAACCGCCAGTCTCAACGTGATCAAGCGGTCGGGGGTCATGGAGCCGTTCAGTCGCGAGAAGGTGATCGCTGGCGTTCGGAAGGCGTGTCAGGGACGCCCGGTGACGGAAGCGGACCTCGCTATTCTGGCTCAACGAGTCGAAGAGGCGGTGCGTCAGACAGGCGTCTCGCAACTGGACGCGAATGAGATCGGCCTGTCGATTCTTGGGCCTCTCCGGGACCTCGACAAGGTCGCATACCTGCGCTTCGCGAGTGTTTACCAGGCGTTCGAGTCGTTGGAAGACTTCGAGAGCGCCATCGGTGATCTGCGTGCAGATCATGCAGCGGCAGGGAAATAGCCCGCCGACCGGTAATCTGGCAGGGATGTATCCGCTGCTCTTTCGCGCCGTTCTTTCGCGCTTCGACCCCGAGTTCGCCCACCACGCCGGGATGGTGGTGATCCGTGTGCTCGGCGTTCCGCCATTCTCATGGGTTACGCGCGCGATCACCGCGCCACCCGCAGATCAGAAGGTGAGCGCGCTGGGGCTCACCTTCGATTCGCCTTTCGGCGTCGCAGCAGGCTTCGACAAGAACGCTGTCGGCGTGCGGGGTTTTGCGGCGCTGGGCTTCGGCCACGTCGAGGTGGGCACCCTGACGGCGATCCCGCAAGATGGCAACCCCCGGCCGCGTCTGTTCCGTTTGGTGGCGGATCGTGCCGTCATCAACCGGATGGGCTTCAACAACGAAGGGGCGGATGCCGCGGCACGTCGCCTGGAGAAGCTGCGGCGCCGTCGCCCGAAGACGGTCATCGGCGTCAACATCGGCAAGAGCCGTGTCGTCGAGGTGGAAGACGCAACGGCCGACTACGTCGCGAGCGCGAAGAAGCTCGCACCGCTGGCTGATTATCTGGCGGTCAACGTCTCCTCGCCGAACACGCCTGGCCTTCGCGGTCTGCAAGCGGTCGAGACGCTGGCGCCGCTACTTCGCGCGGTGAAGGATGCTGCAGGGGTCACGCCGCTGTTGGTAAAGATCGCGCCCGATCTGCCCGACGAAGAGATCGCCGCAATCGCGCGGCTCGCCGTCGCCGAGGGGCTCGACGGGATCATCGCGCACAACACCACGATCGGCCGTGAGGGACTCACAACGGATGCCGCTGTCGTGGAGGCGGCGGGTGCTGGCGGGCTTTCTGGGGCGCCGCTGCGCGAGCGCTCGATGGACGTGCTCCGTGTGGTCCGCGCCGCCGTGCCGAATGAGTTCTGTGTGATCTCCGTCGGGGGAGTGGAGACGGCATCCGACGTGCGAGAGCGGCTGGACGCCGGTGCCACCCTCGTGCAGGGATACACCGCGTTCCTCTACCGCGGGCCGCTCTGGGCGCGTCAGATCAACCGCGGCTTGCGCCGGGGCTGAGCCGCCGCGTCACTCCGGGTACTGGCGGCGCTTGACCTGAGGCTTGGGCAGACGCATGAAACGCATCTGGAGCGAGCGCATCGCGGCATACCAGCCGAGACCCTTCTCCAGCCGGTCCTTACCGAACTTCGCTGCGGCCTTCCGCTTCACGCGCATTCCGAGCAGGATCATGTCGATCACTGCAACGACGATGAACGCCCACAAGCCGGCGAACGCGAAGAACGAGAATGTGGGGTCTGGCACGAGCGAGACCAGGATGACGACGACCATGAGCGCCATCACCCATTCGGAGACATGCCAGCCTGCATCGACGTAGTCGCGCACCCAACGGCGCTGCGGCCCCTTGTCACGGGCAGGAAGGTATCGGTCCTCACCCGCTGCCATCCCGGCCTGAGCGCGATCGCGCTGCTCGCGCAACTGCAGCTTCGCTGCGGCGCGGGCTTCTTTGGTGTCAGCCACGAGGGGTCGACGACGGGCAGCTTCCTGCTCGGCGCGACTGGGCGTCGGCCGTCCCTTGCCGACGGCCGGCGTCTCGGCGGAGTCGTCGGGTGTCGATGGGGTGGAAGTGGCCACGAGGCTCCTCGGGTAGAGAACAGGGATCGGCCTTAAGATTACTCGCATGACATCCGTCCAGCCCAATGCAGACCCCGCCATCGAATCCGCTGTCGCTGAGGCAGTGGCCATCGGCATCCCTTCAGCGCTGTCCGATCTCGGTGATCTGGTGCGAATTCCCGGTATTGCCTGGCCCTCGTTCGACCAGACACAGCTCGTGCGCAGTGCGGAGCGTGTTGCGGCACTCGCCACCGAAACGGGTGTTTTCGACGAGGTTCGCGTGCTCCGCGCTGCGATTGCAGGCACAGACGAGTTTGGTCAGCCCGCAGTGCTCGCGACGAGGGCAGCACGCGGCGGCAAGCCCACGATTCTGCTGTACGCGCACCACGATGTGCAGCCTCCAGGGGCCGACGAGCTCTGGGACACGCCTCCGTTCGAACCAACCGTGCGTGACGGCCGGCTCTACGGGCGAGGCGCTGCGGATGACAAGGCTGGGATCATGGCGCACATCGCCTCGCTACGCGCCGTCTCCGAAGTACTCGGCGATGACCTCGATCTCGGTGTCTCGATGTTCATCGAGGGGGAGGAAGAGTACGGCTCCGCATCTTTTGCACAGTTCCTCAGCGACAACCTCGACGCCCTTCGTGCCGACGTCATCGTGGTTGCTGACTCCGGTAACTGGGATGCCACGACACCCGGCCTTACCGTCTCGCTGCGCGGGAACGCACGCTTCACGCTGAAGGTGCGGACTCTTGAGCACGCCTCACACTCCGGCATGTTCGGGGGAGCGGTGCCCGACGCGATGATGGCGACCGTCCGATTGCTCTCGACCCTCTGGGACGCAGATGGCGCCGTGGCGGTCGAAGGGATGACGCAGCGCGACACGCCCACTCCGGAGTACTCCGAAGAGACGCTGCGCGACGAAGCAGGGCTGTTGCCTGACACGGCACCGATCGGGCGGGACAGCATCCTCAGCCGAATCTGGAACAAGCCGGCCGTCACCGTCATCGGAATCGACGCGACCGATGTGGCTTCGGCATCCAACACCCTGCTCCCTGAAGTGAGCGTGGTCGTCAGTGCGCGCGTCGCACCGGGGCAGTCTGGCGAAGAGGCATACGCGGCACTCGAGCAGCACCTGCGCTCGAATGCGCCGTTCGGTGCTGAACTCACATTCTCCGACATTGATCTCGGCAACGGATTCCTTGTCGACACCAGCGGTTGGGCGGTCAGTCTGGCTCGCCAGGCCATGGCAGACGGATACGGAGCGGACCCGGTGGACCTCGGCGTCGGCGGTTCGATTCCGTTCATCGCCGATCTGGTGCGGGAGTTCCCCGCTGCGCAGATTCTCGTCACTGGGGTGGAAGACCCGCATGCGCGTGCGCACAGCCCTAATGAATCTCTGCACCTCGACACATTCCGGCACGCAGTCGCGACGGAGGCGCTGCTTCTGACCCGCATGAATGAGATCACTCTCTGATCAACCCGACTTCGGCGCCGTATCGCGCGGCCGAAGGTAGAATCAGAGCAACCAGCCGCGTGCGTGCGGCCTGTCATAAGGAGCGACATGAGCGACACCACACTGACCACGGAGACCTCAACGGCCCACGGCATCAAACTGACTGATGCTGCGGCAACCAAGGTGAAGAACCTTCTCGAGCAGGAGGGACGTCAGGATCTGCGTCTGCGCGTCGCAGTTCAGCCGGGCGGATGCTCTGGCCTCATCTACCAGCTCTACTTCGACGAGCGCTACCTCGATGGCGACGAGACCGTTGATTTCGATGGCGTCGAGGTCATCGTCGATAACATGAGCGTGCCTTACCTCGATGGCGCATCGATTGATTTCAAGGACACGATTTCCGAGCAGGGGTTCACGATCGACAACCCGAATGCTGGCGGTAGCTGCGCCTGTGGAGACAGCTTCCACTGAGTGTCAGCCGTGCCAAGCCTGCGTGGTTGGCATGAATCAGGTGTGAGCTTGCCCTAGACTTGGCTAAGCCCTGTCCGCGATATTGAAAGGTGAATCGTGCCCTCGAAACGCCGCCTTCGTTGGGCCGCAATTCCAGTAGGAGTTGCGGCAGCCGTGGTTCTGGCGGGATGTTCTCCCACCGAACTACACGGATTCCTCCCGGGCTTCGTGGAAGACGGCACTGCCGCCACGAACCAGACCGACCGTGTTGCGGGACTCTGGGTGAACTCCTGGATTGTTCTCCTCATTGTCGGCATGATCACGTGGGCGCTGATGGGGTGGGCCGCAGTCGCGTACCGTCGCCGCAAGGGCCAGACCGGTCTGCCGGTGCAGATGCGCTACAACATGCCGATCGAGATCTTCTATACGATCATCCCGTTGATCCTCGTCATGGGCATGTTCTTCTTCACAGCCCGCGACCAGGCGTCGATCGAGACGCAGTGGGACGACCCAGATGTCGAGATCACCGCGATCGGCAAGCAGTGGGCGTTCGACTTCATGTACGCCGGCGAAGACGACGATCTCACTGACGCGGTGTGGACCATGGGCGTTCAGGCTCAGTCTGACGCGAACGGTGACGTCGACGTCGCAGAACTGCCGACGCTGGTGCTCCCCGTCGATCAGAAGGTGCACATCAGCCTGCAGTCGCGTGATGTAATCCACTCGTTCTGGATCATCGACTTCCTCTACAAGAAGGACATGTACATCGGGAAGGACAACTCCTGGTCCTTCATCCCGACGCGTGTCGGCGAGTATGCCGGAAAGTGTGCTGAGCTCTGCGGCGAGTACCACTCGATGATGCTCTTCAACGTGAAGGTCGTAGAGCAGGACGAGTACGACGCGTATCTCGAGTCGCTTCGCGACGAGGGCAACACGGGCGATATCACGGACGCTTACGACCGTCTCAACAACTTCCCGGGCACTGGCGCATCCACGTCCGAGACGGACTCCGAGGAACAGGGAGAATAAGCCTCATGTCGACCAATTCCGCAACCGGAGCGCGTCCTACCGCCACACCGGCACGTCAGGCAGCTCTGCTGAGCTCCTCGCGTACCGAGCAGAAGGGCAACATCGTCGTCAAGTGGATCACGTCCACTGACCACAAGACGATCGGGTACATGTACCTGATCGCATCTGTACTGTTCTTCCTCCTCGGCGGTGTGATGGCTCTCATCATCCGTGCCGAGCTCTTCGCTCCTGGGATGCAGATCGTCCCCACGAAGGAGCAGTACAACCAGCTGTTCACGATGCACGGCACGATCATGCTGCTCATGTTCGCGACGCCACTGTTCGCCGGCTTCGCGAACGCGATCCTACCGCTGCAGCTCGGCGCTCCTGACGTGGCGTTCCCGCGTCTGAACGCCTTCGCGTTCTGGCTGTTCCTCTTCGGCTCGATCATCGCCGTCGCTGGATTCCTCACGCCACAGGGTGCAGCCTCCTTCGGATGGTTCGCTTACCAACCGCTCGCGAACGCGACGTTCTCGCCGGGCGTGGGTGGAAACCTGTGGATGGTCGGCCTCGGCATGTCCGGTTTCGGCACGATCCTCGGTGCGGTGAACTTCATCACCACAGTCATCACCATGCGCGCTCCTGGCATGACGATGTGGCGCATGCCGATTTTCTCCTGGAACGTTCTCGTCACCAGCCTGCTGATCCTGATGGCATTCCCGGTTCTTGCAGCCGCGATCTTCGCAGCAGCTGCGGACCGCATCCTCGGTGCACACATCTATGATCCGGCCAATGGTGGCGTGCTTCTCTGGCAGCACCTGTTCTGGTTCTTCGGTCACCCTGAGGTGTACATCATTGCGTTGCCGTTCTTCGGCATCGTGTCGGAGATCTTCCCGGTGTTCAGCCGCAAGCCGATCTTCGGCTACAAGACGCTGATCTATGCAACGATCGCGATCGCGGCGCTCTCGGTTGCCGTGTGGGCGCACCACATGTACGTGACCGGCGGTGTGCTGTTGCCGTTCTTCGCGTTGATGACCATGCTCATCGCGGTGCCGACGGGTGTGAAGATCTTCAACTGGATCGGCACGCTCTGGCGAGGGTCCGTAACCTTCGAGACGCCGATGGTTTTCGCCCTCGGCTTCCTGGTGTCGTTCGTCTTCGGTGGTCTGACCGGTGTCATCCTCGCGGCTCCGCCGCTGGACTTCCACCTCAGCGACTCGTACTTCATCGTCGCTCACTTCCACTACGTGGTCTTCGGCACCGTCGTGTTCGCCATGTTCGCCGGTTTCTACTTCTGGTGGCCAAAGTGGACCGGACGCATGCTCAACGAGCGTCTCGGTTACGTGCACTTCTGGATGCTGTTCATCGGCTTCCACATGACGTTCCTCATCCAGCACTGGTTGGGTGTCGACGGAATGGTGCGTCGCTACGCGGACTACTCGGAAGCTGACGGCTGGACCTGGGGCAACCAGGTGTCGACCATTGGCGCGATCATCCTTGGTGCCTCGATGCTGCCGTTCTTCCTGAACGTCTGGATTACCGCGCGCAAGGCGCCCAAGGTCATGGTCAACGACCCGTGGGGCTACGGTGGATCGCTCGAGTGGGCGACTAGCTGCCCGCCGCCGCGCCACAACTTCACGTCGATCCCGCGCATCCGTAGTGAGCGTCCTGCGTTCGATCTGAACCACCCTGAGGCTGCAGAGCATCCGGTTGAGGCACCCGTGCCTGTACTTGCCGGTGCGAGCGGAGAGGCCAAGTAAGCCATGCGTTCAAATGTTGTTCTCTGGTGGGTCCTCACCGTCTTCTTCCTCGTCGTCGCCGCGACGTACACCATCTGGCACATCGTTGCGTATCCCGAACTCGTCGGTGCCGCCAAGGTGGAGTGGGTCGGTTCGGTAGCACTGCTATTCGCCGCCTTCATGGGCGCGATGGTCGCCGTTTACCTGCAGCGCACGCACAAGGCGCAGGGTGGAGAGTTGCCGGAAGACATCCTCACCGCCGATATCGACGACGGTGATCCTGAGCTTGGTGAGTACAGCCCCTGGTCATGGTGGCCGATCGTTCTCGCCTCATCCGCAGCAGTGTTCCTCGTCGGCATGGCCGTCGGTCACTTCCTGCTGCCGATCGGTGTAGCGATCTTCGCGGTCGCCATCGTCGGTTGGGTGTACGAGTACTACCGCGGACACTTCGCTCGCTAAGTTCTGAGCAGTCTACGAAGAAGGCCCCTGGATGAGTCCAGGGGCCTTCTTCGTGTGCGGAGTGGTCACGCGGGGCCGGGAGGTGTCGCAGTTGGTCGCCTCGTGCCCGCGGATGCGGCAATCTGCGACCCTCGCCGAGGGGATGCGGCGGCGGGCGTGGCTGGCGGTGTCGCAGTTGGTCGCCTCGTGCGCGCGGACGCGGCAATCTGCGACCCTCGCCGGGGCGCGGGGCGCTACCGTGGTCGGGCGCTACCGTGGTCGCGCGCCCCGCCATTCAGGAACGCGTGCGGATGCGCGGAACGCCCGTGAGTGGGTCGACTGGGCGCCGATGGATGCCGTCGTGATCCTCCACTGGATAACCCTCGCGTACCCAGTACTCGAAGCCGCCGATCATCTCACGGACCGGATAGCCGAGCTTCGCGAACTCAAGCGCTCCCTTGGCCCCGGCGTTGCATCCGGGACTCCAGCAGTAGACGACGACGTCGGTGCCAGCCGGGATCTCCTGCGCTGCACGTGAAGCGATCTCGCTGTAGTGCATGTGCACAGCGCCAGGAACGCGTCCCTGAGCCCACGCCTCGTCTGAACGGACATCGATGACCACGACATCCTCTCCGGCCTTCTGGCGGGCATAGAGGTCGCTGGCGTCTGTCTCGTAGGCGAGTTTGGCGGCGAAGAAGTCAGCGCGATCGATCATGGCTTCAGCCTATTGCCCGTCATTCGTGCGGAGGAAGGCTCGCTCCAGTCGCTCAGCGCAGGATTCCCGCCATTCTCCGTGGGTAAAGCGATACGAAGAAGGGCCCCGTCCAAATGGACGAGGCCCTTGAGTAGGGGAGGGGAGTGTTACTCGCCCTCCTCCGACTTCTTCTTGGACTTCTTGACCGGATCAGTGGCAATCACTGTGCTCGGAGTGTTGGGCGTCTCGCCCACGTGCGTCTCCGCAGGAGGTGTCAGCGCGGCGTCAGGGGCGCCAGCACGCTCGTGAGCGCCCTGGATCTCCTCAGCCTCAATGTCAGCCGTGTGAGACGTCACGTGGTGCTGGTGTGCGTCTGCGGCATCCACCTCGGTCTGCGTGAGCGGGGCCAGACGATCCTCGTAGAACCAGCGAGAGACCGACGAGCGCACATTCTCGGTCCACGAGATGCGTCCCTTGGCGTTCGGACGAACGACGAGAGGCTCGTAGTTGTCGATGTCCATGAGCTTCCAGCGGTCGTACTTGTCGACCGGCTGGTGCACCTCGATGAACTCGCCACCGGGGAGGCGGACGATCCGACCGGACTCGTAGCCGTGCAGCACGATCTCACGGTCCTTCTTCTGCAGCGCGAGACAGATGCGCTTGGTGATGAAGTAGCCGAGGATCGGGCCAAGGAACAGCAGTGCCTGCAGCGTGTGGATGACGCCTTCCATCGTGAGCATGAAGTGCGTCGCGATGAGGTCGGAGGATGCCGCGGCCCACAGGACTGCGTAGAAGATGACTCCTGCAGCGCCGATCGCAGTGCGCGTCGCGGCGTTACGCGGGCGCTGGGCGAGGTGGTGCTCACGCTTGTCTCCGGTGACCCACGCCTCGATGAAGGGGTAGATCGCGACGAGAACGATGAAAAGACCGAGCACGGCGACCGGAATGAGGATGCCGAGCGAGAGCGTGCGCTCCAGGAAGACGATGTCCAGGTGCGGCGGGGCAAGACGCAGCGCGCCATCCGCGAAGCCGATATACCAGTCAGGCTGGGTTCCGGCAGACACGGGGGACGGGTCATACGGGCCGTATGCCCAGACCGGGTTGATCTGGAAGAACGTCGCGATCAGCACGATGGTGCCGAAGACGATGAACAGGTACCCGCCCATCTTGGACATGTAGATCGGCATCATCGGGTAGCCCACGACGTTGTCGTTCGTGCGGCCGGGGCCAGCGAACTGCGTGTGCTTGTTGATGATCATGAGCATCAGGTGCACCACGATCAGTGCGATGACCAGTAGCGGGAGCAACAGAATGTGCAACGAATACAGGCGGCCGACGATGTCGTCGCCGGGGAACTCACCGCCGAAGAGGATGAACGAGGTCCACGTACCGATCAGCGGGATGCCCTTGACCATGCCGTCGATGATGCGCAGGCCGTTGCCGGAGAGCAGGTCATCGGGGAGCGAGTAGCCAGTGAAACCCTCGGCCAGCGCCAGGACGAACAGCACGAAGCCGATCACCCAGTTGAGCTCGCGGGGCTTACGGAATGCACCGGTGAAGAATACGCGGAGCATGTGGATGCCGATACCAGCCACAAAGACGAGTGCCGCCCAGTGATGGATCTGGCGGACCAGGAGGCCACCGCGCAAATCGAAGGAGATGTGCAGTGTCGACTCGAGGGCGGCAGACATCTCAATGCCACGCATAGGTGCATACGCACCCGTGTAGTGGGTCGGAACCATCGACGCGTCGAAGAAGAACGTCAGAAAGGAGCCGGAGATGAACACCACGACGAAGCTCCACAGAGCAATCTCGCCGAGCATGAACGACCAGTGGTCGGGGAAGATCTTGCGACCCAGCTCCTTGACGAAGCCGGAGATGCTGGTGCGCTCATCGATGTAGTTCGACGCTGCGCCGATGAATCGGCCTCCCAGAGGGGCGTTGGTGTCCTTGTCCTCTTTGGACAGCGTTGCGGTACTCAATGGCGCTCCCAGAAGCTCGGGCCGACAGGTTCGGTGAAGTCGCTGCGTGCGATGAGGTAGCCCTCATCGTCGACGTCGATCGGCAGCTGCGGCAGCGGGCGGGCCGCCGGGCCGAAGATGACCTTTGCGTGGTCGGTCACGTCGAACTGCGACTGGTGGCAGGGGCACAGCAGGTGGTGTGTCTGCTGCTCGTACAGAGCGACAGGGCAGCCGACGTGCGTGCAGACCTTGGAGTACGCGACGATGCCGTCGTACGACCAGTCCTTGCGGTCCTCGGCCTCGATGAGCTGCTCAGGGCGCAGGCGCATCATCAGCACGATCGCCTTGGCCTTCTCTTCGAGGTAGCCGTCGTGGTGCGACAGTGAGGCGAGATCTTCCGGAATCACATGGAAAGCGGAGCCCAACGTGACATCCGCTGCGCGGATGGGAGTGCCGTCTGGATCGCGCACCAGGCGCTGCCCCTTCTCCCACATCGTCTGCTTCAGCAGTACGACGGGGTCTCCGGCATAAGGGTCTTCCGGTGTGCTGTGCGGCGCAAGACCGCGGAAAAGTGTGACACCAGGAATGATCGATGCAACGACCGCTGCGATCAGCGAGTTGCGAATCATCGTGCGTCGACCGAACCCGGATTCCTCGTTGGCCGCTGCGAACGCCTGGATGGCAGCCTCGCGTGTCGCGTCAGTGCCACGCGTGGGGTGGCGCATCTCGATGTGTTCCTTGTCGGACATCAACGCCTTCGACCAGTGAATGGCGCCGATACCGATGCAGAGGAGTGCGAGAGCGATTCCCAGACCGATGAAGAGGTTGTTGTACCGGATCGAAGCCAGGGAGCCATCTTCGATCGGGAACAGCATGTATGCAGCGACTGCCCAGATGCTGCCAGCGAGCGACAGATAGAACAGGGTGTAAACCGTGCGGTCCGCGCGCTTCTCAGCCTTGGGATCCTTGTCGGTCATCCGCTCGCGGTGAGCCGGCAGGCCCGGGTTCTGCACGGGATCGCTGACTGCGACACCCAGCCCCGGAGAGGGCCGGTAGGCCCTGTCAAGAGCCTGCGAGTCGTCGTGTGCCATGGTGCTCCTCGTACGTTCCTTCTCGATGATTAAGCGTTAGTTGGACTTCGCCGTGATCCACACGGTGATCGCGACTAGGCCGCCGATGCCGAAGATCCAGACGAACAGGCCCTCAGATACGGGACCCAAGTTTCCGAGCGTGAAGCCGCCGATCGACACCGCGTCCTGCTGGAAGAGCAGCGCGGAGATGATGTCGCGCTTGTCTTCGTCAGACAGGTTCATGTCACCGAACACAGGCATGTTCTGCGGGCCGGTGACCATGGCTGCGTAGATGTGCAGGGCGCTCGTGTTGGCGAGTCCGGGGGCGTACTTGCCCTCGGTGAGCGCGCCACCAGCGGCGGATACGTTGTGGCACATCGCGCAGTTGACGCGGAAGAGCTCAGCGCCGTGCGCTACATCGCCGCCACCATCGAGGATCTCGTCCGACGGGTAGGTGGGGCCAGGTGCTTCGCTCTGCACGAAGGAAGCCATGGCTTCGATCTGCGGCTGCGTGAACTGTGCCGGCTTCTGTGGTGCCTGCGGGCCCTGCATCTGCAGGGGCATGCGGCCAGTGGCGAGCTGGAACTCGACGGAAAGTTCGCCGACGCCGTAGAGGCTCGGACCGTTGTCAGTTCCCTGCAGGTCAAGCCCGTGGCAGGTTGCACAGTTGGCCTGGAACAGCTTCTTGCCGTCCTCGACGGTGAGCTGTGTGCTCGCCGTGGGCTGCGTGTCTGTGGAGGCGATTGCCGCGGATGCTCCAGCGTAGATTCCGCCGGTGATGAGGAGACCAGCTCCAATCAGCGCCGCAGCGGCCAGGGGGTTACGACGTCCAGTTGAGCGACGCTTCTTCTCTCGTGCCATTTCGCAGGTCAGCTCCGCTCTTATTTCAGGAAGTAGATGACGAAGAACAGCACGATCCAGACGACGTCAACGAAGTGCCAGTAGTAGGACACAACGATCGAGGAAGTCGCTTCCTTGTGCGTGAAGTTCTTCACTGCGAACGCGCGGCCCATGATGAGTAGGAACGCGATGAGTCCGCCGGTGACGTGGATGGCGTGGAAGCCAGTGGTCAGGTAGAAGGCCGAGGCGTAGGCGTCAGCCTGGATCGGCATGCCTTCGGTGACCAGCGTTGCGTACTCCCAGACCTGACCGGAGACGAAGATCGCGCCGAGCACGAAGGTGAGCCAGAACCACTCGGTCATTCCCCAACCGAACAGGCGGCGACGGCCTGCGCCGTTCACCTGGCCCTTCTTGATGCGGTAGGACTGGAGGTCCTCTGCAGCGAACACGCCCATCTGGCATGTGAAGGAGGACAGCACCAGGATCGCGGTGTTGACCGCGGCGAACGGAACGTTCAGCAGTTCGGTGCGGTCAGCCCACAGCTCGGGAGAGGTGCTTCGGAGGGTGAAGTAAATCGCGAACAAACCCGCGAAGAACATCACCTCGCTGCCGAGCCACACAATGGTGCCGACAGCTACCGAGTTCGGGCGCTTGATGGTTCTTGCCGCCGGGGCATAGGTCGCTGAGGTGGTCACTCTTCCATTATGGCCGATACGCGAGCGTGATTCTTGCATCCGTGCCACCCGTTTCGCTGTTCACCTACTTAGGGGAACCTAAGAACCACCTGCGAATACTCGGTGAATTCAACGAAAAACAAGGATGCACTGCCGCGGGGCGGGTGCGCAAGGATTTTATTCACGCAGATAGGATCACTCACATGGCTGATTCCCTGACCTGGCCCGATGTGCTCACCACTCTCCTGGAACGACGCGACCTCAGCGTCTGGGAGTCGACCTGGGCCATGCGCCAGGTGATGCAGGGTGACGTGTCTGACGCCAAACTGGCCGGATTCCTCATCGCACTTCGTGCCAAGGGTGAGACGGTCGACGAGATCGTCGGCTTCCGCGACGCCATTCTCGAAGCGGCGGTCCCGCTTCCGGTCTCACCCAACGTTCTGGACATCGTCGGCACCGGTGGCGATCGCTTCGGCACGGTGAACGTTTCGACAACCGCGGCGGTCATCATCGGCGCGACGGGCATTCCGGTTGTGAAACACGGCAACCGCGCGGCGAGTTCTGCTTCGGGCTCATCGGACGTGCTCGGCGCGCTGGGGCTTCAGCTGTCGCTGTCTCCGGCGGACGTCGCGACGGTTCTGGATCGCACCGGCATCACGTTCGCGTGGGCTGCGGCCTTCCACCCTGGTTTCAAGCACGCAGGCCCTGCGCGTGCTGAGCTCGGCGTTCCGACGGTTTTCAACATGCTGGGTCCGCTGTGCAACCCGGCGCGTGCGGAGGCGAACGCCGTTGGTGTCGCTCAGCTGGAACGAGTGCCGTTGATCACGGGTGTGTTCCGCACTCGTGGTGCTACGGCGCTCGTCTTCCGTGGGGACGACGGCCTCGACGAGCTGACCACCACCGGTCACAGTCGCATCTGGGAGGTCACTCGTGGTGACATTCACGAGCACGATCTCGATCCGCGCGACCTCAGCATCCCCACCGCGCAGATTGCCGATCTCATCGGAGGCTCACCAGAGCACAACGCCGGTGTCCTGCGGGACACCCTGGCAGGAAAGAAAGGTCCGGTGCGCGACATCGTGCTGCTGAACGCAGCTGCGGGCATTGTCGCGTTTGAGTTGTCGCAGGATGCGGCGCAGGTGCAGCGACCTATCCTTGAGCGTCTGCGCGACGGCTTCGCTAGAGCTGAAGCGGCGGTTGACGATGGCAGCGCGGCGGCGAAGCTGGAAGCGTGGGTGGAAACCACCCGCGAGCTCGCCTCAGCCTGAGACATCATGGATCCCGTTGACGCTCTTCTTGAGATCGCGACGCTGCTCGAGCGTGAGCGCGCATCGCGCTATCGAGCCAAGGCGTTTCGTCAGGCTGCGGCCACACTGCAGGGACTGTCGGATGCGGTGAGGAATGACCCAACGCGCCTGCGCGCAGCGAAGGGCATCGGAGAATCCACATTTTCTGTTATCCGACAGGCTCAGGCGGGGGACGTGCCTGAATACCTGATCGAATTGCGCGGCAAGGTGGAACCGGAGCGTGTTTCTGAGCTGCGCAGGAAGCTGCGCGGAGATCTGCACTCGCATACGGAATGGTCAGACGGTACGACTTCCATCCGCACCATGGCAGAGGCTGCCCGAGCCCTCGGGCACGATTATCTCGCGATCACCGACCATTCGCCGAGGCTCACAGTCGCCAGAGGATTGTCTGCGGAGCGGCTGCGCGAACAGATCCCTCTGGTGCGCGCCGAGTCCAGGGATGCGTTCACGATGCTGGCGGGCATTGAGGTCGACATACTCGATGATGGCGCGCTCGATCAGGAATCTGCGCTGTTGAGTGCGCTCGATATCGTCGTGGCGTCCGTGCATTCCCACCTTCGTATGGAGTCGCGCCCGATGACGGCGCGCATGATCGCCGCTGTCTCGAATCCACATGTGAATGTGCTCGGCCACTGCACGGGGCGGCTCGTGCAGGGGGAGCGGGGAACGCGGCCCGCATCACAGTTCGATGCACGTGCGGTCTTCGACGCATGTGCCGAGCACGGCGTCGCCGTGGAGATTAACTCCCGTCCCGAACGTCAGGATCCACCTGATGAGTTGATCGCGCTGGCGCTGGATGCCGGATGCCTGTTCTCGCTGGACTCGGACGCGCACGCGCCGGGGCATCTCTCGCTGCTGGACTATGGCGCTGAGCGCGCGGAGAAGGCCGGGGTGCCGGCTGAACGCATCGTGACGACATGGGGCCTGGAGCGGCTTCGGGCATGGGCGGATTGACCGCCGCGATGTCCGTCGCCTTCCGCCGGGCCGAGTAGCTTCGCTATCGTGCGAGCGCCGCGATGGCTCGATCCATCGATGAGCCGAGATTCCACCGCTCGGCGAGGTCGACGGCGACGTCGGACTCGGCCGGATCGAGTGCGCGGACAGCGTCGGTCGGAGGGGTGATGTCGAGTGCCCTGGCGACCTCAACAACGGTCGGGGCGACATCGAGGTAGGCGGAAGCCGCGAGGATCTTCGCTCCCACGCCAGCGCTCATGCCCTTACCCGCAGCCGCGGCGGCCCGGATCTGGGTGAGATCGCCGTGGGTCTGCAGCAGGGTGGCCGCGGTCTTCTCGCCGACACCGGCAACCCCGGGGAGTCCATCGGAGGCATCGCCGCGCATCGTGGCGAAGTCGGCGTACTGCGAGGGGAGCACGCCATATTTCTTCACGACTGTTTCATCAGTGACGACTTCGAGATTGCTCATACCGCGTGCGGTGTAGACGACTCGGATGCCGCGGGCGTCGTCGATGAGTTGGAACAGGTCGCGATCGCCAGTGACGATGTCGACGGGCATGGTGGCGCGGGTCGCCAGAGTGCCGATGACGTCGTCTGCCTCGTGCTCGGCGACGCCGATGATCGGGATGCCGAGCGCAGTCAGAGACTCGCGAATGAGCGGAAGCTGTGCCTCGAGCGGGTCAGGGACCTCTTCGACGTCGGGCCCGGCGGCGACGACTTCGACGACCCGATGCGCTTTATAGCTGGGGATGAGATCGACTCGCCACTGCGGGCGCCAGTCGTCGTCCCAGCAGGCGACGATGTGTGTCGGCTCATAAAGCTTGACGAGCTTCGCGACGATGTCGAGCAGACCTCGTACGGCGTTCACCGACGAGCCATCGGGGGCCTTCACCTTGTCTGGCACGCCGTAGAACGCTCGGAAATAGAGGGATGCGGTATCCAGCAGCATCAGCTTGTCGCTCATGAGTTCAGCATTGCACAGGCCTCCGACGCGTCGTGATCAGCAGCCGGGTGAGGTCGGGTTCTGTTGGCAAGTGTGGGCGACCAGCGCAGTGTGCGCCTCGAAGATGCGGACCTCCTGCGCGGCACCGGTCGCCGTCACCTCGCCGGCGATGGGAAACCAGCCGATGCCGAAGTCGACCGCCGCCGTATATCGAGTGTTCACGTGAGCGGAGAACGTGCCTCGATCAGCGTAGGTATGGCTCGTGTCTGTGGGGGTGAACTGCGCCTGACCGAGCTCATCCCAACTCTGACCGCCCGCCGCGGTGGTAGCGGTGCCGCCGTCACCGTAGTCGAAGTCATAGCCGGATGGAGTGAAGCGCACGGTGACAGGGAAGCCGAACAACTCGCCGCCGACCGTGTGCTCGGACGCCGTTGCCACGAAGTTTGTCGGCAGTCCGACGACTCCGACGTTGTCGGGCTCGCCAGCTATCGGAGATCCCGACGGGGCGAATCGGGCGATGTCGCTGATAGTGACGGCGGGGATCTCGACGACGTCCTCTTGTTCTTCGTCGGGCTCCGTCTCTGCGCCTTCGAAACAGCGGATGTAGGAGTTCCAATCCTCCAGACACTCGACCAAGTCGACAATGATCGGCTTGGGCAGGGGATCGGGATCCTGGCCGTCGCTGCCGATCGGCCTGATTTGCGGACGGTCAGAATGGCCCGGTGATCCCGGTGAT
The DNA here is from genome assembly GCF_059445355.1 of Microbacterium sp. Y356. NCBI lineage: Bacteria > Bacillati > Actinomycetota > Actinomycetes > Micrococcales > Microbacteriaceae > Microbacterium > Microbacterium sp. Y356. The sequence continues at coordinate 160,684 of NZ_JCAIUE010000003.1, forward strand.
CCGGGGACCTCTTCGGTGTCGCCGATCACGACGTCTTCGTCGTCATTGGGGCACTTGCCTGTTATCTGCAGTGTTGCGAGATCACATTCAGCGAAGGCTTCGGGAGACTCGGAGGTGCTCACTAGCAATGCGATGACCAGGGCGGAGATTAACATTCTGACTCTTCGGCCGGCGTTGAGCGAGAGATCAGCAACTCCTGGCTGTTACCGGAGAATTCGACGCTGAGCTTGCCTCGCTCAGGACGATCGGATGGGGTGATGTCGGTGTCGCTCGCGTCAACAACACGTGAGTCAGAGATGTCAATACAGATCTCGGTGCGGATTGTCACTACCGATTCGTTGACATCCGTTTCGAGCAGAACGAGCTCATGTATTTTGCTCGCCCCGATAATTCGAATGCCCTGGTCGTTCAAGCTTCGCTGGGTCTGAACATCCGCTTCCAGGGCCTCGCCGGTCAGATAGGCCTCCGGAGGAGTACCGCCAGCCCCAACTGCGCGCTTCGCAGCCGCACCCAAGTAGGCCCGATACACCTCTTCCGCGGCGGCGAATGCCTCTTCCTCTGTCGCGAATGCGGCAGTCGGTGTCGGACTCGGAGCGGGTTCAGGCGCGCAGGCGCACAGAGATCCTGCGGTCAGCGCCAGCAGTGCCAGCATCCGAATCCGGTTCGCCCTTGATCGCAGAAAAGTCACCCGCATACGGTAACGCGAACTCGCAGAATCCCGCCGAAGTTATCCACAACATCATCGTGGGTGTTTCTCTGATATTCTGAAGTGTCACTTGTGGCGTGGACATGCGCGCCCAGTGTCGAACAAACCAAATCCATCTGCTCTCCGGCGATGATTCACGCATGCGTGAGCGCCGGGAAGCCCGAGTTTTCACCCACAAGGACAACCTACTAAATGACTACCGCAACGACCGCCCCGGCCACCAAGCAGGTCGCCATCAATGACATCGGATCTGCTGAGGACTTCCTGGCCGCGGTCGAGAAGACTCTGAAGTTCTTCAACGACGGCGACATCATCGAAGGAACGATCGTCAAGATCGACCGCGATGAGGTTCTGCTCGACGTCGGGTACAAGACTGAGGGTGTCATCCCCTCCCGCGAACTTTCCATCAAGCACGATGTTGACCCCAATGAGGTTGTCAAGGTCGGCGACGAGGTCGAGGCTCTTGTTCTCCAGAAGGAGGACAAGGAAGGCCGTCTGATCCTGTCCAAGAAGCGTGCGCAGTACGAGCGCGCTTGGGGCGACGTCGAGAAGATCAAGGAAGACGACGGTGTTGTCACCGGAACCGTCATCGAGGTCGTCAAGGGTGGCCTCATCGTTGACATCGGTCTCCGTGGCTTCCTGCCGGCATCGCTCATCGAGCTGCGTCGTGTCCGCGACCTGACCCCGTACCTGGGCCAGGAGATCGAGGCCAAGATCCTCGAGCTGGACAAGAACCGCAACAACGTCGTTCTGAGCCGCCGCGCGCTGCTCGAGCAGACGCAGTCCGAGTCTCGTACGACGTTCCTCAACAACCTGCACAAGGGTCAGGTTCGCAAGGGTGTCGTCTCGTCGATCGTCAACTTCGGTGCGTTCGTTGATCTGGGTGGCGTTGACGGCCTCGTGCACGTCTCTGAGCTGTCCTGGAAGCACATCGAGCACGCTTCTGAGGTTGTCGAGGTTGGCCAGGAGGTCACCGTCGAGATCCTTGAGGTCGACCTCGACCGTGAGCGCGTCTCCCTGTCGCTGAAGGCAACGCAGGAAGACCCGTGGCAGGTCTTCGCCCGCACCCACGCGATCGGTCAGATCGCTGCGGGTAAGGTCACCAAGCTCGTTCCGTTCGGTGCATTCGTTCGCGTCGCAGACGGCATCGAGGGTCTCGTTCACATCTCCGAGCTCTCCAGCAAGCACGTCGAGTTGGCTGAGCAGGTTGTCTCTGTCAGCGAAGAGGTCTTCGTCAAGGTCATCGACATCGACCTCGAGCGTCGCCGCATCTCGCTGTCTCTCAAGCAGGCCAACGAGTCGGTCGACCTCACCAGCACCGAGTTCGACCCGGCACTGTACGGCATGCTCGCCGAGTACGACGAGAACGGCGAGTACAAGTACCCGGAGGGCTTCGACGCCGAGTCCGGTGCCTGGAAGGACGGCTTCGACGAGGCTCGCGAGAAGTGGGAGCAGGAGTACGCTGCAGCCCAGACTCGTTGGGAAGCTCACAAGGTTGCGGTTGCCAAGGCAGCCGAGGCCGAGGCCGCTGCAGGCGACGACTTCGCTGCATCGCAGACATTCACGAGTGACTCCGGCGCCGGCACGCTTGCCGACGACGAGGCTCTCGCGGCTCTGCGCGAGAAGCTCTCGGGCGGCAACGCTTAAGCACGCTTTTTCTGGAACGGGTCGTCACCTTCGGGTGGCGGCCCGTTCCGCGTTGGTGGACGTGCTGATCCTCCCTGCGTGACCAAACATTACGTTCGTTTTCGTAACATTGGGATGCGTCCATGACGATGGAGGTATGTTCTCCACCCTCGCTATGCCGCGCGCAGTCGCCGAACCGGTTGCAGCCGGCGCTGCGAACGCGGTTCGACTCGAGAACATCGAGCGCGGCTTCGCGATGCCCGAGGGCCGACGAGAGGTACTCCGTGACGTCGACGTCGACGTTGCCGCGGGGGAGATCGTCGCCGTCATCGGTCCGTCCGGATGCGGCAAATCAACCTTCCTTCGCCTCGTCGGAGGACTCGACGTCCCCAGCCGCGGAAACATCCTTCTCGACGGTGCGGGTGTCACCGACACCGACGAGCGCACGGCGATCGCCTTCCAGGAGCCGCGGCTGTTTCCTTGGCGCACACTCGCACAGAACGTCGAGCTCGGGCTTCCGCGTGGTACCCGCCGCCGCGCGGGACAGGAACGCGTACGGGAACTGCTCCACCTCGTGGGCCTCGACCACGCCGCCGACCAGCATCCGCGTCAGGTATCGGGCGGAATGGCACAGCGCGCGTCGCTTGCGCGTGCCCTTGCACGCAACCCCGGTGTGCTCCTGCTCGACGAGCCGTTCGGCGCGCTAGACGCACTTACACGCCTGCGCATGCAAGATCTTCTCCTGAAGATCCACGCCGCAGAGCCCACGACCATCCTTCTCGTCACACATGATGTCGAAGAGGCCCTCTATCTCGCCGATCGTGTGCTGCTGTTGCGCTCACTCGTCGACGAAGCCGACACGGATGCGCCGTCCATCGCGCGCACGATCACCGTGCCCGGCATCCGCCCGCGTGACCGCGCCGATCGCGGCCTCGCGGACCTTCGCGCCGACCTTCTAGAAGGACTCGGCGTCGATACCCACCACCGCATTTCCACTGAGGAGACCCGATGAGCAACATCACCCGCCGAATTGTTCCTGCGATCGCCATCGCCGGAACGATGATGCTCATCGCTACCGGCTGCGTCGCCGGTGAGAATGCCGATGCCGCGAGCACGGATGACGCCACATCCACGAGTGAGTGGTCCTCTGACACGCTCACCGTCGATTTCGCCACGTACAACCCCCTCAGCCTCGTCATCCGCGACCAGGGCATTCTCGAAGAGATCCTCGGCGACGATGTCGATGTCGAATGGGTGCAGTCTGCCGGATCAAACAAGGCCAATGAGCTGCTGCGCTCCGGCTCGGTCGACGTCGGCTCAACGGCCGGCTCCGCGGCGCTGCTCGCGCGTGCGAACGGCTCGCCCATCCAGGTCATCGACATCTACTCGCAGCCGGAGTGGTCGGCGATCGTCGTCGGCCCCGACAGCGGCATCACCTCGCTCGAAGACCTCGCAGGCACCTCGATTGCTGCCACCAAGGGCACCGACCCCTACTTCTTCCTGCTCCAGGCGCTGGAAGAAGGCGGTCTGACGCTCGATGACGTCGAGGTGCAGAACCTGCAGCACGCCGACGGTCGCGCGGCGCTTGACGGCGGATCGGTCGATGCATGGGCGGGACTCGACCCGATCATGGCCGCAGCCGAGGTGGAGTCGGGCGACCAGCTCATCTACCGCAACGTCGACTTCAACACGTATGGCTTCCTCAACGCCACAGAGGACTTCATCAACAACCACCCCGACCTCGCCCAGGCTGTCGTCGACGCCTACGAGCAGGCGCGCGCGTGGGCTCTGGAGAACCCGGAAGAGACCGCTGCGCTGCTCGCCGAGGTCGCGAGCATCGACATCGAGGTCGCGACGACCGTCATCGAGGAGCGCTCGAACCTCGACGTCAACGGAGTCCCCGGCGAAGCACAGCTTGAGGTACTGGAGAAGATTGCCCCCGTGCTCGTCGACTCCGGCGACGTCCTGGGCGGTCAGGCATCCCTCGACAAGGCGCTTGAGACAATCGTGAACGCCACGTTCGCCGAGAAGGCGGTCGGCGGCGAGTGAGCATCCCGGACCAGCGAGTGGTCGTACCCGCAGATTCGCGCGACGCGCTCGATTTCGCAAAGGGCGAGCGCCGTCGAGCGGATGCCGGCACCCGCAGCATCTGGGATCGCACCGGTGCGCGCGTGGCTGCAGGCCTGCTGCTGCCGGTCATCATCTTCGCAGCCTGGCAGTTCGTGACGACAACAGGTCTCGTGCCGCCGTATCGCCTTCCCACGCCGGCATCGGTACTCGCTGCCGGTGTGGAGCTCGCCGAGCGCGGACAACTCTGGACCCACATCGCCATCTCCGTGCAGCGTGTACTGCTCGGCTTCGCAATCGGGTCTGTGATCGGTCTCGCCGCGGCAGGAGTCGTCGGGCTGTCGAAGCTCGGTGACATCCTGCTCAGCCCGACGTTGGCCGCCGTGCGCGCCGTGCCGTCGCTGGCCTGGGTGCCGCTGCTCATTCTCTGGCTGCAGATCGGCGAGGAGTCGAAGGTCACGCTTATCGCGATCGGTGCGTTCTTCCCGGTGTACACCACCGTCGCTTCGGCTCTGCGTCACGTCGATCCTCAGCTCGTCGAGGCCGGTCGCTCGTTCAGTCTGCGCGGGTGGTCGCTGTTTCGCACCGTTCAGCTTCCTGCAGTCGTGCCATCGGTGGTCTCAGGGCTACGCCTCGCCCTCGCGCAGGCGTGGCTGTTCCTCGTCGCCGCGGAACTCATCGCCTCGTCGATGGGTTTGGGCTTCCTGCTGACCGATTCGCAGAACAGCGGCCGTGTTGACCGCATCCTGCTGTCGATTGTGTTGTTGGCATTGCTTGGCACGGTCACCAACGGAATTCTCGCGCTGGTCGAGAAGTACCTGCTCAAGAAGTGGGCCTGAGCATGACCGAAGCACGACTGCAGGAGACCCGTGTGTACCCGCCGCCTGCGGCGTTCACTGCGCAGGCGAACGTGAAGGGTGACATCTACGCGAAGGCGGATGCTGATCCGATCGCGTTCTGGGAGCAGGCAGCCCGCCGGCTGGACTGGTTTGAACCATGGCACACCGCGCACGAGTGGGAGCCTCCGACGGGCGACGCGATCCCCGCGGCGCGATGGTTCGTCGGAGGCACGCTTAACGTCGCCTACAACTGTGTCGATCGACACGTCGCCGCCGGACTCGGAGACAAAGTCGCGCTGCACTTCGAAGGCGAGCCGGGGGATCGCACCACGGTCACCTACGCAGACCTGCAGCGCCGAGTATCTCAGGCAGCGAACGCCCTGCTCGCGCTCGGTATCGGGCCGGGCGACCGTGTCGTAATTTACCTCCCGGTGCTCGTCGAGACGATCGTGATCACCCTCGCGTGTGCGCGTGTCGGCGCGGTACACTCGCTCGTCTTCGGCGGATTCTCGGCTGAAGCTGTGCGCTTCAGACTCGCCGACACCGGCGCCAAGCTGCTCGTCACCAGCGACGGCCAGTTCCGTCGCGGGTCTGCGACTGAGGTCAAGTCGACGGCAGACATCGCTGCGGCCGACCTTCCAGAACTTGAACATGTGCTGGTGCTGCGACGCACAGGCCAAGACGTGCCGTGGACCGAGGGGCGCGATGTCTGGTGGCACGACGTCGTCGACACTGCGTCGACCGAACATGAGGCGCAGCCCTTCGATGCGGAGCATCCGCTCTTCATCATCTACACCTCCGGCACCACAGGGAAGCCGAAGGGCCTCGTCCACACTTCGGGTGGCTATCTCACGCACACGAGTTGGGCGCACTGGGCACACTTCGATGCGAAGCCCGACGACGTGCATTGGTGCACGGCTGACCTGGCTTGGGTGACAGCGCACACCTATGAGATCTATGGTCCGTTGTCGAACGGCCTGACGCAGGTGATCTATGAGGGAACGCCGGACAGTCCTCACCGCGAACGTCACCTGGAGATCATCGAGCGCTACGGAGTGACGGTCTACTACACCGCGCCCACGCTCATCCGCACGTTCATGACGTGGTTCGGCGACAGTCTTCCTGCGGGTCACGACCTGTCCAGCATCCGTCTGCTCGGCACGGTCGGCGAAGCGATCAATCCTGAGGCGTGGGTGTGGTTCCGCCGCACGTTCGGTCGGGACGAGCTGCCGATTGTCGACACCTGGTGGCAGTCAGAAACTGGTGCGGCGATGATCGTTCCGCTTCCGGGCGTCACGACCCTGAAGCCAGGATCGGCGACCGTTCCGCTGCCAGGTATTGACGCGACAGTGGTCGACGAAAACGGCGATGAAGTCGCCCCCGGCCGCTCGGGGACGCTCGTCGTGCGTCGTCCCTGGCCAGGAATGGCGCGCACGGTGTGGGGAAACCCGCAGCGGTATCGTGACTCGTACTGGTCTGCGTATGCCGGCCACGGCGAGTTCGGCGGGTATTACGTTGCCGGCGACGGTGCGACGAAGGATACCGATGGGCACGTCTGGATTCTCGGACGACTGGATGACGTCGTGAATGTCTCTGGTCACCGCCTGTCCACGATCGAGATCGAATCTGCCCTCGTCGCGCACAACACCGTGGGCGAGGCAGGCACGGCCGGAGTCTTCGATGCGGTCACAGGGCAGGCAGTGGTCGCGTTCGTCACTCCGTCGGGAACGGCAGAGCTGATGGCATCCGATCTTCGTATGCAGGTGGCGACCGCGATCGGACCGGTGGCGAAGCCCAAACACATTGTCGTCGTGCCGGATCTGCCCAAGACGCGCTCGGGCAAGATCATGCGCAGGCTGCTCGCGCAGCTGTGGGAGGCTGAACAGGATCGCCGCGCCGGCCGCACACCGAGTCCGCTAGGCGACACCACCTCCCTGCAAAACCCTGACGCAGTGGACGGCATCGCTGCCGCGCTCGCGGCGACTGAATGAAGGAAGTCATGACGGAAGAACATCGCTTCGGGTTCCGCACCCGCGCACTCCACGCGGGTGGAACACCGGATGCCGCCACTGGCGCGCGCGCCGTGCCGATCTACCAGACCACTTCGTTCGTGTTCGACGACGCTGCGGATGCCGGAAACCTCTTCGCCCTGCAGAAGTACGGCAACATCTACTCCCGCATCGGCAACCCCACTGTCGCCGCGCTGGAAGAGCGACTGGCGTCCCTGGAAGGCGGAATCGGGGCTGTCGCCACAGCCTCGGGAATGAGTGCGGAGTTCATCACCTTCGCTGCCCTCGTCGGTGCCGGTGACCATGTGGTCGCCTCTGCCCAGCTTTACGGTGGCACGGTCACGCAGCTGGATGTCACGCTGCGACGTTTTGGCGTCAAGACGACCTTTGTACCCTCCAGCGACCCGGCTGACTTCGCTGCAGCTATCCGCCCGGAGACGAAGGTCGTCTACGTCGAGATGATCGGCAACCCGTCCGGTGAGATCGCCGACATCGAGGGGCTCGCCGCCGTCGCGCACGAGGCTGGAGTGCCTCTCGTGGTGGATGCCACGCTGGCGACGCCGTACCTCTCCCGCCCGCTCGAGCACGGTGCCGACATCGTCATCCACTCGGTGACGAAGTTCCTCGGCGGTCACGGCACGACGCTCGGCGGAATCGTCATCGAGAAGGGTACGTTCGACTGGGGTAACGGAAAGTTCCCGCAGATGACCGAGCCCGTCGAGTCGTACGGCGGCATCAAGTGGTGGGACAACTTCGGCGAGTACGGCTTCCTCACCAAGCTCCGATCCGAGCAGCTTCGCGACATCGGCCCAGCACTCAGCCCGCAGTCGGCGTTCAACCTTCTCCAGGGCGTCGAGACGCTCCCGCAGCGCATCGATGCCCACCTCGCGAACGCACGCATCGTCGCGGAATGGCTCGACTCGGATCCTCGCGTCTCCTACGTCACGTGGGCCGGTCTCGACAACCACCCGCACCGTGATCGTGCCGCGAAGTATCTTCCGCTCGGCCCCGGCTCTGTCTTCGCGTTCGGTGTTGCGGCCGAAGACGGTCGCCGCGCCGGTGAGACGGTGATTGAGAACCTGCAGCTCGCCTCACACCTGGCGAACATCGGTGATGCTCGCACGCTCGTCATCCATCCCGCATCCACGACGCACCGCCAACTGACCGAGGATCAGCTCGCCGCAGCAGGCGTGCGTCCTGACCTGATCCGTATCTCGGTCGGGCTGGAGGATTCGGATGACATCATCTGGGACCTTGACCAGGCCCTCACTACAGCGACGGGAGCGACCCGATGAGTTCCGTCGACGCCTGCGAATTCACCCCTCCCGTGGCTGATGCCGCAGCCTGCGCGCTGCCGGCAGCATCCGTTCCCGGTCGCAGTTGGCAGGCACCAAACCAGCAGGAGCGGTTCGCGCTGCTGCGCCGGTCGAAGTCCGTAGCCATAGTCGGAGCGTCGAACAACCCCGCGCGTGCGTCGTACTTCGTCACCACGTACCTGCTTTCCAGCTCTACCTATGACGTGTACCTCGTCAACCCGCGCGAGACGGAGATCCTCGGTCGGCCGGTCTATGCGTCGCTCGCCGACCTTCCGGTCGTTCCCGACATCGTGGATGTCTTTCGCAAGCACGACGACCTTCCCGGTGTTGCGCAGGAAGCTATCGACGTCGGAGCGAAGGCGCTGTGGCTGCAGCTCGGCTCCTGGAACGAAGAGGCCGCCGCGTCTGCGGAGGCTGGCGGACTTTCCGTCGTCATGGATCGCTGCATCAAGATCGAGCACGCGCGATTCCACGGCGGATTGCATTTGGCGGGCTTCGACACGGGAGTGATCAGCTCAATGCGTCAGCTGCTGGCTCGCTGAGTCCAGGGGCGTTCGAAACATAGGATGGCGTCATCGACGCCGTCGGTACGCTCGAACACAGTTGTGTACTCGGGCACGATAACGTTCATGCATGAGCGCGCGCCCACGATGGTGGCACACGACGGGTGCGGGTGACCGCACCCGCGAACGTGCGGCCACCGTAAACCAGCTTCTGGCAGGTTTCGTCGCGCTCGTGGCAAGTGTTGTCGTGTCAGTTGCGGGCGCCGTCGAGCAGCCGAGCCTACTGATGTCGGGGCTGGGGCTGCTCTTCGTCGTCACGGGGGTCACGATCGTCGTGCCGTGGAACAGGCTCCCGCCGCCGGCGGTTGCGGTCGTTCCGCTCGTCGACGTAGCCGCGATCACGCTGATGGAAATATCCAGCCCGGCGGCAGGCATGTCCCTGCTCTGGGTTTTTCCGGCGCTGTGGCTCTCATCCGTGTTCGGAATGATCGGCCTCGTCGGCAGCATCGTCATCATCAGCGTCGCCTTCTGGACCACGGCTGCGCTGGCGTCATACGGCGAGATCCGGCCGACGCTGGTGCTTTTTCCTGTGACGACGGCGGTGATCGCCACCACCGCTTTTCTCACCGCCCGGCGCTCGAACGCCCAGCGGGTGCTGCTGGCCAAGCAGGGCGAATCGCTTACGCGCGCAGTCGATCGTGCGCGGCGCCAGGAGCTCCTCCTCACCGAAATCCTCGACGCCGTCGACTTCGGCGTGGTGCACTTTGCCGGGGACAGCGCAACGACGACGGCGAATGAAGCCCACGCCCAGTTGCTGGCGGCGCCAGAGCGCGGCGAAGCTGACGAGTCGCGTGCGGTGTACGGGCCCGATGGCCTGACCCCGCTGCTGCGCGATGACGAGCCGCTCGTGCGAGCCAGACGGGGTGAGACATTCGAGTCGATGCTCGTCTGGTACGGAGCGCCGGGTTCGAAGCGCCGCGCGCTGAGCGTGACCTCTCGGACATTGCGCAGACCGGACAGCACCTCTTTGGGTGGGCTGGTCGTGTCGCGCGACGTGACGACAGAGCTCATGGCGTTACGCGCACGTGAGGACCTGATCGCCTCCGTGTCGCATGAACTGCGCACGCCTCTCACATCGATCCTGGGATACGTCGACCTCGTCCTCGACTCGCCGGGACTGCAACCGTCAGCGCGGTCGAGCCTCGAGGTCGTCGAGCGCAATTCGTCGCGACTGCTTCAGATCGTCGCGGACCTGCTTGCAGCGTCCGCCGACGCCCGAGGTGGTATCGCGCTCACCTTTCACCCGGAGCGCACCGAGCTCTCCGACCTCGCCCACGCCGCGGTTGACGCGATCAGCAGTCAGGCGCGGGCGCGGTCGATCACGCTCGACGCGACGGGCGTCGAACCCGTGACCGCATGGATCGATCCACTGCGCATGCGACAAGTGGTCGACAACCTGCTCAGTAACGCGGTGAAGTATCACCACGAGGGCGGCAGGGTAGACGTCGGACTGACCTCCGATCGCGACCACGCCTGGTTTCTGGTGCGTGACAACGGCCCCGGCATCCGTGCCGAAGAGGTTCCCCTGTTGTTTGATCGCTTCTATCGAGCGGATGCCGTGAGAAACACCTCCACCCATGGCAGTGGGCTCGGACTGGCGATCAGTCTCGACATAATGCGGGCGCAGCGCGGTGAGATCAGCGTGCGCACGAAAGAAGGCAAGGGCAGCACGTTCATCGTGCGCGTTCCCCTGCGAAAAGCGGAGGAGTAATTCATGCAACTGGATATCCTGTCGGTGTCGGTGACGACGGCGGTCGTCGTCAACGTCTCAGGCATCTTCTACCTGCTCGAGATGGTTCTTCGCCGCGAGGAGCGGGGCGGCCGGATCTGGGCCCTCTCCTTCCTCGCCGGCATGCTCGCCACCGTCAGCTACTTGATCTGGGCCCTCGACCTCGGCACGATCTGGCCATTGGCGGTTGGCAATGGCGCGCTGGTGGCGTCGGCCGGATTCATGTGGGTCGGATGCCGTGCTTTCAACGGCCGAACCTTGCGCGCGACCGTCATCCTCGTCGTGGCCGGGTCGCTCGTGGCCTACCAAGCGACCGTGCTCGATGCGCCGAGCGGTGACTGGGCCGGGGTGCTCCCCATGTTCCTGCTGATCGCTCTGTACGCCGGGGCGGGCGGGGTGGAGTCGCTGCGCGGTGAGATGGGACGCCACCGCAATGCCACGGGGTTTGCCGTGGTGCTGATGCTGGTGTGCGTGTACTACGTCGCGCGCAGCATCGCGTTCGTGTCCGAGGGACCGGAAGGGACTGTGTTTCTTACCTGGTTCGGCACAGCCAGCACTTCCGTTGTGACGGTGGTGCTCACGATCGTCGCTCTGCTGACGACTTCGGTGCTGCGGGCGGAGCGTGCCCGCGTTCACGGCGTGACCACCATGCTGGAACTGCGGCGCACCGACGACGGTATCCTGCCGGCGGAGACTTTCTCGATGATCTTCAATGAGCTGATCGACCGGGCATCGGCCAAGGGAGAGACGGTCGGTGCCGTATCGGTGCGAATCGACGATCTCGACCAGATCGCCACGGCCTTCGGCGGGTTCGAGGCTGAGGGCGTCGCGGTGGCCTGGCGGGGGGCGACCCGGGCATCGGCGCCGTCCCAGTCGTTGGTGGGTGAGGACGGCGAGGGTGGGCTCACCGTGGCGATTCTCCCGGTGTCGACCGCAGCCGCCCGCGTCATCGCGATATCAGTGCGCGACGCCGTCGTCGCTGCAGTCAGCGAGGCCGAGATCACTGCGACGCCCACGATCGCGGTCGGCACGGCCGTGGCATCCGACCCCGGTGCGACCGCCGCCGCGCTTATAGCAGCCGCGCGCGGGGCGGCCGCCGATGATGCGGGCGAGGTCGCTGAGGTGAGTGCGGTGGAGTAAGGCTTAAGCTACGGCGCGCCGATAGCCGACACCGCGAACGGTCTCGATCCATCGCGGGCTGGCAGGCGACTCGCCGAGTTTACGTCGCAGATTTGCGACGTGAACCTCAATGGCACGCTCATCGTGCTCGGTGACGAACCCCGCCTGGGTGTCGCGGTCCCCGCGCAGCAACAGCGCGAGCTCGCTCTTGGAGACCACACGGCCACCGGCATCGAGCAGGTCGAGGAGGATGTCGAACTCGCTGCGGGTGAGATCAACATCCTTGCCGTCGACCTCGACGAGACGCCGCGCTCCGTTCGCGCGGAGCCCGCGATACTCGAGCCAATCATCGTCGATGGCAGGGAGTGTAGGCTCGATCGGCGCCACGGCTGCGTGCCGAGGGCGACGCATCATGGCCTCGATCCGGGCACGCAGTTCGCGCGGGCGGAACGGCTTGGTCACGTAGTCGTCGGCACCGGCTTGCAGCCCCTGGAGGATGTCGATCTCTTCGGCCCGGGCGGTGAGCATCACGATGTAGGTGGAACTCAGAGCACGGATGCGCCTCGCCGTCTCGAATCCGTCCATCCCCGGCATGCTGACGTCGAGCGTCGTTACGACGGGGTGGTGGTCACCGACCAGCTTCAGCCCTGCTTCACCCGTGCCCGCCGTGTACGTGGTGAACCCGGCGTTACCGAGAACCTCGCCCAGAAGTGAGCGGATGTCAGGGTCGTCTTCGATGACGACCGCCACTTGCTGGTCCACTGGAATATCCTCCGCTGCCACAGCGCACGGGGTAGGCGACGTGACATCGGCGATGATATCCCAGAACACGCTTCGGAATGCGCGGCCAGGCACCGTCACCACCCGCAGATGTTGTCTTCAGCGTGCCCGTCCTGGTCGACGACGAAGTATGCGTTGCGTGCCCACTCAGGGGTACGCCCGGACACCACAGGCAGTTCCTCGCACATCCAGTCCGCGTTCGGCGTGAACTGGGCACCTGCTGAGCGGATCGAGGCACCGTTCCAGTCCCACTCCGCTGTAGGGAGCCCGTTTTGGTGGACCGCGGCGCGCAAGTCGGCGGTGAACGACACCCACTCCGTTCCTCCAGGAATATCGAAGTTGACCCAGTAGTGCCGGGTGCCATCGCGCACCGCATCCCATGGCTGGTAGGTGATGCTTGAGATGCTGCATGACACCTCGTTTCCCCACTGATCGTAGGCATTGCACGAGCCCATAATGGGTGCCCAGGTGCCGGCGGTCGCCGTGGCAGTGACGTTCGTTTGATCGTTCCACGCGGCCTGCGTCGAAGACAGGGCAGCGGCGCTGGCGCCGACACCGAAGACGGTGAGGGCTGCGAGTGTGATCGCGAGGAGTCGCTGGCCGATCATGATGCTTCTTCCTGTTCTTCTTCCTTGCGGCGACGCCCAACGAGCACGATGATCACGCCGCCGATGAGGGCTGCGAGACCGGCACTGAGTGCGGTGGCCTCGAGCGTTCCGCCGGTGATTGCTAGCGGGGCATCCGCTTCGACGAATGTGAGCGTTGCCGAGGCTGACGTGGTTGCACCCTGGTCGATTTCGGTGGGCATCCGTACCGTGGCGCGGAGCTCGTATGTGCCGGCAGCGAATGTGGTGCCGGCCAGGTTCTCCCACTGCACACACACGTCGCCGGCGTCGCATAGGCGAGCCGACCAGTGTGCGCCGCTGCCGTTGAACGTCGAGTTCGTCGATGCGACGCGGGCGCGAACGGGCACTTCCAGCGGCTCGGAGACGGTACGCGATTCGCCGGGGAGCATCGCGCTGAGCCTGACGTCGACCGGAACGGCGGTCACGGCGACAGTCGGGCCGGCGAGTGCCAGGCACATCGTCGCTCCGAGGAGCGCTGCCGCCAGCACCAGGCCTGTAGCGCGGCGGCCTCGGGGCTTCATGCGTGCACGGTGGCGGGACGTTGCACTCGCGTGCGGGGGGCCGCGGGAATGAGCAGCGACAGGCCGAGCAGCGAGATCATGCCGATCAGCAGGGGGATGACCACTGCGGGTGTCGTGATGCGCATGACCGCGGTGCCCATGCCCGCCAACTGTAGGGCAGGCTGCCAGACTGAGGCTCCGACGGTGTAGTCCAGGGCGTCGGAGAACTCGTTGTTGTCGCCTTTCATCGAGATCGTGAACTGGCCGGCGCCTGCGGGGACGATGTTCTCGATGCGGTGAGTGACGAGTGTGCCCGTCAGCGCCGACGGCAGGCTGACGACGTCGCCGACTTCGAGGCGGGCGGTGTCGACCTGGGTCGCGATGAGAAGGTCGCCCGTCATGATGCCCGGCTCCATCGAGCCCGAGATGACCACGAGCGGCTTGATCATGCCGGCGGTGGTGGCGCCCCATACGAGGCCGCATAGGATGCCGATGGCGGCAAGCACCCACAGGAGGCCGAGTGCGAAGCGGCGCAGAAGCTGCATCATGTCAGGGATCCTTTGCTGTGAGGTGCGGTGGTGTTCGGTGCCGTGATCTTGTTTCGGCGGTCGGACGCGATGTGCGTCCGACCGCCGAAGGATCAGTTGGCTGTGGCGGTGCCAGCGATAGTGACGATGATGGTCCCCGACTCGCCCTGGTTGTCGACCGTCCAGTCGCTGGGCGCTTCGACGACGAGCTGGAACTGATCGCTCGGTGTGGCGCCGTCCGCGTTGGTCAGCGTCGTGGCCAGACCTTCGACGGTCGCGGTCGGGTTGGCCGCGAAGGTGGAGCCGGCGAACTCGACCGATGAGGTGAGAGCAGCGCCAACCGAGCCGAAGTTCTTGATGTCGAGGTCGATCGTGCGCGACTCACCCGGGAGCATGTTCGCCAGTTCCGAGGAATCGATGACGAGCTCGAGGTTACCCTCCGCGCCGTCGTGCCAGGTCGTACCGCCGTCGATCGAGCCCTGCAGGTCGAACGTCGCAGCCTCGGCCTGCGCCGAGAAGAACACGTTGTCGGTCCAGGCTGCGCTGGTGGCTGCGGCGCCGATACCGCCGATGGCGAGTGCAGCGAGCCCGAACGCGATGAAGGGGCGGCGCTTGCCGTTGCGGGGCTCGTCTGCAGCGGTGACTGTGGTGGTGGTGGTGGTGTTCTCGTTCATGACTCGACCTTTCAAGGGAATCTGTGGGTTTCGCCGAGGTCTTGCCCCGATCCGGTCCCCGGTTTCGGTGACACTTCGAAACTACGAGCCGCGCCTCAGCGCCTCCGCAGGCTAGCCTCAGGCTCCGCTGAGGTTCGGCTTATGTTCGCCTGCGTGGCATCCTCGTAGACATGCCCCTTGTTGCACTCACCGGTGGAATCGCGTCCGGCAAATCCACGATCTCCCGCCGCCTGGCCGAGCACGGCGCCGTCATCATCGACGCCGACCAGATCGTGCGCGACGTGCAGAGCACTGGCTCACCCGTGCTCGCCGAGATTGCCGATGCGTTCGGGCCCGAGGTGATTAGCGATGATGGAGCCCTCGACCGGGCCGCGCTCGGCGCGCTCGTCTTCGGTGACAAAGCCGCGCTGCGGCGTCTGAACGGCATCGTCCATCCCGCGGTGCGGGTGGAGTCGCAGCGCCGGTTCGATGAGGCGCTCGCCGCTGATCCCGACGCTGTGGTTGTCTACGACGTCCCCCTGCTCGTGGAGGCGCGGGTCGACGATCCGTGGGATCTCATCGTGGTAGCCGATGCGCCCTCAGAGATGCGGCACGCGCGGCTGATCGAGCTGAGGGCGATGACGCGGGATGAGGCAACTGCGCGCATCGCCGCACAGGTCTCGGATGAGCGGCGACGCGCCATCGCCGACGTCGTGATCGACACCTCGACCACCATCGCGGCGACCAGGGAGCAGGCGGACGACCTGTGGCGGCGCCTCACCGGTGAGGCCGCGGGCTGACGCCCTCACGACCCGCGTGTCTGATGTCACGCCTACGCTGGAGACATGCAACCTACGCGCAGCGTCCGTCCGTTCGAGGTGATCAGCGATTACACGCCTGCCGGCGACCAGCCGCAGGCGATCGCTGAACTCACGGCGCGCATCAACGCCGGTGAGACCGATGTTGTGCTGCTCGGCGCGACCGGAACCGGAAAGTCGGCGACGACAGCCTGGCTGATCGAGCAGGTTCAGCGCCCGACTCTGGTGCTGGCGCATAACAAGACGCTCGCGGCGCAGCTGGCGAACGAGTTCCGTGAGCTCATGCCGAACAATGCGGTGGAGTACTTCGTCTCGTACTACGACTACTACCAGCCCGAGGCATACGTACCGCAGACAGACACGTTCATCGAGAAGGACTCCTCGATCAACGCCGAGGTCGAGCGTCTGCGTCACTCCACGACGAACTCGCTGCTCAGCCGGCGCGATGTCATCGTCGTCTCCACGGTGTCGTGTATCTACGGACTCGGCGCTCCGGAAGAGTATCTGCGCGCGATGGTCGCCCTGCAGGTGGGGGAGCGCTATGACCGGGACGCCCTCATCCGCCAGTTCATCGCGATGCAGTACAACCGCAACGATGTCGATTTCTCGCGCGGCAACTTCCGCGTGCGCGGCGACACGATTGAGATCATTCCGGTCTACGAAGAGACCGCGATCCGCATCGAGCTGTTCGGCGACGAGATCGAAGCGCTGTACTCGCTGCATCCACTCACGGGCGACATCATCGCGAAGCTTGATGCGGTGCCGATCTTCCCCGCCTCACACTACGTTGCCGGCACGGAAGTGATCCAGCGTTCGATCGGAACGATTGAAGCTGAGCTCGAAGAGCGTCTTGCGGAGTTCGAGCGTCAGGGAAAGCTGCTCGAAGCGCAGCGACTGCGCATGCGCACCACTTTCGATCTTGAGATGCTGCAGCAATTGGGATTCTGCTCCGGGATCGAGAACTACTCCCGCCATATGGACGGCAGAGCACCGGGGGAGCCGCCGCATACGCTGCTCGACTTCTTCCCCGATGACTTCCTGATGGTGATCGACGAATCTCATGTGGCGGTGCCGCAAATCGGTGCGATGTACGAGGGGGATGCGTCACGTAAGCGCACACTCGTGGATCACGGCTTCCGGCTGCCGAGCGCGATGGACAACCGACCGCTGCGGTTCGACGAGTTCAAGAACCGTATCGGTCAGACGGTGTATCTCTCGGCGACCCCTGGGAAATACGAGATGGGCATCGCCGACGGCATCGTCGAGCAGATCATCCGCCCCACCGGCTTGATCGATCCCGAGATCATCGTGAAGCCGTCGAAGGGGCAGATCGACGATCTGCTGGAAGAGATTCGACTGCGGGTGGAGCGTAATGAGCGAGTACTCGTCACAACTCTGACTAAGAAGATGTCGGAAGAGCTCACCGACTTCCTCAGCGAGCACGGTGTCCGAGTACGCTACCTGCACTCCGACGTCGACACACTTCGCCGCGTCGAACTGCTCAGCGAACTGCGCGCCGGTGTCTACGACGTGTTGGTCGGCATCAACCTGCTTCGAGAGGGCCTCGACCTTCCTGAGGTGTCTCTGGTGGCGATCTTGGATGCCGACAAGGAAGGGTTCCTCCGCTCGGGTACGTCTCTGATTCAGACGATCGGTCGTGCCGCTCGAAATGTCTCCGGCCAGGTGCACATGTACGCCGACAGGATCACCGACTCGATGGCGAAGGCCATCGAGGAGACGGATCGTCGTCGCGAGAAGCAAGTCGCGTACAACTTGGAGCACGGGATCGACCCGCAGCCGCTGCGCAAGCGGATCGCTGACATCACGGACGTGCTCAACCGCGAAGCATCCGACACTCAGGAACTGCTGCGCGGCAAAGGCACGAAGTCTGGCAAGGGTAAGAGCCCGACACCTCAGTTGCGGCGCGTGGGCATCGCGGCCGAAGGTGCTGAGCAACTGGAGGCGATGATCCAGGATCTCTCCGACCAGATGCTCGCGGCGGCGGGCGAGTTGAAGTTCGAACTCGCCGGACGACTGCGAGACGAAGTGCAAGACCTGAAGAAAGAACTGCGCGCCATGGAGCGCGCGGGTCACGCGTGATCAGCGGGAGGCGACAGGGTGGATACGGCGGGACTCGCGCTGGCTGACCGAGTCAGGGCGATGCTGGGTGCGGAGCCGGGGTGCGAAGAGAAATCGATGTTCGGCAGCCGTGCGTTCCTCCTGCATGGGCGAATCCTTGTTGGAGCGCGCAAAGGGGGCGTGCTGCTCGTGCATGCGTCCGATGAGCAGGCGGCGACACTGCTGATGCAGACAGGAGCATCGCGCGCGATCATGGGCTCGCGCACGATGAAGTCGGGCTGGCTGGACGTCGCGGCGGACGCGCTCGTTGATGACACGCAGTTGATGTTCTGGCTGGATGTCGCCAGAGAGGACAACGCTGACCGGTGACGCGATTGAGTCACTCCGAAGCGTGCGCTATCGCGGGCAGTGCATGAGCGGCTTCGTGCCGGAGCGATCGATCTCATGCTCAGTCATGGGGTGGCCACACAGCGGACATGCACGCTCAGCGCGCTCCGCCGCACTGGGTGGCGGCGTCGACTCGTACGGGCCGACCGCGGCCGGACCTGCAAGGCGGATCAGGTTTGAGTTGAACCACCTGTACAGTCCGCCCGCTTCGCGGATACGTGTGCGAAGGGGCACTCGATTTGAACTGTTCTCCATGATGCTTAGTGTACTAATTATTAGCGCCATATGTATAATCGAACTGTGAAGAGTTCCGATGACCTGCTCAAGCTGGAGAACCAGCTCTGCTTTGCACTCGTGACGGCAGCCCGCAACGTCGTATCGATCTATCGGCCGATCCTCGAGCCGCTGGGGCTCACCCATCCGCAGTACCTGGTGATGCTGGCTCTGTGGGAGCGGTCGCCCCGAACACTGAACGATCTTGCGGCCGACCTCGCCCTCGACTCCGCAACTGCCTCGCCGCTGGTCAAAAGGCTAGAGAAAGAGGGACTCATTGCGCGCGAACGCAGCAGCGCAGATGAGCGTCGCCTCGACATCACACTCACCGATGCGGGAAGAGCACTTCGCGCCCGCGCTGTCGATGTGCCGCACCAGGTGATGGCCGCGGTGCACATGAACGTCGAGCAGGTCGCGACTCTCCGTGACGGGTTATCCCCATTTTCTGGTCGCGTGGACAAGTGACTTGCGCCCACCCCATAGGGTGAGGACATGCGCTGCGTCACACCGATCTATGGTCGGTGCGTGGCGTGAAGCGGCTCGCACTCTTCGGCTCTGTCGCCGGTCTGTTTCTGATCGTCATGATCGCGGCATCCGTGCAGGGGATCCCTGAGATCAACCCTCCGGACCTTGAACCGCGCGATACTCCGCCTCTCCAAGCGACCACCGAACCGATGCCGACGGGCACACCGACTCCGCTTCCGGAGTCGAACTCAGACATCGTCAGCGCAATCATCGGGATCATCTTCATTGTGCTTGCGAGCGCTGCCGCGATCGCGATCATCGTGCTGGTGGTTCGCGCGCTGATGCGCGCATGGCGCGATCGTCCCATGCGCATCCGCGATGGGAGCGAGGTCGGCCAAGACCTCGAAGAGCAAGCGCTGCCCGAAGAACCTGACGCTGCAGCTCCGGTGATCCGTCGCGGCATCGAAGGTGCGCTGCGGATCATCGATGAGCGCGTTGTTCCGACCGACGCGATCATCGCAGCGTGGGTCGGCCTCGAGGAGAGTGCAGCCGATGCGGGGATCGCACGCGGCGTGAGCGAAACACCATCAGAGTTCGCGTTGCGCATCATCACCCGCCGTGAGGGCATCTCAGATGCCGCGCAGGAGCTGCTGCGACTGTACGAGAGCGTCCGCTTCGGCGGCCATACAGCCGGCGAGGACGACCGCGACAGCGCACGCGCCGCGCTCCGGATCATCGAGGAGGGGTGGCGATGACGCGTTCTCGAATCTTTGTCGCGCTCGCGGTTGCCGGTGTTGTGGCGCTCATTCTGTTCTTCGCCGTCGGCGTGGAACTGGTGTTCGCGATCGCATGGGCTGTGCTCGCCGGACTCCTGGCGCTGCTGTCACAGCTTGCACTCCCGGATGACCCCAGAGTCGATGCGCCTGACATCCCTGCCGGGCCCGAGCGTCGCGGCACCGCGATCGCACAGATGGCATGGTCTCTGAATCCGAGCACGGGACATGCCGGTGAGCTCATCACCCGTCGGGTGCGCAGAACGCTCAGTCGCGGCTTGCGGCGCCATGGGCTCGACACCGAGAATCCTGAGCACCGGAATCAGATCGACGCGCTGGTGGGGATCGACGTCTGGGATCGGCTCGTCGGACCTGGAACGAAGCGCCAAGACCTCGAACGCGCTCTGGATACCATCGACAGGCTTTCACCGACGAAGGAGAAGAAATGACCGAGAACACCTCGATCGCCCGGGACACCTCGATCGCAGAAACCGGTGCTCAGATCCTCGCCGCCGTTCGCACCGTCGTGGTCGGGATGGACAACCCGGTCGAGATCGCACTGGCGACCATTCTCGCCGGCGGTCACGTGCTGTTCGAAGATGTGCCTGGACTTGGCAAAACGCTCGCGGCCAGAAGCTTGGCATCCGCTCTCGGTCTCGACTTCCGTCGCCTGCAATGCACGCCGGACATGCTCCCTGGAGACGTGACAGGGTCGTATGTCTACGCGCCGGATACCGGCGAGTTCGTATTTCGCCCCGGGCCGATCTTCACCGGTCTGCTGCTTGCCGACGAGATCAACCGCACGACACCTAAGACACAATCGGCCATGTTGGAGGCGATGGCGGAGCGCCAGGTGACCGTTGAGGGCAACAGCTTTCCGCTCGCCGCGCCCTTCCACGTGATCGCGACGTCGAACCCGATTGAATACGAAGGCACGTATGCCCTGCCGGAGGCACAGCTTGATCGCTTCATGGTGCGACTGTCTGTGGGATACCCGGAGGAGGCCGGCGAGACTCAAATTCTGATGAACCGCATCGCTCGTCAGCAGGAGGCAACCAGCGTGGCGCCGGTGATCGATGCGGCGCGGCTCGTCGAAGTGCAGCAGGCCGTCGAAGCGATCCACGTGCATCCGGACATCGCGCGATACTGCGTGGATATCGCCCGCGCCACACGTCACGCGCAGAACGTCGCAGTCGGAGCGTCGCCGCGCGGATCGTTGGGACTGCTTCTGCTCGGCCGCGCTCTCGCTGCGCTGGACGGCCGCGAGTTTGTGCGCCCCGATGACATCAAGCGAATCGCTGTGCCGGTGCTCGCGCATCGCCTGACTCTGACGCCGCAGGCTTGGGCGCAGGGGGTCAGCGCCGAGCAGGTGATTCAGGGCATTGTGAGTCAGGTGCCAGTGCCGCCGACGGTGGGTGCGCCGGCGTGAAGGTCGGTTCTATGCAGAGCCGCTGGGGGCCTGGGCTGGTGCTCGCCTTCGCCTGTGCTGCTGCGCTCGCTGGTTTGGGACTGATCTTCTCGCGGCCCGACGTCGTTGCGATGGGAATGCCGCTGGCGTTGCTGAGCGGAGCGGCGCTGAATCGGCGCCATGATGCGGAATCAGTTGCGGTCACGCTGAGGGCGCTGCCCGCCGAAAACGACGACGGAGTCCTGCGCACCGAGATCAACGTCACGGGGGACGCGGAGCTGGCCGAACTCGTCGTGGTGCAGTCAGAGCGGCGTCGACGCCATCTGCTTGTGCCCGTCGGCGGCGCGTCTGTGATCTCGCTCAGTCGGTCGCTGCACTCGGGGCCCGTCACCGCGGTGAAGGCATCCGCTCGGGGACTCTCCGTCGATGGCGCGGTGCTCGGCGCTGCAACGGCGATCACACAGTCTGTCCGCAGCATCGCTCCCGCTGAGACTTCGCTGCCGTTGCTGCCACTATCGCCAAGACTGACCGGCATGCACGGCAGTCATGAAGGGCGGCGGCAGGGCCAGGGCGGCGACTTCCGAGATATCCATCAATTCGTTCCAGGGGATGAGCTGCGTCGTGTGGACTGGCGTGCCACCGCTCGCATGGCGCGCCGGCCAGGCGATCTGATGGTGCGACGCACGAACACTCTGAGCGACGCGACTGTCGTCATCGCAATGGACACGGCAGATGATCTGGGCGCTGCGGTGGCGACGTGGGGGAGCGGTGATCTGGAACGCAGTGGCGTGACCTCGCTTGATCTCTCGCGGCAGGCGGCACGGTCGATTGCCACCGCCGCTATCGCCGCGGGGGACCGAGTGACACTGCACGTGCTCATGCATGGCGGGCGTTCGGTGCGCAGTGGGGCTGGCGCCCGGCATCTGGCCCGCGTCGAAGCGGCGATCGCCGCGACCGGACAGGCCGGCGAAGATACGCGATTTCGCCGGACACCGCCGGTGCCTCACGGTTCGGTGATCTTCGTGCTCTCGACGTTCTTCGACGGTGCGGCATCCGATATCGCCCTAATGTGGCGGGCAGCAGGACATCGTGTGGTCGCGGTCGACATCTTGCCGGTGCTTGATCGCGCGAGGCTGAGCAGAGAACAGCAGGTGGCGCTGCGCACCGTCCTGGCCGAGCGCGAAGAAGTGCTGCACGACCTGGGCAACGCCGGCGTCGACACAGCGGCGTGGGGGAACGACGTGGGAGCGGCGTTGCGCGCGATGGCGAGGACCAGACAATGAGCGGACTCCGTCGCACGAACGATCGACTTCGCACCGCCGCTTCGATTTCAGCGGTCGGACTGCGTGCATTGTTCATCGTGTTTGTCTCTGTCGTGGCCTTCCTGCTTGTGCCGGTGACCGGCTGGCAGATCGCCGTCGTGGCGGCAGCTGTGTTGGGCGTGATCGTGCCGCAGAGCTTCGGCGGATGGTTCTCGATCGCAGGCGTCGCCGTCGGAATGTTGATGAACGATCCCAGCATCTGGCGGGCAATGGTCGCTGTGCTCGCCGTGCACATCATCCATGTCGTGTCGTCGCTGCTATTGGTGATCCCGTGGCGTTCTCGGGTGGTGCTCGCAGCCCTGTGGCCGAGCATGCGCCGTGTGCTGCTCATCCAACTCATCGCTCAACCGCTGACGCTGCTGGTGATGCTGGCGTTCCTCTCAGGGGTAGTGACCGTGGCCGGCGCGGCGATCATCGGGGCCAGCGCGCTGGTGTCATTCGCGATCCTGTTCCTGCTGCGGACGAAACGCGCTGAGCGGCGTTCCTGAACGTTGTAGCGGAGCCAATGTCTGTGGCCCCTCGTAGACTTGTTCGGTGCCTATTGTCCCCGTAGTCAGCGCCGGAAAACTCAGTGTTCGCGGTGCCCGCGTCCACAACCTCAAGAACGTCGACATCGATATCCCACGCGACTCGCTCGTCGTGTTCACCGGCCTGTCCGGATCCGGGAAGTCCAGTCTCGCTTTCGACACGATCTTCGCCGAAGGCCAGCGTCGTTACGTCGAATCGCTGAGCGCCTACGCGCGGCAGTTCCTCGGACAGGTCGACCGTCCTGACGTCGACTTCATCGAGGGGCTAAGCCCCGCAGTGTCGATCGATCAGAAATCGACGAACCGTAACCCGCGCTCGACGGTCGGCACGATCACCGAGATCTATGACTACATGCGTCTGCTCTGGGCGCGCATCGGCATCCCGCACTGTCCGGAATGCGGGGAGAAGATCCAGCGCCAGACGGTGCAGCAGATCGCGGATCAGCTCATGGAGCTGCCAGACCGCACCCGCTACCAGATCGTGGCGCCGATCGTCTCGCAGAAGAAGGGCGAGTTCGTCGACCTGTTCCGCGAGCTCGGCGCGAAGGGCTATTCGCGTGCCATCGTCGACGGCGATCTCATCCAGTTGGCTGAGCCGCCGACGCTGAAGAAGAGCTACAAGCACGACATCGCCGTGGTCGTTGACCGACTCGTCGCATCCGATGACATTCTCGGCCGCGTCACCGACTCCGTCGAGACCGCGCTGGGCCTCGCCGACGGCGTCGTGCAGGTCAACTTCGTCGAGGCGGAGGGCGAAGACGCCTGGCAGTCATATTCTGAGAATCTGGCTTGCCCCAACGGGCACGCGATCACGCTCACCGAGATCGAGCCGCGCACCTTCTCGTTCAACGCCCCGTTCGGCGCCTGCCCGACCTGTTCCGGTCTCGGCACACGCATGTCGGTCGATGTCGATCTGATGCTGGGCGATGAAGAACTCTCCATCCGCGAGGGGGCCATCATCCCATGGACGACGCAGGGCAAGGGGTTGTTCCAGTACTACGAGCGACTCCTCGATGGTCTTGCTCGTGACCTGAACTTCGATCTCGACACGCCGTGGAAAGACCTGCGCGTAGACGTGCAGGATGCCATTCTCCGTGGCGAGAACTACAAGGTCACGGTCAAGTGGAAGAACCGCTACGGCCGGGAGATGCGTTATGCCTCCGGCTTCGAGGGTGTGGTGCCATACATCGAGCGTCAGTACGCGCAAGCAGAGAGCGACAATCAGCGCGCGCGCTGGGGCGAGTACCTCCGCGAAGTGCCGTGCCCCGCGTGCGATGGCAACCGTCTCAAGCCTGAGGTGCTTGCCGTCAAGGTGCACGGGCACTCGATCGCCGAGGTCTCGCACCTGAGCCTGGCCGACGCGCACGATTTCATGGCGACGCTGAGTCTCACCGACCGTGAGGCGAAGATCGCGGCTCAGGTGCTGCGCGAGATTCGACTCCGTCTTGACTTCCTGTTGCAGGTGGGCCTCGCATACTTGAATCTCAGTCGCGCGGCCGGCTCACTCTCCGGCGGTGAAGCGCAGCGCATCCGTCTGGCGACCCAGATCGGTTCCGGGCTCACCGGTGTGCTCTACGTTCTCGATGAGCCGTCGATCGGCCTGCACCAGCGCGACAATCGACGTCTGATCGACACTCTGCAGAAGTTGCGTGACCTCGGAAATACGTTGATCGTCGTTGAACACGATGAAGAGACGATCGAGGCGGCCGACTGGGTCGTCGATATCGGACCTGGTGCTGGAGTCAACGGCGGCTCTGTCGTGCACTCGGGGCCGTACTCGGCGCTGCTCAGCGAAACAGAGTCGATGACCGGCGACTATCTGGCCGGACGTCGTGAGATTCCGATGCCCAAGAAACGCCGCAAGATCGACAAGAAGCGGTTGCTCAGCGTCGTCGGAGCGCGCGCGAACAATCTGCAGAACGTCACTGCCGACTTCCCACTGGGTGTGCTCACCGCCGTCACCGGCGTGAGCGGCTCAGGCAAGTCTTCGCTGGTCAACGACATCCTCTATCGGGTGCTCGCCTCCAAGCTCAACGGTGCACGCACGCTCGCAGGCAAGCACACTCGCGTGACCGGGCTCGACAACCTCGACAAGGTGGTGCACGTCGATCAGGCGCCCATCGGTCGCACCCCTCGGTCGAACCCGGCGACGTATACCGGTGTCTTCGACCGCATCCGCACACTGTTTAGCGAGACGCCAGAAGCGAAGGTGCGTGGCTACCTGCCTGGCCGGTTCAGCTTCAACGTCAAGGGTGGGCGTTGCGATGCATGCTCCGGCGACGGCACGATCAAGATCGAGATGAACTTCCTGCCTGATGTGTACGTCGACTGCGAGGTCTGCCACGGCAAGCGATACAACCGCGACACGCTCACGGTGCACTACAAGGGCAAGAACATCGCTGAGGTTCTGGAGATGCCGATCGCAGAGGCAGCCGAGTTCTTTGAGCCCATCCAGGCGATCCACCGCTTCATGAAGACGTTGGTCGACGTGGGGCTCGGGTATGTGCGCCTCGGCCAGTCCGCGACTACCCTTTCGGGCGGTGAAGCGCAGCGCGTCAAGCTCGCCACAGAGCTTCAGCGCCGCAGCAACGGCCGCAGCATCTACGTTCTCGACGAACCGACCACGGGCTTGCACTTCGAGGACGTCCGCAAGCTCCTCGAGGTGTTGAACTCTCTCGTGGACAAGGGCAATACCGTGATCGTCATCGAGCACAACCTCGACGTGATCAAGTCCGCAGATTGGGTGATCGACCTCGGACCCGAGGGCGGCTCTGGTGGCGGTCAGATCCTCGCCACCGGCACTCCGGAGCAGATTGCTCGTGTTGAGGAGAGCCACACGGGCATGTTCCTCGGTGAGATCCTCGGCGCGGGACGCGGGGCACGGAAGGCCAGCTGATGGCCGAGGTTTTACCTTACAAGCCCAAACAGGGCGAGATCCCGACTGATCCGGGTGTGTACCGGTTCCGGGATGCTGAGGGGCGTGTGCTGTACGTCGGCAAGGCGAAGAACCTGCGCCAGCGGCTCTCGAACTACTTCGCCCCTCTGCGCACACTGCATGAGCGCACCAGAAGGATGGTCACCACCGCGGCCTCTGTGGAATGGACCGTCGTCCCGACCGACGTGGACTCGCTGCAACTCGAGTACATGTGGATCAAGGAGTTCGATCCGCCGTTCAACGTGCGCTACAAGGACGACAAGTCCTATCCGTTCATGGCGGTGACGCTCGGTGATGAAGCACCCCGCGTGCTGGTCACACGCAATCGGAAGATCCCTCGAGCGCGGTACTTCGGTCCGTACCCGAAGGTGTGGGCGGTGCACGAGACGATCGACCTGATGGTCAAGGCTTTCCCCATCCGCACGTGTAGCGACGCTAGCTACAAGCGCGCCATGGCGACAGGGCGGCCCTGCTTTCCCGGGCAGATCGGCAAGTGCGGTGGCCCCTGCTCGATGAAGGTGACGATCGAGGAACACCGGGCGATGGTCGATGACTTCGTCGCGTTCATGGCAGGCGGAGACGAGCGTTTCGCCAAGGAACTCACCAAGCGGATGCTGGCGGCCTCTGCTGCCATGGATTATGAGGCGGCCGCGAAGTATCGCGACCAGCTGGCCTCGATCGCGGCTGTGCTCGGAAAAAGCTCTCTTGTGCTGCCTGCGGACGAGGATGCTGATCTGTTCGGCATTGCAGAGGACGAACTCGCGGCCACTGTGCAGCACTTCGTGATCCGCGGTGGACGCGTGCGGGGAGTACGCGCGACGACGATCGAGAAGGAGATCGACATCTCCGGTTCCGAGCTCGTCGACCAGGTGCTGCAGCGCGCCTACGGCGAGGGTGTTGATGTGCCGCGGCGCGTGCTCGTGCCCTCGCTCCCGGACGACGCACCAGAGCTCGAGATGTGGCTGCGTGAACGCCGTGGCCGCAAGGTCGAGATCGCCGTGGCGCAGCGTGGCCAGCGTGCGGAAATGATGCGTACGGCAACGCTCAACGCGCAGCAGGCACTCATTCGTCACAAGACTCGTCGCACCACTGACTACGTGGCACGCACCCAGGCCCTCACCGACCTGCAGGAGGCGCTCGACCTTGGCACCGCGCCACTGCGCATCGAGTGCTTCGACATTTCGCATCTCGGCGGCACGAATGTCGTCGCATCCATGGTCGTGTTCGAAGACGGACTGCCGCGGAAAGATCAGTACCGATCGTTCAACATCGCCGAGACGACGGATGACACTGACTCGATGTACCAGGTGCTCATGCGTCGTCTGGCATACCTGGACCGGCCGGATGATGCCGAGTTGCTCGCCGTGGATGCTGACCCACTCGCCGACGGCGAAGAGGTCGTCACGACCCGCAAGAAGCCCCGCTTCTCGTATCCGCCGCAACTGCTGCTCGTTGACGGTGGAAAGCCACAGGTAGAGGCGGCGGCCCGCGCACTGCGCGACTCCGGGCACACCGAGATCGGACTGTGCGGCATCGCGAAACGATTGGAAGAGGTGTGGCTGCCGGGAGAGGACTTCCCCGTGATCCTGCCCCGCACCAGTGAGGCACTCTATCTGCTGCAGCGGCTGCGCGATGAGGCGCACAGGTTCGCCATCATCCATCAGCGCAAGCGCCGCAGAAGCGACATCTCCACGGTGCTCGAGGAGGTTCCTGGCCTCGGTGCGTCACGTATCAAGGTGCTGCTGAAGCACTTCGGATCGGTGACCGCACTGCGCAGTGCGACGTCGGTTCAGATTCAGGAAGTGCAGGGAATCGGCCCCGCACTGGCGCAGAGCATCCACACTCACCTCGCGACTCGATAGGCTGGCCTTCACAGCGAGAAGGAGAACCGATGGCCGACGAGGAGAAGAACGAGTTCCTCATCGTCACCGGCATGTCCGGTGCGGGACGTTCGACAGTGGCGAATGCGCTGGAGGATCTTGACTGGTACGTCGTCGACAACCTCCCGCCGCAGATGCTGCGCCCACTGCTCGATCTCACCGAACTCGGTGGTGGAGCACTTCCCAAGGTTGCCGCAGTCGTCGATGTGCGTGGCCGCAATCTGTTCAACGACTTCCCCGAAGTGGCACGTGCTCTTCGTTCGCGTGGCAGTGTCAAAGTGGTCTTCCTCGACGCCTCTGACGACGTGCTCGTTCGTCGGTTCGAGTCGGTGCGCAGGCCACATCCGCTGCAGGACGACGGCACGCTGCTCGACGGCATCCGTCTGGAGCGTTCTCGACTGACGCTGGTGCGAGAGGCTGCAGACATCGTCATCGACACTTCGTCGTTGAACATTCACCAGCTCGCGACGCAGGTCTCCGAGACCTTCTCCGAGGAGGGTGCAGCCCGGCACCGACTGACGATCCTGAGCTTCGGATTCAAATATGGTCTGCCGACCGACGTGGATCTGGTCGCCGATATGCGTTTTCTCCCGAACCCTTACTGGAACGAAGAGCTGCGCGGACTGACCGGCCAGGACGAGTCAGTACGTGACTACGTGCTCTCTCGCGAGGGTGCCGGTGAGTTTCTTGAGGCATATGCGGCGGCTCTGGAGCCAGTTCTCGCGGGATATCAGCGGGAGAACAAGGGGCACTCGACGGTCGCGATCGGATGCACCGGCGGCAAACATCGCTCCGTCGCGATGTCTGAAGCGCTCGCCAAACGACTGTCGTCGATCCCCGGGATCGCGATCAACGTGCGCCACCGAGACCTAGGCCGAGAATAGATCGGCGCCGCGCCGGGTAAACTAGTTCTTTGCGTCGCGATCCGACGCATGAAGTTTTACAAGGAGTCCCGTGGCACTAACCACCGACGTCAAGGCTGAACTCGTCAGCATCCGCAATGCACCCCCCTCGGTGCGAGTCGCGGAAGTCACCGCAATCCTCCGGTTCGCCGGTGGACTTCACTCGATCGCCGGTCGTGTCGCCGTTGAGGCAGAGGTGGATGCCGATCTGTTGGCACGCCGCGTCGCTCGCGATCTTGCCGAGATCTATGGAGTACGCCCCGAGATCGCCCAGGTGCAATCGTCCGGCTCGCACGATGGCCCACGGTACGCCGTCCGCGTCATCGCCGCGGGGGAGACCCTCGCGCGTCAGACCGGGTTGCTCGATCAGCGCCGTCGCCCCGTGCGGGGGCTGCCAAACAGGCTCACCACAGGATCTCGTGAGGAGATCGCCGGCCTCTGGCGCGGCGCGTTCCTCGCCGCGGGATCGCTCTCTGAGCCTGGTCGCTCGGCAATGCTCGAGGTTTCGTGCCCGACGTCTGAGGCAGCCATGGCGCTCGTCGGCGCCGCTCACCGACTCGGCGTGGCAGCAAAGGCCCGCGAGGTTCGTGGGATGCCGCGCGTGGTTGTGCGCGAAGGCGAAGCGATCCGATCGATTCTGAGCCAGATGGGTGCGCAGAAGACTGCAGCCACCTGGGAAGAGATGCGTCAGCGACGCGAAGTGCGCGCTGGTGTCAACAGGCTCGTCAATTTCGACGATGCGAACCTGCGACGTTCTGCGCAGGCGGCCGTAGCGGCATGCGCTCGTGTTGAGCGGGCGCTGGAGATTCTCGCCGAGGACGTTCCTGACCACCTGCGCCTCGCAGGTGAGCTGCGCCTCGCGCACCGCGATGCGAGTCTTGATGAGCTCGGCCATCACGCGGAGCCACCGCTGACGAAGGACGCCGTCGCTGGCCGCATCCGTCGCCTCTTGGCGATGGCAGACAAGCGCGCTCAGCAGGAGGGGATCTCCGGAACTGAAGCAGCGGTCCCGGTCGGCCTCGACGTCTAGTCCTCACGCCGATGCAGGATGAATTTCTGTCATCGAAGGAAGGATCCCCACCGTGGGGGCGTTGTCGTCGATAAGATGAAAAAGTCTGCTCCTCGCCGCATTTCGGTGGCGCGGAGGACCGACAAGCGCCGCGGCGCGGCGCGGATTGGATGAAAGCGACATGGCGATCTACACGCTCCCTGACCTCCCCTACGACTTCGCGGCGCTGGAACCGCACATCAGCGGCAAGATCATGGAACTGCACCATGACAAGCACCACCAGGCATACGTCACCGGCGCAAACGCGGCTCTCGACGGCCTCGCCGAGGCTCGCGACAGCGGGAACCTGGCCAACGTGAACAAGCTCGAGAAAGACCTTGCGTTCAACCTCGGCGGTCACGTCAACCACTCGATCTTCTGGACCAACCTCTCCCCGAACGGTGGAGGAGCGCCCGAGGGCGAGTTGAAGGCTGCTATCGACGAGTTCTTCGGCTCGTTCGAGAAGTTCCAGGCGCACTTCACTGCCACCGCCATGGGCATCCAGGGGTCGGGTTGGTCCGTGCTCAGCTGGGACTCGATCGGCCAGCGACTGATCATTCAGCAGCTGTTCGACCAGCAGTCGAATGCGGCCCAGGGCACGATTCCGCTGTTCCAGCTCGACATGTGGGAGCACGCCTTCTACCTGGACTACCTCAACGTGAAGGCTGACTACGTCAAGGCAGCGTGGAACATCGCCAACTGGGAGAACGTCGCACAGCGTTTCGACGTCGCCCGTAAGCAGACGAACGGCCTGCTGGTACTGTCGTAATTAAGACGGGCGTCCTGATGGGCATCGAGCCCGTCGGGACGCCGTTGTCCACGAATTCTCTATCTAAAATGCGCGAGAGCGCTCGAGAAGCAGGGAGAGACCTTAGTGTCTGTCAAGATCGGCATCAACGGCTTCGGCCGTATCGGACGCAACTACTTCCGCGCGGCACTCGCGCAGGGAGCAGACCTCGAAATCGTCGCGGTCAACGACCTCACCGACAACAAGACCCTGGCGCACCTGCTCAAGTACGACTCCGTCAGCGGCGTACTCGATGCTGAGGTCAGTTACGACGATGACAGCATCACTGTCAACGGCAAGAAGATCAAGGCGTTCGCAGAGCGCGACCCCTCGAACCTCCCCTGGGGTGAGCTGGGTGTTGACATCGTCATCGAGTCGACCGGCTTCTTCACCAAGGGTGCACTCGCACAGAAGCACATCGATGCAGGCGCCAAGAAGGTCCTGATCTCGGCTCCTGGCACCGACGTCGACGCCACGTTCGTCATGGGCGTGAACGAGGACACCTACGACGCGGCTGCGCACAACATCATCTCCAACGCATCCTGCACCACCAACTGCCTCGCGCCGCTGGCTCAGGTCTTCAACGACGAGTTCGGCATCGTTCGAGGCTTCATGATGACGGCGCACGCGTACACGGCTGACCAGAACCTGCAGGACGGGCCGCACAGCGACCTGCGCCGCGCACGTGGTGCTGCAATCAACATCACCCCGGCTTCCACCGGTGCTGCCAAGGCGATCGGCGTTGTGCTCCCCGAGCTCAACGGCAAGCTCAGCGGCTCTTCGTACCGCGTGCCGGTTCCCACCGGCTCGATCGTCGACCTGACGATCATCACCGAGCGTGAAGACCTCACGGTCGATGAGGTCAACGCTGCATACAAGAAGGCAGCGGCTGACGGTCGCCTGGTCGGCTTCCTGCAGTACAACGAGGACGAGATCGTCTCGAGCGACATCGTGCACAACGCGCACTCGTCGGTCTTCGACTCGACGCTGACCAACGTCAGCGGCAACCTCGTGAAGGTCTCGAGCTGGTACGACAACGAGTGGGGCTACTCCAACCGTCTCGTCGACCTCACCGAGTACGTCGCAGAGCGTATCTGAGTTCGTCATGACTCTGCGCACCCTGGATTCGCTGGGTTCGCTCGAAGGCAAGCGCGTCATCGTCCGCTGTGACCTCAACGTCCCCCTCCGGGACGGGGTCATAACGGACGATGGCCGTGTGCGTGCTTCGTTGCCAACTCTGAATGCCCTCATCAACGCCGGAGCACGCGTCATCGTGTGCTCCCATCTGGGTCGCCCCGATGGTGCTCCTGATCCGCAGTACAGTCTCGAACCAGTTGCCCAGCGACTGTCCGAGCTGCTCGGCAAGCCGGTTGCGTTCGCGCGCGACACCGTCGGCGAGTCCGCGCAGGAAGCTGTGGCAGCCATCGACGATGGCGGCATCGTGGTTCTCGAGAACCTGCGCTTCAACGCGGGGGAGACCTCGAAGGATGACGCGACGCGTCGGGCATTCGCGGCCGAGCTCGCGCAACTGGGTGATGCACTCGTTTCCGACGGATTCGGCGTCGTGCACCGCAAGCAGGCGAGTGTCTACGACCTCGCCGAGATCCTGCCGTCAGCGGCCGGCCTGCTGATCGCGACAGAGCTTGACGTGCTGGACCGACTCACGGAGAACCCAGAGCGGCCGTACACGGTTGTTCTTGGGGGTTCGAAGGTCAGCGACAAGCTCGGTGTGATCTCGCACCTGCTGCCGCGCGTCGACCGTATTCTCGTCGGTGGAGGGATGCTGTTCACCTTCCTGAAGGCGCAGGGGCACGCCGTCGGCGCGAGCCTCCTCGAGGAAGATCAGCTCGACACCGTTCGTGGCTACATTGCTGAGGCCGCTGAGCGCGGCGTCGAGATCGTGGTGCCGACGGATGTTGTTGTGGCGGCGTCGTTCGCGGCGGATGCTGCGCACGAGACCGTTGCCGCGGATGCCATCGAGCAGACGTCGTTCGGTGCTTCCGGCATCGGACTCGACATCGGACCAGAGACTGCAGCGGCATTCGCCGAGGCGATCCGCGGTTCGAAGACGGTGTTCTGGAACGGCCCGATGGGCGTGTTCGAGTTCCCCGCGTTCGCGGCGGGAACCAAGGCCGTCGCTCAGGCGCTCACCGAGGTTGATGGCCTCGGCGTCGTTGGCGGCGGCGACTCCGCAGCAGCCGTGCGTCAGCTCGGCTTCTCGGATGACCAGTTCGGTCACATCTCGACGGGCGGAGGCGCAAGCCTCGAGTTCCTCGAGGGCAAGAAACTACCCGGCCTGGAGGTGCTCGGATGGGCGTAACAACCCGTACCCCGCTGATTGCGGGCAACTGGAAGATGAACCTTGACCACCTGCAGGCGGTCGCGTTCGTGCAGAAGCTGCACTGGGCACTCAAGGACGCTAAGCATGAGGACGGCTCGGTCGAGGTCGCGGTCTTCCCGCCATTCACCGACCTCCGCAGCGTGCAGACGCTGATTGACGCGGACAAGATCCCGTTCGCACTTGGCGCTCAGGATGTCTCCTCACACGACTCCGGTGCGTACACCGGTGAGATCTCCGGTGAGTTCCTCGCAAAGCTCGATGCGAAGTACGTCATCATCGGCCACTCGGAGCGTCGTGAATACCACGCCGAGGGTGACGATGTCGTGGCGGCCAAGGTGCAGGCGGCGCTGAAGCACGGTCTTGTTCCGGTCATCTGCGTCGGTGAGACGGCAGAAGACCTGGAGAAGTTCGGCGCGAGTGCCGTACCGGCCGGTCAGCTCGAGGCCGCGCTCAAGGGTGTTCCGGCATCCGCGGACATCGTCGTTGCCTACGAGCCGGTCTGGGCGATCGGTTCTGGTCAGGCAGCGACTCCGCAGCAGGCGCAGGATGTCTGCGCTGCGCTTCGCGGCGTTCTGGCGAAGACTCTCGACGAGGACGCTGCAGCACGCACCCGCATCCTCTATGGCGGATCGGTGAAGGCAGCGAACATCGCCAGCTTCATGCGTGAGCCTGATGTAGACGGCGCGCTGGTCGGTGGCGCAAGCCTCGTCGCCCAGGACTTCGCCGCAATCATCCGGTTCGAAAAGCACGTCGGCGTATGAGCGGCGGCGGGGCTTCGGCCCCGCCTCCGTCGTATACTTGACGTTCACGGGCACTCTGCCCCATCGAAAGGCTCTCCCTCGTGGCAATTCTTGAGTTCGTCCTGCAGGTTGTGCTGGGCATCACCAGCGTCCTGCTGACTCTCCTCATCCTTCTCCACAAGGGCCGCGGCGGCGGTCTTTCCGACATGTTCGGCGGAGGCATGACTTCTGTGGTCGGTTCATCCGGTCTCGCGGAGCGAAACCTCAACCGCTTCACCATCGTCCTGGCGCTCGTATGGTTCATCTCCATTGTCGCGCTGGGCCTCATCACGAAGCTCGAGGTGATCTGACCATGGCCTCTGGAGGCAATGCGATCCGCGGAACCCGTGTCGGTTCCGGCCCGATGGGTGAGCAGGACCACGGCTACCACGCCGACCGCATTGCGGTGTCTTACTGGGACGGACTCGGCAACGAGACTGTTCGCCACTTCGCCGCTGGTCTCCCCGAAGAGGAGATTCCGGAAACGATCGATCACCCGCAGTCGGGACTCCCGGCCGGGCGAGACAAGGCGAACCCACCGGCGCTCTCGAAGAACGAGCCATACAAGACGCACCTCGCGTATGTGAAGGAACGTCGCACTGACGACGAAGCTGTTCAGCTTCTCGAGGATGCCCTCACACAGGTTCGCGAGCGTCGCGGACAGGCGTGATCCGCTACCACTGAACTCTGACGGAACCGTCGCGGCCTGCGGGTCGTGGCGGTTTTGTCGTACTCCGATGAGAACGGCGCGACGAGGCGGCGCCAGAAACGAATGTCAACGACACCCGGCCGCCGCATCGATAAGTGACTGCGGGGGAGCGCCATATGTGGTTGTGCCGTTTGACGCGCTGAGATAGCCCATGCTGATCGCCCAGGCGGTCGCCCAGTTCTCGATGTTCTGCTGAGATGAGTCGTCGTACATGCCATCGCACCTGACGCTGATCGCGTGACCCACTTCGTGCGCGACAAGAGCCTTGCTGCGATCGCCCGGCCAGTACTCGGCAACAGAATTCGACAGCTCGATGTTCGCGTAGCCAGGATCGCCGAACCACCAGGTCGCGTAGCCTCCCATGCTGTCGCCGTAGCCGAAGTCGTTGACCAGCGGTGACCAGTCGAAGTCGAGCAGCAGGCCAGGGGCGAGGCTGCGGGCGAACGCCTCGACCTCGATGCGTGCGTCGTTGAGCGGTCCTGCCTTCTCCAAGAGTTCGGCGTGCTCTGATGCCAGCATCTGCACGACCGCACTCTCCAGATCTGAATATGCGGCGGATGTGGTGCTGTCCAGCGTGTCTGCGGCCGCCCGGACGCGCTCGGTCGCGGACCGCAGCGCGATGATGTCAGGATTCCGTGCGGAGACGTGGCCGGATTCAAATTCTTCTGCGGCGTCAGCTGCCGAGACCAGCGCAGGAGAGCCAGCGCCCTCTAGTGCGCTCACTGCCATGACTGCATCGTCGCCGGCGGAATCGTAGTTCTTGACCAACTGGACAGTTGTCTCACGTTCGGCGTTGAGCCGCATCGTCGCGCCGAATATTTCCCATGCCCAGTCCGGCTTGGCCGCTGCGTGGGGCACCGGCTTCGCTATGACAGCGGTGAGGTCCTCCGTAGTGACTTCAGCATCATCAACGGCCGTGATGAGAGCGTCTTTCAGCGAGGCATCCATCAGATTTCCGCTGGCGGACTCGGTGATGCGGTCGGCCGCTTCAACGGCATTTTCAAGGATGCTGAGGTCATCAAGCGATTCGGAATGACTGCGCTCGGCATCCGATTCGACCGATTCGAAAGCGACGAGCGCGTCGTCATAGCTGAGATTCGCTATCAGCTGAATAGCCCCGCAAACGATGCCGAGCGCCGCAACGCCGATGACTACGCGAAGCAGTCTGCGGGCGGTTGACATCGGAGGAGCTGGTGCCTGTGTCACGGCGCATCCTCCCTCGGAAGAGGTGGAGGGGCTGACGAGAATCGAACTCGCATCATCTGTTTGGAAGACAGAGGCTTTACCACTAAGCTACAGCCCCGAACCGAACCCAGGGGTTCAAGAACGGACTCGTCAAGCATAGCGGACGTTGAGGCGGCTCCCGTCCGTTAGACTCGTCGAGGCCGATCCCGTACGCGGGACCGACCGGGGCGTAGCTCAGCTTGGTAGAGCGCCCGCTTTGGGAGCGGGAAGTCGCAGGTTCAAATCCTGTCGCCCCGACAACGGCCCCCTAAAACCTCACGGCCGCGCCGTTGCGCGGAAATCCAAAGGAGAACACGAAGCATGGCGAACAGCACCGTCGAGAAGCTGACCCCGACCCGGGTCAAGCTCAGCATCACGGTCACCCCGGACGAACTCAAGCCCAGCATTGCGCACGCGTATGAGCACATTGCACAGGACGTCCAGATCCCCGGCTTCCGCAAGGGCAAGGTTCCCGCTCCGATCATCGATCAGCGCATCGGCCGCGGCGCCGTCATCGAGCACGCTGTCAACGAGGGCCTCGACAAGTTCTTCCGCGAAGCAGCACGTGAGAACAACCTGCGAATCGTCGGTCGCCCGTCGGCTGACATCAAGGTGTGGCCCAACGAGAAGGACTTCTCCGGCGACCTGCTCGTCGAGGTTGAGGTTGACGTTCGCCCCGAGATCGAGATTCCTGCGTTCGACGAGGTCACGCTGAC
The DNA here is from genome assembly GCF_059445355.1 of Microbacterium sp. Y356. Classification (NCBI taxonomy): domain Bacteria; kingdom Bacillati; phylum Actinomycetota; class Actinomycetes; order Micrococcales; family Microbacteriaceae; genus Microbacterium; species Microbacterium sp. Y356. The sequence continues at coordinate 197,117 of NZ_JCAIUE010000003.1, forward strand.
CGTTGACGCTGTCGAGGCAGACGAGGAAGCACTGGACGCTGAGCTCGACAAGCTGCGCGCTCGTTTCGGAACGCTGATCCCGGTTGACCGTCCGGCCGCCAAGGGTGACTTCGTTGAGCTCGACCTGGTCGCCACGATCGATGGCGCTGAGATCGACCGCGCCGAAGGCGTTTCCTACGAGGTCGGCTCTGGCGAGCTGCTCGAGGGCATCGACGACGCTATTGAGTCGCTCACCGCCGGTGAAGACACCACGTTCCGCTCGAAGCTGGTCGGCGGCGACAACGCCGGTTCCGAGGCTGAGGTCGCAGTCACCGTCAAGGCAGTCAAGGAGCGCGAGCTTCCTGAGGCTGATGACGACTTCGCTCAGGTTGCCAGCGAGTTCGACACGATCGCCGAGCTGCGCGACAGCCTCGCCGAGCGCGTCAACGAGCAGGCCGTCTTCTCGCAGGGCTCAGCAGCCCGCGACAAGCTCATCGAAGCGCTGCTCGAGCTGACCGAGATCCCTGTTCCGCCGCAGCTCATCGAAGACGAGGTGCACAACCACCTTGAGGGCGAGAACCGCCTTGAGGACGACGAGCACCGCGCCGAGGTGACCATTGCCAGCGAAAAGCAGTTCCGTACGCAGGTGCTGCTCGACACGATCGCCGAGCAGGCCGACGTGCAGGTCTCGCAGGAAGAGCTCAGCCAGTACCTGATCCAGTCGGCTTCGCAGTACGGCATGCAGCCGCAGGAGTTCGTCGAGGCGCTGCAGTCCTCGAACCAGCTCCCGTCGCTGGCCGGCGAAGTTGCCCGCAACAAGGCTCTCGCGATCACCCTCGGCAAGGTCAAGGTTGTCGACACCAACGGCAAGCCCGTTGATCTGTCGAGCCTCGTCTCTGTGGACGACGAAGACGAGGCCGCCGAGGCTGAGGCTCCCGTCGACGAGAAGCCCGCGAAGAAGGCTCCGGCCAAGAAGGCTCCTGCGAAGAAGCCAGCCGCCAAGAAGGCGGACGACGCTGAGGCTGCTGACGAAGAGCCCGCTGAGAAGAAGGCTCCCGCCAAGAAGCCCGCCGCCAAGAAGGCTCCGGCCAAGAAGGTTGCCGACAAGGCTGAGTGATCGCGACGCGATTCTGACGGAAAGGCGGATGCTTCGGCATCCGCCTTTTCGCATATGAGGAGGAAAATGAGCGACTGGCAGGAACGAGTCGACGCAGTCTGGGCAGATGATGCGATCACCGATGACGCGCGGATTCGTCTCATTGATGAGCTCGCTACTGAACGAGCGGTCGACGATCCAATAGCACTGTTCGAACGCGCGGGAGCGCGCGACTCGGCGGGGCTGGAGAACTCGGCGGTGTCCTACTACAGGCGCGCGTTGGCAGGCGCTCTCGACGAGTCTCGTCGCGCTCAGGCAACCATCCAGCTCGCTAGTACGCTGCGCAATCTCGGCAAGACCGAAGAGAGCCTTCGGATGCTGAAAGAGGAGCACGAGCGTGGCGGAGAGCTCGCTGACGCAGCATCGGCGTTCTACGCATTGGCACTCGTCTCTGCGGGCGACGCCGTGGCCGCGGCGTCGGTCGCGCTGGAGACGCTGGCACCGTTCCTCCCGCAGTACCGGAGTTCCGTGGCCGCATACGCCCGCGAACTGCGCACGGCGCGCTGATATGCCGACGGCGAACACGGCCTGAGCGCCGCGTCTGCGCCGGTAGATTCGAATCACCGAACACGGAAACAGGAGCTGAAATGGCTGCAGAACCACTCGTCGCGACGAGCGTCTTCGACAGGTTGCTGAAGGACCGCATCATCTGGCTTGGATCAGAGGTGCGCGACGCAAACGCCAACGAGATCTGCGCGAAGATTCTTCTTCTCGCCGCAGAGGACTCGGAAAAGGACATCTTCCTCTACATCAACTCGCCCGGTGGCTCAATCACCGCAGGTATGGCGATTTACGACACGATGCAGTTCGTACCGAACGACATCGTCACCGTTGGCATCGGCATGGCAGCATCCATGGGCCAGCTTCTGCTGACCGCCGGCACCAAGGGCAAGCGCTACATCACACCGAACGCGCGTGTGCTGCTGCACCAGCCGCACGGTGGCTTCGGCGGAACGTCCAGCGACATCCAGACGCAGGCACAGCTCATCCTCTCCATGAAGAAGCGTCTTGCAGAGATCACGGCGGGCCAGACCGGCAAGTCGGTTGAGCAGATCAACGAGGATGGCGACCGTGACCGTTGGTTCACGGCTGATGAGGCGCTTGAGTACGGCTTTGTCGACCACATCCGCGAATCGGCTTCCGACGTCATTGGTGGCGGCGGAACCGATCAGGACAACAAGTAACGGATTCGAAAGGACTCATATGTACACGCCTACTTTCCAATCCGCAGGTAACCTGCCCTCCAGCAGGTACATCCTCCCGCAGTTCGAGGAGCGCACGGCATACGGCTTCAAGCGTCAGGACCCGTACAACAAGCTCTTCGAAGACCGCGTGATCTTCCTCGGTGTGCAGGTGGATGACGCATCCGCTGATGACGTCATGGCGCAGCTTCTCGTTCTGGAGAGCCAGGACGCTGAGCGTGACATCACGATGTACATCAATTCGCCCGGTGGGTCATTCACCGCGATGACGGCGATCTACGACACGATGCAGTACGTCGCGCCGCAGATCCAGACCGTCGTGCTGGGACAGGCCGCATCCGCAGCATCCGTGCTGCTCGCGGCTGGCGCGCCCGGCAAGCGTCTTGCGTTGCCGAACGCCCGCGTCCTGATCCACCAGCCCGCCATGGGTGAGGCTGGCCAGGGGCAGGCATCCGACATCGAGATCCAGGCGGCGGAGATCCTCCGCATGCGCACCTGGCTCGAAGAGACCATGGCCAAGCACACCGGCCAGCCAGTAGAGAAGGTCAACCGCGACATCGATCGCGACAACATCCTCTCTGCTGCCGAGGCTCTTGAGTACGGCATCGTCGACCAGGTGCTGACCTCGCGCAAGCGCGCGTAGCATCCGTTCCTCGAAGGGCGGCAGTCATCTGACTGCCGCCCTTCGTCGTTCCCGGTCGCGGTGTGCGCTTCGCTCGGAGAAGTGCGCTTGGCTAGGCGAAATCTCGCGAAAACGTCCGAACTTGCTGTACATCTCCGTGCGAAGCGCTCGCCTGAACGACGCGTCGAACCGCCCGCGAAGCCGCGAATGTGCAGCGCACAGCGCATTCGATGCTCATATGCGCATCAGCATGCGCGACTGTGTGTTCGCGAGTATTCTGGGCACGAGGGGAGGATGCCGTGGACGATGATCTGCTTTCGGTCCGTGTCGCCGAGCTCTACTACGACGAGAGCAAGACGCAGGACGAGATCGGCGCACTTCTGAAGATCTCGCGATGGAAAGTCGGGCGACTGCTCACGCACGCGCGAGCGGCGGGCATCGTCCGTATCGAGATCGTGCATCCCCGTGCTCGCAGACTGGGTCTGGAGCGCGAGCTCGCTCAGCGATTCGACCTCGCAGACGTCATCGTCGTTCCCGTAGCGGACGACGAGAACAGTACTCTCGATCGCGTTGCTCAGGCCGCGGCCGATCATCTCACGGCGCTTCGACCGGTACCGCGCACTCTCGCAGTCAGCTGGGGCCGTACTCTCACCGCCGTCGCAGAAGCACTGCCGGAAGGCTGGGCGAGTGGCGTGACCGTCGTGCAGCTCAATGGGGGAGTCAGCTTGAACCGGCGCTCAGGGGGCGCCGCGAGTCTGGCCATGACCATCGCGCAGCGTGCAGGCGGGCAGGCGACACTTCTTCCCAGCCCCGCCATTTTGGAACGTGTGGAGACGAAACAGGCGATCGAAGCAGATCGAACCGTCTCCGCTGTCTTGGAGCAGGCGGCGGATGCGCAGACCTACCTCTATTCGGCCGGCCCCTCCGACGCGACCTCGGCGCACGTCGAGAACGGATATCTGACGTCGGCTGACGTTGAGGAACTTGCGCGTCGAGGCGCGGTCGGGGATGTGCTCGGCCGCTATATCGATGCAGACGGCAACATCGTCGATCCGCAACTCGATGCACGTACGGTCGGCGTGAGCCTTGACCGGTTGCGCAGTGCTGCGCAGGCGATCTTCGTCACTGCGGGGGACGCGAAACATGACATCGCGCGTACAGTCGTCAGCAGTGGCCTGTGCAGCGTTCTGGTGACCGATGAGACCACAGCCCGAGCATTGTTGGAGGAACGATGACAACCCAAGAACTCGCCCGCCGTTCCGCGGTGGATGTGCTGGGCGGAGAGCCCGATGACGCCACGCTGCGTCGCTTCCTGCACGGCCTGCCCGGCGTAGATGCCACCGGCCTTGAGCAGCGTGCTGCCGACCTCGGCACACGTTCGATCAAGACGACGTCGAAAGCCTGGGCGATCGACAAGATCATCTCGCTGATCGACCTCACCACGCTCGAGGGCGCAGATACCCCGGGCAAGGTGCGCTCGCTCGTTGCCAAGGCCAAGACTCCGGATGCGGGAGATCCCTCCACCCCGATCGTCGCGGCTGTCTGCGTCTACGGTGACATGGTCGGTCACGCCGTTGAGGCGCTGGGCGGCGTTCACGGTGACCCGGACGACGGCAAGATCTCGGTAGCGGCCGTCGCGACTGCGTTCCCCAGCGGTCGCGCCTCGCTTGCCATCAAGCTCGCCGACACGGCAGAGGCGGTCGCGGCTGGCGCAGACGAGATCGATATGGTCATCGACCGGGGTGCTTTCCTCTCCGGTCGCTACGGCCTGGTTTTCGACCAGATCGCCGCCGTCAAGGAAGCATGCCGCCGCGCAGACGGTAGCTCCGCCTCTCTCAAGGTGATCCTCGAGACCGGTGAGCTGAACACCTACGACAACATCAAGCGCGCATCCTGGCTGGGCATCCTCGCCGGGGGCGACTTCATCAAGACCTCCACGGGCAAGGTGCAGCCGGCGGCGACACTGCCGACGACCCTGCTCATGCTTGAGACCGTCCGCGACTGGCACCGCATCACCGGCGAGAAGATCGGGGTCAAGCCCGCCGGTGGCATCCGCACATCCAAGGACGCGATCAAGTACATCGTCACCGTCGCTGAGACTGCTGGCGAGGAATGGCTGCAGCCGCACCTGTTCCGCTTCGGCGCCTCGAGCCTGCTCAACGATGTGCTGCTGCAACGTCAGAAGCTGACCACCGGCCACTACTCCGGCCCCGACTACGTCACGATCGACTAAAGGGAACAGAAACATGTCATTCCTGGAATATGCCCCCGCGCCTGAATCCAAGGCGATCCTGAACCTGCGCGACAGCTACGGCCTGTTTATCGACGGCGAGTTTGTCGATGGCTCTGGCCCCAGTTTCAACACCATCTCACCCTCTGACGAATCGCACATTGCTGAGATCGCCGGAGCGAACGATGAAGACATCGATCGTGCGGTCGCGGCAGCTCGTCGCGCGTACGACAAGGTCTGGTCGAAGATGAGCGGTCGCGACCGCGGCAAGTATCTCTTCCGCATCGCCCGCCTCGTGCAGGAACGTGCCCGCGAACTCGCCGTCGCCGAGAGCCTTGACAACGGCAAGCCGATCAAGGAAAGCCGCGACGTCGACGTTCCGCTCGTCGCATCCTGGTTCTTCTACTACGCCGGTTGGGCAGACAAGCTCGATTACGCAGGCCTCGGCGCCAACCCACGAGCGCTCGGCGTCGCAGGACAGATCATTCCGTGGAACTTCCCGCTGCTGATGCTCGCGTGGAAGATCGCGCCCGCCCTCGCCGCGGGCAACACGGTCGTGCTCAAGCCTGCCGAGACCACTCCGCTGACCGCGCTGATCTTTGCCGAGATCCTGCAGCAGGCAGACCTGCCTGCTGGTGTCGTGAACATCGTCACAGGTGCCGGTTCCACCGGTGCCACTCTGGTGCGGCATCCTGACGTCGACAAGGTCGCGTTCACCGGCTCGACCGGCGTTGGCCGCGACATCGCGCGTGCCGTCGCCGGCACCCGGAAGAAGGTCACCCTCGAGCTCGGCGGTAAGGCCGCGAACATCGTCTTCGATGATGCGCCGATTGAGCAGGCCATCGAGGGCATCGTCAACGGCATCTTCTTCAACCAGGGGCACGTATGCTGCGCTGGCAGTCGACTCCTCGTGCAAGAGTCGATCCACGACGAGGTCGTTGACCGTCTGAAGTCACGTCTTTCCACGTTGCGTCTGGGAGACCCGCTCGACAAGAACACTGACATCGGTGCGATCAACTCCGCCGCTCAGCTGGCTCGCATCCACGAGCTCAGCGACATCGGCGAGGCGGAAGGCGCAGAGCGCTGGACAGCCGACTGCGCCATCCCTGAGAAGGGCTTCTGGTTCGCTCCGACGATCTTCACCGGCGTCGAAGCATCCCATCGCATCGCGCGTGACGAGGTCTTCGGGCCGGTGCTCTCGGTGCTGACCTTCCGCACGCCTGCCGAGGCCATTGCCAAGGCGAATAACACCCCCTACGGGCTGTCGGCTGGCATCTGGACCGACAAGGGCTCGCGCATCCTCGCCGTTGCTGACAAGCTGCGCGCCGGTGTCATTTGGGCGAACACGTTCAACCGTTTCGACCCGGCCAGCCCGTTCGGTGGCTACAAGGAATCCGGATACGGCCGCGAGGGCGGCCGACATGGTCTCACCGCCTACCTGAAGGGGGCCTCAGCATGAGCAAGCGAATGACAGTGCCGAAGACGTACAAGCTCGCCATCGGCGGAAAGTTCCCCCGCAGCGAGTCCGGCCGCACCTACGAGGTTCTCTCAGCGAAGGGCGCGTTCCTGGCGAACGCGGCGAAGGGCTCCCGAAAGGATGCTCGGGATGCTGTGGTGGCTGCCCGTGCGGCGGTAAAGGGATGGTCAGGAGCGACCGCATACAACCGTGGTCAAGTGCTCTATCGCGTCGCCGAGGTCCTCGAGGGGCGGCGGGCGCAGTTCATCGACGAGATCGTGGCGCAGGAGGGTGTTTCTGCTGCCGCGGCCGGTACGCAGGTCGACGAGGCCATCGACCTGTGGGTCTGGTACGCGGGCTGGTGCGACAAGTACGCCCAGGTTGCAGGCAATGCCAACCCGGTGTCCGGTCCGTACTTCAACATCTCCGTGCCTGAGCCGACCGGTGTCGTGGCGATTGTCGCGCCGCAGGACTCCGCTCTGCTTGGTCTGGTCTCTGTGGTTGCCCCTGCACTTGTGGCAGGCAACACGGTGATCGTCGTGGCCAGCGAGCAGCATCCGCTTTCGGCGATCAGCTTCGCAGAGGTGCTCGCTACCAGCGATGTTCCGGGGGGAGTGGTGAATGTGCTCACCGGATCGCCCGCAGAGATGGCGCCGTGGCTCGCATCGCACGCTGACGTCAACGCGCTCGACCTGGCAGGCGCCGGAGCTCTCGAATGGGTTGACCTGCAGATCGCTGCGGCTGACACGCTCAAGCGCGTGCTCACACCGGGTGATGTGACGGCGTCGCCGGAGCGGATCGCGGCTTTCACCGAGATCAAGACGGTGTGGCACACCAAGAGCTTGATCTGAGCTGAGTGGATCTCGGGGATCCGAGCTGACGAGATCCGGCTTGAGCCGCGCCAATGCGTCCCAGTGTCCGAGGGAGAGGTTAGGCTCGAAGGAGTTTTTTAGTCTCCCCAAGGAGGACGCGCATGGCCCGTATCGGTGAAAGCGCTGACCTGTTCAAGTGCTCATTCTGTGGAAAGAGCCAGAAGCAGGTGCAGCAGCTGATCGCTGGCCCCGGTGTGTACATTTGCGACGAATGCGTCGAGCTGTGCAACGAGATCATCGAAGAGCGCATGGCGGAATCCTCCGCCGACGGCGTCGCTGACTTTGAACTGCCCAAGCCACGCGAGATCTTCGCGTTCCTCGAGGAGTACGTCGTTGGGCAAGAGCCCGCGAAACGGTCTCTTGCTGTCGCCGTCTACAACCACTACAAGCGCGTGCGCGCGCACGGCACGCTTCAGCTCGCCGAGCAGAAGGCCGAAGAAGTCGAGATCGCCAAGAGCAACATTCTGCTCATCGGTCCGACTGGTTGTGGCAAGACCTACCTCGCTCAGACATTGGCGAAGCGGCTGAACGTCCCGTTCGCCGTGGCAGATGCCACTGCGCTGACCGAGGCCGGCTACGTCGGTGAGGATGTGGAGAACATCCTCCTCAAGCTCATCCAGGCCGCGGACTACGATGTGAAGCGCGCCGAGCAGGGCATCATCTACATCGACGAGATCGACAAGATCGCCCGCAAGGCCGAAAATCCTTCGATCACTCGCGATGTCTCCGGCGAGGGCGTGCAGCAGGCGCTGCTGAAGATCATTGAGGGCACGGTCGCTTCTGTTCCGCCGCAGGGCGGTCGCAAGCACCCGCACCAGGAGTTCTTGCAGATCGACACGACGAACGTGCTGTTCATCGTCGCGGGTGCCTTCTCTGGCCTGGAAGACATCGTCTCGGCGCGTGTCGGAAAGCACGGTATCGGCTTCGGCGCCCCGCTACAGGACAAATCCAAGGATCTTGATCTATTCGGCGAGGTTCTGCCTGAAGACCTGCACAAGTTCGGTCTGATCCCGGAGTTCATCGGACGACTGCCCATCGTTGCGTCGGTTTCTCCGCTGGATCAGGATGCGCTGATGGAGATTCTCACTGCCCCTCGCAACGCCCTGGTGAAGCAGTACCAGCGCATGTTTGAGATCGACGGTGTGGAGCTTGAGTTCGAGGAGGACGCGCTTCGATCTATCGCCGACCTCGCGGTGGAGCGAAAGACTGGTGCACGTGGCCTGCGCGCCATCCTTGAAGACGTGCTCGGTCCGATCATGTTTGAGATCCCGTCTGCTGAAGACGTGAAGAAGGTCGTAGTCACGCGTGCGGCCGTCGATGAAGGCGCGCCACCGACCATAGTGATGGAGCGCAAGCGCAAGAGCGCTTAGGGCCAGAGGTCAGAATGCAGGTTTTCAGGAGCCTGGTTCTGATCGGTGGCGTGTGTGTTCTCGCCGTAGCTGCGACCGTGGTCGTAGTTAGCGTCGACGTGGCCGCTTCTCGCGATGGAAACGCCATTGCGGAGAAGAGTGTTGTCGCAACTGCGGACGCGCTCACGAGTGCCTTCGGTTATCAGACGGAAGCGACAGACGCGGAGAGCATCGCGGCCGAGCGTTTTCGGTCATCTTCGACAGAAGTCCAGCCAGTGCGGTGGAGCGGGTCGACGGAGACCGGCGATGAAGCGATCATCGACATCCGGATCAGGTCGGATGTGGAGGCGAAGAGGTCCCAGGAGGTTTTCGGCCAGTGGAACTCGGCGGGAACAGCCGAGCGCTGCTACCGATTCACGCTGGCGCTGCACACCGAGGTGCAACGCGAAGATCTGGACTGCGATGAGTTGCCGCAGCGTGTGCCCGCACCGACGGCTGCCCCGAAGCCTGCGCTTCCCGCCGACACGGCAGAGATGATAGAAGCGGTGTTGCTGCAGTCTGACGCACAGAGTCTTTCAGACGAGCTTCGCGACGCTTTCCCCGAGGCAGACGTCACTGTCGATGTGACGTCGACGGACGACGGAGAACTGGTCGCTGCAGTCGGCATCGCGGCCGTGCGCGACTGCGTCGTGATGGTGCGAGGTGCCGACGGTTTGGTGTTCCGGGCGTCGTTTGATCGAATCTCGCTGGAGCCAGGGGAGCTGGGGTGCAGCGTGCGACTGTACACGGCGCCATTCCTGTGATGGTTCGGACTTCCGGGCGCTGCGTCTGAGGTGCGCTCTATAGTGACGCCATGCGAAGCTTCCAGATCTCGATTCCTGACGACGCGATCGTCGATCTGCACGAGCGGCTCTCTCGCTCGCGCCTGTTGCCCGACTCGCCGCGACACCCGGAGGCGGGGATGTCGGCGGAGTATCTCCGGACGCTGGTGGACAGCTGGCTGGAGTTCGACTGGCGTGCACGCGAGGAATGGCTGAACCAGCATCCGCAGTTCATCGCGGATGTCGACGGCACCGACATCCACTTCGTCCATCTGCGATCCGAACGCCCTGATGCTCCGGCGCTGCTGGTGATGCACGGGTGGCCGCACACCTTCGCGCTCCAGCTCGAGTTCGCCCGGCTGCTTCCGGACTTCGATGTGATCGTTCCGAGTATGCCTGGCTTCGCCTTCTCCGCACCGTACGACGGAACCATGACGGAGAGCGTGATGGCGCGACTGATGCATACGCTGATGACCGACGTGCTCGGCTATAAGCGGTATCTCACATACGGCGAGGACATCTCGGCCAATGTGAGCGACCTGATCGCATCGTCTTACCCCGACCAGGTGCACGGCATCTTCGCCACCCACTCGCACTTCGGTACCGACGACGAGCGTGCGGCCATCGAAGATCCAGAAGCACGAGCGTTCTTCGACCGGTTGGCGGCGAGCGGTGGGCCGGACGGCGCTTACGGTCACGTGCAGGGCACCCGCCCTGACACTCTCGCCGCGGGGCTGAACGATTCCCCTGCAGGCCTCATCGCGTGGATCGCAGAGAAGCTCGTGGAATGGAGTGACACACCGACAGATCAGCCGGAGTTGCTCGAACGCAAGATCTCGCGGGAACGCATCCTCACTGAGGCGATGATCTATTGGGCGACGCAGAGCATCGCCACGTCATTCAGGCGATACTTCGATACCGGTGAAGATGAGCGCATACGGCCGGTCGAGGTGCCCGCGGCTGTCGCGATCCAGCGGCACGAACACGATTATCCCGAGAGTGTCGCTCGGAGCTTCTACCGCGACCTGCGCTCTTTTGATCGGCTGCCGGAGGGCGGGCACTTCACGGTCGCCGAGGTACCGCAGGAGATGGCGACGCGGATGCGCGACTTCGCGCGGGAGCTCGGGTTGCTCGCCTAAACGTGGGGCATGAGCTGCCGTGCGCACGCGTCGCTCGGAGATGTGCACGATCTTCGGGGACATTCGGCGAGTTGCTCCGAAGATGACGCACTTCTCCGATTGAAGCGCTCAGCAGGACGTAGAACGAGCCGTCGCGGTGGGGCGTGAACGCATGAGTGTGAGACGAATATCCCTCGTGGCACACTTGCTGGCATGAGAGCCATTCGTTCGCAGTTGCTCTTCTCGGTAGGAGTGCTGCTTCCACTGTTCGTCTGCGTAGGGTGCGCTGTCGGCGCAGGCTCGACCCCTCCGACCAGCGCAACGGACGATTCCGCCGTCGCCTACGAGTGCAACGAACGCACGGTTGACGCAGCACGATACAACGCCGATGTGCGCGCCGACGAGCTCACTGGCGACGCCGCAGCCGCGCTCGCCTCCGTCGTAGACGGCTTGGGTGCCAGTGCCGCGCCCGAGAACCTCAGTGAGTGGGTGGTGACGGCTGAGAGTTCCACGAGCATCACCCTGCTTCGGCGGTACGGCGCGATCGATGATGCCGGCGCAGACCACGAGGTGCTCGAGTTCGAGAAGATGCGCGCCCTGCCGGCGACAGGAGAGGAGGGGTGGATGCTCACGAGCAGTGCATCGTGCGCGCTCGCGATCGACCCCGCTCCGCTCACACCAGCCGAGGTGAACCTTGATCCGGCCGCGCTGCCGGACCCTGACTCTGCTCAGCTGACTCTGCTTGTCACCGAACGCGCCTGCAACAGCGGGATGGATGCGGCAGGGCGGGTCGAACTGATCGCCCTGGAGGAGACCGAGGGCGCGGTGATCGTCCATATCGCCGTGCGACCGGACAGCGATGACGTAGCGACCTGCCAGAGTAACCCGCCGACACCGTTCATCGTGAAGCTGGAGTCACCGCTGGGTGAGCGAGCGGTCGTGGACGGTGCATTGATCGTTCCGCGTCCACTCGACGCACTGGAGCCGTTGGGCGGGTGAGGGGCGCCGAGCAGAACGCTCGTCGGAACGCTCAGCGAAGCGCGGGCACCCACTCGGCGATGAGGAGTCTGTCGGCGTCGTCTGACCAGATCGTTGATCGAGTGATCGTGAAGCTGTGAGCGGCCGCTGTCGCCGTCAGTTGATCCAACGACTCGAAAGGCTGATGGTCGGCCGGATACATGTGCGTCTTGCGCGGCGCGCCCCCTCGGCCGGCTGCGAGAAATGTCGCAGAGACGATCCGGCCGTGCGGCCGCAGGACTCTGCGCCACTCCGCCAGCGCGCCGGATGTGTCCGGAATCACGTGCAGCCCCGTGACACAGGTGATGAGGTCAGCTGAGGCGTGGACGAGCGGCAGGTCCGCGGCATCCGCCTCGATGAACACCGCCGACGGTGGCTGAGCTCGTGCGACCGCCAGCATGCCCTGCGAGACATCGATCCCGGTGAGTGCGAGTGCGGGGGAGCGCTGGCTCAGCGCGCGCAGGACGAGCCCTGTACCTGTGGCAATGTCGAGCACCTCTTCGACATCTGTCAGATCGGCGAAGTCAGCGACAGCGACCGCGACAGCACGATGCATCGTGCTGTCATCGTAGGTCGATGACCGCGCGTCGAATGTACGGCTGATGGCGCTGAGTCGCTCGTCGTTCATCAGCCTCCGAGCCCGCGGCGCTTCAGCAGTGGAGCGATGTCGGCGTCGCGGCCACGGAAATCACGGTATGCCTCCAGAGGATCCTTCGATCCGCCGACGCCCAGCAGACGGGCACGGAAACGGTCGCCGTTTTCGCGCGTGAGACCGCCATTCTCGCGGAACCACTCGACGGTGTCTGCATCGAGTACTTCGCTCCAGATGTACGAGTAGTACCCCGCGCTGTAACCGCCTGAGAACACGTGGGCGAAGTAGGTGGAGGAGTAGCGCGTTGGAACAGCCGGGTTGTCGAGACCGATCTCCGCGAGCGCCGCAGCTTCGAATGCGGCGACGTCGGTCATCGAAGAATCCGTGCCCACCCGATGCCACGCCTGATCCAGCCATGCCGCAGCCAGGTACTCACTCGTGTCATGACCCTGGTTGAACGTCTCAGTTGCGCGCAAGCGCTCCACGATCGCGGCATCCAGCGGTTCGCCGGTCTCAAAGTGACGTGCGTAGTTGTCGAGAACCTGAGGCCAGAGAATCCACATCTCGTTGACCTGGCTGGGGAACTCCACGAAGTCACGGAACACGTTCGTGCCAGCGAAGTGGGGGTAATTGACCGTAGCGAACAGCCCGTGCAGCGCATGACCGAACTCATGGAACAGCGTCGTCACCTCATCAAGCGTGAGAAGCGTCGGCTGCCCGTCGCCCGGCTGCGACACGTTGAGATTGTTCACCACGACCGGCGCCGTGCCGCGGAGCGCGGACTGGCTGACGATCGGATTCATCCACGCACCGCCGCGCTTGGAATCTCGCGTGTACAGATCGAGAACGTAGAGTCCGAGCGCACTGCCACCGGGGTTGTGTACCTCGAACACGCGAGCGCCCGGGTGGTAGGCGACGAGGTCGTCGCGCTCAGTGAAAGTGACGCCATAGAGCTGCGTTGCAGCGTAGAACACGCCGTCTTGCAACACCCGCTCGGCCTCGAACCAGGGGCGTAGTGCGGCCGTGTCGATGTCGTACTGTGCCGTACGCACCTTCTCGGTGTAGAAGGCCCAGTCGTGCGCCTCGAGGGCAAACGGCTCCGATTCTGTCGCATCGATGATCGACTGCAGCGCTGCCTGCTCGGCGCGCGCGTTGGATGCTGCGGCCGGTGCAAGACGGTGCACGAGGTCAGATACGGCTTCGGGTGTTCCTGCCGTCTCGTCGGCTGTGACGTAAGCCGCGTGGGACGAGTATCCGAGCAGCGCCGCGCGCTCGGCGCGCAGCACGACAATCTCGCTCAGCACAGTGCGGTTGTCATTGGCGTTGCCTCGCGCTGCTCGGGCGCGTGATGCATCCATGATGCGCTGGCGGCTCTTGCGATTCGTGAGGGATGCCAGATATGGATGCCCCGTGAACAACGGCAGTGAGATCAGAAAGCCGCCTACGTGGCTTCGGTCTGTTGCAGCGCGTGCTGCGGCGGACAGCTCGCCGTCCGTCAAGCCATTGAGCTCCTCAGCGCTTTCGAAGTACACGGCGAGATCGTTGGTGTCGGCGAGCAGATTCTTCTCGAACGTGGTTGTCAGCGTCGACAGTTGCTGGTTCAGGGCGGTCAAGCGGACCTTGGCCTCGTCGTCGAGCGCAGCACCGGCATGTGTCATCTCTCGGAAGTGACGCTCAACCAGGTACTTGCTCTCCGCGTCGAGCTCGAGTTGGTCTAGCTGCTCGTGGAGGGTCTTGACTCGCCAATACAACTCAGAGTTCAAGCGGATGGCGTCCTCGTGCGCAGCCATCAGTGGCGCAAGCTCCTCATCAATCGCCTGGATCTCGTCCGTGGCATCCGCTGAGCTCACGGTGTAGAACGCATGCGCGACGGCGTCGAGAAGGGCGCCGGACTGCTCCAGTGCGACCATCGTGTTCTCGAGTGTGGGCATCGACCGCGCCATCGTGATGCGCCTGATCTCGGCGAGGTGCTCGTCGAATGCAGCCCGGAAGGCGGGCACATAGTGCTCCGGCCGGATCGCGGCGTAGTCCGGGAGTGCGTAGGGGAGAGCGGATGGCGTCAGGAGCGGGTTCACGGCATCGGTCATGGAATGAGCCTAAGGGGCGATCCGAGAAAAAGATTGACACCGCGGCATCCGGATCACACAATGATGAAAACACTTTCGTAATAGTTATGAAAGCTGATTAGAAATTGAGGTCTAGGTGTCGGCAATCGACGTTAAGCTCATCGCCCTGTGCTTGGCGAGCCTCCGCGAGCGGGATCGTGCGACGATCTCGGATCTTGCCGAGAGCACCGGTCTGTCGCGACCCACGGTGACCGCAGCGCTCGGAGCGTTGATGGAATCCGGGCTCGTGATCGAGCACGAGGCACGTGGAGCATCCGGCCGTCCGGCACGCACCTTTTCGCCCATCGCGGGCTCGCCGGTCATCGTGGGCATCGATCTGACCCGCAGTGCGGTGCGGATCGTGGTCGCGGATCGCAACGGTCGCTCCCTCGGTCGTCAGGATTCAGAGGTCGCGCCGCCGACCACGGCCAAGCCGAGCCTCGCCCCGGTTCGTGCGCTGCTGCAGCAGACGCTGGAGCGCATCGGCCGCCGGCCATCCGACGTGGTCGTGATCGGTATAGCTGTCGCCGGTCTCATCGATGAAGAAGGAATCTTGATCTCCGCGCCGCAGATCATCGACTGGTCGGGCAAGAACCTCGTAGAGATGTTCACCGCGTACTTCGGCGCGCCGGTGGTCGTCGACAACGATCTGTCGCTCGCCGCCGAGGCAGAATCTCGCAACGGTGCGCTCACGGATGCGGACACCGGCGTTTACGCCCTCACCTGGCATCACGTGTCGGCGCGTGTTACGGCGGCAGGGCATGTTCTCCGCGGGCGCCGTGGGCGCGCGGGCGAGGTCGGTCTGCTCCGCGCCTTCAGTAACGTCGAGGTTCCCCCTGGGCTGCTGCTCGACGCGGTGCCTCAAGTCGCAGCACAACTGCGGCGACTGCGCGACGATCCAGCCGACCTGCGCGGCCGCGCGGCGCTGGACGCGCTGAGCGCGGCGATGACGCCCGCGATGGCCGCCCTGCTGCTCACCGTCGATCCCGACGTCATCGTCCTCGGCGGAGAGCTCGGCGAGTTCGCCGACATCCTTGCAGGGCCCCTCGCCGAAGGCATCCGTACAGCGGTCACCGGCATCGAAGCGGGACCTCGCCTCATCAGAGGCGGCGAACTGGGTGCGGATGCCGCAGCGCTCGGCGCCCTCGGCCTCGCCTTCCAGAAGCATTCCCACCGCATCTACGGGGTACCGGATGTTCCGGCGCCCATTCTCACCATCGATCCGGAGCACGAACAGATGACCAGCGAGACCGTCCCCGAGACGTCCCCCTTCCGAGCAGCAGTGATCGGCATCGGCGCCCGTGCCGGGGTCGCCCTGCACGTTCAGACCGTCGGCGGAACGATCGTCGCCGCAGTCGATCCGGACCCGCGAACCCATGAGCGCGCCGTCAAGCTCTTCGGAGATGTCCCGGTGTTCGCCTCGGTCACCGAACTCATCGCCTCTGGTATCGAGGTGGATGGCGCCTTCGTGACCTCGCCGGACTTCACGCATGCGGACGTCACGGTTGAACTTCTCGAAGCAGGTATCGCCGCCTACATCGAGAAGCCGTTGGCGATCTCGATCGAAGATGCCGACCGGATCCTTGAGGCCGGATACCGCACCGGCACCAAGGTGTACGTCGGCCACAACATGCGCCACATGCAGGTCGTCCGGATGATGAAGGACATCGTTGACCGCGGCGAGATCGGCGAGGTCAAGGCCATCTGGTGCCGCCACTTCGTCGGGCACGGTGGCGACTACTACTTCAAAGACTGGCACGCCGAGCGCGACAAGGCGATGAGTCTGCTGCTGCAGAAGGGTGCGCACGACATCGATGTGATGCACTGGATCGCGGGGACCCCCACCCGGTCTGTGGTCGGCGTCGGTGACCTCGCGGTGTACGGAGATGTGCAATCGCGTAGGGACAACTCCGATCGGCGCATGGGCGACTGGTTCTCGATGTCGAACTACCCGCCCACTGCACAGCAGGACCTCAACCCGGTCATCGACGTTGAGGACATCTCAATGATCATGATGCGCACCGACTCCGGTGTGCTGATGAGCTACCAGCAGTGCCATTTCACCCCTGACTACTGGCGCAACTACACGGTCATCGGCACCGAAGGACGCATCGAGAACTTCGACGACGACTCCGGGGGGGAAATTCGGCTGTGGAACGCACGCAGCGACTACCTCGAGAAGGGGCACGTGCGCTACCCGATCGAAGACGGCGGCGACGGCGGCCACGGCGGAGCGGACCCGCTCACGGTCGCAGAGTTTGTCGAGTTCGTCCGCAACGGCACGCCGACCCAGACCAACCCGGTCGCGGCACGCGACGCGGTCGCCGCCGGTGTCGGGGGTGCGCTGTCGATCCGATCGTCCTCTCAGCCCTTCGAGATCCCCCGGATTCCGGAGGAGTTGCTCGATTACTACGCCGCGCATCAGCCGGCTCGACGCTGATGCTGCGTTACTCGCTGCGGCGCATTCTGATGATGGTCCCGACCCTCATCGGGTCGACCTTCCTCGTTTACCTGCTGGTCTTCCTGATCCCCGGCGACCCCGTGCTCGCGCTGGCGGGTGGAGAGAAGCGTCTCTCGGATTCCACGATCGCTTCGATCCGCGCGCAGTACAACCTGGATGACCCCTTCCTGGTGCAGTACGGGAAGTACCTGTGGAACGTGCTGCACGGCGACTTCGGGCGCGATTTCAACGGCAATGAGGTGTCGACTCTCATCGCGACCGCGTTGCCATACACCGTGGTCCTCGCGCTGACGGCGTTCGCGCTCAAGCTCGTCATCGGTGTGTGCCTCGGCGTGTGGGCCGGACTTCGTCAGGGCAAGTTCCCTGACAAGTTCAATCTGTTCTTCACGATCTTCTTCCTGGCAGTGCCGGGCTTCATCATCGCCTATTTCTCGCAGTACATCTTCGGGATAAAACTGCACTGGCTCCCTATATCGGGGGTGCGGATGGGGTTCCCGCTCGCGTTCATCATGCCCGCCGTCGTGCTGGCTCTGGAGACGGCATCTCCGTTGGCGCGATTGAGCCGCACCAGCCTCGTGGACGTGCTGCGCTCGGACTACATCGTCACGGCGACGGCGAAGGGGATCAGTCCGCAGCGGATTATGTGGGTGCACGCACTGCGTAACGCCTTCATGCCGGTGGTGACATATCTCGGGTTGAGTCTCGCCGCGCTGCTCGGCGGATCGGTCCTGATCGAGACGATCTTCAACCTTCCCGGTCTCGGCGGCACACTCGCCCGGGCGATCGACACGCAGAACGGGCCGGTCGTCGTCGGCGTCTCCGTCTTCATGCTGCTGTTCTTCCTGGTCGCGGCTCTCGTCGTCGATCTGCTGTATCCGATCATCGACCCGAGGGTGCGCCATGTCTGAGTCCACCACCGCTCTGATCACGGCAAGGGCCAGGCGGGGCCGTCCTCGCAGCGGTCTGCGCAACCTCTGGAAGAGTCCGTTCTTCGACATCGCAGCGTTCATCATCATCGTGGTGGCGCTAATGGCGCTCGTGCCCGGTCTTTTCACTCAGATCGATCCGCGCGACTGCGATCTGTCGATGTCGCGCGTCGGCCCGGAAGCCGGCCACATCATGGGCTTCGACATTCAGGGCTGTGACTACTGGTCGAACATCGTCTATGGCGCCAGGACGTCTCTCGAAGTCGGCGTGTTCACTGCGGCGATCACTTTCGTCATCGCACTCATTGCGGGTTCGCTGGCCGGCTACTTCGGCGGAGTCGTGGACTCGGTGATCTCGTGGATCTCGAACGTGATCCTCGGGATCCCGGTCGGAATCGCCAGCCTGGTGATCCTTTACCAGTTCCGCTCGCGGACAGTGTGGACGATCGTGCTCGTGCTCGTCCTGTTCAGCTGGGCCGGGACCATGCGCTACATGCGCAGCTCCGTCATGCAGGTGAGGAACCTGGAATACATCCAGGCCGCGCGGGGATTGGGGGTCGGGCCGTGGCGAATCCTCCGCTCCCATGTGATCCCCAACGCAGTGACCCCGCTGATTGTGATGACCACCCTGTCGGTTGGCGCAGGGATGGCCGCGGAAGCGGGCTTCTCGATCCTCGGGGTCGGTCTGAAGCTCCCTGCGTTCTCCTGGGGCATCCAGATCGCCCTCGCCAGCCAGGACGGGAACTGGCAGATCGCTCCGCTGCTGATGTTCTTCCCCGCCCTGATGCTTGGTCTCACCACGCTCGCATTCGTCGTGCTCGGCGAGAGCCTGCGTGACGCCCTCGATCCGAAGGCCCGCCGATGACCGCCCTCCTCGAAGTTCAGAACCTGTCACTCGAATTCCGTTCGCAGGGATCGGCCCCGATCACCGCGTTGCAGAATGTCAGCTTCACCGTCGACAGGGGCGAGACGCTCGCCGTCCTCGGAGAGTCTGGATCGGGAAAGAGCATCACGGCGAAGGCGATCATGGGAATCCTGCCCAAGCCCGCGTCGAGGATCACCGGTGGTCGCATCATGTTCGACGGCGATGACTTGCTCACCCTCTCGCCTGCGAAGCTGCGCACCGTACAGGGCGCCCGCATCGCGATGGTGTTCCAGGACGCGCTCAGCGCACTCAATCCGGTGCAGACGGTCGCGACGCAGATCGCGGAACTCTACCGGGTGCATCAGCGCATGAGCAGGAAGCACGCGCTTACCGCTGCCATCGAGATGATGCGTGCCGTGCGCATCCCTGACGCCGCGAGTCGCGCGAACGATTACCCGTTTCAGTTCTCCGGTGGCATGCGCCAGCGCATCATGATCGCGATGGCACTGGCGCTGGATCCTGATGTGCTGATTGCCGATGAGCCGACGACCGCGCTCGACGCGACCGTGCAGGCGCAGATCCTGGATCTGCTGGGATCGATCACCGCGGAGCGCAGGATGGCGTTGCTGATGATCACCCACGACCTCGGTGTCGCAGGCCAGCTCGCCGACCGTGCGCTGGTCATGTACGCAGGGCGGGTCGCCGAGTCGGGGCCGATCGGTCCGATGTTCGACAACCCGGCCCACCCGTACACCAAAGGACTGCTGGGGTCGATCCCGAGCGCCGCGCATCGAGGTGGCGATTTGCCGACCATTCAGGGACTTCCGCCGGACATCGGGCTGCGGCCACCTGGCTGCAGCTTCAACCCGCGCTGCGGATACGCGACGGACGAGTGCCGTTCCGAGACACCGCAGCTGGTGTCGTTCTCGACGGACAGGGCGGCCGCATGCCACCACAAGGAGGAGGTGCTCGCCGATGTCACTGTTGGAGCTTGATTCCATTCGCCGCTTTTACAAGCAGAAGCACACGCTTTTGTCTCGGGCGTCGCGCGCGCCGATCCGTGCCGTCGACGGCGTTGACTTCGTCGTCGAAGAGGGAGAGACGGTCGGGCTGGTCGGCGAGTCCGGGTGCGGCAAGTCGACCCTCGCCCGCATCATCTGCGGTCTCGAGGAGCCGAGTGAGGGGAGCGTTAGATGGAACGGCTCTGACGTGGGGGAAATGTCCCGCTCCGAGCGCAAGACGTTGCTGCATCGCGAGGTGCAGATGGTGTTTCAGGACCCGCACGCCTCGCTCGATCCTCGTCGATCCGTCGGCCAGTCGATAGCCGAGGGGATCACGACCCACGCGCTGCTTCCGGCCGCGAGGATCGACGCCCGCGTCGGCGAACTGCTCATCCAGGTGGGCCTCAACCCCGACCACGCGCATCGCTTCCCGCACGAGTTCTCCGGCGGCCAACTGCAGCGCATCGGCATCGCTCGCGCGCTAGCCGTCGAACCGAAACTGCTCGTGTGTGACGAACCGGTCTCGGCGTTGGATATCTCAGTGCGCGCTCAGGTGCTGAATCTGCTCAATCGCCTCAAGCGTGAGCTCGGGCTGTCGATTGTGTTCATCGCCCATGATCTGGATGTCGTGCAGCACATGTCCGACCGCATCGTAACGATGTACCTCGGGAAGATCGTTGAGGAAGGCGACTGCGACGACGTCTACAGCGCGACAGCGCACCCGTACACTCGTGCGCTGCTCTCCGCCATTCCTCGCAAGCTCGCTCCGAACGAGCATCTCGAGCGCGTGGTGCTCGAGGGCGACCCGCCGTCGCCGATCGATCCTCCGGCAGGATGCCCGTTCCACACCCGCTGCTACACCGCGGTGGAGAGGTGTTCCACAGAGGTACCCCCGCTCGTCGCAGTCCCCGGTGGAGCATCAACGCACAAAGCATCCTGTCATCTCTCCGAACAGATCGCGCTCTCCCGCGTCGGTATGGTCTCCACGATCAAATTCACTTCCTCCCCCTCTGAAAGGAACGACTCATGACCCGTACGAGTAGTCGCATCGTGGTCGGCGCCATCGCCGTCACCGCGAGCGCCATGATGCTGACCGGCTGTCTCGGCCAACCCGCCGACAGTGACTCCGCCGACGGTACGTCCTTCGTCGCCGTCAACAACGGCGAGATCGGCCGCATCACCGGGGCGCAGAACCCCGGCAGCCAGATCGGCATGGCGCTGTGCGAGCCGCTGACCGGCATCGAAGAGGACGGCAGCGTGTTCATGCGCGGCGCCGAGTCCGTCGAGAGCGATGATCAGGTGACCTGGACGGTGAAGGTAGCGGACGGCCGGACATTCTCTGACGGCACGGAGATCACCGCGCAGACCTATGTAGACACGTTCAACTTCGTCGGGGCTGGCGCCAATGCGATGCCCTCCAACTACGCATACGGTCCGATCAAGGGGTACGAAGAACTCAATCTTGCCGATGGGGAAGCTACCGCGACGGAATTCTCCGGCATCACCGTCGTGGATGAGCGCACCTTCACGATCGAGATGTCGTCGCCGAACAACGACGTGCCGTTCATCCTCTCGCAGCTGGCGTTCTGCCCGATGCCGGAGAGTGCCTTCGCCGACCCGCTCGCGTACGACAAGGATCCGATCGGAAACGGCGTCTACGTGCTGGAGTCGCTCGACCCGCAGGTGGAGGCGGTCCTTAGGAAGGACCCGAACTACCAGGGCTGGGTGCCAGATGGCGCGGCGGACGAGATGACCTTCCGGGTGTACACCGACACCAACACCTCGTATCAGGATGTCGTGGCCGGAAATGCGGATGTGCTCCGCAGTCTGCCCCCTGGACTGATCGCGCAGGGTCGGAACGCCCTGGGCGATGCGGGTCTGACGGCCATCGATCGCAACACGCTGCAGACGTACTTCACCTGGCCGACGTATCTGGACGAGGCATTCCCCATCGAGGTGCGCCAGGCGTTCTCGATGATCGTCGACCGCGAGAGCATCTCGACGGATCTGTTCAAGGATGCAACCGTGCCGGCGGGCTCACTGATGCCCAACTCCGTCTCGGCCTACCGTGAAGACGCGTGCGGCCAGTACTGCTCCTTTGACCCCGACGCGGCGAAGGCACTCATCGAGGAGTCCGGTTTCACGGGAACCATTCCGCTCAACTACTCCTCGGCCAACACCACTGATGCTGCGACAGCGCTCGCTATCTCGAACTCGGCCAAGGAGATCGGTCTCGACGTCGAGCCGAAGCCGGTCCCAGCAGCGGCGCTCTCGGAGACGATCAACGCCTACGAGTTGGACGGCCCCGTCATCCAGCTGTGGGGCTCGTCCTTCCCTGCCGCGTCCGAGTGGATCGCGTCCGTGCACGTGGACGCGAACTATCGTCTGCAATATGACGACCCCGAGGGTGTCGCCCTGGTGAATGCCGCGCTCGCCGCAGGCACGACCGAGGAAGCCGACGTGCTCTGGCAGCAGGCGGAGGATCGTATCCTCGCCGACCAGGTCATCCAGCCGCTGTACCAGCAGGTGATGTACATCGCCCACACCGAGTGCGTCACCCCGCACGCGGCCGGTGGCGACATGCAGATCTACCGCACCGAGGTCACCTGCTCCTGAGCAGGCCCGTACTAACTGCATGGTGGCCGGGGCGGGGCGATCTCTGTCCCGGCCACCCTGCGCATCGGAGCATGAGAAGGATGAGGCGATGAAGGCTCTGTTTAAATCTGGTCCGAACGAGGGCTTGGCACTCGTGGATCGTCCCGATCCGGTCGCAGGCCCTGATGAGGTCCTCGTCCGCGTGCTGCGTACCGGGATCTGCGGGACCGACCTACATATCCGTCGCTGGGACGACTGGGCGGCGTCGGAGGTGCGCGCCCCTCTGATCCCCGGCCACGAGTTCTACGGCGAGGTTGTCGAGGTCGGCCCGCTTGCGCACGACATCACGATCGGTGACCGTGTCTCCGGTGAAGGGCATATCGTGTGCGGCATGTGCCGCAACTGTCGGGCGGGACGCCGTCAGATGTGCATCCGGACCATCGGGCTGGGCGTGCATCGCGACGGCGCTTTCGCCGAGTACCTCACCCTGCCCGCGGCGAACGTGTGGGTGCACCACTCCGACATCGAACCTGAAGTCGGTGCGATCTTCGATCCGCTCGGCAACGCCGTGCACACCGCGCTCGCGTTCCCCCTCGTCGGCGAAGACGTGCTGGTCAGCGGATGCGGTCCGATCGGTCTCATGGCGATCGCTGTGGCGCGGCACGCCGGTGCGCGTTTCATCACCGCGACGGATGTCAGCGCGCCGCGACTGGAGCTGGCGACGCGGATGGGCGCGGACCAGGTGGTCGACGTGTCAGCCTCCGACGTCCGAGACGCGCAGAAAGCGCTGGGAATGAAGGAGGGGTTCGATATCGGCTTCGAGATGAGCGGTGCCGCTGCCGCGCTACCGACCATGATCGACAACATGAACCACGGCGGACGCATCGCCATGCTGGGCCTTCCCAGTGCGCCGTTCGGAGTGGATTGGGGCAAGTTCGTCACGCACATGCTCACCATCAAGGGCATCTACGGACGTGAGATGTTCGAGACCTGGAATGCGATGGGAGCGATGCTGCAGACCGGCCCGCTGCTGAGGCAGGCCATCGGGCGCATCATCGCCGATGTGATCCCGGCGTCGGACTGGGAACAGGGATTCGACGCCGCGGCATCGGCCGGCACCGGCAAGATCATCCTCGACTGGACGCGGCTCTGAGGCCGCGAGAGAAGGAGAACACGCATGTACGGAGCATTCCGTGAGCACATCGGGACGGAGCTCACAGCCATCGAAGAGGCGGGGCTCACCAAACATGAGCGAGGCATCCTGGGGCCACAGAGCGCCGAGATCGTCGCAGACGGCGCCGAGGTGCTGAACTTCTGCGCGAACAACTACCTGGGCCTCGCTAATGATCCTCGGATCATCCAGGCGGCGAGGAACGCACTCGACGAATGGGGCTATGGGCTCGCAAGCGTGCGCTTCATCTGCGGCACGCAGGAGCAGCACCTGGAACTGGAAAGACGCTTGGCCGCGTTCCTCGGCACCGAGGAGGCGATCCTGTTTTCCTCGTGCTTCGACGCCAATGGCGGCGTCTTCGAGACGCTGTTCTCGGCGGAGGACGCCATCATCTCTGATGAGTTGAACCATGCGTCGATCATCGACGGCATCCGGCTGTCGAAGGCGCGACGGCTGCGCTACTGCAATCGCGACATGGCTGATCTTGAAGACCAACTGAAGGCGGCGGCGGATGCGCGGTTCCGTGTAATCGTCACGGATGGCGTGTTCTCGATGGACGGCTACATCGCGCCGCTGGCCGAGATCTGCGATCTGGCGGATCGATACGATGCGCTCGTGTTCGTCGATGACTCGCACGCCGTGGGCTTCATCGGCGAGCACGGACGCGGTACGCCGGAACTGTGCGGTGTTGAGGACAGGGTCGACATTTACACAGGGACGTTCGGCAAAGCGCTGGGCGGAGCCTCCGGCGGCTACGTCGCTGCCCATCGTGACATCGTTGCTCTGCTGCGCCAGCGCGCGCGGCCCTATCTGTTCTCGAACACGCTCGCGCCGTCGATCGTCGCTGGCACGCTCGCGGCCCTGGATCTCATCGACGGCTCTGCGGCTCTGCGGCGGCATTTGCGCGAGAACACCGAGCTGTTTCGCCGTCGAATGAGCGATGCGGGATTCGATTTGCTGCCGGGGGAGCATCCGATCGTGCCGGTGATGTTCGGCGACGCCGCCGTCACGGCCCGAATCGCGGGGGAGATGCAGAATCGAGGGATCTATGTGACCGCCTTCAGCTTCCCGGTCGTGCCGCGTGATCGCGCGCGGATCAGAGTGCAGCTCTCGGCTGCGCACACTTCGGAGCAGGTTGAGCATTGCGTGGCCGCCTTCGTCGCTGCGCGCGCCGCCGTGGAGTGACCGGCACTAGCATGCAAAGAAAAGCTTGCAAAGAAACCTTTGCAGAGATATCTTTGGATTATGAACGAGAACGAGAAGCTCCCCGCAGCATCGGAACGCCGCGTCCTCGACGCTGGCGCTCTCCGTGCACTGTCGCATCCGCTGCGGGTGCGAATCTTCGACATCCTCGCCCAGGAAGGCCCACAGACGGCAAGCACGCTCGCTGAGATTCTGGGGGAGTCCTCCGGAGCGACCAGCTATCACCTTCGATCCTTGGCGAGTCACGACCTCATCCGCGAGGTTGAAAGTGACCGCGGTGGGCGTGAGCGGTGGTGGGAACGACCCACGGGCGGCATCGTCTACGACTCGCGCGCCGTGCAGGGCTCACCCGCCGGAGAGGCGGCACTGCAGGTCGCCGTTGCCGAAGCACTTCGCCGGCGCCATGACGAGCTCATGGAGTTCTTTACAAGCCGCATCGACAAGGAGTCCGCCGAGTGGGGCGATGCGAGCAAGTCGGTGACGAGTGGCATCAGCATGACTGCAGAGCAGACCATCGATCTCACGCAGAGGATCGAAGCTCTTATCGATGAGGCATCGGAGAAGTATCGCAATCAGAAGGGCGAGGGAGTACGACGCGTCAGTGTGCGCGCCGACATCTTCCCGCTCAAGACCCTCACAACGAAGAAGGAGTCCTCATCATGAGTGCCGTGGTCATCACCCGTACGTACCCCGTGCCTCGCGGTGCGAACCGTATCGAACGCGCCTCGATTCGACTCGCCGCGGCGATGGCACGCTGGGCCACTGACCGCGCAGAGCGCCGGCAGGATCGTCATGAAGCGATGCTGGCCTCGATCAAGGACGAGCAGACGCGCAGGGCCGACCCACGCGCGACCGATCATGCACTCGCGCAGATGGGCATGCGGTTGCGCTGACTGCGTCAGTCCTCGAATGGGCGAGCGATCACTTCACCGGATGCGGTGAGGAAGACTTCCCAGCCAGCATCGAGCTCAGCGATCGGTCGACCTTCAAGCCAGGTGAGCGTCCAATGGCCTTCGAGCCCCCGAGCCTCGACGTCGGCAATGGCCGGCCGCAAGACGGCGGGAACGGATGCCGGAGCATCCGAACCTGCCGCCCAACGAGTACCCAGCTGCATCAGTGCTCCTCGGTCGGCGGGACATCGGCCGGAGCCAGCTCGATCTCAGTCACGGCAAGTGCTTCGCCCTCGACCAGTTCGAGGTCGGTGATTCGGCCGACGGCGCGCAGGTCGTCGGCCGCACCGCGCAATGCCTCGAGCGTGGCTGCAGGCGCCGCGATCACGGCACGCGAAACCGGCGTCTTCTGCGAAGCCTTCGCCTCGGTCTTGGCGCGACGGATGCCGATCAGCGCGGCGCTGGCTGCGGTGAGCACGGCGGTGTCGCCCTCGGAATCGAGCGGCTCTGGCCACGCGGCAGTGTGGATCGAACCTTCCTCGAACCAGCTCCACGACTCTTCTGTGGCGAAGGACACGACCGGGGCGAGCAGACGCAGCAGCGTAGACAGGGCGATCCGCAGAGCGAGCGCGGCGGAGGGCTGTCCGACGTCGGTCTGGTCGTAGGCGCGTTCTTTCACGAGTTCGAGGTAGTCATCGCAGAACGTCCAGAAGAACGACTCGGTGATCTCCAGTGCACGGGCATGATCGAAGGAGTCGTACGCCTTCGTGGTCTCACGCACTACCTCGTCGAGGGTGGCGAGCATCGATGCGTCGAGTGCGTGCGTCACCTGCGCGCCCTCTGGCACGGGGAACGAGAGCACGAACTTCGCAGCGTTCAGCACCTTGATCGCGAGACGCCGGCCGATCTTCATCTGAGTCGGGTTCTGCGGGTCGAACGCGGCATCCACACCGAGTCGGCTGGATGCTGCCCAGTAGCGGACGGCATCCGAACCGTGCTTCTCGAGGATGTCGGCCGGGGTGACGACGTTGCCCTTGGACTTCGACATCTTCTTGCGATCGGGGTCAACGATGAAGCCGGAGATCGAGGCATGCTTCCACGGCGAGCGGCCATCCTCGAGCGTTGAGCGCAGCATGGTCGAGAACAACCAGGTGCGAATGATGTCCTGTGCCTGCGGGCGCACGTCGAACGGTGCGACGAGGTTCCACAACTCTTCGTCGCGCTGCCAGCCGCCGGCCAGCTGCGGGGTGAGCGAGGATGTCGCCCAGGTGTCGAGAATGTCCGTCTCGGCTTCGAAGCCACCGGCCACGCCACGTTGCTCGGCCGTATAGCCGGCAGGCACATCGCTGGTCGGGTCGACGGGCAGGGATGCGGCATCCGCCATGATCACGCGGTCGAAATCGCGCTCACCGTTCTCATCCAGGCCGTACCAGACCGGGAGCGGCACGCCGAAGAAGCGCTGACGCGAGACGAGCCAGTCGCCGGTGAGACCGCCGACCCAGTTCTCGTAGCGCACGCGCATGAAGTCGGGGTGCCACTGCAGCTCGCGACCGTGCTCGATCAGCTGATCGCGCAGCTCTTGATCGCGTGCACCGTTTCGGATGTACCACTGACGGGTCGAGACGATCTCAAGGGGGCGGTCGCCCTTCTCGAAGAACTTCACCGCGTGGTTGAAAGGCTTGGAAACCTCCAGCAGTTCGCCGGACGCTTCCAGGAGTTCGACGATCTGCTTACGAGCGCTGAACACCGTCTTGCCGGCGAGCTCCGCGTATGCTGCCTGCCCGGCATCCGATTCGATTGCCTCGGGGGCGTCCGCGACCACGCGGCCGTCAAGGCCGAGGATTGCGCGGATCGGCAGGTCGAGTTCGCGCCACCAGATCATGTCGGTGACATCACCGAACGTGCACACCATCGCGATGCCGGATCCCTTGTCCTTCTGCGCGAGGTGATGCGCGAGCACCGGAACCTCGACGTCGAACAGCGGAGTGCGCACCGTGGAACCGAAGTACGGCTGGTAGCGCTCGTCGTCGGGGTGCGCCACGAGCGCGACACATGCCGCGAGCAACTCTGGGCGCGTGGTCTCGATGTTGATGTCGCCCGAGCCGTCGCTCTTGTGGAACGCGAGCCGGTGGAATGCGGCCTGCTGGTCACGATCCTCGAGCTCTGCCTGCGCGATGGCCGAACGGAAGTCGACATCCCACAGCGTCGGCGCGAGAGCCTGGTAGGCCTCGCCGCGCTCGTGATTGCGGATGAAGCCGAGCTGGCTCTGGCGGATCGTCTCGTCGGAGATCGTGCGGTAGGTCTGTGTCCAGTCGACGCTCAGCCCCATCTGGCGGAAGACCTCTTCAAACTGCTTTTCGTCTTCGATGGTGAGCTCTTCGCACAGGGCGATGAAGTTGCGGCGGCTCACCGGCAGCTGGTCAGCGGCCTTGAGACTCTTCGCGTCGCCGTGGAAGGGAGGGACGAAATCAGCGTCGTAGGGGAGCGTCGGGTCGCAGCGCACACCGTAGTAGTTCTGCACGCGACGCTCAGTCGGCAGGCCGTTGTCGTCCCAGCCGATCGGGTAGAAGACGCTCTTGCCGCGCATGCGCTCGTAGCGAGCCTTGATGTCGGTGTGCGTGTAGGAGAACACGTGGCCGATGTGGAGAGAGCCGGATGCCGTCGGCGGAGGCGTGTCGATTGAGTAGACGCCTTCACGACCGAGCTCGGCGGCGCGCACGCGGTCGAACAAGTACGTGCCCTGCGCAGTCCAGGCGCCATCCCACTTTGTTTCGAGACCTTCGAGTGCGGGCTTGTCGGGAATCTGGTTCTGTGCGGGTGCCGACATGGAGGTCTCCTTGAACGATGTATGCGGCACTGTGTGAGCGTGCCTGAGTGTGGGGTGTGTTGACCATTCTAGCCAAGAGCATCTCGGCGGAAGGCGACCGTAGTTCGACCCTGTCCAACAAAGCCCGGCTAGACTGGACCGACCCCTTTTCATCTTTCCTGAGGACTCGCATGCCCACTCAACTCGTGCGCCGTATTCTGTCAATCACTGCGCTCACCGCCGCCGGAGCTCTGGCGCTCAGCGCCTGCGCCGGCCCTGCGGGTGAGAACACCGCAGAAGGTGGCGGCGAGGTCGTCTGGGCGATCGAAGGGGCAAATCTCTCCGCCGGTCACATGGACCCGCAGACCAGCCAGCTCGATGTGTCGAGCATGGTGCAGCGCGTCGTGCTCGACTCGCTGGTGTTCCAGGAGGCCGACGGCTCGTTCTCGCCGTGGTTGGCCACGGACTGGACGTCGGACGACAGCACCACGTACACCTTCAATCTGCGCGACGATGTCACCTTCACCGACGGCGAGCCCTTTAACGCAGAAGCGGTGAAGGCGAACTTCGACCGCATCGCCGACCCGGAGACGGCATCCGCTCAGGCGGCGAGCATGCTCGGCGGTGAGTTCTACGCCGGCACCGAGGTCATCGACGAGTACACGGTCGAGGTCAGTTTTTCGCAGCCGTATGCGCCGTTCCTTCAGGCTGCGAGCACACCGCTGCTTGGCTTCTACTCACCTGCGGTGCTGGAGAGCTCCGCTGACCAGCTCAAGGCCGGCGGCCCCGGCATCAACGTCGGCACCGGTCCCTTTGAACTCACCGAGTACACGCCCGACCAGGAGCTCGTCTATACCAGGAACCCTGATTACGCGTGGGGACCGGATGGCGCGGAGGCTGCGCAGTTCGAGACGCTGCGAGTGCAGATCCTGCCTGAGGCTTCAGTGCGCACCGGTGTCGTGGAAAGTGGCGAGGCAGACCTCGCCAGCAACCTGCCGCCGAACCTCGCCGTCGAGCTACCCGACACACTGACGATCGATGCGAATGAGTATCCAGGCCTCCCCTTCTCGCTGTACCTGAATGAGGCCTACGGCGTCTTCGCCGACGAGAAGGTCCGCCAGGCATTCGCCCGGGGCATTGACATCGATGCCGCAGTGGAAGAGATCTTCTTCGGCCAGTTCCCGCGCGCCTGGAGCATCCTCGGTGGGGCGACCCCCGGATACGACGCCGCGCTCGAGGGCAGTTGGCCATTCGATCAGGATGAGGCGAACCGCCTGCTGGACGAAGCCGGGTGGACTGAGCGTGACAGTGACGGCATGCGTATGAAGGACGGTCAACGCCTCTCGGTGCGCTGGATCTCCTATACGCCCGTCTCAGACGACAACTCGGCGCTCGGCAACACGATCCAGTCAGATCTCGCCGACATCGGCTTCGAGGTCGTGCGTGAAGTTCTCGAGCCTGGTGCGTACAACGAGCAGTATGGACCGAAGACGTTCGATCTCACGGACTGGGGCTTCTCAGGTGTCGACGGCGACCTGCTGCGCAGTCACCTGCACACCGACGGTTTCCAGAACGCCTCGCAGGTGAGCGACCCTGAGATCGATGCTCTGCTCGAGGAAGGCATGGCCACGAGCGATGTTGACGAGCGCGCCACGATCTACCAGAAGCTGCAGCAGTGGAACGCGGAATACACTGCGATCGTGCCTCTTTACAGCCCTTCGCTCATCACCGCCGTGAACGACACCGTCTCGGGCCTTGAGTACGACTTGTATGGCCGTCCGCTGTTCTACGAGGTCACGGTCGGCTGAGAGCCGAGTGAACTGAGCGGCAGCATGAACTGATTAGCAGAGTGAAACGCCTCCTCATCCGGATCGCGGAGCTCGCGGCATCCGTCGTCATCGTTCTCTGGGGTGCGGCGACGCTCGCGTTCCTCGCCTTTCGCGTGATACCGGGTGACCCTGTCTCGGTCATGCTCGGGCCGCAGGCCCAGGTGAGTGAGGGCGTGAAGGATGGCATCCGGGCGGAGTTGGGCCTCGACCGGCCACCGCTGGAGCAGTACCTGTCGTACCTCGGCCAGCTTCTGCAGGGAAATCTCGGCGAGTCATATCAGCTGCGGATGCCGGTGACCGAGGTGATCGGTCGCCAGCTCGGATCGACCTTGCAGCTGACGGCGGTCGCGCTCGTGATCGCCGTGGTGCTCGCCCTCACCGTGGCACTGTTCGTGCGGGGGAGGGTGTCGCGCGGCATCGTTGCCAGCATCGAACTGATCGTGTTGTCGTCCCCAGTGTTCTGGATCGGCATCCTGCTGCTCAGCGTGTTCGCATTCGGTCTGGGCTGGTTCCCGGTGTCTGGGACACGCAACCCTGCGACCATCGTGCTACCGGCGATCACCCTCGCACTGCCGGTCGCTGCCCTCCTCGGCCAGGTGCTGCGAGACGGCATCGAAGCGGCCGAGCGCCAGCCATTCGCGACGACCGTACGCGCTCGCGGCGCGGGTCAAGTGCGACTGACCGCGCACCACACGCTGCGGCATGGTGCGGCCGGCGCACTCACTCTCACCGCGTACCTGATCGGATCATTGCTGGGCGGTGCGGTGCTAGTCGAGACGGTGTTCGCGCGCCCTGGTCTCGGGCGCGTGACGCTCGCGGCGATCACCGATCGAGACCTGCCGGTCATCACCGGAATCATCCTGTTCAGCGCTCTGGTGTTCGTGATCGTGAATCTCGTTGTCGAGTTGCTTCATCCGCTGCTCGATCCGCGGCAGCGCCGCGCGAGGGAGGCATCTGTATGAGCACCTCTCGACGAGTACTGCTGTGGGCTGCTCTGGCTGTGCTCGCCGTCGTGGCGGCGATGGCGCTGGTGCCGCAACTGATCGCCACCCATGATCCATTGCGCACCGATGTGCGCGCCGCGCTGGAGGCACCGGGCGCAGCGCACCTGTTCGGCACCGATCAGAGTGGGCGCGATGTCTTTTCAAGGGTCGTCTACGGCGCGGGGCGTTCGGTGGGGATCGGACTGCTCGCGACGAGCCTGGCACTGGTGATCGGGCTCATCGTCGGTTCGCTCTCCGGCATCGCGCCGCGAGCGGTGGATGCCACGGCGATGCGCATCACCGATGTGCTGCTCGCCTTTCCTGAGTTCCTCGTCGCGCTGGTGGTCGTGGCGATCCTCGGGCCGGGGCCCGTCAACGTCGCGATCGCCGTGACGATCGCGGCCGTGCCGGTGTACGTGCGGCTGGCGAGAGTGCAGACGCGCTCGCTGGCGCTCGCTGAACATGTAGAGGCCGCCCGCATTCTCGGGGTGCGCCCGATGCAGGCGTTCACGCGGCATGTGATTCCCGGCGTGCTCGGTTCGCTCAGCGTGTTGGGGACGATCGGGATCGGCTCCAGCATCCTCGCGGCCGCCGGCCTCAGCTTCCTCGGCCTCGGACCGATTGAGCCGTCCCCGGAGTGGGGTCTCATGCTCTCGGGTGGACGAAACGTTCTCGGGACGGCGTGGTGGATTGCTGTGTTTCCCGGCATTGCGATCACCCTGACCGTCGTGTCGGCGACCATCGTCGGCCGCACGCTGCGTGCACGGGCAGAGGGGAGGACCTCATGAGTGCGTTGCGCGTCGAAGGTCTTTCGGTCACGATCGGTGGGGCGTTCCTTGTCGAGAACGTGTCGTTCGAGATCGCACCGGGTGAATGCCTGGCAATCGTGGGGGAGTCGGGTGCTGGCAAGTCGCTGACGGGCTCGGCCCTGCTCGGTTTGACTCCGGATTCGGCGCGAGTCACGGCAGACGTGCTGATGGTCGATGGTGTCGATGCGCGGGGCTTCTCGGATGCAGCCTGGCGGGGGCTGCGGGGCAACCGCATCGGTCTGGTCTCGCAGGATGCCCTGGTGTCGCTGGATCCGCTGCGCCGTATCGGGGCCGAGGTTGCCGAACCGCTTGTGATCCACACGCGGTTGTCACGCGGCGAGCGCCGAGTGCGCGTGGTGGACCTGCTGAAATCGGTGTCGATGCCGGATGTCGCTCGTCGCGCCGCGCAATATCCGCATGAGCTTTCGGGCGGGTTGCGTCAGCGCGCGCTGATCGCCTCGGCGCTCGCCGGTGAACCGGCCGTGCTGGTGGCGGATGAGCCGACCACCGCTCTGGATGCCACCGTGCAGGCGCGGGTGTTGACACTGCTGCGTTCGATCGCGGATGCCGGGACCGCCATCGTCTTCATCAGCCACGACTTCGCGGCTGTGCGCCGGGTGGCGGATCGCGTGCTCGTGATGCGATCCGGGCGTGTGATCGAACAGGGCACCGTGGCAGATGTGCTGGATGCTCCGCAGCAGGATTACACGCGGGAGCTCATCGCCGCGAGCATCCACGAGCCTCGTGTAGACCGGTTCGGGCTTGGCGAGTCAGTGCTGGCTGCTGTCGAAGTCTCCAAGGCCTTCTCCGGCGTACCAGTGGTCGACTCGGTTTCGTTCACTCTCCTGAAAGGGCAGACGCTCGGTGTGGTGGGAGAGTCGGGATCGGGAAAGACGACCCTCGCACGCATGATCGTTGGTGTTGAGGAGCCCGACGCCGGGAGTCTCCGTTGGCACGGGCAGCACCGCGTGCAGCTCGTGCATCAGAACCCCCTAGGCGCGTTCGACCCGCGGTGGACAATCGGGCGGTCACTGCGGGAAGCGCTTGAGGCGGGTGGGGTTCCGCGCTCGGCGCGTGCAGCGCGTGTCGCAGATCTGCTGGCTGAGGTGGACCTCTCGCCGGAACTGGCAACGCGTCGTCCCGCCCAACTGTCGGGAGGACAGCGTCAGCGGGCGGCGATCGCACGAGCGCTCGCCGCAGATCCGGATGTGCTGGTGCTCGACGAACCGGTGTCGGCGCTTGATCCCTCTGTGCGCGAGAAAGTGCTCCAGCTGCTGCGGCGCCTGCAGCGCGAGCGCGAGTTGACCATGATCTTCGTGTCGCATGGCCTTGATGTGGTCGCGGCGGTTGCTGACGACGTCCTCGTGATGCAGGACGGTGTGGTTGTGGAGCAGGGGCCCGTGGCCGAGGTGTTCGCGGCGCCGCAGCATCCGTTCACCCGAGAATTGCTCGCGGCATCCTCGCCGCTACAGCCCCCGGGCGTGTGACTCCGAGGCACATCCCTTTCAGCATTTTCACAGGTTTGCTACGGTGGGTAAAGAGCAGTGACAGGGTTGTCGCTGCCGGAGAGGAACCAGCTTTCATGACTCCCGTCCTGCTGATGTTCATCGGTTTGGCACTGTTCGTGCTCGGCTATTTCATCTACTCGAAGTATCTGTCGAAGCGTGTGTTCAAGCTCGACGCCTCATTCAAGACGCCAGCGCACGAACTCAACGATGGCATCGACTACGTGCCGACCAATAAGTTCATCCTGTGGGGGCACCACTTCACCTCGGTCGCTGGTGCTGCGCCCATTGTCGGTCCGGCGATCGCCGTGATCTGGGGTTGGCTCCCCGCATTTCTCTGGGTCACGCTTGGCACCGTGCTCTTCGCCGGAATGCACGATCTTGGTGCGCTTTGGGCTTCGACGCGCAACAAAGGCCGCTCTATCGGTGCACTGTCTGCCCGTTACATCGGCAAGCGCGGTGCAAACCTGTTCCTGGTCGTCATCTTCCTCCTTCTACTGATGGTCATCGCGGCCTTCGCGGTCGTCATCAAGAACCTGCTGATCAGCACTCCGTCCGCGGTGATCCCCACATGGGGAGCGATCGGGGTAGCGCTGCTGGTGGGCGTGGCGGTCTATCGGCTGCGCTGGCCGCTGGTGCCGATCACCATCGTCGGGGTTGTCGCGCTGTACGCATTGATCGTGGTTGGCGACCAGATTCCGGTCGTGCTGCCGGAGAGCACCTTAGGTATGAGCCCGGCGACATTCTGGATCGTCGCGCTGTTCGTCTATGGGGCGATCGCATCGCTGCTGCCGGTGTGGGTGCTGCTTCAGCCGCGCGACTACATCAACGGCGTGCAGCTTTTCGTCGGCCTCGGTCTTTTGTACGGCGCCGTACTTATTGCCACGCTGTTCGCTGCAGACAAGCCTGAGATCGTCGCGCCGATGATCAATATGGACGTTCCCGCAGGAACGCCGAGCCTCGTGCCATTGCTGTTCGTCACGATCGCCTGCGGCGCCATCTCCGGTTTCCACGGCATGGTGTCGTCTGGCACGAGTTCGAAGCAGCTCGA
This sequence comes from Microbacterium sp. Y356, assembly GCF_059445355.1. NCBI lineage: Bacteria > Bacillati > Actinomycetota > Actinomycetes > Micrococcales > Microbacteriaceae > Microbacterium > Microbacterium sp. Y356. The sequence goes on from NZ_JCAIUE010000003.1 coordinate 231,731, forward strand.
CAAAGAAACGGATGCGCGTTTCGTTGGCTACTTCGGCGCGGTTGGTGAGGGGCTTCTCGCGCTGGGTACGATCCTCGCGGTCATCGGCGGCTTCCGCACCGTGGCCGAGTGGGAAGCGGTATACAGCTCGTTCGGGGCCGGCGGTGTCAGCGCATTCGTAGAGGGCGGCGGGAGGCTACTGGAGACCGGCATCGGTTTGCCGGCTTCCTTGAGCGCCACGGTTCTGGCGACGATGGCGGTGCTGTTCGCCGCGACGACGATGGACACCGGCATGCGATTGCTGCGCTTCGTCGTGCAGGAGATCGGTGATTCCATGAGAATTCGGATCACAAAGGTTCCGGCGACGATCGTCGTCGTCGTGGTGGGTCTTGGTCTGACGTTCTCTCAGGGACTCGGTGGAGACGGGGGGCTGCGGATCTGGCCACTGTTCGGCACCACAAACCAATTGATGGCGTCGCTGACACTGTCGATCATTGCGGTGATGCTCATCAGGAAGCGACGCAATCCGCTGCCGGCCCTTATCCCGCTGGTGTTCGTGTTCGTCATGTCGTTCTGGGCGGCGATCGATCAGCTCGCATCCTTCGCGAACCCGACCCAGCCCGACTGGCTGCTGTTCGTGCTCGATGTGATCATCATCATCGCGAGTGTGTGGGTGGCGGTCGAAGCAATCATCGCGATGCGCAAGGCGGCGATTGAACCGCCCGAATTGGAGGGTGAGGATGCCAGTCTGCAGGCGGTGCGCGAAGAAGTCTGATTCGTGACGCAAGGTACGGCGGCCCAGCGTCTGTCTCGACGCTGGGCCGCGTTCCGCGAGGGACTGACCGAGTACTACGCGGGTCCATACCGGCAGACGCTGGCTCGTGAGCGCCGTGACGAGGACGATCTGTTCACCCTGGTCGTACTCGGCGAGGCGCTCGGGGTGCCAGATCCTGCCGCCTATTACAGTGCAGAGTTGATGCCGATGCTGACCGAAGATTTTCATGCTTGGCACCGGAGGATGGGGATGCCTCGCTCACCCCTGGACCAGGTCTCATGCTGTTAGCTGACGCTCGCCGCCGCATCCTGTTCATCGGTGGCAAGGGCGGTGTGGGCAAGACTTCTCTCGCGTCGGCGATCTCGCTGGCGAGGGCGCGAGAAGGCGCGCGAGTGCTGGTGGTCTCGACCGATCCAGCGCACAACCTCGGCCATCTCTGGGTACGTGAGGTCGGGGACGCGCCGGTTCGCCTGGCTGAACCCGGAGCGCTGGGCGGAGTGCTCGACGGGGTGGAGATTGATCCTGAGGCGACGATCGAGCGACACCTGGCCGCCGTAGAGCAGACGATGATCAGGCTGTTACCGGAGCGACAACACACTCAGGCACGCGAGCATCTCGAACGTGCTCGTCACGCTCCGGGCAGCCACGAAGCCGCGGTACTGGAGCGAGTCGCCGAGGCCACCGAGTTGGGGGAGCGCGAGTACGACTTGGTCGTGTTCGATACGGCACCCTCCGGGCACACTCTGCGACTGCTCGCGCTGCCGGGGCAGCTTGCGGGCTGGACCGAGACGCTCCTGCGAAACCGGGATCGATCTGAACGGTTCTCTGCGGCGATGCGCGGGCTGACCGGGAAGGCTGATCCCTCACCCAATGCCGAGGCTGAGCTGCGACGAACGCTGCAACGTCGCCGCGAGCGTTTCGAGAACCTGCAGCAGGCCATCATTGACCCAGAGCGCACCGGCTTCGTCGTGGTGTTCACCGCCGAGGCTCTGCCCGTGGCTGAGACTCTCGAGGTTGTCGACGTTCTGACCGGGATGCACGTACACGTCTCCGCGCTCGTGGCCAATCGTCGCTCTCCCGCCGATGCCGGTGACCTACTGCTCCAGCGTCGCGCCTTGGAGGATCGCCATCTGGAGACCATCCGGGCAAAGGTGCCGGGGGTGCCACTGGTGGAGGTGCCGCTGGTGGCGGGTGAACTCACGGGTGCCGCCGCACTGGAGAGCCTCGCCTCTCTCCTCGCCGCACCACCGGCTCCCTGACCGGCGTCAGCGCCGATTTGCGTCGGTTCCAACGTCGGCGGCGCGCTTCAATCCTTGATCTGGATGCCCAGCCCCGCAGCGATCACCGGGGCGAGTTGCTCGATTTGATGAGTCGTCAAAGTCGTACCGCGCAGGCTGTTGGCGTCGACGAAAGCTTCGGCGTCGAGCCCGCGTAGGTCGACGTCTTTCGCGCGCAGACCGCGCGGGTCGACCTCCTGCGTACGGCATCCGTCGAACGCCATCCGCGTGATCTCTGCCTGGGGTAGATCGAAGGTGCGGATGGTGGAGTCCGCAATAAGAATGTCGGCCCCCTTCGCGCCGCCAAGCGTCAAGTAGTCGATGCGCACGTCCCGGATCTCGAGTTCATCTATGCGTGTGCCGCTGAGATCGAGGGTGCCGATGCGGCCTCCCTGGATGCGCAGGCGGCGGATACCAGCGTTACGGAGCGTCATGGATGCGACGCGTAGGTCCTTCGCGTCGACATCGAGGATTGTGGCTCCGGTGAGGTCGATGCTGTCCGCATCCGCGGTGACGGTGCACTGCTCGAGCGTCGCGTGGGCGAGGTTGACATCGCCGGCGAGATCGAGGGCCGACTGCAGGAGGTCCGCACCGCGGGAGGGCTGGGCGGGTTTGAGGTGCGGCGGCAGGTCCGGCGGGGAGATGCGAGGGGGTGCGGGAGAATCGGTAGCTCGGGCCATGCCTAAAGGATATCCGCCCGCTGATGCTATATTGCTAGCATGCAAGCAAATGAGTCCGCGGAGAAGAAGGCGCAGTTCAACGTGTACCTCCCGCCGGATCTGATCCGGGAGGCCAAGCACCGCGCCATCGATGAGGGCGTCAGTCTGTCTGCGCTCGTCGAAGCCGCGCTGCGCGGATACCTGGAGGAGCAGTCATGACAGTCGTTCAACAGATCCTCTACACCGAGCAGCCTGCTACCTGGTGGAAGCTGGCCGAGTCCCTGGGCTTCGTCGCGCCATTCCCACCGGAGCCGGCATGGGCAGAGTTCCACGCCGACGGCGTGCTTGCCATTCACGGTGTGGAAGACGCTGCTGCCCATCGCCCCGGTACGACCGACATCCACCTCATCGTCGTGGATCTGGATGCCGCGGCATCCGCTCTGTCTGGGTTCGTGACCGAGCGCATGACCATGGATGGTGTGGGAGAGATGGTCATCGTGCGTGCGGCATCCGGTATCTCGATCTCGGTATCCGAGGGCGCGGTCCAGCGCGGAGTCGGCGATATCGCCGTGCAGCCGACCTGGTTTCAGGAGGACCTCGCCGAGCCGCGGGCAATCCTCGAAGCGCTCGGGTTCCGGGCCGGCATCGTCGCGGATCGTGGCGGCTGGATCGAGATGCTCTGTGACGGCGGCATGGTGGGCTTGCACGCGGGCGAGCCCAGGATTGGCCTGTCGTTCGAGGCGCGCGGCGACCTCGACGCGCTGGCTGGGCGATTGCAGGATGCCGGATTCGCCGCATCCATCGTCGACGAGGCCTTCGCGCGAACGATTCGGATCCCGAATCCAGACGGCGACGATGAGGTCTGGATCAACAGCGTGCAGGAAGACCTGCACGGGTACCACCGCTGATGGCGTTCGAACGCGATCTCGGCGGAGGGATCACCCTGGCTCTGCGGACACCGGAAATGGCTCGTAAGGTTCGCGATGTCGCAGCCGTGAACATCGAGCGTCTTCGGTTGTGGGAGCCATGGGCTCATTCCTTCGATCCTGAAGGCTCGGACGATGCCTGGAATCGTGACCAGCTTCGGCGTTTCATCGACGGCACTGCGATTCCCACGGTCGTGCTGCGCGATGGCCGACCGATCGGGTCGGTATCGGCGCGGATGGACCGGTACTCCGCCACGGGCGAGCTCGGCTACTGGATCGACGCAGATGCGGAGGGGCAGGGGATCGTGCAGCGCGCGTGTCAGGCGCTCGTCGACGACATGTTCTCCGGCGGCATCGCCCGCGTGGAGATCCGCACTGCGACGCACAATCGTCGCAGCATCCGCTTGGCTGAGCGCCTCGGCTTTGAGCATGAGGGAACGCTGCGCAGCGCGTTGCCAGTCGGGGACGTTCGGCACGACGTCGCGGTGTACGGGCTGCTGCCGCGGCGATCGCGCGGCTGACACCGGGGGCTCGTGCGTCGTGACACCGTGCGCCCCGCTCGGAGATGTGCAGCTTCCTCGGACGAATTCGCGCAGACCGTCCGAAGAAGGCGCACATCTCCGAGGCTGGCGCACGCTCTCGCATGCGCTCACTCTCTCTGCACATCGCAGAGCACGGTGTAGTTGTGTACAGAACGCGTGATTTCGGGGTCTACGTCAGCCTCAATCGTCCGAGAATGACCGGATGCTGCTGCGCACGGTCCCCGATCTTGTCCAGCTCGTCACCGAGCAGGCGGGTGTAGCGCGCGTCGAGTATCTGAGACTGCAGGGGGCCGGGCGTCGTGCGATCGACGGCGCGCTGCGCGACGGCAGACTCGTCCGCGTGAAGCGAGGATGGGTAGCCACGCCAGACGCCGATCCCGTGTTGGTTGCTGCTGCCCGTGCCGGCGTGGTCGTCACCTGTCTGTCGCAAGCTGCACGGCTGGAACTGTGGGTGCACGAAGAACCAGAAGTATTTCACGTCGGCGCTGATCCCCACGGGGCCGGTGGAAAGACGGAACGAGCGCACATCCACTGGTCGAAGCCGCTCGTGCCGCGGCATCCGGATGTTCTGGAAGACCCGATCGAGAACGTTCTCGCCCTCGTGGCGGAGTGCGAGCCCTACGAACGGGCCCTGGCGACCTGGGATTCTGCGCTCAATAAGGGGCTTGTCACGTTGGCAGCGCTCGCGGGGTATCTCTGGAGGCCTCAGGCTCGCAGGTTGCTCGCTGATGCCACGCCGTTCGCGGATGCGGGGCTGGAGACATATCTGCGTCCACGATTGCGCTGGCTACGACTGCCAATCCTCATACAGACATGGATTGCCGGACACCGGGTGGATGCTCTGATCGGGGAGCGGCTTGTCATCCAGATCGATGGTGCAACTCACGTCGGTGCGCAGCGCAGCGAGGACATCCGCCATGACGCTGAGCTGCGACTGATGGGCTATCACGTCATCCGCATCAGCTATCAGCAGATGATGTTCGACTGGGCTGGCGTGCAAGATCTGATCATGCGTGCGGTCGCTCAGGGGCTGCACCTCGCGAAGTGACCCCCAGCGGCTGGAGGAACGCGTGCCGCTTGCTCGGAGATGTGCAGCATCCTCGGACGAAATCACGCAGAACGCCCGAAGAACGCGTACATCTCCGAGTGGGCCGCACGCACGCAGGCGAGTGAGCCGCACGCATGCAGGCGAGTGAGCCGCACGCATGCAGGCGAGTGGGCCGCACGTACGCGGCACGAGAGCGCGGAGCCGCGTACAATGGATGCACACGCTTTGATCCGGCCATCACCGGGGAGCACTCGGAAGAACGCAGGCAACTGCAATTAGAACCGAGCGGGGCAGGCCCGTTATCGCCGCAGTGAGAGTGGTTGCATCGCCCCCGGCGAAGCAGCACGTGAGGTGGTACCGCGGTCCTGGTTGGATCGTCCTCGCAGAAGCCCACGACGAACACTGCGAGCAGATATGACCTACCCCCGCAACTCCGCCTTCGGCCCCGCCGCCGATGCCACCGTCGTCCCCAGCCCTCGCTTCCCGGAGATCGAGCGCGATGTCCTCGACTTCTGGAAGAGCGACGACACCTTCCGCGCCTCCATCGCCCAGCGCGAAGGCGCCGACGAGTGGGTGTTCTACGACGGGCCTCCATTCGCCAACGGTCTGCCCCACTACGGTCACCTGCTGACCGGGTACGCGAAGGACCTCTTCCCGCGCTTCCAGACCATGCGCGGCAAGAAGGTCGATCGCGTCTTCGGCTGGGACACGCACGGTCTCCCTGCTGAGCTCGAAGCCATGAAGCAGCTCGGCATCACCGAGAAGAGCGAGATCGAGGCCATGGGCATCGACACGTTCAACGCCAAGGCACGTGAGTCGGTGCTGGCGTACACCGACCAGTGGCAGGACTACGTCACCCGCCAGGCGCGCTGGGTCGACTTCGAGCGCGGCTACAAGACGCTCGACACGAACTACATGGAGAGCGTGCTCTGGGCGTTCAAGACCCTCTACGACAAGGGCCTGGCCTACGAGGGCTACCGTGTGCTGCCATACTGCTGGCGCGACGAGACGCCGCTCAGCGCGCATGAGCTGCGCATGGACGATGACGTATACAAGATGCGTCAGGACCCGTCCGTCACCGTCACGTTCCCGCTCACCGGAGCCAAGGCCGAGTCGCTCGGCCTCACGGGCGTGCGCGCTCTCGCCTGGACGACGACTCCGTGGACCCTTCCGACAAACCTTGCGCTCGCCGTCGGTCCCGACATCGAGTACGTGGTCCTCCCGGCAGGCCCTGCTGGCGCTGCCGACGTGCACAACGCGGACGAGCCGGTCGAGGCAGCCGCACACCGCTACCTGCTCGCCCGCGACCTCCTCGGCGGGTATGCCAAGGATCTCGGCTACGAGTCGGCAGCGGATGCTCTCGCAGCAGTCGACGCGTCCCATCAGGGCTCAGCGCTGCAGGATGTCACCTATGACCGCCTCTTCGACTACTACGCGGATGCCGAGACCTATGGCACCGAGAATGCTTGGCGCATCCTCGCCGACGACTACGTCACTACGACCGACGGCACCGGCATCGTCCACCAGGCTCCTGCCTACGGCGAGGATGACCAGCGTGTGGCGGGCGCGGCTGGCATCCCGACGATCATCTCACTCGATGACGGCGGACGGTTCCTCCCGAACGTCACGGACGTGGCGGGCGAGCTGTGGATGGACGCCAACCGTCCGCTCATCCGCGTGCTCAAGGACAGTGGCCGGTTGGTCCGCGAAGCGAGCTACGACCACTCGTACCCGCACTGCTGGCGCTGCCGGAACCCCCTGATCTACAAGGCTGTCTCGAGCTGGTTCATCCGCGTGACCGACATCAAAGACAAGATGCTCGCGAACAACGAGCAGATCACTTGGGTGCCAGAGAACGTCAAGCATGGCCAGTTCGGTAAGTGGCTCGAAGGCGCACGCGACTGGTCGATCAGCCGTAACCGCTACTGGGGCTCGCCGATCCCGATCTGGAAGAGCGATGACCCGGAGTACCCGCGCGTCGACGCCTACGGATCGCTGGCTGACATGGAGCGCGACTTCGGCACGCTGCCGCGCAACCCCGAGGGGGAAGTCGATCTGCATCGCCCGTACATCGATGATCTGACGCGCCCGAACCCGGATGACCCGACCGGTCAGTCGACCATGCGTCGTATCGAGGACGTGTTCGACGTCTGGTTCGACTCCGGATCGATGCCGTACGCGCAGGTGCACTATCCGTTTGAGAACCAGGAATGGTTCGACGCGCACTCGCCGGCCGATTTCATCGTCGAGTACATCGGTCAGACCCGTGGCTGGTTCTATCTCATGCATGTGCTGTCGACCGCGCTGTTCGATCGCCCGGCGTTCACCGGCGTCAGCTGCCATGGCATAGTGCTCGGCAATGACGGCTACAAGATGTCGAAGTCGCTGCAGAACTACCCGGCGGTCAGTGAAGTCTTCGACCGCGATGGCTCCGACGCGATGCGCTGGTTCCTCATGTCGAGCTCGGTGCTGCGTGGCGGCAACCTCTCTGTGACCGAGGAGGGCATCCGTTCCGGTGTCCGCGAATTCCTGCTTCCGCTGTGGAGTTCGTGGTACTTCTTCGCGACGTACGCGAATGCCTCCGGTGAGGGCGGATATGAGGCCCAGTGGCGCACCGACTCCACTGACGTGCTCGACCGGTACATCCTGGCCCGACTCGGCGACCTCGTCCGCGAGGTGTCAGAAGATCTCGAAGGCCTCGATTCGACGACCGCATCAGCACGTCTTCGAGAGTTCGCTGAGGTGCTGACGAACTGGTACATCCGTCGCTCACGCGATCGCTTCTGGGGTGGCGTCACAGACGATTCCAAGAGCCGCGAGGCCTTCGACACGCTTTACACGGTGCTCGAGACGCTGACTCGCGTCGCTGCGCCCCTCGTGCCGCTGATCAGCGAGCGTGTCTGGCAGGGGCTTACCGGCGGGCGGAGCGTACATCTGACCGATTGGCCGGATGCTGCCGCGTTCCCCGCCGCTGACGACATCCGCGATGCGATGGATGCCGTGCGCGAGCTCTCCAGCGTCGGCAATGCCCTGCGCAAGAAGGAAAAGCTGCGCGTGCGCCTGCCGCTCGCGCGATTCAGCGTCGTCTCACCACTCGCCGCCTCGCTCGGCCAGTTCGAGGAGATCCTGCGCGAAGAGCTCAACGTCAAGTCCGTCGAGCTCGTGCCGCTGACCGAGACCGCCGCGGCCGAGTACGGCATCAGCCACCGACTGAGCGTGAACGCCCGCGCCGCGGGCCCGCGCCTCGGCAAGAACGTGCAGACCGTGATCAAGGCTGCACGCAGCGGCGACTGGTCTGAGGTCAATGGAGTTGTCACAGCGGGCGGTATCGCACTGGAGCCCGCGGAGTACGACCTGGCTCTTGAGACCACCGGTCGTCCTGAGGGCGAAGCACTGGCGATCGTACCAACGGGCGGCTTCGTGCTGCTCGACACGCGGACGACGCCGGAGTTGGAGTCTGAGGGCATGGCTCGCGACGCCATCCGCGTCGTTCAGGAAGCGCGCAAGAACGCTGGTCTCGACGTCAGCGACCGCATTGTTCTCGCGCTCAATGTGGGGCCTGCCGAGGCGGAGGCGCTGCAGGCGCACGCCGAGCTGATCGCGGGGGAGACGCTCGCTGTCGGCTTCGCCGTTCAGGCGACCGATGAGATCGATGAGCTGGTGAAAAACGTCACGAGCCCGGGTGACGGCGTCTTCCGTAGCGGCGCCACGGCGCTCGGATCGGACAAGGCATCCATCATCGTGACGATCGATACGAACATCGAGGGAGCGAAGAATGTCTGACCGCAAACGCGCCGATGCTGTCTACGACGCGCTGCTGGCTCGTGCCGGCGAGCGTTGGGTGCAGCCCCGCAAGGAGCGCACCGCGCGCATTCTCGAACTGCTAGATGACCCGCAGCGCACCTATCGCGTCGTGCACATCACCGGCACCAACGGTAAGACGTCCACGGCACGGATGATCGAGAGTCTGCTGCGTGCGCACGGCCTGCGCACAGGGCTGTTCACGAGTCCGCACCTGGACCGCTTCACTGAGCGCATCATGATCGACGGCGAGCCGATCGACGATGGCGCGATTGCCGACGCGTGGGACGAGATCGGACCCTTCGTCGGGATGGTGGATGCTGAGCTCGAGCAGGCAGGCGATGCTCCGCTGACCTTCTTCGAACTGCTCACCGTGCTCGCCTTCGTTGCGGTAGCGGATGCTCCGGTCGATGTTCTCGTGCTGGAAGTTGGCATGGGCGGCGAGTGGGACTCCACGAACACGGCCGATGGTGATGTTGCGGTGTTCGCACCCATCGACATCGACCACGCCGACCGACTCGGCGAAACGATTGCTGAGATCGCTCAGGTGAAAGCCGGAATTATCAAGGAAGGCGCCGCCGTCGTCTCCGCGCAGCAGTCCGACGAGGTGGCCCTGGTGCTGCGTCGCGTCGCCGCAGAGAAGAATGCCACGATCGCCTTCGAGGGCGAGGAGTTCGGTCTCGCCGAGCAGAAGCTCGCCGTCGGGGGACAGCTGCTGACTGTCCGCGGTCTTGCCGGAACATATGTCGAGGAGTACCTGCCCCTGTATGGCGCGCACCAGGGCCACAACGCTGCGCTCGCGGTGGCAGCGGTCGAGTCGCTGATCGGCGCGGCTTCACAGCGCATAGCGGACGACATCATGACCGATGGTCTGCAGGGTGCTACCTCGCCTGGCCGCCTGCAGCTCCTCGGCATCGCGCCGACCGTGATCGTTGATGCGGCCCACAACCCGCACGGGGCGAAGGCTCTCGCGCAGTCGCTGGATGACAGCTTCGACTTCGATGAGTGGGGTCTCGTGCTCGGCGTTCTCGCCGATAAGGATGCCGCGGGCATCGTTGCGCAGCTTGCGCCGGCCACGGCCCATGTATTCGCGACCGCGCCGACATCAGATCGCGCGAACGATGCGGATGTCATCGCTGATCTGGTTGAGCAGACCGGACACCGTGCGAGCGTGCACGCCTCCCTCGCGGAGGCCGCGGATGCCGCGCGAGAGTGGGCTGCGTCATCAGACCGTCGTGCTGTCGTGATCGCAGGATCCGTCGTACTCGCCGGCGAAGCGATCGTGCTGGCAGAAGAGGACGACTGGAAGTCAGGGTGGCGCGCATGAGCGATTCGGCATCCGCCCCTCGCCGGGCCCGTGCCCCTCGCACGCTGGTGCAGAAGCTCGTTCCGATCATCCTCGGGTTCGAGACGATCATCGTGCTGCTGGCAGGACTGACGATCTTCGGACTGAAAGCGCTGCCCTCGGGTATCCCGCAGTGGTGGGCGATCGTCGGAGCCTTGGTCGTCGCCCTCGGGATGATCGCGGTCGCCGGCATGATCACCAGGCCGTGGGCGATCAGCGCGGCCTGGGCGCTGCAGGTGGTTGTGGCGCTCTCCGCCTTCTTCGTCCCGGCCATCCTGTTCGTCGTTGTGATTTTCGGCGGCATGCTGGCATATGCGACGATCGTGGGGGCCCGGTTGGATGCACCACGTCCCGCCGATGCGAATCCGAACATTTCCGAAACCGATACTCATACAGAGAGTGACTGACATGGCCATCGAAGAAACCCTTGTCCTCGTCAAGCCGGACGGCGTTGCGCGCGGCCTGACCGGATCGATCCTCGCCCGTATCGAGGCGAAGGGCTACGCGCTCGTCGACATCCGCCTCGTCGAGCCTGACCGTGACCGCCTTGCGGAGCACTACGCAGAGCACGAGGGCAAGCCGTTCTATGAGCCGCTTCTCGAGTTCATGATGTCCGGACTGTCCGTGGCGATCCGCCTCGCCGGTAACCGCGTCATCGAGGGCTTCCGCTCTCTCGCCGGCACCACCGACCCCACCAGTGCCGCTCCTGGCACGATTCGTGGCGACCTCGGCCGTGACTGGGGCCTCGCCGTGCAGCAGAACCTCGTGCACGGTTCGGACAGCCCCGAGTCCGCCGCCCGCGAGCTCGGCATCTGGTTCAGCTGAATCCGCATACGTCGAAGCCCGTCCACATCATGGTGTGGGCGGGCTTCGTCGTTCGGGTGGAATTCAGAAGAGGATGCGCGCCATCTCACCGAGGAAGTCAATGCCCTTCAGCTGCGCCATCACGACGATGATCGCGTAAGCGAGGATCGTGGCCAGCGGCACCCACGCCATGAGCCGGCCGGCGCGCTGCTGAACCTTCTCAGAGCGGCTGAACGTGCCGTTGCGGAACAGGTGCAACATGGTGGCGAAGAAGGTCGGGATCGTCACAGCCCAGGTGACCATGCACCACGGGCACAGCACGACGAGGTCGTAGATGCTCTGGGCGATCAGCCAGCATACGAATGCGAACGCAAAGGTGATGCCCGCGCCGAACGTTGCCCAGAACCACCGCGGGAAACGTGCACCGGTGAGCACGGCGACGCCGACCACGATCGGTGCCATCCAGCCGGTGAGGCCGAGGATCGGGTTAGGGAAGCCGAACACCGATCCCTGCCAGGAATCAAGGTTCACGTCGCAGCGGACGAACGAACTGAAGTCGCAACTCAAGGTCGCCTCGGGGTTTGCGAGCAGTGTGAACTTCTCGACAGTGAGCTGGAATGCTGCCCACCATCCGACCACTCCGGCGATGATCAGCCAGACGGCATAGAAAACGGGGCGGGTGCGCTGCTCGCTCATTTCCGAATTATCTCAGCGATCGCTATGGATGCGGCGTGAACGGCCCCGTGAAGACGTGTCGCAGGCCTCGGATGCCGCGAACTGGCCAACATGGTGCGATAATGACCTTTGATACATAGCGCGGCACCGCCGCACGAAGTATCGACGCAGACTTTGGGGTCCAATGCCCCTCGCGACCAGAGCTACGAGCCGGTCGCATACCGAGTGAGTTCGCGGCACCCGCGGGTGCCGCATGAGATTTCGCGGAGCACCCGCTGCCCCGCGCAGGGAGTACGCCAGAGATGGCCGATGAAAACAATGACAACAACACCCCTACCCTCGACGAGAACGCGGAGGCTCCGGTAACACCGGAGGAAATCCTTCCCGTCTCGGAAGAGGCCGACGTTGCCGAGGCTGCGTCGGACTCTGAGGCGGAGGCGGACACGCCTGCTGACGCTGTGGCGGACACGCCCGCTGACGCTGCAGCGGACACCCCCGCTGAGACTGCGGCGGACACCCCCGCTGACGCTGTAGCGGACACCCCGGATGTCGACGAGCCTGAGGTGGAAACGCCGATCGCTGAGCCGGTGCAGCCTGGACCGCTCACGGCTGTGTCGCTCGGGCTGATCCCAGAGGTCTTCGTCTCGCAGGTCTCCACACAGTTGCACTTCTATGCGCCTGTGATCGCACCGCTTCCGACACGCCCAGGTCGTGACCGCGATCAAGATCGCGAAGAAACGCGCGACGCCGATCAGGACGACTCGCCCTCGGCCCGTCGTGGTCGCCGTCGTCGTGGTGGCAGCGCAGACAGCGATGAACAGCGTGAAGAGCCGCGCCAGCGTGAAGAGCCGCGTCAGCGTCAGCGCGTCGTCGAGTACATCACAGAGCCCAAGGCGATCAAGGGCTCCACACGTCTCGAGGCGAAGAAGCAGCGTCGCCGTGATGGCCGCGATGCAGGTCGTCGTCGCCCTGTGGTTACCGAAGCAGAGTTCCTTGCGCGCCGCGAGTCGGTTGACCGCAAGATGGTCGTCCGCTCGAAGAACGGTCGCACTCAGATCGGCGTTCTTGAGGATGCCGTGCTTGTGGAGCACTACGTCGCTCGCAACCTCGATGCTTCGCTGATCGGCAACGTCTACCTCGGTCGCGTCCAGAACGTGCTGCCCAGCATGGAGGCAGCATTCGTTGACATCGGTCGCGGACGCAACGCCGTGCTGTACTCCGGCGAGGTCGACTGGGATGGTGTCGAGACCGGCAACCAGCCCCGCCGCATCGAACTGGCGTTGAAGCCCGGTGACCGGGTTCTCGTGCAGGTGACGAAGGACCCGATTGGCCACAAGGGCGCACGCCTCACCAGCCAGATCTCGCTTCCTGGCCGCTACCTCGTGTACGTGCCAGGCGGATCGATGAACGGCATCAGCCGCAAGCTCCCGGACAACGAGCGTGCGCGCCTGAAGCGCATCCTCAAGGAGGTGCTGCCCGAATCCAGTGGCGTCATCGTCCGTACGGCCGCTGAAGGTGCCACCGAGGATCAGCTGACCCGCGATGTGCAGCGCCTCACCGCTCAGTGGGAGCACATCCGCAAGCAGGTCGAGAGCCAGCAGGCTCCGTCGCTCCTGCACGCTGAGCCTGACCTGCTCGTGAAGATCGTCCGTGACGTCTTCAACGAGGACTTCACGAAGATGCTCATTCAGGGCGAAGAATCACAGCAGACGATCCGTGCGTACCTCGAGAGCGTCGCTCCCGATCTGCTCGAGCGCGTCGAACCGTACGAGGATGACACCGATCCCTTCGATGCCTTCCGCATCACGGAGCAGATCGAGAAGGCTCTCGACCGCAAGGTCTGGCTGCCTTCTGGCGGTTCTCTCGTCATCGACCGCACAGAAGCGATGACCGTGGTCGACGTCAACACCGGCAAGTTCGTCGGCTCTGGTGGAAACCTCGAAGAGACCGTCACCAAGAACAACCTTGAAGCGGCTGAGGAGATCGTCCGTCAGTTGCGTCTGCGTGACATCGGCGGCATCATCGTGGTCGACTTCATCGACATGGTGCTCGAGTCGAACCGCGACCTCGTGCTGCGCCGCCTCATCGAGTGCCTGAGTCGTGACCGCACCAAGCATCAGGTCGCCGAGGTCACGTCGCTGGGACTTGTGCAGATGACGCGTAAGAAGCTCGGCCTCGGACTGCTCGAGACCTTCAGCGAGGCGTGCGAGGTGTGTGCCGGTCGTGGAGTGGTGGTGCACCATGACCCGGTTGTGAAGCACCGCTCGACCTCCAGCAACGGTGGGCAGACGAACAACAACCGACGCCAGCGTGGCGGTAACGGCCAGCAGGGTCAGAGCCAGAGCCCGCAGTCAGCAAGCCCCGTGGCTCACGGCATCCCTGAGGGAGCAAAATCCGCGCTTGCGCAGATCGCCGCCTCGACGCTCGCTCCGGTCGCTGAGGCGACCGCGGTTGCCTCAGCCCCCGTTGTGGAAGCCACGCAACCGGCTGCGACCGAGCGTCCTGCTGCGACCGAGCATCCGGCTGCGACCGAGCGTCCGAAGAAGCCGCGCAAGAAGCGTTCATCAGATCGCAACGCGGCGCCGAAGACTGAAGCTGAACAAATGCTGGATTCGGTGCTGGATGCTCTGCCGGAGCCTAAGGCACCAGGTCAGGGGCGTAACCGTCGCCGGGTGACCACGGCGGCACTGACTGGTACCCCGATTGCTGTGAACTCGTCACCGTCTACGGTCGCGAGCGGGGATTCGCAGTCCTGAAGCGATCAACCTTCGCGTGAGCTCTTTGCCGCCGACGTGAACAGCGCCGGCGGCAAGGAGCCGGGGGAGTGTGTCTTCGGGGACGTCGTAGTGATCAAGGTCAAATGACCGCGCCGGCAGACCATTCTGGCGTGCGAAGGCATGAAGTTCGTCTAAGCTGTAATCGCTGACGAGATGAGCCCAGAGGTGTCCGTGCGCGGGCCAGATGGGGTCATCGATCAGTAGGGTCACCCCGTGATCCTATGGCCGCGCGACACGGCGCGGACTCGCTTTGCGAGTGGGGCCGTGATCCGGTAAAGTAGTCCTTTGGTGCGCGAACTGAGTCGTTTCCACGAGTCGGTGCGGTACTGCCGGGCTCGCACCGTCGGACTTGCGACGAACGCAGGCACAGTCTTTCCGTGAGATTTTCGGAGCCTTGAGCTCCCCAACGAAACAGGTATCAAGTGGTTTACGCAGTAGTGCGCGCCGGTGGACGGCAGGAGAAGGTCGAGGTCGGCACGATCGTTCAGCTCGATCGTGTTAAGGCAGCCCAGGGCGAGAAGATCGAACTTCCCGCTGTGCTCCTCGTCGACGGCGCCACGGTGACCACCGACGCCGACCAGCTGGCAAAGGTCAAGGTCACCGCTGAGGTCATCACCAACCTCCGTGGTCCGAAGATCATCATCCAGAAGTTCAAGAACAAGACCGGTTACAAGAAGCGCCAGGGTCACCGTCAGGACCTGACTCGCGTCAAGATCACCGGCATCAAGTAAGCACAGAATAGGCTCAGGACATGGCACATAAAAAGGGCGCAAGCTCCACCCGTAACGGTCGTGACTCCAACTCGCAGCGACTTGGCGTGAAGCGTTTCGGCGGCCAGAAGGTCAGCGCCGGCGAGATCATCGTCCGTCAGCGCGGCACTCACTTCCACCCCGGCGTCAACGTCGGTCGTGGTGGCGACGACACGCTGTTCGCTCTTGAAGCGGGCGCGGTCGAGTTCGGCGCGAAGGGCGGCCGCAAGGTCGTCAACATCGTCGTCGCTGCAGCTGCGTAACACTCGCAGCACACAAGCATCCGGACGGGGCGGGCTTCGGCCCGCCCCGTCTGCGTATCCGCACTTGGCGGGTCGCTGAGCCTGTTCCGCACAGGAAATGAAAGGGAGACATGGTCACGTTTGTCGACACGGTGACGCTGCAACTGCGCGCCGGTAAGGGCGGCAACGGTTGTGTCTCCGTTCACCGCGAGAAGTTCAAACCGCTCGGCGGCCCTGACGGTGGCAACGGCGGTGACGGTGGCAATATCGTTCTCGTTGCCGACCCTCAGACCAGCACGCTGCTGGCGTACCACCACTCGCCACACCGCTCGTCCGATAACGGCGGGTTCGGCATGGGGGATCACCGTTCTGGCTTCGCAGGGGTAGAACTCGAACTTCCGGTTCCGGTCGGAACAGTCGTGAAGAACGAAGCCGGCGAAACCGTCGTCGACATGATTACGCCTGGGCAGCGCGTTGTCGTTGCCGAAGGAGGCAGAGGTGGCCTGGGCAATGCTGCTCTCGCCTCGACCAAGCGCAAGGCTCCAGGGTTCGCACTTCTCGGCACCGACGGCTTTGAAGGCGTGGTCACCCTCGAGCTCAAAACTGTGGCCGATGTGGCACTTGTCGGTTACCCATCGGCGGGCAAGTCGAGCCTGGTTGCAGCGGTGTCTGCAGCACGCCCGAAGATCGCCGACTATCCCTTCACCACGTTGCATCCGAACCTGGGCGTCGTTCAGGCTGGAGAGGCGCGCTACACGGTCGCCGATGTGCCCGGTCTCATTGAGGGCGCAAGCGAGGGTCGAGGCCTTGGTCTTGAGTTCCTCCGCCACGTCGAGCGCTGCTCGGCGCTGTTGCACGTCCTGGACTGTGCGACGCTCGACCCCGGTCGCGATCCGATCTCTGACCTCGACATCATCCTCGCTGAGCTTGCTGCCTATGAGGTGCCCGAGGGGCAGATTCCGCTGCTTGAGCGTCCGCAGCTCATCGCATTGAACAAGATCGATGTGCCAGAGGCCCGCGATCTTGCTGATCTCGTTCGCCCGGAGCTCGAAGCGCGTGGATTCCGCGTATTCGATATCTCAACCGTTTCGCACGAGGGCCTTCGCCAGCTCACTTTCGCGCTCGGCGACATCGTCGAGAAGCACCGTGCTGAAACAGCGGCTGAAGTGCCCGCCGAACGTGTCATCATCCGACCGCGCGGCTCGGAGAAGCCCTTCACTATCCGTGTCGAGGGCGGCTCCTACGGCACCTACTACCGCATTCTCGGCGCCAAGCCGGTGCGCTGGGTGCAGCAGACTGACTTCCAGAACGAAGAGGCCGTCGGTTATCTCGCTGACCGTCTCGAGCGTCTTGGCATTGAGGACGAGTTGTTCCGGGTCGGCGCGGCCCCCGGCGCAACCGTTGTCATCGGCGAGGGCGATGGATGGGTCTTCGACTGGGAGCCGACGATGCGTTCGGCAGCAGAGCTGATGACTGCGCCCCGAGGCACTGATCCTCGGCTCGCGCCGATGCCGCGTCGCACGACCACCGAGCGTCGTGAGAAGTACTACGAGCGGATGGATGCCAGGGCTGCATTCCGCGCCGAAGAAGACAACAAGCGTCGGGTCACGCCCAAGGAGGAGCTCGACGGAGAAGACGCATGACCGCACGTACGCGTGCGGATCTTGCGCAGGCCGAGCGCATCGTCGTGAAGGTCGGATCTTCTTCGATCAGCGGTGAGTCCTCGTGGCGTATCCCGATGATCGTGCACGCCCTGGCGGCTGCGCATGCGCGTGGTTGTGAGGTTGTGCTGGTGTCGTCTGGCGCTATCGCGACCGGCATCCCGTTTCTTGATCTGGATGCCAAGCCCACTGACCTTGCCACTCAGCAGGCGGCAGCGGCCGTGGGGCAGAACGTGCTCGTCTACCGCTATCTGGAAGCGCTGCGACCCTTCAAGATCGTCGCCGGTCAGGTGTTGCTGACTACGGGCGATCTGGAGAACGCTACGTCGCGCAGCAATGCTCGTCGTGCGATGGATCGGCTGCTCGGTCTGCGCGTCATCCCCATCGTCAATGAGAACGACACGGTGGCGACACAGGAGATCCGCTTCGGCGACAACGACCGGCTGGCCGCCCTCGTTGCACAGCTCATCCAGGCCGACGCACTCGTCCTGCTGAGCGACGTCGAAGCGCTCTACACGAAGCCGCCGACCGAGCCCGGAGCTGAGCCGATCAACGTGATCGCCTCTGACGCTGACCTCACCGGTCTGGAGTTCGGCACGACCGTCGTCAACAGCGTCGGCACAGGGGGCGCAGCCACCAAAGCCTCTGCGGCTCGACTTGCCGCGGCATCCGGAATCGGGGTGCTCGTCACCAGCGCAGATCTGGTCGACAGCGCTTTGAAGGGTGAGAACATCGGAACCTGGTTCGAACCCGCCGTTCCAACGGCCGGCAGTGCTCTCTGAACCGTCACACGCGGATCCGGCAGGGTCGCGGCTCGGTACACTGACCGGATGACCGCTGAGACCCCGCAGGACCGCCTTGCGCGCGCCAAAGAAGCCTCACGCGCGACCGCGCGTCTGACCAGTGACGAGAAAGCGCGCGCGCTTGAGGCGATCGCGCAGGCAATCACCTCGAATGCGGCATCCATCATCGATGCGAACCGTCGCGATATCGAACGCGGGCGTGAGAACGGTATTGGCGAGTCTTTGATCGACCGGCTCCGCCTCGACGAGAAGCGCGTTGCAGCACTTTCCTCTGCGGTTCGTGAGGTGGCGGCGCTGGCCGACCCGGTCGGACAGGTCGTCGGCGGGCACCGCATGCCGAACGGCGTCGCGCTGGAGCAGGTGCGAGTGCCATTCGGCGTGGTCGGCGCGATCTACGAGGCGCGTCCCAACGTGACTGTCGACATCGCGGCGCTGGCGCTGCGCTCGGGAAATGCGAGCGTTCTCCGCGGCGGCAGTGCTGCTCGCGATTCGAACACCGTGCTGGTGCAGATCATGCGCGATGCGCTTGACGGAGCCGGCATCACCGCCGAAGCAATTCAGACCGTCGATGACTTCGGCCGTGACGGCGCGAAGGCGCTCATGCACGGACGCGGCTTCATCGACGTGCTCGTGCCGCGTGGCAGTGCTGCTCTGATCGAAACGGTCGTCACCGAGTCGACAGTTCCCGTTATCGAGACTGGCGCAGGCAATGTGCATATCGTCCTCGATGAAACCGCACCGGATGACTGGGCGCGCGACATCGTCGTGAACGCCAAGGTGCAGCGGCCGAGTGTCTGCAACGCGGTCGAGACAGTGTTGGTGCTTCGCCAGGCCGCGCCGCGCCTGGTTCCGCTGGTTGCCGGGGCGCTGCAGAGCGAGGGCGTGACGATTCACGGAGATGATGCGGTAGCAGGGCTCATCAGCGGTGTGATTGCTGCCACTGACGAGGACTGGGCGACGGAGTATCTGAGCCTCGATATCGCGATGAAGGTCGTCGACTCGCTGGATGATGCGCTCGCCCATATCCGGCAGTACAGCACCGGCCATACCGAATCGATCGTCACGACTGATTCGCGCAGCGCAGAGCGCTTCCTCGCGGAGGTGGATTCCGCCGTGGTGATGGCGAACGCATCGACTCGATTTACTGATGGCAGTGAGTTTGGGTTCGGCGCTGAAGTCGGGATTTCGACGCAGAAGCTGCATTCGCGGGGACCGATGGGCCTTACCGAGTTGACCAGCACGAAGTGGCTGGCGCGTGGGGCAGGTCAGACGCGCGGGTGAGCGATAGGATGGGTGAGCGTCTTCTCGCACACGGTCACGAAACGGAGCCAGGATGAACCTCGTCGCACAGCTTGCGATGGTCGCTGCCGCAACAGAGCACCACGGCAACGTGCAGGCAGAGACCCTCATGTTCGGTCTCATCGCCGCCGGGATCTTCGCGCTCCTCGGACTCGTCACCTTCTCCTACCGTCACGTTGCGAACCGTCACTCAGCCAAGGCAGACGCCTGGGCTGAGCAACACGGCAAAGACGGACACGGGGCAGGGCACGGCCACTAGGGCGCATGGAGACAACGACCACGCGTGCCCCCCGCATCGGAGTGATGGGCGGGACGTTCGACCCGATCCACCACGGGCACCTGGTCGCGGCAAGTGAAGTCGCGCACTCCTTCGATCTTGACGAGGTTGTGTTCGTCCCGACCGGTCACCCCTGGCAGAAGTCGCACGTCACCCCGAGTGAGCATCGTTATCTCATGACGGTGATCGCGACGGCATCCAATCCACGGTTCACCGTGAGTCGCGTCGATATCGCGCGTGAGGGGCCGACTTACACGATCGATACCCTGCGCGATCTGAAGCGCGATCGTCCCGGTGCGGAGCTCTTCTTCATCACGGGTGCGGACGCCGTAGCGCAAATTCTCAGTTGGAGGGACCATGATGAGTTGTGGGAGTTGGCTCATTTCGTCGCGGTCTCTCGTCCAGGACACGTTCTGAGCACAGATGGCCTCCCGAGCGAGAACGTCAGCCAACTTGAGGTTCCGGCCCTGTCGATCTCGTCGACAGTATGCCGTGAGCGTGTGGGCGACGATCAACCCGTCTGGTATCTCGTCCCAGACGGAGTCGTTCAGTACATAGCGAAGCATCATCTGTATCGGAGCAAGGCATGAGTACATCGGATCAGCAGGGAAATCTGCCGCTGACCCGCAAACAGCTGCGGGAGATACGTCTCACCGGCTCCACGCCGGTGATCACTGAGGATGAAGCTGCTGCGGCTCAGGCTGAGTCCGCGGCCGCGGCCGCGGCGGAAGCGGAAGCGGAAGCTGCACCGTCGAGCCCACCCGAGACCGCCGATGTCCCGCCCGCGCCTCAGCCTGGTACCGACGTCGCGTCAAGCGATGCGCCGTTGACCCGCCGTCGGGTGCGTCAGCAGGAGCAGATTCGCACTGGATCCGTGCCGATCGCAGAAGAGCCGATCGCAGAAGAGCCGATCGAAGAAGTACCGGTCGCCGATGAGCTGGTCAGCGATGACCTTGTTGTGGTGGAAGACGACGATGACGTCGACGAAGAAGTTGTCGATGTCGCGCCGGTCAGTGCCGCTATCACTGCTGGTGACACCGCCACTGACACTGCTGAAGACGCCGACGATGCCGACGATGCCGACGATGAACTTCTCGTCGCCGAGCCGGTAGTCACCGGAGAGCGTCCCATCGTCAGCCCGACCTTCGGCCGTGGCCTGATCAATGAGCCGTCTGATGTGCCCACCTTCAGCCCTTCGTTTGATGATCTGATCACCTCGGGCTCAGGCGGTTCGCAGAACCTCGCACCGAACACACTGATCTTTACTCCGTCGGCGGGCGAACGTTCGCTTTCCGGCCCCGTCGCGTCCACTGGTGAGGTGCTGGTCACCGGCAGCTACGAGCTGCCCCAGGGAATCGGCTCGCAAGGCCACGCGCACGGTACTACAGACGGCAAGGAAGTCGACGCCGTTCTCATTGACGGTGAGCTGCCGCCGGCATCCTCCCCGACCCCGATCGCAGCCAGCGCTGCGATCAGTACGATCAAACCTGCCGGCGAGGTCATCCGACCGCCGGCGCCCGAAAAAGGCAACAAGCTCATGCTGATCCTGGCGATTACCGCCGGTGGTCTGGCGCTCGTCCTGGCGGCGGCCTTGGTCATCGCCTTCACCATGAATGTGCTCTCCTAATGCAGTCACCTGAAACAGCCGAAGAGATGCTGCAGCTCGCAGTAGACGCCGCAGTATCCAAAGGCGGAGAGGACCTTGTCGCACTGAACGTGTCGGAACCACTTCCGCTCGTCGACATCTTCCTGCTCGTCACCGGAAACAGTGAGCGCAACGTCGCCGCGATCGCCGACGAAATCGAAGACAGACTCATCGAGTCTGGCCACAAGCGCGTGCGCCGTGAGGGCCGAGCGGAGGCCCGCTGGGTGCTGCTCGACTTCGGCGACCTGATCGTGCATGTCTTCCACTCGGAGGAGCGCGTCTACTACGGCTTGGAGCGCCTCTGGAAGGACTGCCCAGTCGTGCCCTTCGAGCTCTCCGAGACCGCACCCGTAACCGAACGTCCCTGACGTGGGCGTGCACCTGCTCACCGGTGCCGGATCAGGCATCGGCGCCGCGCTTGCTCGCCGCCTGCATGATCGCGGTGATGAGTTGGTGCTGGTTGCACGCGACATCGGTCGCGCCCGTGAAATTGCGGCGCAGTTCCCTGGTGCCTCAACACTTGTCGGTGATCTGAGCCAGCCTGGGCGGCTGTCGTGGGCGCTGTCGAAGCAGAATCTTCCGGAGCGCATTGACTCTCTTGTGCACGTTGCAGGAGTTGTCGACCTCGGTCGCGTGGCAGACCTTGCTCCGACTCTCTGGGAGCAGCAGTTGGCTGTCAACCTGATCGCGCCAGCTGAGCTCACGCGTCTGCTGCTGCCGGTACTGCGGGTGTCTCATGGGCAGGTGGTGTTCGTGAACTCCGGCGCCGGTCTTCGCGCCCACGCGGAGTGGTCGGCATACGCGGCATCCAAGCACGGTCTCAAGGCTCTCGCCGATGCGCTGCGTGACGAGGAAGCCGAGCACGGGGTGCGGGTCAGTTCGATTTTCCCGGGGCGCACAGCGACACCGATGCAGGCGCGCGTGCACCATCAAGAGGGCAACGAGTATCACGCGGAGCGCTTTATCGATCCGGAATCAGTCGCGACCGCGATTCTCACGGTCCTTGATCTTCCGCGCGATGCTCAGGTCACAGATCTTTCGGTGCGACCGGGCGTCTAACGACTACGGATCGCCGATCCGAGATCAACTGCGCAGTTGGTAGCGCCGCTCTGTTCGCCCGGCGCCACCAACTACTCCATTTTCAGTCTGCCGAGCGGCGCACCGTCAGTAGAAAGACGCTGTCCTCCCGCGCGATGACACTGTGCCGTTCGGGTGGAATCGGGATGATGTCACCGGCACTGAGATCCCAGTGTCGATCCCGGCCGCGAAGCTGCAGGTGCCCGGTCAGCACCTGCAGCGTCGCCTCGGGAGGACTGTCATGCTCGGGCAGTTCCTGATCGGCGAGTAGAGCCATCGCTGTCTGCCGCAGAATCGCCTCACGGCCGCCGTACACGGTCTTAGCAGCGCGGCGCGCATGAGACTCACGCGCAGTCGACAGCAACTGTTCCTGCAGCGTATGGAGATTGACCAGCATGTCGCTCATCATCGCACTCTCCGATCTCCGAGGGGTCAGATAATCTGACGACCCTCACGCTTCGCTTCGCGTGCGTCCTTCATAAATGCACGGACGATCACGACCAGTACACCGATGACGACCACCGGCCACACGAGCACGTATGCGGTCAGAATGATGATTTCCATCATGCGTCCTTTCCTGCGAATGCGCCGCTGACGGCGGCATCCGCGTCATTAACATCGATGACCCCAGTATCCACAGGGTCGAATTCGCCAGTGCGCTGGGCGATCAGGGCGAAGTCGAACCTCTTTTTCTTGTTCAGCATGGTCAGCGCGACACAGACGATGGTGCTTACCGCGTAGGCAACCAGCGAACCCGACAGCACCGGGTAGGTGTGCAGGAAGCCGATCCCGAACGGAGCCACCGCCACGGTGGAGATGATGCCGACCACGACTGCCACCCGGAGTCCGAAGAATCCGAACGACATCAGCGCCAGCACCACGCCCACACCGATTACGGAGAGCACATCGCTGGCGATGCCCAAGCCTCCGGAAAGGTCGATCCACTCGAAGCGCACAGGCAGGAACACAGCCAGGGCAGTGGCCACGGCGACGCTGAATGCGACGTTGGTGACGCGGTTCCAGTAGAAGCTTGCGATCACGGGGAACACGAGGGCTCCCCACATCGCACCGACGAACACCAGCAGATCGAGGATGTTGAACTGCATCGTCGCGAAGCAGAGCGCAGCCACGGTGGCACCGACCATCGTCAGTCGTCCCACGAGCAGCATCGTCTTCGGATTGGCGTTCTTCTTGCCGGCGATGTTCTGACCATAGATGTCTGCCATCGCGATCGATGAGAGCGCCGTCATATCGGCATCCGCTGTCGACGACAGCGAGCCGATGATCATCACGAAGAACACACAGATCAGTGCAGGCGGGAGGTAAGTCGCCGCCATCTGCGGGATCAGGTTGTTGACGTCGCCGTCCATCGGCTCAATACCCGCGTACAGGGCGAGGACGCCCAGCATGCCGATACCGATGATGGATGCTCCGTAGCCGAACGTCGCTGTGATGAACGTCTTCTTGATCAGGTCTTCCCGCACGGCGAACAGGCGCTGTGCGATGGTCTGGTTGCCGATCGCATATGCCAGCACGGCCGCGATGTACGGCGCACCCTGGTTGAAGAACGCGTCGGACGAGAAGAAGTCGCCCTGTTGCGGGGTCAGGTTTTTCGCACCGGTGACGAACAGGTCAGGACCGCCGGCGGCGAAGAAGATCACCGGGACGATGATCGCCACCGCGCCCAAGATCGCCAGAACCTGCGCGAAGTCGGTGAGTACCGACGCGCGGAATCCGGACCACAGCGTGTATGCAAGAACGCCGATCGCGATTGCGACGATGCCCTGCGTGAACGTGAACGGCGACAGCATCGAAATGAGCGCGCCACCTGCGATCAGGTTGGAGGTGAGACTGATGATGCTGCCGAGCACGTTGGAGCCCGCGAGCATGAGCTGGCTGGAGCGTCCGTGCCGGGCGAACATGACCTCGGCGATGGTGTGCGCCTTTGGCGCCACCTTGCGGATGCGTCGGCCGAAGGGGTAGATGAGCAGAATCATCAACGCGCCCCAGAGCCCGTAGTGAATGGGGCCGGAGATGCCGTAGGTGTAACCGGACGTGGCCGAGGCATACATTGATGATGCCCAGATCCAGGTCGCAGTCATGGATGCGGCCGAGATGCCGAATCCGATCTTGCCGCCGCCAGTCATGTACCCGTCGGCGTTCTCCTTCTTCCGGGAGATGCGGATGGACATGTACAGGCTGCCGCCGAAGAACAGCAGCATGAGCAGGATCACGATTGGTCCTGACAGTGTTTGGAGGTCGCCCACCGGGTCTCACTTTCTCGTCTTTGATGCGACAGAAGCCGCTGTTCGAAAAGAGAAAGTGCGCGCTAAGTGGGGGAGAAGTAAGCGGTGCGAGTAATGGACATTTGGGGCATAGATGCTGTCAGCATGAGGGCGAACGAACCTGGATCACTGAGGTGCATGGCAGCACACAGACGAGAGACCCGGGGTGCGACTCCTTTCGGTTCGGGTGTTTCGAGGCGCGCCAAACTAAGAGGCATCCTCGAATGGGAAGTAGATCGGTTGCGTTCGGCGCGCAGTCGGGCGCGTTTATCGCGTGAGAGCGCACACGCGCTCCCTGCTCATGCGGACACGAACATCCTTTACACCATAGCAAGGTCTTGGCGCGCCCGAGCCCACGCGCCTTCCGGCCCCCGCAAACAGACTCAGCTAAAGAGCACGATGGCGTAGACGGCGAAGAGTGCGAGGTGCGTCGCGCCATGCATCGCGGTCACCCTCTTTGCAGCGAACGTGGTCACGGAGAGCAATAGCGTCGCACCAAGCAGCAGAAGGTTCGCGGGGGACTCCGCCAGGATTACGGTCTGGTCCGTGAACATTCCGATGATGAGAACCGCCGGGATTGTGAGTCCGACAGTCGAGACGAGTGCGCCGTGGCAGAGGTTGTTCACCCGTTGGGCTTCGCCGCTCAGCGCCGCCCGCACGGCAGTGATGGACTCGGGGAGGAACACGATGGCGGCGATGAGAACGCCAGCGAGCGCGGCGGGCGCACCGATGCGGCCGAGCCCGTCGTCCAGAAGCGCTGCCATATCGTGCGATAGCAACACGATCGGAATGACGGTGACCACCAGCAGGGCGAGGCGGACGATCACCTCGGTGCGGTGCTCGCGGATCACCTGCTGGATGCCGGGCGCTTCTGGTGCCGTTGTCGCAGGATGCTGCGGTCGAGGTGTACCCCGTTCGTCGACCTCGATGAAGTCGCCTGCTTGCGATCCCATCTGTCGGAACAGGAAGAATACGTAGAGCGCGAGAGTGAGGACGATGATCGGGAGTTGCTGGGCCGGTGTGTACGAGCCGTTCTCGCCGATGAGCGCGGGCAGGGCGAACGCGAGTGCAACGAGCACGACGAGCATTGCGAGATATGCCGAGGTGCCGGTTCGGTTGTGAGTCATCCCTCGGTGACGGATACCGCCGACGAGGAGCGCGAGCCCGATGACGAGGTTGAGGATGATCATCGACACCGCCATGACGGAGTCACGGGCGATCGTGGCATGCTCGCCAGGACCAAGCATGACGGCTGAGATGAGTATCACCTCGATGAGCACGATCGAGAGGGTGAGTACCAGCGAGCCGTACGGATCGCCGAGGCGATGGGCGAGCGCTTCCGCCTGTTTCACAACTCCGAACGCGCAGACCAGGATCACGCCGATGATTATGGCGAGCGCAATGAGCAGCAGCGGCGCCGGGACAGGCGCATCGAGCAGGGGGCGGGCGAGTAGCAGTGCGCCGAATGCGCCCCAGCCGAGCACGACGCGGACGATGTCGGTCGCTCCGACCAACTGCTTGAGATCTGTGGGGGACATCACGGGCTCCTTGGTGGGGCCGTCCCCTTGATGATGCAGCTGCCGAAGGTCGTCCTTCGGTGTCATTGAATATCGAGGGTAGCAAATGCCGGTGATCGCTCCCTAGTACCTCAGCTCAGTGGCCCCTCCAGGACCGTGAGGGTGTCCACTCCGTAGAAGCCGACAGACTTGTTAAGCGCGAGCATGGGCTCATTGGTTAGCGCCGTGTACGTCTGCAGGGATCGTGATTCCACACTCTCGGGCAGGCTCATGAGCAGACGGAGGTTGGCAGCCTTCAGAGCGCGGCCGATACCTCGACCGCGAAAGCTCTTGTCGACGAAAGTGTCATCCTGATGCACAATCTCCGGATCTGAACGCGAAAGGAGGATCTCGGTGTAGCCAATACCGTCGCCGTCCGTGCATGCCAGACTTCGCACCAGGATGTAGCCCTGATCGTGCATACGTCGCTCATTTCGGCGCACTGCATCAACGTCTATGTTCGCCGGAATGCGGCTCAGGTCGCCCATCGGAACGTCGCCAGACATCCCTGCGCGCAGCCAGGCCCAGTTCTCGACAATTTCATCGGGACAACGCCCGCACCAGGAACGCACGTTAATGCCCGCAGGCGCGTCCGGAAATGCTGCAAGTTGCGCTGTCGGGAAAGGGAGATCCACAATCTGTCGACTTTCGCGATTGCCGATGCTCAGCCCTTCGGCGCGCGCGAATGTCACCCCAGCATCAGAATAGGTTTCGGTCTGAATGACGGTGGCTGTGCCTCGCAGCATGTCGCGCACGGCATTAAGCAGCATCCGGGCAACGCCACGTCGTCGGAAGCTGTCCAGGACAGCGATCTCCACGTCTGCCGGCTCGTTCGGAATGACGCTCGCTTCGGCCGCGCCGACCGGTACGTCACCGATCTTGGCCATAAGAAGTGCCGAGGTTCGTGTCGGGTGCGGATTCTGAAACTGAGCGAGCGTTGCGTCATCGCTACGGAACCAGACTTGCTGACGACCGGCCGCATACCCATCGCGCAGCACGCTGTTCCATTGGAGGAGCTGGCGGACATTCATCCGGTCGACGACATCCACATGCAAGCTCATAGGGGGATCACACAACTTTCAACTACTCAACGGCCAAGACGGCACAGGTGCATTCTTCCAGATTCTGTTATGGCACCTCCTTAGCAGCACCTGCCGTTCAAGCGCCGGCAGCCCGTCACGTACTCTGTCCTCATGCGCAGCGAGTATGTCGATGAGCGGGACTCCACATGGGAGCGTGACGACCCTCGCTTCCGCATCCTGGTGTTCAAGGGCCCTGACAACCAAGTGTCAGCCGTAGACCTCGTCGACGCCACCCTCGACGAAGCCATGGATTCCGCGCATGCGCTTTCGAACGGCGACCAACACTTCTGGTCGTTGGCGATCGTGGATGACGACTCGCATGGTGCACGCGGGTTGATTTGGCTTTCTGGGATGGATTACAACGACACTCCTGTCACTGCACGTCAATGGCTGCTCCGCCGACAGATGCAGAGCCGCTACCTGTTGGCCAGGACTCAACGCGGGTTGCAACCACTCCTACCCAATGGCCTGCGACTGCTTCGCGTGTTCCCCGAGTGGATCAGCGGCTGGCCGCTATGGGAGGACTTCTCCGACGAATACCGCCTCGGCGTCAGCTCCATCGATATCTCACCTGATTTGGGCTCTGCATTGTTTGATTGGAACGAGGAGTGGTTGACGAGACAAGTGGATGAACCGCTCGCCGATCCCAACGGCTGGCGCGAGCGGGGCGTGCTGCTTGTCGATCAGCTCCAGCGCGAGCTGAAGGGTGTGGCAGAGGTT
The DNA here is from genome assembly GCF_059445355.1 of Microbacterium sp. Y356. Lineage (NCBI taxonomy): Bacteria > Bacillati > Actinomycetota > Actinomycetes > Micrococcales > Microbacteriaceae > Microbacterium > Microbacterium sp. Y356. The sequence continues at coordinate 259,735 of NZ_JCAIUE010000003.1, forward strand.
CGTCCCGAATTTTTGTGGTGAGCCCTTCCCCAGGCTCACGGGCGGTCACGGACCATCGACCAACCGCCTCTCACACGGCAGGCAGTGTCGCAAGGTATCCAGGTAACGGTCCCGGGGGACACGATCCGCGCGGATGCCTCCTTGTGGCGAGCCCACTCACCGACACCTCCACGCGTCAGGCACTGAGGTTCAGAGACACATCGGTCAGCGCTCTAGGAGGCACTGTTCTGATCGTTACCCAGCGATACGGAAGACTCCGATCCCGGTTTCGCCGTCGGAGGTGTAGACGGGGATCGTCCAGCCGTTCGGGTACTTCTCGGCGGCTTCTTCCTGCCAGCGCAGTGCCTCATCTGGATTCGTTGGCATTCCCTCGTGGTCAGGGCTGGGGGAGTTCAGTTCGTTCGCGAACGCATATCCCTCGACGGCTGAGCCATCTGGTGCGATGCCGACCACGCTGACCAGGTCTGGGTCGCCCTGAGTTGAGCCCATGATGCCGTATGTCTGCCCGTTCGCGTTGATACCGAGGCTGGTGGGCACGTGGGTGACGTACTGAACAGTCACGATCCCAGTGAACGCGGAGGGCGTCAGGTACAAGGTGTCCACGGAGCTATCTAAAGGGAAGTCGTACCAGGCCGCGGAGTTCGGGCCGGCGGAGAGGTCCTCGGCGCTCCATGACGCGGAAGGATTGTTCCCGCCCGGATCGGTGCCCCAGTTGATGGATCCCTGGGTCGACGCCGTGATCGTGACGCGGGCGTGAGTCGCCGCATCCGGTCGGTCTTGCAGCGAGATCTGCGTCGCAGTCTCGACGTTTCGGCTGATCGGTTCGCCGAGCAGAGAGATGATGGGCGCGCCCGGTATCACGCCTGCGGGCGCCGTGACAGCATCCGGGTAGCGGGGTGTGGGCTCCCCTGACGGTTGCGCCGGCGCGACGGTGAGCATCCCGGAGGCGGCGAACGCTCCCGCAGATACTCCGGCACCTGCCAGTGCGCCAACCAGAACAAAGCCCGCAGCCCACAGCCTCCGCCTCCGGCGTGGGACCGGGTTCTCGGCGACGTGGTTGATGAGGTTCGCTCGGATGATCTCGGAGCGTTCCGGGGTGAAACTAGTCATCATGACCCTCCTTCAGTGAGCGGATGCGGAGAGACCGCGGATCGCAGTCGGGCACGAACGCGAGACAGTCGCATTTTGGCGGCTGACTCGGTAAGCCCCAGCACCGTCGCAGCCTCACGGATCGCAAAGCCTTCCAGGGCAGTCATCGCGAGAAGCTTCGCGTCAGCTGGTCGTGCAGCGGCGATCGCTTCCCGCAGCGCGACCAGTTTTTCGTCTGCGCGATCCGCGATCTGATCTGCAGGATCGGGCACGATGGGCGGGGCGGGCAACGCCGCAAGGAACCGGTCATAGCGACGTCTCGCGCGGGCCGCGTTCCGCGACACGTTCTGCGCCGTGACGATCAACCATGGCAGCAGTGACCCGTCAACGAATCTCACCGCTCTCCGGCGTCGCCACAACTCCAGAAACGTGGCCGCAGTCAGGTCCTCGGAGTCACTCGCGGTATTGCCGCTCGCAATCAGATGACGGAAGACACGGTCACGGTGCCGGTCCCAAATCACGCCGTAACGACGCATATCGCCCGCCAGCACGAGCACCCACACCATCTCATCCGAATCATCTGCCACACTTTATAATGTCCGCAGCCGCCCGAATAGTCACAACCTCCCCGCGACGAATGGGACTGCTGCACGGTTGGGTGACAGTTTCTAGTCACGCCGCCAGTGCGATGGTCGTGTTCATGATGGTCTCGAATTCTATGGGCGTCGAACGAGGTGATCGCCGTTCTCAGTGGATTCGTGAGCGTCGGTGTTGCAGCGACCCGACGATAAAACGTCATGCAGATCGCGATCTTGATTGGGGTCGCGATCGCGATCATAGTTAGTGCGCTGGCTGTGAGCACGGAGGCAGGCGACTTGTTGTTGTCTCGGATCGATCTCACCGCTGTCCCAAGTGCGGTCTCGGCCAACGGTAGGGGTCTCGATGACGGGAAGCGGCGTCAGCTCCCTGGCGGGATGGCGGCTTGCCAAGCGGTCACATGCACGGTCGCGCCGGAGATGATGTCCAACGGGGTATCCCAGGAGAGCCGATCTTCTCCCGGAAGCACGGCAATCCACAAACTGCGGGCCGCAAGCTGTCCGTGTACCGAGTTCGCATCCCACCCGATCACAGCCGAGGCCGACTCGCCCGGCTGGAGGGTGACCGGCGATGCGCCTGGGTCCTCCGCCATGAACGAGCGGCCGTGCTCGACAACCACGTCGAGAAGGTGCTCGTTCTGGTCTCCGTACACGATGTCCGGATACCCGTCGACGACGCACGCCTTCTCCGAGACGTTCACGAGCGACAGCGACTGCCCTCGGTGTCCGGTGGCGGCATCCGGCGCCGGTGCCAGGATCGTCGTGTTCGTCGACGTGCACGCATCTTCGGCCGACAGGCCTTCGGAGGGCGCTGCGGTCGGCACCGGTTCACCTGCCGCGGAGGGATCCGGGGCAGCCGCCCCTTCCGGATCGGCCTGCCCCTGCGCCGCCGCCTGTTCCTCGCGTAGCTGTTCCTGCGTCGCGTTGTGACCAGCCACGGCCGCGAACGGAAGACCGATCAGCGCGATGACCGCGATCAGGGAAACAACGGCAGTCGACGCCGTCACACCGGAGGTACGGCGCGAAGGCGTCGAATCCGAGTCCTTCACCCGTCCCGACCGCACCCACACGAGCGCAGGAATCCACCCCACCAGGGCGGCCCACCAGGTCGTCAGAGGTGCGGCACCCATGGTTCCTGCGGCGCCACGGACCCCGAAGGCACCGACCCAGGAGACGAAATTTCCAAGATCCAGGGCAGCGCCGATGGCGAAGGCGGTCAGAACCGCGGAGAGCCAACCGGCCGCGAAGGCAGCATGACCTGCCGAGAACCTGGAGGCAAGCACAGCGAACCCGGCGACGAGCACGGCCGCCATCAGCATCTGAACGCCGGCCGCCCACAGGACTGGGCTTCCGAAGACCCCGCGGCCCATGGGGGAGGGGACGAGCTGAGCCAGCGTCGCCATACTTCCGCCGGCCGAGTACAGAAAGTGCGGCGCCCAGCCGCAGAGGAACCACAGGACGGCGAGCACCCCTCCGCCGATCAGACCACGCCGCATCGTACTCCCTCCGGTCAGCACCACGCACGCGCGGATGCCTCGACCCTATCGTCACGATTTCCGCGCCCGCTCAAAACCCATGGGTTTCGAGACACCGAGGTTATGCGACAGCCGATCAAGTTGACGCTGTCCGTCAAAACACCTCGTTGAGGACGGTATCTGAGGCGCTGATGGGATACGCATCGAGATTGGGAGCATCAAGGATCGTTAGCGCTGTGCTCTGTGTACATCCGACGATGAGGCTTCGCGCGTAGATGTCTTGACCGACGAACCAGCGGAGATCGGATGGCCACCAGTACATCGGCACACGCCCGATCACGGTGGCCGGAACGAGGGGAACTTGACCCTCGTCGATCAAGGGGCCGGAATAGAGCACCATCTCGCGCCGATACGGTGAAAACATCACTGCCGGCCCCCGGAACTCCGTGGCGTAGCCGGTCCAAGTCGCGAAATAGTGAATGCTTGTATCCACGTGAAGTGCCTCGATGAGCGCAATTGCGAGGCTAGCGTGGGGGTCTCCCATCCGTGGTTCCCCGTCGCCGTCGGGAAGCACGACACCTTCAACGGTCTCGAACTCGGGCCACTGCATCCAAGCCCGAGGCTCGACTCCGCTCCGGTTCACGGCATCCGTCCACGACACCGTCGAGCCGTCGCGAAGCTCGATCGGATTGAGGATGCGCACATACGACTCGTAGCCGGGCGGGACGACCGACGTCACTCTGCTTCCCGTCGGGTCGAGCAGTTGGGCCACGGCCTCGGCCGGGCGAAGACCCTCTTCATGACGCAGTGGGGGCACCTCACGAGACTAACGAGGCCGGCCGAACGAAGCCAGAGGCACCAATTTCGCACCGACACCGCCCGCTCTCACCCCATCGGGTACCCCCCTGCCTCGTCATATTCACCCGGAACCGCGTCCCAGTCCCAACCGACCAAATCGAGTCCGTCCGCGCATCCGGGAGGGATGGACTGCAGCACTCCGCCAAGGCAGAGCTGAGCGCGATCACCTCGATCGATCACCGTGACTGGATGACCAGGCGTCAACAGTTCAACGCTGTTCAACGACGCGGGTTCCGCCACACTCGGATCGGTACCCGCTGACACAGCGCACGCACTGAGCGACGAGGCGAGGAATGCGCCCGCCATCGCTGCCACAATGAGTCGCTTCTTGATGTTCGCCGCCATCGTGTCTCCGTTCACTTCCGAGGTTATCCCTCACTCTGAAGTGTCCGCAGCGTCGAAAACGTTACATCCGCCAGGTCATATGTCCCCACCGATACCCGCTGCGCAAAGGTAGTCATGGCTCGATTTTCAGTGTCCGAAGTCGCCCCCACTTCGGTCCACAGTCATCATCACTCGGGTTCAACGCGGTGGGTTGAAAGCTGCACGCGGGGCAGAAGACCCCTGCGGGAAGGCGCGGCCTGACTTCGGCTCCGGGTGAACGCTGCACGCACCGTGCTCAAACGACACGTGCTCACAGCGCCTCGCAAAAGAGTGCCCCGGGTGACAGCCGTCTACCTGCAGTTCAACATTCGGCCGACATCGCGGAGGGAAAGAAAAAGCCCCCGGTTTCCCGGGGGCTTCTCTCTTTGGTGGATCTGAGGGGACTCGAACCCCTGACCCCCTGCATGCCATGCAGGTGCGCTACCAGCTGCGCCACAGACCCATCTTTGCGCCCCGGATGAACGGGGCAACTTGAAAAGAATACAACATTCGAAGCGGCGTCCGCCAATCGGGCACAGCGCCCGGGTGTTTCATCGTGAGGGAGGTGGAACATTGTTGCGGATGCATGCGTTGCCATAGATATGGAGATCGTGGACAGCATCGTGATCGGCGCAGGGCAAGCGGGTCTGTCGACCTCGTACCACCTGAAACGCCTGGGCATCGATCACCTGGTCCTTGACGCGAACGATGCTCCGGGCGGTGCGTGGCAGCATCGGTGGGACGCGCTCACCATGGTCGACGTGCACGGCGTTGCCGAACTCCCCGATGCGCAGGCGCCGGCACGCGATGGCAAACGAGCGAACGTCGCAGTGCCAGCATCCTTCGCAGACTACGAGCGCGAAAATGTTCTTCCCATCGTCCGGCCAGTGCACGTCGATCATGTCACCGACGAAGACGGCATCCTCGTCGTGCACGCCGGGGAGCGCGAATGGCGCACCCGCACTCTTGTGAACGCCACCGGCACGTGGACGCAGCCTTTCCTGCCGCACTACCCGGGCATGGAGACCTTCGTCGGCGACCAACTGCACACGATCGACTATCCGGGTCCTGACCACTTTCTGGGCAAGCGGGTGCTCGTCGTGGGTGGCGGCGCATCTGCTGTTCAGTTTCTCGGCGCACTCGCACCGATCACAGAAACGCTCTGGGCCACCCGCCGAGAGCCGGTCTGGCGTGATGATGACTTCAATCCCGATGCCGGAGCAGCTGCGGTCGCCCTCGTTGAGCTGCGTGTTGCGCAGGGACTGCCGCCGCAGAGCGTAGTCAGCGTCACCGGGCTCATGCTGCGTCAACAGGAGCGCGAGGCAGAGCGACTCGGCGCCTACTCCGACCGTCGTCCGATGTTCCAGCGGATCGAAGCGGATGGCGTGCGTTGGGCGGATGGCTCCTTCGAACAGGTCGATGCAATCCTCTGGGCGACCGGCTTTCGCCCGGCGATCGGACACCTCGCACCTTTGCACCTGCGCAGCGAATCAGGTGGCATCCAATTAGATCGGAACGGACGCGGAACGACCGCAGTCAAGGATCCGCGCATTCAGCTCGTCGGCTACGGACCTTCCGCCAGCACGATCGGCGCCAACCGCGCAGGCCGCACGGCTGCGAAGGGCGCGCAGCGCGCCCTCGAGACGATGACGACCAGCGTCACCAGCGGTTGAGGACGTCCTCGGCCCAGCCTTCGATCCCGTCGACCAGCACGCGCTCGTCGGCGGCATCCAGCACCCAACCGCTCCAGGTGCCGAACAACTGATCTGTGCGTGTAGAGATCACGAGCACGTTCGTCCGCGAATGCTTGTTGTAGAACGGCGTGAACGTCAGATTCGCCCGCTCGCCGTGAATATGCCAGGGCTTCATCCAATCGGCGGAGTCGTAGTCCCAGACCAACTCTTCACTGATCTTCGACAGCGTCCCGTCGACGACGACCGCGTTCTCGGTTGCGCCTGATCCATCGGTCCACTTCGATCCGAGCTGCAGACCGATCACGCGTCCATCGACGACCCCGCTGCCGGCCGCCCAGTTCCACCACACCTGATACGGCCAGCGTCCGCGACCATGGTCGAGTACTGCCCAGCTGCCGTCGGGCACGTCGAGCGCCTTGCCATCGATCGTGAGTGTGCCGTGCGCAGGGCGCGCGACATCCTTGACCGTGTACTGGAAATGACGGATGCTGTCGCCTCGCCGCCACGGCACGACAACGCCCATCGACTCATGACCGGGTGGTCGATCCGCAATGATGTCGAACGACACTCGTGGCGCCGTGCCGCGGAGCCGCGTACCTCCCGCGGTCCCGGCATCCTCATCGATCTCATCGATGTCGAGAGTGACCTTCCCGGTGCGCGCCCTCGCCGGCCCATCGCCGAGGGATGCCGGCAGTGTCGCACTGCGCCCGCCAGGGGAGAGAACCGTGGTGTCGATCTCCTCGCCCGTTGCCCGGTCAAACACCCACACGGAATGCAACGACAGATAGTCGATGCACGAGACCGTGAGCGCGACGATGTGCGTGGGCGTCATGACGCCCCAGTACTCCCACCGCTTGTTACGGCCCCAGTGGCCGCGACCTGGGATGCCTGAGGTGTCATGCAGCGGGGTGCGCGTCCACCCGAGGGCAGTCGGGTTCAGCCGGCCGTCTGCACCGATGAGCAACACACGATTAGTGATCTCACGCTCGAGCATGAAGAGATTCTACGGCGCATTGTGGCCGCAGCCGGATAGCCTGGACGCATGATCCGCGCGCTGTTCACGATCATCTGGCTCCTGTTGTCGGTCTGGCTGCTGATCTGGGTGGGCGAGAGCCTGTTCGGCATAGACCAGCGGCAGTCGATCCTTCCCTTCCACAGCGATGACCCGCTGACTGCCCCGATCATCATCGGCACCAGCTGGGGCATCATCTTGATGATCGCTGGGGCGGCGTCTGCATTTGGTCGCCGTGCGGCGCCGCGTGGCGACACGGAGATCGGGGTCGGGGTGATCGTGGACCTCGTCCGGGGCAGCATTCGCGTGAATGACCTGCCGCAGTTCGACATCTACCTCCGAGTCACTGGCGCCGACGGGGTGGAGTTCATCAGTCATATGCGTCGGACGCTCGAGCCGGCCGAAGAAGCGATGCTTCAGGTGGGTATGCCGTTGCCAGTGCATTACAGCGTGACCGATCCTGACGTGGTCACGCTCGCCGACATGACCGACCTCGTCGTACGGGACGCGATGCTCGACTGGCGCATCCGCCGCGGTCTGATCGAACCTCGGCAGGTGCGGGCGCGCACCTCAGGCATCCAGTCGCCGGCCTCGATTCTCAGCACTCGCCCCACCGGTACTCGCAGAGAAGGGCAGAGCGAGCTCGCGCTGCGTGTGCTGGTGACCCCGGATGGTCAGTCGAGCTGGGAGACCGACACCACGGTGTTTGTCTATCCGGATGCGATCTCACGGTTGCAGGTCGGCTCGCCGGTGTGGGCGATGTACAGGCGTGAAGATCCACACACGATTGCCATCACGATCGAGCAGGAGGTCGGCCGATGAATCTGCTCGACTCGCTCGTCTGGCTGGTCAATTTTCCGGTCACGCACGGCTACGCGATCACCTTCATCGCTGCGTTTTCGATGGTCGGATGCTTCATGTTGGCCGCGCGTTCCCGGAAGGTCTCCGTCGCATTGGCAGATATCCGCGAACGCGAAGGGCTCCCGGGCACGTCGCAGGGGCGTCCCGGAATCGAGGTGCTGTCGCGAATCCGACGCATCATCTTCGGCGCGCTGGGGCTTGTGATGCTCGTATCTCTTGTTCTCGGCATCCTCGCAACCACTGGTGTGCCGCTCACCCGTGGCTACATCCACGACAACGGAGTTCCCACCACGGGAGAAGTCGACGGCGGATGGGTCAGCTTCACCTCCAGCGCCGGTGTCGAGTACACCCTGCGCAATGACTCGTTCACACCATCGGTGCATCCGGACACAGGCTCTTACGTAGGATCGGGTGAACCGGTGGTCATCCGCTACCTTCCCTCGCACCCTCAGGCCTACGTCATCGACACCACTCAATCGCCGCAGTAACTCGCGTCGCCCCCGTCACAAGCAAGGAGAACATCATGTCCCGCGTCATCGTCTTCGGCGGCCACGGCCGCATCGCACTTCTGCTCGCTCCGCTGCTCGTCGCTCGTGGCGACGAGGTCACCGCGGTCATCCGCAACCCAGACCACGTCGCCGATGTGGAGGCAGGCGGGGCCACTGCTCTCGTCGCCGATGTTGAGACGCTGGATGTGGCGGCACTCGCCGAGATCATCCGCGGGCATGACGCCGTGGTGTGGTCGGCTGGTGCGGGCGGTGGGGCGCCGGAACGCACCTACGCGGTCGATCGCGACGCGGCCATCCGCACGATGGATGCTGCTGCGCTCGCCGGAGTCAAACGATACGTCATGGTCTCCTGGCTGGGATCCACCGCCGACCACGGCGTTGCACCTGAAGACTCCTTCTTCGCCTATGCCGACGCGAAATGGGCGGCCGACGAGCATCTGCGCGGCACAGCGCTCGAGGGCACCATCCTCGGCCCGGGGACCCTGACCTTCGACGATCCGACCGGCCGCATCGATCTGGATGCGCCGGACAATGGTGCCGTCTCGCGCGCCGATGTCGCAGCGGTGATTGCCGCAACTCTGCACGAGCCGCTCACCATCGGACGCACTATTCGGTTCGGAAATGGCACTGCCGAGTCATCCGAGGACATCGCGACGGCGCTGGCACGCTGAGGATCCCATCCCGCGAGAGACAGTGCGAGGGCACGTCGTAGGGTGGAGGCATGCGCCGTCATATCCCGCTCCGGGTCGCAGGTGCACTCGCGTGCATCGTCGTTCTCTCGACAGCGGGCGTTGCCAGCGCGCGGACACAACCCGTCGCGCAGATCCGTCCCGCAGTCGTGCAGCCGGCAGTCGTGCAGCCGGCTGAACCGGGCGGGCCGGCGGTACGGGCGGAGGAAGTCGTCGCTGAGATGACCACCGCACAGCAAGCCGCGAGCATCGTGATGGGTCACATCCCATCGACCGATCCCTCGGCGCTGTCGGCGTACATGTCGAGCACCGGTATCGGCGGTTTCATCCTCATGGGCGCGAACGTGCCGGGCAGCGAGGCGGAGTTGCAGGCGGTGACTGCCTCACTCACTGTCGATGAGGAACTGCCCCCACTGATCGCGATAGATCAGGAAGGCGGTTACGTCTCGCGTCTGCCATGGGACGATTTCGCCGCGTCATCCACGTTGAAAGACCGACCTGCCGCCAAGACCTCAGCGGCATTCGCCGCGCGAGCCTCACTGGTGGCACGCGGCGGTGCGAATGTGAACTTCGGCGTCGTCGCCGATACCACCGCAGACACGTCGTCGTTCATCTTCGGGCGCTCGCTCGGCGCTGACCCTGCGGCGGCGGCGGATCGTGTGGCCGCCGCCGTCACGGCTGAAGAGCCGTTCGTCGCCTCCACGCTCAAGCACTTTCCCGGCCACGGCGCCGCACCCGGTGACTCGCACGAGCTGATCCCCAGCACCGATAAATCCTTCGAACAGTGGCAGCAATCAGACGCGCTGCCGTTCATCGCGGGCACCGACGCTGGGGCTTCGCTGCTGATGTTCGGTCACCTGTCGTACACCGCGGTCGATTCCGCACCCGCCTCCCTCTCCGCGCGCTGGCATGAGATCGCCCGCGATGAACTGGGCTTCGAAGGGGTCATCGTGACTGATGACCTGGGGATGCTGCAGTCCACCGGCATCCCGGAGTATGCCGATCCTGTCGCCAATGCCGTGGCAGCAGTCGCTGCGGGAAACGACCTCGTACTGGCGATCGCGCACTCCACGCCAGAGAGCGCAGCGCAGTTGACAGCGGGGATTGTCGCTGCCGTTGAGACCGGAGAACTTCCCTCGGAGCGCCTTCAGGACGCCGCAGAGCGCGTCATGACACTGCGGCTGGCGCGCGCAGCATCCAGTGCCGTCTGGTCGCCTTGCGCGGACTGCGCGCCAGCATCCTGAGCCGAACCCAGCCAGGCATCCAGCATCCGCGTGCGCAGCGCGTTGCCGCGCTCGGCGAAACCACGCTGTCTGCGCACATACTCTGCCTTGCCTTCGGCCGTTTCGATCGGCACAGGCACCACGTCCCAGGCGGAGAGATCGTACGGCGCCGCCTCCATATCGAGCAGGCGGATATCCCGCGCCAGCTCGAAGGTATCAAGCAGCAGTTCGCCGGGGATGAGAGGCCCGAGCTTCATCGCCCACTTGTAGAGGTCCATGCCGGCATGCAGACATCCAGGTTGCTCGAACTCCGGCTGGTCAGCCCGGCTCAGCAGCTGGCGATTGCGTGGCACTGCATCCGGTGTGAAGAAACGGAACGCGTCGAAGTGCGTGCAGCGCAGGTCATTCGACTCGACGACAGCGTCAGTGCCGTCCTGACCGAGGCGCAGGGGTGCAGGATGCCGGTGCGCATCGTCACGGTAGACCATTGCCCACTCGTGCAAGCCGAAGCAACCGAACTGTCCTGGTCGCGCTGCAGTGCGACGCAGTATCCGCTCCACAAGCTCCGCTAGCTGCGCTTTCTCTCGTCCGAATGCGCTGGCGTCGGGAATGACTGAGTTCGGTACCAGGCCGGGGGAGTACCAGCGCCAGTCGCTCCGCTCCGATGCATCATCCAGCTGCACTCCGGCGCCGGGATGCCAGCGCCGCAGCTGCGCGGGCGAGTAGGAATAGTACGTGTGCAGAAAGTCCCAGACCGGATGCTTTTCACCGCGCGCCGCGCGCTCACGGTGCGCGGAGGTCAACGCATCCGCACGCTCGTGATGAGCGCTCTCGCGTAGGTGCCAGGCCGTGCGATCGAGCGGGGAGGACGCAGACATCAGCGCAGGATGCCTGCCTCGGTCAGCCGTTCGCGGAGGCCTGCACCATCGGACGCCTCGACCCACGGGGTGGTGCCTTCTGGATGGTCGTCGTCGGTGGCGCGACCACCGGCCAGGATGGCCTCGGTTGCGGAGAGCTGTCGGATGGCGACGCCTGCGACGGCATCCGGGTGCTCCTGCATGAACTCGCTGTAGATCGACTCGTCGTGCTGTCCGTCGTCGCCGATCAGCAGCCACCGTACCTGCGGGAACTCGGTTGCGAGTCGGCGCAGGTTACTGAGCTTGTGCTCTCGGCCGCTGCGGAACCAGCGATCGTGCGTGGGCCCCCAGTCGGTGAGCAGCATGGAACCGTCGGGGAACAGGTGGCGGTTCATGAAGCGGCTGAGCGTCGGGGCGACATTCCACGCGCCGGTGGAGAGATAGACCATCGGTGCTCCTGGATGCTGACGCACCAGCTGCTCAAGCAGCACCGCCATGCCTGGCACCGGAAGGCGGGCATGCTCGTCGACGACGAAAGAGTTCCAGGCGGCGATGAACGGACGAGGCAGCGCCGTGACCATGACAGTGTCATCAATGTCCGAGAGCACGCCGAATCTCACGTCATCGCCGACGATGAATGCGGTCGCCTCGACCGGGTCTTGGTTCTCGACGGTCATGGTGAACGTCTGCCAGCCGGCGGCGAGGTCAGCCTTGATCACTGTGTCGATCACGCCACCGCGGTCGGCGATGACATCGTGTGTGCGACCGGAGATCGTGACGTGCACCTTGGCGAAGCTCACCGGGATGCCGACGAAGCTTCTCCACCCGCGCACACTGGGTTGGCCACCCTTCTCGGTGTGGCGCTGCGGCGGCACGATCAGCACGCGGCCGACGACGCGAACCCAGCCGCTGCCGCCATAGCCGGCGAACGGCAGCATCGTTGCTGTGCGTCCACGACGACGCGCCCGGCTCTCTCGCCACACGTGCAGGCGGTGCTCCAGGCGCGCGAACCAGTGGATCCTGGTGGTGTTAGCGCTGTCTTCAGGCATCAGCTCAGTCTTTCATGCCTGACGCGGCATCCTCGCCCTCATCGCCGACGTGCATGTGTCGAGCTTCCCAGCGGGTAAGCAGTTTCTTGCCGAAGAAGACCAGCAACAGGAAAACGATGATGACGCCGACGAACACGTACCCGGCGAAGTGCACTCGGTCGACGAGTTCACGGAACGTCCCGGCAGCCAGTGACGTCACGCTGACATACGCGGTCGCCCAGAGTACGCAGGCGGGTGCCGTCCATGCCAGGAAACGGCGGTACGAGTATGTGCTCATTCCTACGGTGAGAGGAACGAGGGAGTGCAGAACAGGCAGGAACCGGGAGATGAAGATCGCTACACCGCCCCGGCGCTGCAGATATCGCTCTGCCTGTTGCCAGTGCCTCTCGCCGATTTTCCGTCCTACCCAGGAGTGTCGGATGCGCGGACCGAGCCAGCGGCCAAGCCAGAAACCGATGCTCTCGCCGATGAGGGCGCCGATCACGACGGCGACGACCATCGCGATCGCCTCAGTCCAACCTTCGACGCCCATGGAGGCGATGATCACGATGGTGTCGCCGGGAACGATCAGTCCGATCAGGATGCTGGTCTCCAGCATGACGGCGACACCGGCGATCAGTGTGCGGGCGACCGGGTCAACAGCCTGCACGGCATCGAGAAGCCATTGGAGAAAGTCGTCCACGCACCCGAGAATACGTGCTCGGCCGCACCTTACGCTGAGAGGGTGCCGCACCATTTGCCCCTGGACCTTCGACGTACGGATTTGCCGGTTGACGTCAAAGCGCTATTCGGTGTTCTCGAGGCCCGGTTCAACGACGTTTTCTGGCTGGATGCCGGGGATGGCGCCGCCACGGGATGGAGCATTCTCGGGGTGGGGGAGATGGATGCCGAGGGCCCAGGTGGTGTGACGCTTGATGTGCCTTCACCGGGGCTCAAGGACGCTCCGCCGTTCCGCGGCGGCTGGGTCGGGTGGCTGGACTACGAATCCGGTGCCGAGGCGGCTGGTGCGCCCGCTGCCACCTCCGAGGGCGGTCCCGCTTGGATGCGGGTCCAGGGTGCTGTCGCACTAGATCACGCCACGGGGGCCGCATGGATGCTGGGCTCTGCAATCCAGATCGAGGGCTGGCTGCACGCGGCGGCGGCATCCGATGGAGACATGGCGCTTTCTGCGGTGAAGGCTCCCGCGCGCACTCGGGCCACCGCTCGACACGACCCAGATCAGTACGCGGTGCTCATCGAGCGATGTCGCGAGGCGATCCGAGCCGGAACCGCTTACCAGCTCTGCCTCACGACACGGTTCGACGTGGTGGGGCGTCATGATCCGGTGCAGACCTATCTACGGCTGCGCACAGCGACCCCCGCCCACCATGGCGGATTCGTCCGGATCGGTGACAGAGCGCTGCTCAGCGCCAGCCCGGAGACATTCCTTCACGCGTCCGGTGGGCGCATCCAGACTCGACCGATCAAGGGAACCCGTCCCCGCGGAGCGGATGCAGAGACCGATGCGGCGCTCGCCGCAGAGCTCTTGGACAGTGCGAAGGAGCGCGCCGAGAACGTCATGATCGTCGATCTGATGCGCAACGATCTCTCGCGAGTGTGCGTGCCGGGCACGATCCGCGTCGACGGGCTCTGGGAGGTGGAGTCATATCCGGCCGTGCACCAGCTGGTCAGCACGGTGAGTGGCCAGGCGGCGGCTGGACTCACTGTTCGGACGCTGTGGGACGCCGCGTTTCCCGCCGGGAGCATGACCGGGGCGCCCAAGCTCTCGGCGATGACGGTGTTGAACGAGCTCGAGGCAGATGCTCCGCGTGGCGTGTACAGCGGATGCTTCGGCTATGTGGGCGTGGACGGCGCATTGGATCTGGCGATGGTGATCCGCAGCATCCTGATCGACGCGGAACGTGCAGTGATCGGCGCGGGCGGCGGGATCACCTGGGGCTCTGTGGCGGGCGCAGAAGTCGATGAAGTCGCCACGAAGGCGCGAGCGCCGCTGGCCGCGCTCGGTGCAGAACTACCAGAGGCCTGGCGCCGCGGGTGATCCGATATCCTGGAAGTTCCTGACTTCTGCAGTTCAAATGAATCTGTGCAGTCCGCTTCCTGAGATTGGCCGTTCGTTGTCTGAAAATCTGTCTTCCTCCACTGAGCTCGCCGACGAGTCCCCGTCGGCGCACGCCATCCAAGCCAAGTGGCAGAAGTACTGGGCCGATAACGAGACGTTCCTCGCCGGTGGTGTGGAAGACACCCGCCCGCGCAAGTACGTGTTGGCGATGTTCCCCTATCCCTCGGGCGACCTGCACATGGGGCATGCCGAAAACTACCTCTACTCCGACATCGTCGCGCGCTTCTGGCGTCACCGCGGGCACAACGTGCTCAACCCGATCGGGTGGGACTCCTTCGGCCTGCCCGCCGAGAACGCAGCCATCCGTCGCGGCGCCGATCCGCGCGAGTGGACGTACGAGAACATCGCCCAGCAGAAGGTGAGTTTCAAAGCTTACGGCGCCTCGTTCGACTGGTCGCGCGAGCTGCACACCTCTGACCCTGAGTACTACCACTGGAACCAGTGGCTGTTCCTGCAGCTACACGAGCGCGGTCTGGCATACCGGAAGAAGAGCCCGGTCAACTGGTGCCCGAATGATCAGACGGTGCTCGCGAACGAGCAGGTCGTCGACGGTCGCTGTGAGCGCTGCGGTGCCGAGGTCGTGAAGAAGAAGCTCACGCAGTGGTACTTCAAGATCACCGACTACGCCGACCGCCTGCTGGATGACCTGAACCAGCTCGAGGGCCGCTGGCCGCACAAGGTGCTGCAGATGCAGCGCAACTGGATCGGCCGTTCGATCGGTGCCGACGTTGACTTCCTCATCGAGGGACGCGAAGAACCGGTAACGGTGTTCTCCACGCGCCCAGACACCCTGCACGGCGCGACGTTCTTCGTGGTGGCTCCGGATGCCGACCTGGCCACGGAGCTCGCTGCTGGCGCGTCGCCCGCGGTGCAGACGGCTTTCCAGGAGTATCTGGCGAAGGTGCAGAAGACGACCGACATCGATCGTCAGGCCACTGACCGACCGAAGACGGGTATCTTCCTGGAGCGCTACGCGATCAACCCGGTCAACGGCGAGAAGCTGCAGGTCTGGGCGGCAGACTACGTGCTGGCCGACTACGGCACCGGCGCGGTCATGGCTGTGCCTGCGCACGACCAGCGTGACCTCGACTTCGCGCGTGCCTTCGACCTGCCCGTCAAGGTCGTCGTCGACACCATGGCTCCCGTCACCGGTGCGATGCCTGTCATCGAAGTCGACGAGGATGGCGTGCCGATCGACACCGGCGCTGCGAACTTCGATGACCAGCATCCGTCTGTCACGGGCGTCGCGCTTAGCGGCGATGGCCGAATGATCAACTCAGGCGACCTGAACGGTTTGTCCAAGCGCAATGCCGTCGCTCGCGCGATCGAGCAGTTGGTTGCCAATGGCACCGGCCGCGCGGCGAAGAACTACCGCCTTCGTGACTGGCTGATCTCGCGGCAGCGGTTCTGGGGTACGCCGATCCCGATGCTGCACCACGAAGACGGCCACGTCACTCCGGTTCCCGAGGACCATCTGCCGGTGAAGCTGCCGAGCGTGGACGGTCTGGATCTCTCGCCCAAGGGCACCTCGCCCCTCGGCGCGGCAGAGTCATGGATACGCACGGTCGACCCCGTCAGCGGCGACCCTGTGCTGCGCGATGCCGACACGATGGACACGTTCGTCGACAGCTCGTGGTACTTCCTGCGTTTCCTCTCGCCGAACAGCGACCAGTTTGCGTTTGACCCGACCGAGGCCGCGCGGTGGGCGCCGGTCGACTCGTACGTCGGTGGCGTCGAACACGCGATTCTGCACCTGTTGTACGCACGCTTCATCACGAAGGTGCTGTTCGACATGGGGCTGATCGATTTCACAGAGCCGTTCAGCAGCCTGATCAACCAGGGCATGGTCATTCTCAACGGCGCGAAGATGTCGAAGAGCAAGGGCAACCTGGTGCTGTTCGAGGACGAACTCGACAAGCACGGGGCCGATGCGGTGCGCGTGAGCCTCGCTTTCGCCGGTCCGGTGGAGGATGACAAGGACTGGGCGGACGTCTCGACGACGGGCTCCCAGAAGTTCCTCGCTCGTGCAATGCGTCTGAGTAACGAGGTGTCGAGCCCGGTCGACGTGCTGTTCAAGGACGGCAATGCCGTGCTGCGGCGGGGCACGCATCACCTGCTTGCTGAGGCTCCAGCACTGGTCGAGCAGACAAAGTTCAATGTGCTTGTGGCTCGCCTGATGGAGCTGGTGAACCTCACCCGCAAGACGATCGACTCCGGTGCCGGCGCGGCAGACCCGGCCGTCCGCGAAGCGGTGGAGACGATCGCTGTGATGCTCGACCTCATCGCTCCGCACACCGCGGAGGAGATGTGGGAGGCGCTCGGACACGAGCCGTCTGTCGGACTGGTGACCTGGCGTCAGGCAGACCCCGCACTTTTGGTCGAAGACACGGTCACGGCTGTGGCGCAGGTCGGCGGCAAGGTGCGGGCACAGTTCGAGGTGTCGGCCAAGATCAGCGAGGCGGAGCTGGAAGCGCTTGCGCGTGCTGACGAGCGTGTCATCCGCGCGATCGGCGACAAGGAGATCGTGAAGGTGATTGTTCGCGCTCCGAAGATCGTGAGCTTCGCCGTCAAGGGCTGAGTCTGTCGCAGGTAGTTCTTCTTCTTCGTCTGCACAGCTCAGCGCCGGAGTGAGTTGTGCACGGATGCCGTGATTCCGGCATCCTGCGGGGCGTCAAAGTGCCTAACGTGGCGGAGTGTCAGCGACTGAACCGGCCCCCGCAGTCCCGGCACGCTCGCGCCTGCGGCTGAGTATCGGCGCAGCTGTCGTGCTCGGTCTTGTCGTGCTGTCAGCCGCCGTGGGGCTCGGCATCATGCGCGGGCAGGCGCAGCCAGTGCAGACTGTTCCGACCGACGCATCGTCTGATGAGCTGTCGGTCGCCGGCGAGCTTTACGTGCACGTGCTCGGGCAGGTCACGCATCCGGGGCTCTACGTGCTCGAGACCGACGCCCGCGTCGTCGATGCTCTTGCGGCGGCCGGGGGCACGCTTGACGATGCCGACCTGCAGGCGGTGAACCTCGCTCGGCCGCTGAGCGACGGCGAGCAACTGATCGTCCCCGCGGTCGGGGCAGCTGCAGAAGGCGGTGGTGCTCCGCAGGTCGGCGATGGCCTGATCGACCTCAATAACGCCGGTCAGGCGGCGCTTGAGGAGCTGCCGAGAATCGGGCCCGCGTTGGCCCAGCGCATCATCGACTGGCGCGACAAGAACGGCCGCTTTCAGTCGGTGGAAGATCTACTCGCAGTGCCGGGAATCGGCGAAAAGATGCTCGCTGGTTTGAAAGACCTGGTGCGCGTGTGAACGGATCCACCCGCGTGCGGGACCTGCGCCTGGTGCCTCTCGCGCTGGCGGTGTGGGGCGTAGCTTTCGTCTGCGTTTTCCTGCCTGCAGCGGCGTGGTGGTGCGCGGGGGTCATCACCGTGGGCGGGCTGGTGATGCTCATCGTGATGGTTCGACAGACCGGGCGCGCACCCCAGCCAGGGCCAGCGGACCAGGCGAGGGGCGGATTGCTGGTCGTGTTGTCTCTGGCCATGGCTGCGGCTGCCATGACGGCGGGGTTCGCTGGACCCGAACGTGCCGCAGCGGCAGAACTTGACGGCCGCGTCATCGAAGTCCTGGCGGAAGTCTCGTCGTCATCGTCGGTGGGCAGTGACGGGCGCCTGTGGTTCGATGTGCAGTCCGAGTTTGCCGGAACTCCTGGTTCACCCGACGCACTGTCCGTGCCCATGCGTGTAGGCGTCGAACGCATCCCCGGCATCGAGCTGGGCGCTCTCATTCGCGTCCTCGGACAGGCGAAGATCACGGATCCGGGGGAGCGCTCCGCGCTGGTCGTCTTCGGCACGACGGTGGAGATCGTGGAACCCGCGCGCGGCGTCTTCGGCCTTGCCGAGCACGTGCGGGAGGAGTTTGTCGCGCGCGCCGGGTCACTGCCTGAGCCCGGCGCAGGCCTGCTGCCAGGACTCGCGGTCGGCGACACCAGGGCCGTCTCGGAGGAGCTCAACGCTGCCATGCTCAGCTCAGGACTCAGTCACCTCACGGCTGTCAGCGGGGCGAACTGCGCAATAGTCGTCGGAGCCGTGTTCTGGCTGGTATCGCTGTGTGGCGGTGGCCGCGCTCTGCGCGTCGTGCTGGCGCTGACGGCGCTGGCAGCATTCGTCGTGCTGGTCACTCCAGAGCCGAGCGTGATTCGCGCTGGGGTGATGGCTGGCCTTGCGATGCTGACACTGTTGTGCGGCCGCCCAAGCGCAGGAGTGGGTGTGCTCTGCCTCGCGGTAGTCGGCATCCTCATCGCCGACCCGTGGCTGGCGGCAACCCCGGGGTTCGCGCTTTCCGCTGCGGCGACCGCCGCACTGATCGTGCTGGCTCCGCCGCTGTCTCGCGGTCTGTCCCGATGGATGCCACAGCCGCTGGCTCTAGCGATCGGCATTCCTCTCGCCGCTCAACTCGCCTGTGGCCCGATCATCGCGCTGTTCGCTGAGCAGCAGTCGATCATCGGCATCCCGGCCAACATGCTGGCGGGCCCGGCCGCACCCATCGCGACGGTCCTCGGACTGCTCGCGTGTCTTGCGGCTCCGATTCCTCCGCTGGCGGATCTGTTCGCGGCATCCGCATGGCTTCCTGCGGCGTGGATCTCGACCACAGCGACGGTATCTGCAGGGCTGCCGGGAGCGACGATGCTCGTGATCCCGGGGATCGGCGCGGCGCTGCTCGTCACTGTGCTGAGCGTGGCGCTCGGAGTGGTGTTGTGCACTGGCAGGTTCGCGGCCGTTCGGTGGGTGCGCGGAGCGTCGTTCGCTGTGCTCGTTGTCGCCATGGCGCTTGTTGGTGCGCGGATGCTTCTGACCGGCCCTCTGGTCGGAACGACGGTGCCAAACGAATGGACTGTCGCGGCGTGCGACATTGGACAGGGCGACGCGCTTCTCGTGCGCTCTGATGACCAGATCGCACTGATCGACACCGGTATGGAGCCGGATCTGCTTTCGACGTGCCTGAATGCGCTCGAGGTCGACCGGATCGACTTGCTCGTGCTCACCCACTTCGATGCCGATCATGTCGGCGCGGTGTCTGTTGTCGAGGGCCGCGTGGGCACGGTGCTGCATGGCCCCACCGATTCGGTGCAGCAGACGGAACTGCTGGCAGGCCTGGCTCGGGCTGGCGCCCAGTTGGTCACGGCCTCCGCGGGCATGCATGGAACGTTGGGGGCCGCCTCATGGAACGTGTTGTGGCCGCGCAAAGACTCGGTGGCCTTTCCGGCGGGCAACGATGCCAGCGTCGTGATGGAGTTCGCAGGCGGAGACGTGCCGCGATCAATCTTCCTCGGTGACCTCTCGGCGGTGCCACAGCGGATGCTCAGTCCACAGTTGCACGGGCCGTATGCAGTCGTGAAGGTCGCCCATCACGGCAGCGCCGACCAAGATCCTGGCCTGTACGCACTTCTGAGACCCGCGGTGGCGATCTTGAGCGCAGGGGAGGGCAACGACTACGGTCACCCGCGTGCAGAGACGATAGAGCTCGCACAGGCCGCAGGTGCACTCACCGTGCGCACAGATCTGCAGGGACGCATCTTGATCGGGCTGAAGAATGGTGAGCTGACTGTGTGGACCGAGCGCGATGATAGCCTGAACGACGCCGCCGATGCGGACAGGTGACGAACACTGCGCAGTCAGCGGTGGGGCGCCCGGGAGGGCGACCGCGGCGTGCGGGAGGTGCTGTTGACCTTGCGCGATCCGCCCGGAGCGCTCAGGATGAGTGCAGGGGAAATATGCAGGCGGACGAATCAAATCGAGAAAAGGACGTCGCATCCACCCGCGTCAAGCGGTTGATGCGCGTCTTTTATGCGTGCGTGGCGGCGGCTGCGCTCGTCATCGCGGCAACCGGAGCGGGCATAGTCATCATCGACTCCGACGAGAACCCGCCGGAGGCTGCCGCCTCGATACGAGTGCACGACGAGTCGGATCACATCGAGGCGCTCGAGTCGCCCACCGCGGGGTTCTCCGACGTGGCGACACGATTCGCCGAGAGCGCGCTCGTCCAGGTGTCACCGCGCACCGCCAGTATCTACTCGGCGACGACGAAGAACGAGCTCGCCGCGATGGGTCGAGATGCCCGTGAAGCGCTCATCCGGTCGGCCATCGAGTCGGGTATGGATGTCGACCTCTCACGGTTTAAAGACGATGCCGCAATGTCGTCCGTCGGTAAATTTATCTGGCCTGTCGCGAACGCCAGAATCTCGGATAACTTCGGCACGCGCGGGGGGCGGCACGCCGGCATGGACCTCGCCGCAGCAGGAGGAACGCCGATCACTGCCGCCTCGCCCGGCATCGTCGTGCTCTCGAGCGAGTCGCACTCCGGGTATGGCGTCGCAGTCATCATCCAACACGTCAACGGCGTGCAGACGCTCTACGGACACATGACCTACGGCAGCCGCGTCGTCGAAGAGGGCGACTGGGTAGAAGCGGGAGATCCGATCGGCCTCGTGGGAAACACTGGCCGCAGTTTCGGAAACCACTTGCACTTCGAAGTACGGGTCAACGGTGTGGCCGTCGATCCGCGCGGTTACCTCGACGGCGCAGGCGATCCCGTCGAGGTCGCACCGTGGACCCCGAGGCCGGGGGGCGGCATGCCAGCGCAGGTTCCCGGGTCTTCGGAGCCCAAACCGTTGCCGAAGCCGAGTGGCACACCCACGCCCACGCCGAGTGGCACACCGACGCCGGAGCCGTCTGGCACGCCGACCCCGTCTCCGACGGGTACTCCGGACCCGACGCCGACGCCGACGGACCCACCGGGAACGCCGACACCGGATCCGACTCCCACGGATCCGCCGGCCACGCCGGAACCCACGGATCCTCCGGCTTCGCCTGAGCCGACGGAGCCCCCTGCCTCACCTGAGCCGACGCAGCCTCCGGCCCCGACGCAGCCTCCGGCCCCGCAAGAGCCGACGGCGCCACCGGCCCCGACGGAGCCGACGGCGCCAACGGCGCCCCCGGCCAGCACGCCTGAACCGTCGGCCTCCGCCGCGCCTGAGTAGTCCCGAGAACACTGTCCGTCGAGTGAGGCCTGTAGTGCGCGGCCGCAGGCCCACGCGCGGCGTTACCCAGACGCAGGACGCAGTCGGCGGAGCAGTGGCTTCAGGAAGTTGCTGCCGAAAGTGCGGGCCGAGCGCGATGACTGCCCGGTCGGCGCCGCCGATGTCGACGACCCCGGGTAGGCTCGAATCATGGCCGCTCCTCGTTCCTCAGCCCGTGGTGGTGCGAAAGCGACGAAGGTTCCGCAGGTGTCGTGGCGCGAGCCGCGTCCGGCCCCGCTCGTGCTCGTCTTCGGTCCGGAAGAAGTGTGTGCAGAGCGCGCGATTGCCGGCATCCGCGACTACCTGCGTGCGGAAGACCCGGCTCTCGAAGTCAGCGATGTGCGAGCCGATGACTACGCGCCGGGCACCCTGCTCGCGCTGACCTCGCCGTCGTTGTTCGGCGAACCGCGACTCGTCCGCGTGTCCGGCGTCGAGAAGTGCTCGGATGCGTTCCTGCAGGAGGCCGTCTCCTACCTTGAGCATCCGCAGGACGGTGCGACGGTGCTGCTGCGGCACACTGGCGCGAGCGTGCGGGGGAAGAAGCTGCTGGACGCACTGCGAAACGGCACCGGCGGCGGCATCGAGATCGCGTGCCCGACGATCAAACGCGATGGCGACCGTGTTGACTTCGCCGCGGGGGAGTTCACAGCGGCTCGGCGACGGATCGCGCCTCAGGCTCTGCGTGCGCTGGTATCGGCCTTCGCGGATGATCTGACCGAGCTGGCGTCGGCCTGCCAGCAGCTGATCCGCGATATCGAGGGCGACATCAGTGAAGACACCGTCACCAAGTACTACGGTGGCCGCGTCGAGATCTCCGCCTTCGTCGTTGCCGATACGGCCATCGCTGGCCGGTATGGCGAAGCGCTGGTGGCACTGCGCCACGCGCTCGACTCCGGCGCCGACCCTGTGCCGATGGTCGCTGCCTTCGCGATGAAGCTGCGCACCATGGCCCGCGTGGCTGGTCAGCGCGAGCCCAGTCGCAGTCTCGCGCAGCGCCTCGGGATGAAGGACTGGCAGGTAGATCGAGCCCGTCGCGACCTGAGTGGCTGGAATGAGCGATCGCTGGGCCTTGCCATCCAGGCCACGGCGAGGGCAGATGCCGAGGTCAAGGGCGCTGCGCGCGACCCGATCTTCGCGCTGGAGCGCATGGTCACCGTCATTGCCACGCGTGCACCCTTCGGGGAGTAGGCCGTCTAGCCCTCCCGGGCCTCATCGGTGCTGCACACTTGCAGGGCCGATGCACACCTGCAGGGCGACACGCCGTGGGGTGACCCGTTCATGGTGGAGTCTTGTCCTGGTGATGTTTATGACTGATGAGCAGAAGAGGCGGCCGGATCGGCGGCCGAGGAAGACAAGTAAGCGGTGGTATTCGCCGGTGGAGCGCGCGGCGGCGGTGCGGGTCGTGCGGGATTCTCCAGGACGCACGATCCGTGAGATTGCGGTGGATCTCGGGCTCAATGAAAAGACGTTGAATCAATGGGTCGTGGCGGCGCGGAACGCGCAGATCGATCCTGAGGGGTCGATGTCGGATGCTGCGAAACAGCGGATCCGGGAGCTCGAGAAAGAGAACGCCCGGTTGCGGAGGGATCTTGATTTCGAGAAAAAAGCGAAGGCCTTCATCCGGCAGAGCTCGCACCGGCGGAACGATTCGCTGTGATCGAGGGGATGAAGGCTGACTTCCCGGTCTCGTATCTGTGTGACCGGTTTCAGGTGTCCGAGTCGGGATTTTATGCGTGGCGTGACCGGCCCCAATCCGTGTCGGACAGGCGCAGGTCCGAGCTGCTGGCGAAGGTCCTCGGGGCGTTCATCGGTTCGAGGCGCGCGGATGGGCATCGCAAGATCACGGCGACGCTCGGCGCGGACCATGGCCTGACGGTGAATCGGAAGACGGTCTTGAAAACGATGCGCAGTCTCGGGCTGATGCCACCCGCGGCGCAGGCCGCTTTCCGACGGGCGGCAGCACGGGCACGGGCTGTTCCCGACCCGCCGGACCTGGTGGATCGTCAGTTCCGGATCACGATTCCTGGGACCGTTCTCGTCGGCGATATCACCTATGTTCCAACGTCCGAGGGATGGCTTTGCGTCGCGACGGTGATCGATCTCGCCACCCGGATGGTCCTCGGATATGCCACGGGGAAACGGCAGACCGCGGAGCTGGTCGTGACCGCGTTGCGGCGAGCGATCCGCACAGGCATCGTCACTGCTGGCGCGATCTTCCACTCCGATCACGGCGTCCAGTATCGGTCCAAACGGTTCACACGGTTCTGCGGACGGCACGCGATCCGCCGTTCGATGGGCGCGAAGTTCGAGTGCTGGGATAACGCGGTCGCGGAGTCCTTCTTCTCCAAGCTGAAGAACGAACGACTGCGCTGGCTCACGTTCACGACCCGCCACTCCGCGGCCTGGGAAGTCCGCGACTACATCGACACGTTCAACCACAAACGGCGCCATCAAAGCCTCGGCTACGCCACACCCGCCGAAACGATGGCCCGCCTCACCGCCACACCCACCCCGGCCGCGGCCTAACCCAGAAAGGAAACAGGGACAGACTCCACGACACGCGGACCACCCCACGGCGTGTCGCCCTGCATCCGTACGATCGCCCTGCAGGTGTACGGCTGAGGACAGAGGAACGACGGCCGGGCACAGCAAGAAGCCCGCCCCGCGAACGGGACGGGCTATCTGAAGCGAATCAGCTCAGCTTGAATCAGCTCGGCTTGAATCAGCTCGGCTTGAATCAGCTCGGCTTGAATCAGCTCGGCTTGAATCAGCTAAGAGCCGAAACCTGCTTGGCGATCGAGGACTTGCGGTTCGCAGCCTGGTTCTCGTGAATGACGCCCTTGCTGACGGCCTTGTCGAGCTTCTTCGAAGCGACCTTCAGCGTTGCCTCGGCGGCGGGCTTGTCGCCCTTGGCGATGGCCGCGCGGGTGCTGCGGATGGCAGTCTTGAGTTCGGACTTCACTGCCTTGTTACGGGCCTGAGCCTTCTCATTGGTCTTGTTGCGCTTGATCTGCGACTTGATGTTTGCCACGCGTGGAAACTTCCGTTCAGTGATGGATGGGGTATGTCGTATGCGGGAAGAGGGCCGCTGTCCGACGGTCGTGCGGGGCGAACCCACACGCAAGCCAAGAACCAACTCTACCAGGTCTCGGACGCATTCATCGCGCGCCGCTGGCGCTGAGTGATTCCGATGCGGCATGCTGGGCGCTATACGGGCGAAGGAGCTCTCCATGGCGGATGCAAGCGATCGACCCTTCTCGCCGCCGATCAGCATGCGCTGGTCGGCGGCAACCGCAGCGTTCCAGGTCGAAGGATCGCGCCACGCGGGCGGCCGCGGGCGCTCGATCTGGGATGACTTCGTCGATACGCCAGGGCGAGTGAAGGATGCCTCGACCGCAGATCCTGGGCCCGCGAGCTACGAGCGCTACGAGGACGACATCGGTCTGCTTCGAGGACTCGGAGTCGACCGGTACCGCTTCTCGATCTCATGGGTGCGCGTGCAGCCGAGCGGCGGCGGCGCCGCGGAGCGCGCGGGTCTCGCTTACTACGACCGCCTGGTCGACGGGCTTCTCGACGCAGAAATCGTCCCGTTCCCGACGCTGTACCACTGGGATCTCCCCGCAACGTTGGAAGCCGCGGGTGGCTGGCTTGCGAGAGATACGGTCGAGCGATTCGCGGAGTACACCGAGATCGTGGCGGACGCTCTGGGCGACCGGGTCAAGAACTGGTACACGGTCAATGAGCCCGTCTCGACAGCGCTGCAGGGCTACGCGATCGGAGAGCTCGCCCCTGGCAGGCAGTTGCTGTTCGATTCTCTCCCCACCGTGCATCATCAACTTCTGGCACACGGGCGCGCCGCCGCGGTGCTGCGTGCGCATGGTGCGGACACCGTCGGCATAGCAAACAACCACACCTGGGTGCGTCCCGCTTCCGATTCTGAGGCCGACCAGGCCGCGGCGTACCTGTACGACGTGATCCACAACCGCCTGTTCGCCGATCCCGTGTTGACGGGCAGCTATCCAGATCTCACGCCTCTCGGCGTCGAACTTCCGATAAAGGACGGCGATATGGGCGTCATCTCCGCGGCAGCCGATTTTTACGGAGTGAACTTCTACAACCCCACCACAATCGCCGCGGCGCCCGACGGAGCACCTGTGCCGTTCCTCCAGGTACCCACGCCCGGTGTGGAGCACACCGGCTTCGGAGAGCTGTGGCCCATCGAACCGGCGGCGCTCACGATGTTCCTCACAGACGCTGCCCGACGATACGGAGACAGGCTGCCACCGATCATCATCGGCGAGAATGGTGCGTCCTTCCCCGAACCGGACGTGGTCGACGGTCCGATCGACGATGACCGACGCATTGCCTACCTCGAGGGGCATATCGGCGCGGTCGCGGATGCCATCGCCCAGGGCGTCCGCATTGACGAGTACACGGTCTGGAGTCTGCTCGACAACTTCGAGTGGGCACACGGATTCACGCAGCGCTTCGGCCTCGTACACGTGAACCAGCAGACCTCGCACCGCACGCCCAAGGCCTCGTATGACTGGTACCGCGCGCTGATCACAAAGGCGCGCCGATGAAGGGCCTGATGCCGCGCGACGGACGCGTGGGCGGGGGATGGCTGACTCTGTTCGCTCTGGCGTGGCTTGCGGTCTGGACCGTGCAGTTGACACCCGTGCAACTGCTGCTCCCGCTTCAGCTGGACACTCCTGGAGGAGAGCACGACTGGATCACCGGCGTCATCTGGTCAGGGCTGATCCTGTCTGTCGGAGGAATGGCGGGGGTGATTGCGGGGCCGCTCGCAGGCATGCTGTCAGACCGCACCAGATCACGCTGGGGGAGACGCCGCCCCTGGGCGATCGGCGGGTCTCTACTGTCTGCAGCCTCCCTCGTGCTCACCGGAACGGTCAGCGAGCCGGTCGCCGTCGGCGCGGCGTGGGTGGGCGTCTCGATCGGCGTCGCCGTGGTGTCAGCCGCGCTCACAGCTATGATCGCCGACCAGGTCTTCGCCCAGCGCGGCACCGCGTCTGCGTTCGTGAGTTCGGCCCAGGCAGTGGGAATCGTCGTGGGCGTCGGCGCCGTCGTGCTGCTGGGGCTTGGCGTGGTGGCGAGCTACATCATGCTCGCGGGGCTGATCCTCGTCGTCGGTGTGGGAACCGCGGTGCTGCTTCCAGACCCTCAGCCGACGTGGACTCGTCCGGCGTCGCAACAGAGCTGGCGAGAGCGGATGGGCGCGCTCCAAGACCGGAACTTCGTCTGGGTACTGGCCAGTCGCCTCACCGTGAACATCGGCAACGCGCTGGGCACTGCGCTGCTGCTCTTCTTCCTGCTGTACGGAATCGGATCGCCGGCCGCGAGTGCTGAAGATGACCTGCTGGTGCTCATCGTGATCTACACGATCTTCGTGGTCGCAGCATCTCTCATCGCGGGCTCCATCTCAGACCGCACCGGAAATCGAAAGTTCATCGTTATCATCGCGGCGCTCATCCAAGGGCTTTCCGCGGTGATGATCCTCATTTCACCGACGTTCATCGGTACGGCGATCGCGGCCGCAGTGATGGGCGTCGGTTATGGCGCGTACATGGCGGTGAGCCTGGCGCTCGCAACCGATCTGCTGCCGAAGGCTTCGCATCACGCGCGTGATCTGGGCATAGTGAACGTCTCCGCCAGTCTCGGACAGCTGTTGGGCCCGCTTCTGGGAGCAGGCCTGGTCGCGCTGGTGGGAGGCTTCTGGCTGCTGTTCCTCGCCGCTGGCATCCTGTCGGTGCTCGGTGCTGTTATGACTGTGGCGGTGCATCCTGCTGCAGTGTTGCGACAGCCACGTCCAACAGCGCATTGAATACCCGCGGACGCATCGCGGTGATCAGGTGCGAGGTGCGTGGCACGACGATCAGCTCGGAGTGCGGCGTGAGGCTTTGGAAGAGCCGCTCATGCGTTCGCAGTTGGTCGAACTGGCCGTTGATCCACCACAGCGGCATGGTCATCCGATGGAGGCCGGCCGCGAGATCGAGCGCGCCGAGGCTCGCCAATGCGACGTCCTGCGCGGCGAACGCGTAGCCGCCTGCGGCGAAATCACCTCTGGTCTCATCAGGCAGCGTTGCCGCGAGCACCTGGGAGGTGAGCCATTGCCCCTGGTCGGGGAGCGCGTTGAACGTGCGCGCAACGAAGCGGTATGCGCTGAGCCCTGTGCCCCGAGGGAGGCCAGTGCAGGAGGCTCCGATGAAGCCAGCGATCGGCGGTGCGTCTTCGGCGCTGGCATAAGCGACCGAAAGCAGTCCACCCATGGAGTGGCCCACGAGCAGCACCGGGCCTCGAGCGGCGGCATCCTGAACCGCCTCATCGATGCTCGTCATTGCCGTATCGAGAGCGAATGTCTCGGCCATACGCGAACCGTGGCCAGGGAGGTCGACGGCTACGGCATCGACGCCTCGCTCGGCAAGATGCGCGAGCTGGGAGCGCCACATGGTGCGGGATGTGCGGATGCCATGCACGAGGACTACTTGGATGCTCATACACTCCAGCATAGAAAAAGCGGGGCCGGTGGATGAACCACCGACCCCGCTGGATGTTGCTAGGTGCTTACTTCTCCCAGCCCACGTTCTCTACGGGCTGGACGCCGAAGCCGTCCATGCCGACGTATGCCTCGGGGGTGAGGTTAGCAAGACCGGTCTTGACGGCCGAGATGATCGGACCGTTGTAGAGCGGGATGAGGCCCCAGTCCTGGAAGATCTCTGCCTCGAGCTTCATGGCCGCGGCCGTCTGCTCGTCTGCGGTCGCAAGCGACTCAACCTCATCGTGGATGCGCTGGTCCATCTCCGCCGACTGAACGCCGGAGAGGTTCAGGCCCATGTCCATGCAGTACAGCTGGCAGAACCAGGCAGCACCGAACGGGTCAGAAGAGGTGAAGCGCAGCGAAGAGACGTCCCAGTTCTTGGACACGTAGTCGTTCGAGAAGTCCGTCGACGGGCGAACCTCGACCTGCAGGTCGATGCCGACTGCCTTCTGCTGTGCCTGAAGCGCCTTGGCAAGCGCCTCGTTGGTCGGGCTGTCACTCCAGACCGGGTACACGACCGACAGCGTCTCGCCATCCTTCTCGCGGATGCCGTCGTCGTTCAGTTCCCAGCCGGCCTCTTCGAGAAGCGCGCTAGCGGCCTCAGGGTCGTACTCCCAGCCGGCCTCGGCGAGAGCGTTGCTGTAGCCAGGCTGGAACGGGAACAGCGTGAGCGAGCCAGCAGGCTCCTCTTCGTAGTCCAGACCGTTCCAAGCGATCTCCTTCTGCTGGTCGATGTTGATGGCCTTGAAGAAGGCTTCGCGGACCTTGACGTCCTCGAACTGCGGCTTGTCAGCGTCGACCTGGATCAGCGTGCTCGCCGTCTGCGTTGCGCGGTACAGCTCGATGTCGGTCATGTCCTTGACCTGCTCGAGGCGATCCTTGCTCGTGACCTCGACGGTGTCGATCTCGTCGGCCTTGAAAGCGTTGATGGAGGCCGAGGCATCCATCGCCTGGAAGGAGACCTTGTCGAGAAGAGGCTCATTGCCCCACCACAACTCGTTCGGAACGAACGAGATGTACTGGGAGTTCGCGTCGAACTCCTCGATCTTGTACGGGCCTGCGCCCCACTCGGGGTGCGGGTCGCCGATCATGGCCTCGTTGAAGGTCGTCGGGTCGGCGAGCGCGGGGTGGATGATTCCCGTAAGGAAAGGCATCTCCGGCCATGCGAACTCACCGTCGAAGGTGACGACCGCGGTCTTTGCGGTGTCGCCCTGCTCAACCGAGGTGATCTGCTTGTAGCCGTCGGTCGCGTTCGGGGTGAAGCCCTCTTCCGTGGAGCGGTTGGCCTTCCACGTGGCGTCGATGGCGGTCCAGTCCATGTCGGTGCCGTCGTTCCAGTGCGCCTCATCCGTGAAGGTGAAGGTGATCTGGGTGTTGCCGTCTACAGTCTCGAGATCCCAGGCATCGAGGTAGGCGTCGTTCTTGTATGGAGTTCCGTCTGCCTCCATCAGCATCATCTGCGGCATGTACCAGGCGGCGACGCGCGTGGTGTCTGCAGACGCGTCGCCGTTGAACGAGTTCAGCTGCTCCGGAATCTCGTTGATCGGGAAGCGGACTTCGCCTCCCTGGGCGAGGCTTTCGCGATCCTGCGGGTTGTAATCCGCGGCCTTGGTCTCGACGGGCGCTGCGCCGTTTTCGCCACCGTCACCGTTGTCGCCGGTGCCGGCTGCACAGCCCGCGAGGGCAAGTGCGAGGACTCCGCTGAACGCGATCGTCCCCATCAGCTTGTGCTGCTTCATGGTTCTCCTTCCGCCTTGCGGCGTGTCATAAGGCGAGAATAGTTCGCACGCCGGTCAAAATGCGGCGACCACAGTGAATCGGGACTAACTGTTATCGGACAGTGACCGACCGTTACCTGCCGGTAACACACTCAGCGCACAACAGGCTCGGCCTGCCGCGTTTCCGGGTTGAATATCAAACGGTCGCGCGTGCGCTCGATGTCAGGATCGGGCACGGGGATCGCCGAGAGCAACGCCTTCGTATACGGATGCTGGGGGTTCTCGAAGAGGTCGTTCACATCACCGTGCTCGACGAAATCGCCGAGGTACATAACAGCGACGCGGTCGGCGATGTGCCGCACGACCGAGAGGTCGTGTGCCACGAACAGGTAAGACAGCCCGAGCTTGACCTTTAGCTCGTCGAGAAGGTTGATGACGCCGGCCTGGATCGACACGTCGAGGGCCGAAACCGGCTCATCGAGCACGATGATCTTCGGGTTCGTCGACAGAG
The DNA here is from genome assembly GCF_059445355.1 of Microbacterium sp. Y356. Classification (NCBI taxonomy): domain Bacteria; kingdom Bacillati; phylum Actinomycetota; class Actinomycetes; order Micrococcales; family Microbacteriaceae; genus Microbacterium; species Microbacterium sp. Y356. The sequence continues at coordinate 289,976 of NZ_JCAIUE010000003.1, forward strand.
CGCGGGCGATGCCGATGCGCTGACGCTGTCCGCCGGAGAAGGCGCCGGGGAAACGGTCGATATGGGCAGGGTTCAGGCCGACCAGATCCATCAGCTCTGTGACGCGTCGGTGTACCTCAGCCTTGGGCGTGCCGATAGCACGCAGCGGCTCAGCGATCACATCGGCGACTGTCATGCGCGGGTCGAGCGCACCCATCGGGTCCTGGAATACGATCTGGATGTCGCGACGCACCTGGCGCTCGATGGAGCGGTTGGTGATGTCGTTGACGCTCGTGCCGTTGATGATGATGTCGCCATCGTGCTGCTTGACCAGATCCATGATCTGCAGGAGCGTGGTGGTCTTACCGGAGCCGGACTCGCCCACGATCGCCATCGTTTCGCCCTCGCGCACGTCGAAGCTGATGCTCTTGACAGCGTGCACCTCGCCGACCTTGCGTTTGAAGAACGCACCCTTCATGAGCGGGAACGTCTTGGTCATGTTGCGCACGTCGAGCGTGATGGGGCGTTCTTCGCGCGGCGTGCGGGTGAGATCGCTCTCCGGGATCGGCGGGATCGGATACACCGGAAGGCCGCCGATGAGGCCGCCGTCCTCGATCTCGTTCGCACGGATGCAGGCGACGCTGTGCGACGCGTTCGTGCCCGTCTGCACCGGTACGAGGTCAGGCTCTCGCGTACGGCAGGCGTCCATGACGATGGGGCAGCGGTCTGCGAACGGGCAGGCATCCGGCAGGTTGATCAGCAGGGGAGGGTTGCCCTTGATCGGAATCAGTGGCTCCTTCTCTGCCTTGTCGACACGCGGGATCGCGCCGAGCAGACCGATGGAGTACGGCATCCGGGTGTGGTGGAAGAGCTCACCCACCGGAGCGTGTTCGATGGGGCGTCCTGCGTACATCACCATGACGTCGTCAGCCATGCGTGCGACCACGCCCATGTCGTGCGTGATCATGATGGTCGCGGCCCCGGTCTCATCCTGCGCCTTCTCGATCAGATCGAGAATCTGCGCCTGAATGGTGACATCGAGAGCCGTTGTCGGCTCGTCAGCGATGATCAGCTTTGGGTTGTTCGCCATGGCGATCGCGATCACCACGCGCTGACGCATTCCGCCGGAGAATTCGTGCGGGAAGCCCTTCATGCGCTTCTCGGGATCCGAGATGCCGACGACGCGCAGCAGTTCGATCGAGCGGTCCCAGGCTTCTTTCTTCGACATGCTGCGGTGCACCGTCAGCGCCTCGATCAGCTGGTCTCCAACTGTGAACACCGGGGTGAGCGAGGTCAGCGGGTCCTGGAAAATCATGGCGAGACCGTTGCCACGGATGACCGACATCTGCTTGTCGGATCTCCCGAGCAGTTCCTGGCCGTCATAGATGATCGAACCCGAAACACGGGCGTTCTCGTCGAGAAGGCCCATGATGGCGAGCGAGGTGACGGACTTTCCTGAACCAGACTCACCCACGATGCCGAGAGTCTTGCCTGCTTCGAGGTCGAAGGAGACGCCGCGCACAGCGTCGACCCGACCGGCCTCTGAAGCGAAGCTGACCGTGAGGTCGCGTACCGAGATGATGGCGCTCATGCTTGTCCTCCTGCAGCCGAGGTGGGATCGAGGGCGTCGCGCAGACCGTCGGCGACGAGCGCCATCGACACGGTCAGGAGCGTGAGCGCCGCTGCCGGGAAGTAGAACAGCCACGGCGCACTGGTGATTGTGTTCGCACCGGATCCGATCAGAGAACCGAGCGAGACATCAGGGATCTTCACGCCGAAGCCGATGAACGAAAGCCCGGTTTCGGCCATGACTGCACCGACGATGCCGAGCGTGAAGTTGATCACGAGCAGCGAGCCGATATTAGGCAGAAGGTGCCGCATCACAATCTTCATGCCGGAAACACCCATGTAGCGAGCTGCGTGCACGTACTCGCGTTCACGCAACGACAGTGCGGTCGTCCAAACGACGCGAGCCGGGAAGTACCAGCCGACCACGAAGATCAGGATCAGCGCGATGACCCGCCAGTCACCGCCGGACTTGTTGGACAGGAGCGACAGGATGAGGAAGCTGGGGATCACCATCATGAAGTGAATGATGGTGAGGGTGATCCTCTCGGTCCAGCCGCCGAAGTAGGCCGCAGCCGTGCCGATGATCGCAGACAGCACCGTGGTGCCCACGGAAACACTCACTGCGATCATGAGTGAACGCTGCAAGCCAATGGCGACCTGGGCGAAGGCATCGTTACCCGACGCTGTGGTGCCGAACCAGTGTTCAGCCGAGGGTGGACTGCTGAGGTTCAGGAAGTCGAGCTCGATGTGGTCGTACTTCGCGATGAGTGGCGCGATGATCGCGAACAGCACGAGTAGGAGGAATATCGCGATGCCAGCGACCGCCGGCTTGTTACGCATGAATCGTCGTGAGTACAACGTCCACTTCGACATCGGTTTGCTCGCGTCGAGCACGGGGTTCTCAATTGCGTCGATTGTCATGATCAGTTCACCCTCACTCGCGGGTCAAGCACGACGACCACGATGTCGGAGAGGATCGCTCCGAGCGCGGTCAGCAGGCCGGCGAAGGCGGCGACTGCGACCACACCGTTGATGTCGCTCTTCGTGATGGTCTCAATGAAGTATTTGCCCATGCCGTTCCAAGCGAAAATCGTCTCGGTGAGGATCGCGCCAGTGAACACCGCGGGGATGCTGAACGCAACCTGCGTAGCGACGGGGATGAGCGAGGTGCGCAGGGCGTGCTTGCGAATCGCCTGCGGCTTCGTGAGGCCCTTGGCGCGCGCAGTACGGACATAATCGGCGTTGATGTTGTCCAAGAGAAGCGAGCGCTGAAGGAAGTGCGTTCCTGCATAACCGACGATGACGAGGGCGATCGTGGGCAGGGTTATGTGTTGGAGTTTGTCTATAAGGACCGGGAAGAAACCCTCCACCCCCTTGCTGGCGGCGCCGGTCACGAAGAAGACGCGGATGCCGACAAGGTTATTCAGTCCGATGGCCAGTAGCACCAAACCCAAGGCTGCGACGATGATGTTGATATTCATCGTGATGATCGAGGTCGCCTGACCGATGCGGTCGGCGAGCTTGTACTGCCGCGATGCCGTGTAGACGCCGAGCGCGATGCCCAGCACGGTCATGATGACCGTTGCGCCGAGTACAAGCTCTGCGCTGACCCACATCCGGTACGCAACCTGCTCGTTGACAGACCCGCCAGTCGGGCTCACGCCCCAGTCCCATCGGAAGAGAATTCCGCTGAACCAGTTCCACCACCGCTCCCAGATTGGGACGGAGTCGCTGAGGTTGCGAGGCTCGAGCAGATTGACGATCTGCTCTTCAGACAGTGGTGGGCGCCGACCGACGTAGTTGTTCCGCGGATTGAGGAAGCCCCAAGCCAGGAAGAACGTGATGTTGGTCGCGATCACGATCATCAACAGCCAGCCGAGGGTGCGGCGCAGGAGATACTTGATCAAGGTTTTGTCTTTCTCTATTACAGACGCTCTCGGGATCTGCCGACTGGGCGCTGAGTCGGGATGTAGTCAAGCATCTTCGACCCGTTTGTGCGACCGATCTCCCTCAAAACGACTGATACGGAGTCGGGAGGAATATGACACTCGGTTTCGCTGAGACCGTGTAGGGCAACCTCGCGAGACTATCACCGGTCTGCGCGAATCGAGGATTAGGACCTCCTGACCGTACAATCGACAGGACATGTCACCACGCGCTCTCACCCCGCTCGCGCCTGCCGCGACCCCGGCTTCGCAGATCCGCAATTTCTGCATCATTGCCCACATCGATCACGGCAAGTCGACCCTTGCCGACCGCATGCTCCAGATCACGGGCGTCGTCTCCGATCGCGATATGCGCGCACAGTATCTCGATCGGATGGATATCGAGCGTGAGCGCGGCATCACGATCAAGAGCCAGGCAGTGCGGATGCCGTGGGCAGACAGCGAGCAGACCTTCGCGTTGAACATGATCGACACCCCCGGCCACGTCGACTTCACCTACGAGGTGTCTCGTTCGTTGGCGGCCTGCGAGGGTGCCATCCTCCTTGTTGACGCGGCACAGGGCATCGAGGCGCAAACCCTCGCAAACCTCTACCTCGCGCTCGAGAACGACCTCAAGATCATCCCGGTGCTGAACAAGATCGACCTTCCGGCGGCAGATCCGGAGAAGTTCGCCAAGGAACTCGCGAGCCTGATCGGCGGACGTCCGGAGGATGTGCTGCGGGTCTCGGGCAAGACCGGGGTCGGCGTCGAGGAATTGCTCGACCGGATCGTGCAGGAGATTCCGGCGCCGAAGGGTGACCCGGATGCCCCGGCGCGCGCGATGATCTTCGACTCCGTGTACGACTCCTACCGTGGCGTCGTCACCTACGTGCGCATGATCGACGGCAGCCTGGAGCCGCGCGAGCGCATTCAGATGATGTCGACGCACGCGAACCATGAACTTCTTGAGATCGGCGTGTCGAGCCCGGAGCCGGTGCCCACCAACGGACTCGGCGTCGGCGAAGTGGGCTACCTCATCACCGGGGTGAAGGATGTGCGCCTGTCCAAGGTCGGCGACACTGTGACCACCTCGCGGAAGCCGGCAACCGATGCTCTACCCGGCTACACCGACCCGAAGCCGATGGTGTATTCGGGTCTCTACCCGATCGACGGCAGCGACTATGGCGACCTTCGTGAAGCGCTGGACAAGCTGAAGCTGTCTGATGCGTCGCTCGCATATGAGCCGGAGACGTCGGTGGCGCTCGGCTTCGGTTTCCGCTGTGGATTCCTGGGGCTGCTGCACCTGGAGATCATCACTGAGCGGCTGTCCCGAGAATTCGATCTCGATCTCATCACCACCGCGCCGAGCGTGATTTACGAGGTCACCACGGACACCGGCGAAAAGGTCATTGTCACCAACCCGAGCGAGTACCCAGACGGGCGCGTCGCCTTCGTCACCGAGCCGATGGTGAAGGCCGCGATCCTGCTGCCGAAGGACTACGTCGGAACCGTGATGGAACTGTGCCAGTCGCGGCGCGGAACTCTGCTGGGCATGGAGTATTTCTCCGAGGACCGCGTCGAACTGCGCTACAACATGCCGCTCGGTGAGATCGTGTTCGACTTCTTCGACCATCTGAAATCGAAGACTCAGGGCTATGCAAGCCTCGACTATGAGCCCTCGGGCCAGCAGGAGGCCGACCTCGTAAAGGTAGACGTGCTACTGCAGGGCGAGGCAGTCGATGCGTTCAGCGCGATCGTGCATCGTGACAAGGCATACGCCTACGGCACACTCATGACGGAGCGACTGCGCAAGCTCATTCCTCGCCAGAACTTCGAAGTCCCGATCCAGGCGGCCATCGGTGCGCGCATCATCGCCCGTGAGACAATTCGAGCCCTTCGCAAGGACGTGCTCGCCAAGTGCTACGGCGGTGACATCAGTCGTAAGCGCAAGCTGCTCGAGAAGCAGAAGGAGGGCAAGAAGCGTATGAAGATGGTCGGACGCGTCGAGGTTCCCCAGGAGGCGTTCATCGCAGCGCTCTCCGGTGACGTCGAAGGCAAAGAGAAGAAGTAGTGATGTGACCCCCCGCGGCGAGTGGGGGTGATCACTCAGGTAACCCGAAGTAGTCTGGAACTCATGCGGCGCGGGACTTTCCGAGACGACACGGTTGATTATGCGGCCGTCGGGGCTACCCATGCCTCCGACCTGATGCAGTACCCGCCGGAGCGCAGTGTGCCGGCGGAGAATGCCTGGCGCCTGGGCAGCGGTGAAGACCGCTTCCGCACTGCGGGCGATGCACTCCTGTCTTGGACGGCTCAGCGGGCTGCTGGCCTCACCCTCGAGGATGTGCGCCCTGCCGCTGGACCGGCTTATGCCGGAGTGAGCTTTGACGCAGAGGGAAACCCCGTCGCGCCAAGCAAGCGCGAGGTCGAGCAGCGCTTCGACGCCGAGGGCACCCCGTTCGTGGGTGCCGGTATGACGTTGCGGCTGCGCGGACGCGTCTCAGGGATGCGCGCGGACGCAGAGCTTCGTGTGATCTCTGTCACAGAGGACGCTCGTCGGATCGGATTCGTGCTCGGCACGGTGGGTGGCTCGGTCGTCAGCGGCGAGGAACTGTTCGAGATCGACTGGCGCGAAGACAACGACGAGGTCTGGTTCACGGTTCGCGCATTCGACGCACCCAACTCGCTGCTCTATCGATTCGTACCTGGGCTGGTGAAGCGTCGCCGTAAGGAGCTCTTCGCACGGTACCTGCGCGCAATCTCTCCGCTGTACACGACACCGCTCTGATGGCGGGTCCACTTCCGCTCGGGGATCCAGCGCCGTCAGATGGCCGATTTCCCGAAGATCTTCCTGTCGATCTGAGCGTGCCGTTCTCGGCATATCTGCATGTGCCGTTCTGTCGGGTGCGTTGTGGCTACTGCGACTTCAATACATACACTTCGGGCGAGCTGCGCGGCGCACGGCAGGACGAATACGCCGACACGCTCGCGGTCGAGATCGCGCTGGCTCGACGTGTGCTGGCGGATGCTGGCGCGCTGCGACCCATGGACACCGTTTTCTTTGGTGGGGGCACGCCGACGCTGCTTCCGGCGGGCGACCTGGCTCGGATGCTGGACACTGCGGTGGATGCGTTCGGTCTGAGCGACGGCGCCGAGGTCACGGTCGAAGCAAACCCCGACACCGTGACGCCTGACGTCGTTCGCACACTGGTGGATGCTGGCGTCACCCGGCTCTCGGTGGGCATGCAGTCCGCTGTGCCGCATGTGCTCGCGGCGCTTGACCGCACGCACCAGCCAGAGAACGTCCGCACTGCAGTTGAAGCGGCGAAGGACGCAGGCCTCGCTGTCAGTGTCGATCTGATCTATGGCGCGCCGGGGGAGACTCTCGGCGATTGGGAGGCGTCGCTGGATGCCGCCCTCGAGCTGGAGCCCGATCACATCTCCGCGTACGCGCTGATCATCGAGGACGGCACGAAGCTTGCCCGTCAGATTCGTCGCGGTGAGGTGCCGACGCCTGACGATGATCTGCAGGCCGATATGTACGAGCTCCTCGACGCTCGTCTCGCCGCGGCAGGTTTCGACTGGTATGAGCTGAGCAACTGGGCGCGAAGCGCCGAGCAGCGCTCGCGCCACAACCTGGCGTACTGGCGCGGGAGCGACTGGTGGGGCTTCGGACCAGGGGCGCACAGCCACGTCGCTGGACTTCGTTGGTGGAATGTGAAGCATCCAGCAGCGTATGCGCAGCGCCTGGCGGCATCCGAATCGCCCGCCGCCGGAACAGAACGACCCGATGCCCAGGCTCACCTGCTCGAGCGAGTGCTATTGGAAAGTCGACTCGCTGAGGGAATCGCGGTCACCGCTATTCCTTCTCAGAACCGCACCCGGGTGGCGGGGCTGATCGCCGATGGGATGGTAGACCCGGAGGCCGCGCTCAAGGGACGCATTCGTCTCACGTTGAAGGGGCGACTCCTGGCTGACGCCGTGGTGCGCGAGCTCACTGACTAGCACTACGGGTAGAATTGGCACTCCGAGTATGTGAGTGCCAGACGGGAGGGCGAAAAATGGTCACTGAACGCGGACTTGAAGTCCTCCGAGCTATCGTGCAGGACTACGTCGAGACCCACGAGCCCGTTGGCAGCAGATCGATCGTCGATCGGCATTCCTTCGGCGTCTCAGCCGCGACAATCCGCAACGATATGGCGCTCCTCGAGGACGAAGAACTCATCGTCGCGCCGCACACCTCATCGGGGCGCGTGCCGACGGACAAGGGCTACCGGGTCTTTGTGGATCATCTCGCACAGTTGCGACCGCTCTCTGGCTCCCAGCGCACTGCGATTGAGTCGTTCCTTGCCGATCCTGCCGATCTTGATGATCTGATGGCGCGGACCGTGCGCGTACTCACGCAGGTCACCGGGCAGGTTGCCCTCGCGCAATACCCATCTTTCGCGCGTGCACATCTCACGCACATCGAGCTGGTGACACTCGCGCCGAACAGACTGCTGGTGGTGCTCGTGACCGATGCCGGAGGTGTGTCGCAGCGCATCGCGGGGCTGCCGATCGAACTCGACGATGCTGATGTCGCCGTGCTTCGCGCTCGTCTGTCTGCGCTGCTGACCGGCCAATCAGTACGCGAGGCTACTGACCGAGTGCAGTCGATGATCACCACGCCCGACGCAACCCGCACCGATATCGCGTTGCGCGTGGTGGCGGGCATCATCGGCGAGGAGCTGGCCGAGTTCCGTCAGGAGCGGCTGGTCATGGCAGGGGCGGCGACTCTGGCCAAACGCGAACAGGACTTCCGCGGTAGCATCCATCCTCTCCTCGAAGCAATCGAGGAGCAGGTGACGCTCCTGCGGCTCATGAGCGAGATGGTGACCGACGAGCATGGTCTGGCGGCGAGTATCGGCACGGAGAACGAACCGTTCGGGCTACCAGAGGCATCTATCGTCGCGAGCAACTATCTCACTCAGGGGGGCACTGCGCGCGTCGGCGTAATGGGCCCCACCCGGATGGACTATCCGAGTAATCTCGCTGCGGCACGGGCTGTCGCCCGTTACCTGTCACGGATGCTCGACGAAGACGAAGCGAGCCGCTGAAGCGGATTGCACGCGTGCACGCACACGCAGAAAGGTGATTGTGGCGGACCACTATGAGGTCCTCGGAGTGTCACGTGACGCAACGACGGACGAGATCAAGAAGTCGTATCGGAAGCTTGCACGGCAGCTGCACCCGGACGTGAACCCGGGAGACGACGCTGCTGAGAAGTTCAAGCTCGTAACCCACGCGTACGACGTGCTCAGCGATGACGACTCACGTCGCCGCTATGACATGGGTGGCGGAGACGGCGCCAACAACGGTGGCGGAGACTTCGGCGGGTTCGGAGGCTTCGGCGACATCTTCGAGACGTTCTTCGGGGCGCAGGGCGGTGGCCGCGGCGGTCGGCCTCGGTCACGCCGTGAGCGTGGGCAGGATGCGCTGGTGCGCGTCACCCTCGATCTCGGCGATGTCGTCTTCGGTGCGCACCGAGACATCGAGGTAGACACCGCGGTGCTGTGCGAGACGTGCAACGGTTCGTGCACGCAGCCGGGTACATCGCCGGTGACGTGCGACATCTGTGGCGGCTCTGGGCACGTGCAGCGTCAGGTGCGAAGCCTGCTCGGCAACGTCGTGACCTCACAGCCATGCGGCACCTGCGAGGGCTACGGCACAGTCATTCCGCATCCGTGCGGCACCTGTGCAGGTCAAGGACGCGTGCGCTCTCGCCGCACCGTCTCGCTGGACATTCCGGCCGGCGTCGAGACCGGTCTGCGTCTGCAGCTGCCCGGCTCCGGTGAGGTCGGCAAGGCGGGTGGGCCTCACGGCGACCTGTACGTCGAGGTCACTGTCTCGCCCCATGCAGCGTTCAGTCGCGATGGCGATGATCTGCTTGCGACGCTCGAAGTGTCGATGTCGGATGCGATTCTTGGCACCGAAACCTCGATCGACGGTCTGGATGGCCAGGTGGATCTGGAGATCCGGTCTGGCGTGCAGTCCGGTGACGTGCTCACGATCAAGGGCCGTGGGATCACGCCGTTGCGAGGCAACCAGCGTGGCGATCTGCGAGTCGGTGTGCAGGTGGTGACCCCGACGAAGCTCGATTCTGCGGAGCGTGCGCTGATCGAGGATTTCGCCAAGAAGCAGAAGGCTCCAGGGCCGCAGCTCGCACAGTTCCAGCAGGGGCTGTTCTCGAAGCTGCGCGATAGGTTCCGGCACTGATCGTCTGTTCGCTGATCTGAGTTTCTGAATCGGAGGCCTCGTGGCTCTGCACTTCCTCGTCGAGAGCTCGTCGACTGCCGCTATCGGCGACGTCGTGTCGTTGACCGGTGCTGAGGCCAAGCATGCGGCGGTCGTACGTCGGCTGCGCGTGGGGGAGTCGGTCACGATCGGTGATGGGTCCGGTGTGTGGCTCGAGGGCGCGGTCACCGATGTGTCGGCGTCGCGTGTTGACGTGCAGATCACTGAGCGCTCCGAGCAAGAGGCTCCTGCGATCCGGCTGGTGCTTGCGCAGGCGCTGGCCAAGGGCGATCGTGATGAGCTTGCGGTGCAGGCGTCGTGCGAGCTCGGCGTAGACGAGGTCGTTCCGTGGCAGGCGTCGCGGAGCATCTCCCGCTGGGAGGGCCCGAAGGCGGTCAAAGGCCGCGAGCGTTGGGCGACGATCGTGCGTGAGGCCGCGAAGCAGGCGCATCGCTCCTGGGTGCCCGGGGTGTCGGCGCCGCTCACCACTGCGCAGCTGATCGCACGCAACGAAGGACAGCGGATGCTGGTGCTCGACCCGACGGCGACCACCAGGCTGTCGTCGATCCGCGCGGATGAGCGAGACATCGTGCTCGTCGTCGGCCCGGAGGGCGGCATCGCACCCGAGGAGCTTTCGAAGTTCGAGACGGCTGGCGCAGAGCGCGTTCGACTGGGTGACACGGTGCTGCGCACATCTACCGCAGGCCCCGCGGCGATTGCTGTACTGTCGGCGGCGCTCGGCCGCTGGTGATGGTGTCTCAGGCCAAGGGATACACGCCTCGCCTAAGATGGACATATGACGGAACCCTCGATCTTCACCCGCATCCTGGGCGGCGACATTCCCGGTGAGATCATCGCGTCGACCGATCGGCTCTTCGCTATCCGCGACATCTCACCGCAGGCGCCGGTGCACCTGCTTGTGATCCCCAAGACCGAGCAGTACCGTGACGTCGTCGAGCTTGCCGCTGGCGACCCCGCGCTGCTGGCCGAACTCATCGCGTTCGCGAACAAGATTGCGGCTGAGCACTCTGACGGTGATTTCCGCCTCGTGTTCAACACCGGTGCGAACGCGGGCCAGACGGTTTTCCACGTGCATGCGCACATCCTGGCCGGCGGTCTGACGGAGAAGAGCGTCGGTGCCTGAGCCCGAACAGAACAGCGTCACCGAACGCATCTACGTCGATGGTGTGGCCATGGTGCGCGTGCTCGGTGCACAGGACCGGCTGCTGAAGATGCTTGAAAAAGAGCACCCAGATGTACAGGTGCTCGTACGCGGCAATGAGATCACTCTCGCCGGAGACGCAGCGCGCGTCGCGGATGCCAAGACCCTCGTGGAGGAACTGCTCATCATGACCCGTGACGGCCACGATCTCGCGCCCAGTGACGTCGAAAGCTCGGCGCGGATGCTGCGCCAGGAAGACGGCCCGCGTCCGAGCGAGGTGCTCGGCGAAGCCATTCTGACCACGCGCGGCAAGGTGATCCGTCCGAAGACGCTCGGCCAAAAGGAATACGTCGACGCGATCGAGGAAAACACGATCGTCTTCGGCATCGGCCCTGCCGGAACCGGGAAGACCTATCTTGCGATGGCGAAGGCAGTGCAGGCCCTTCAACGCAAGGAGGTCGCCCGCATCATTTTGACGCGTCCGGCCGTAGAGGCAGGGGAGCGGCTGGGGTTCCTTCCAGGGACCCTCAACGACAAGATCGATCCGTACCTGCGCCCGCTCTACGATGCGCTGAACGAGATGATGGATCCGGAGCTCGTGCCGCGCCTGATGGCGGCCGGAACGATCGAGGTCGCCCCGCTCGCATACATGCGAGGACGCACGCTCAACGATTCATTCGTGGTGTTGGATGAAGCGCAGAACACCACTCCCGAGCAGATGAAGATGTTCCTCACGCGCCTCGGATTCGGCACGAGGATGGTTGTCACCGGCGACATCACGCAGGTCGATCTGCCACAGGGAGCGTCAGGCCTCCGCCTGGTCACCCGCGTGCTCGACGACATCGAAGACATCCACTTCTCCCGCCTCACCAGCGCCGATGTCGTCCGTCACTCGCTGGTCGGCCGCATCGTCGACGCATACAGCGAGTACGACGAACAGCGCACGGCCGCCCGTCATGAGCGCGAACAGGCGGCGGAATTCGCAGGTCGTGCCGAGCGCCGCACGAACCAGCGCCCAGGACCACGGGATCGGTCGCCTAAACGAGGACACTCATCATGATTGAGATCAACAACGAGTCCGCTATCGCCATTGACGAGACTGTCCTGCAGCGGCTCACAGACTTCAACCTCGCCCAGCTGCACGTCAGCCCGGATGCTGAGGTCGCGATCGTCCTCGTCGATGAGGGTGCCATGGAGGCACTGCACGTGCAATGGATGGACGAGCCCGGTCCGACCGACGTGCTGAGCTTCCCGATGGACGAACTGCGCCCTGGTACTGAAGATCGCCCGACTCCACCAGGACTCCTCGGCGACATCGTGCTGTGCCCGCAGGTCGCTGAGACACAGGCGCAGGCCGCAGGTCACACTCTGATGGACGAGCTCATCCTGCTCACCACTCATGGACTCCTGCACCTGCTCGGCTACGATCACGCCGAACCCGACGAGGAGCGTGAGATGTTCGGGCTGCAGAAGGAACTGATTCAGGCTTTCGGGCACGCCGAACGCGGCCGATGACCGAAGTACTTCTCCTGCTCGCCGCGCTCCTGCTCGTGGCGTTCGGAGGCCTCACCGCTGCGACAGATGCTGCCTACGGCGTCACATCCCGTGCCGACCTCGCTGACATGGCGCTCGAAGGTCGCAACGCCAAGACGCTGGCTCGAATCGGCGCTGACCTCGACGCGCATGTCAACGCGATCTCTTTCATTCGGGTGCTCGTTGAAGTGACGGCGGCCGTGTTCGTCACCGTCGCGTTCACGATCATGTTCGGAAACATCTGGTGGGCCATGCTTGCCGCGGCGATCCTGATGACCGGGATCACCTTCGTGCTCGTCGGCGCGAGTCCGAGGACGTTCGGCAGACAACACGCCGAAGGCATGATCCGCGGGACGGCCTCAATCGTGCGTGGTCTGCGTTTCATCCTCGGCCCCCTCGCGCAGGGTCTCGTCGTAATCAGCAATAGGGTCACCCCCGGCACCGGCCGCAGCTCGTTCGCCTCGGAGGATCAGCTGCTGAGCATGGTCGATGAGGCCGCCTCCAACGACCTGATTGAAGAAGACGATCGTGACCTCATTCACTCGGTTTTCGACTTCACCGATCAGTTCGTACGCGCCGTCATGGTGCCACGCACCGAGATGGTGACGGTCGATGCCGAGGCCACGACCGATGAGGCCATGTCGCTGTTCCTTAACCGTGGTGTCTCCCGGATCCCTGTGGTTGACGATGAAGCGGATGACGTCGTCGGGGTGCTGTATCTGAAGGATCTCGTGCAGTTCGCGTATCGCGACGATGCAGCGTGGCGCGCAGCATCCGTTCGCCCCATCGCTCGGCCGGCCACCTTCGTGCCGGAATCGATGCGCGCGGAGACGCTGCTGCAGCAGATGAAGCGCGACGCCGTGCATGTGTGTCTGGTGATCGATGAGCATGGCGGAATTTCCGGACTCGTCACTTTGGAAGACTTGATCGAAGAGCTCGTTGGCGAGATAGCCGATGAGTACGACCACGCGGCGGCAGAAGTGGTAGACCTCGGCGACGGACGTTATCGCGTCAGCGCGCGCCTCTCGCTCGACGACGTAGGCGACCTGTTCGGCATCGAGCTCGAGGATGAGGACGTCGACTCAATCGGTGGGCTGCTCGGTAAGGCCGTTGACCAGATCCCGCAGCCTGGGGTCACCGCGACGATAGACGGACTGGTCCTGACCGGCGGCGCCTCGCGCGGCCGCGGTCGGGGAATCGCCACGGTATTCGTGGAACGCGCCGCTGGCGCAACAGAGGAGACAGACGATGACTGAGACCAACCGCAGCGGATTCGTGACCTTCGTCGGGCGTCCCAACGTCGGAAAGTCCACGTTGACGAACGCACTGGTCGGCGAGAAGATCGCCATCACCAGTGAGAAGCCCCAGACGACCAGGCGCGCCATCCGCGGCATCCTGAACCGTCCTTCAGGGCAACTGGTGATCGTCGACACCCCTGGCATTCACAAGCCGCGCACGCTGTTGGGTGAACGGCTCAACGACCTGGTTGAGCAGGTGCTTGGCGATGTCGACGTGATCGGATTCTGCGTTCCTGCGACCGAGAAGGTCGGCCCAGGTGATCGGCGGATCGCCGCCTCGCTGGACGGCTACTCGCGCGCCAAGAAGGTCGCGATCGTCACGAAGACGGATGCCGCGACCCGCGAGCAGATCACCGCGCGTCTGCTGGAGGTTGACGCACTGCGTGAAGACTGGGACGCGGTCATCCCGCTGTCGGCGCTTGGCCGGGAGCAACTCGATGTGCTCACCGACGAGATTCTTCGGCTACTGCCGGAGGGGCCGGCGCTGTATCCGGAGGGGATCACCACGGACGAGTCGCTCGAGGATCGAGTCGCGGAAATGATCCGCGAAGCGGCTCTTGAGGGCGTGCGCGATGAGCTTCCGCACTCGATCGCCGTTGTCATCGATGACATCGCGGCAAGGGAGGGAACAGACCTCACCGACGTGCACGCGCAGATCGTCGTCGAGCGCGACAGCCAGAAGGCGATCATCATCGGCCACAAGGGCAAGCGCCTGGCTGATGTCGGAAAGCGCGCCCGTGTCGGTATCGAAGAGCTCATCGGCACACGAGTCTTCCTCGGCCTGCACGTAAAGGTCGCTAAGGAATGGCAGCGCGACCCGAAGCAGCTGGGTCGCCTCGGGTTCTGACATGGTGACGGGGACAGGTGTGGACAGACACTGGATCGCGACCGAGTGGGGGACGCCGGATACCTGGTCGTTCGTCGAGTACGACGTGCCCGCGCCTGGTCCCGGTGAGATCACTGTCCGTGTGCACGCAGCGGGGATGAACCCGGCCGACTACAAGCACGTCACTATGCCCCGTGCGGATGCTGTGCTGCCCGTTCCGATCGGATATGAGGTGTCGGGGGAGATCACCGCGATCGGACCGGACACGAGGATCGGCTCTGGCGCCGCACAGATCGGTGATGAGGTAATAGCGTTCCGCGTACGGGGCGGATACGCCACCGCGCTGACGATCCCTGCGGAGAAGGCCTTCGCGAAGCCCACCACGCTGACTCACGCGGCTGCGGCGAACCTGTTGCTGGCAGGCACGACGGCCGCCGAGATGCTGGCTGTCACCGCGGCGGCTGCGGGCGAGACAATTCTGCTGCACGGGGCATCCGGGGCCGTCGGTGTCAGCGTGCTGCAACAGGCAGCGCACCGCGGCATCCGAGTGATCGGCACGGCGAGCGAGGCGCGATTCGATGAGGTGCGTCGATTCGGCGGCATCCCGGTTACGTATGGCGCTGGTCTTGCCGACCGAGCGCGTGCTGCCGCCGATGGCGAGATCGCGGCGGCGCTGGATGCCGTTGGCACCGACGAGGCCGTGGACGTGTCACTGGAGCTCGTCGCCGACCGCTCGCGGATAGTCACGATCGCTGCGGCGCAGCGCGCGCAGCAGGACGGCATCCGCTGGATTGTGGGCTCGCTGCCGGAGAGCACGCGCTTCCGTGACAGCATCCGCGGCGAACTCGCCGATCTGGCACAGCGCGGACTTCTCGAGGTCCCTGTCGCGCGCACGTATCCCTTGGCCGAGGCGCAGGCCGCTCTCTCTTTCCTCAGGGCCGGTCACCCAGGCGGAAAGATCGCCCTCATCCCGTGAACTGATGGCTGGCCGCCCCGGTATCGGCTACTCGATCGCGACGGCCCAGAGTGCGGAACGGATGACCACGACGCCCGGTCCAAAGTCTTCGTCGGCCGCCTTCTGCAGTGTGCCATCGTCCCAGACGACGTCGACGACGAGATAGCCGTCTTCCATGCCGCTGGAGAGAAACAGGTCGGGGCCGAGCAGCTCACCGACCGTCTCCTGGATCGTAGCGAGCTCTTTCGCGCTTGCGGCTCCTGAGACCCCAACGGCCGGCTCTGGCCGAGGGATTGGATCGTACAGGTCGAGTGGGATCGCGCCATCGCTGGGAGTGAAACTGGTGCCGTCGTAGCTTCCCGGCATCCCGTACTGGCCCCACCGAGTGTTTCCAGACTCATCGTCGGGCAGCAGCAGGTCCGTCCATTCCCAGCCCACAAGAGGGACGCCGACACACTGCGGAGGATACGACTCCATAATGGCGCCGAGGCACAGCTTGGCATTTCCGTCTACGTCGATGACGGTGCCGGTCGCAATAAGCACAAGTTCGGGCGGGGTTGGACGCTGGGTTGCCAAGCTGTAGTCGGTGTCCGGAACGCTCGGTGTGGGGGACTCCACACCCGCAGAACAACCAGTCAGCAGCAAGAGAATGCTGAGGCCGCCGAGCGCGACGGTGCGTATGGCGATCGTGCGAGCGGGCGCTGTGTCCATACCCTCCAGTGTCGCAAACAGCACGATCGTCTCATCTCCGCGCGGACAGCGCCGTCGAAGCATCCCCTGATTTGGTGAGAGGCATGCGTGCGGGTGTACGCTGAGGCCATGCATTTCGGCGGTCTGCTTCTTCTTAGTCGCCGCGACGAGTCCTAACAGCTAGGGCCTTTCTCGTCGCGGCGCTTGTGTTGGCCTGACCATTAGACGAAGAGAAGAAGCCCATCATGCAGAACTCCCAGCGCCCGTCCACGATGCCGATCCACAAGTATCGGCCGTACCACGAGCAGATTGCCGTCGATCTTCCTGATCGCACCTGGCCGTCCCAGCGCATCACCGAAGCGCCCCGTTGGTGTGCCGTTGACCTCCGTGACGGAAACCAAGCCCTCATCGACCCGATGTCGCCCGAGCGAAAGCGCGTCATGTTCCAGCTACTTGTGGACATGGGCTACAAGGAGATCGAGGTCGGATTCCCGTCCGCGAGCCAGACCGACTTCGACTTCGTGCGTCAGCTGATCGAAGAGCACCTCATTCCGGATGACGTGACCATCCAGGTGCTGACTCAGGCTCGCGAACACCTCATCGAGCGCACCTACGAGTCGATTGCAGGTGCCAAGCAGGCCATCGTTCACCTGTACAACTCGACCAGCATCCTGCAGCGCGACGTTGTGTTCCGCACCGACAAGCAGGGCATCATCGACATCGCGCTCGAAGGTGCTCGGCTGTGCCGCGAATACGAGAAGCGCATCCCTGAGACGCAGGTCTTCTACGAGTACTCGCCGGAGAGCTACACCGGCACAGAGCTCGAGTTCGCCCTCGACATCTGCAACCAGGTGATCGAGGTCTTCGAGCCGACGCCGGAGCGCAAGGTCATCATCAACCTGCCTGCCACGGTAGAGATGGCGTCTCCCAACGTTTACGCCGACTCGATCGAGTGGATGAGCCGTCGGCTCGCGCACCGGGAGAACATCATCCTGTCGCTGCACCCGCACAACGACCGCGGCACCGCCATCGCAGCCGCAGAGCTCGGCTACATGGCCGGCGCTGACCGCATCGAAGGATGCCTGTTCGGCAACGGCGAGCGCACCGGCAACGTCGACATCGTCGCGCTGGGCATCAACCTGTTCACGCAAGGAATTGACCCGCAGATCGACTTCAGCGACATCGACCAGGTCAAGCGCACGGTCGAGTACTGCAACCAGCTGCCGGTGCCAGAGCGCAGCCCATGGGCCGGAGACCTCGTGTTCACCGCGTTCAGCGGATCGCACCAGGATGCGATCAAGAAGGGCTTCGAGGCGATGGCCGCCACAGCCGAGGCCGCTGGCAAGACCGTCGACGACATCGAATGGGCTGTGCCGTATCTGCCTATCGACCCGAAGGACCTCGGTCGCTCCTACGAGGCGGTCATCCGCGTGAACTCGCAGTCCGGTAAGGGCGGCGTCGCCTACCTGCTGAAGACCGACCACGCCATCGATCTGCCGCGCAAGCTCCAGATCGAATTCTCCGGTGTCGTGCAGTCCAAGACCGACTCTGAGGGTGGCGAGGTCACAAGCGACCAGATCTGGTCGATCTTCAACGATGAGTATCTGCCGGCCGACGACGCAGAGGCCAAGTGGGGCCGGTTCGAGCTGCTCGCCACGCAGACGCGCAGTGACATGTCGGGTGAAGTCGTGCTCGACGTCACTCTCCGTGACGAAGAGCAGCAGGTGGCAGTCGCAGGGCAGGGCAACGGGCCGATTGCCGCGTTCGTCGAGGTGCTGCGTGCGCAGGGCTTCGACATCACGGTCTACGACTACGTCGAGCACGCTCTCAGCTCCGGCGGCGACGCGCAGGCTGCGGCCTACGTCGAACTGCAGGTGGGCGACCAGCGTCTGTGGGGCGTGGGCATCGACGGGGACATCTCTACGGCATCCCTCAAGGCGATTGTGTCTGGCGTGAACCGCTCGATCCGCACCCGCGAGCTCGCCACCGTCTGAGGATCACCGCCGCGCGGCGCTGCGCCTGCCGGGTGGCGCAGATGGCCGCTTTGGTGGCCGTCAGGAGACCATGTGCGACCCCTGCCGGGCCGGTGTGCTGGTGGGATCCGTAGCGGGTGGCGCAGATGGCCGCTTTGGTGGCCGTCAGGAGACCATGCGCGACCCCTGCCGGGGGACAGCGCGCTCGTCAGCTCTCGGAGGGCTTCACGATCGGGATTGCTGCCGTCTCTGCCGCTACTCTGCGGCGGTAGAGACGGCGCTGTTCCGGCAGTGACAGGTCGAAAATCACCGCGAGCACGCGGATCACGGCGGTCACGATGAGCCCGATGACGCCGGCGAGCGTGAGGCCGACGCCGAACGCGTGCACCGTCACGATCACCGTGCAGCCGAGAGCAGCGGCAATGGCGTAGAGAGATCCCACGTGCATGATCGCGACGGGCAGCCCCATGATCACGTCGCGCAGGATGCTACCGCCGACGGCGGCGCACACGCCGATGAAGACTGCAGGTACTTCCGGAACACCCAGTCCGAGTGCCTTGCTGGTGCCAAAAGCGCCGAACATACCGATGACCACGGCATCGAGACCCACGATGATCGCATTCGCACGGTTGAGAAGACCGGCAAGCAACATGCCGAAGAGGGCAGCACCGGCGGCGGTGATGAGATACCAATTGTTCTGGAGCGTCGCCGGTGGCTGTCCCAACAGCAGGTCGCGGATTAGGCCGCCACCCATTCCGATCAGGATGCCGATGATGGCGACGCCGAGAAGATCGAGGCGCCGCTGCCCTTGGAAGCCTGAGGCGAACATTGCGCCCTGGATGCCGCCGAGGCCGACGCCGAGAAGGTCCGCCCAGAGCGGAATGGTGAAGAGCGGTTCGGTCACACGTCCATTCTGTCCTGCGCGGAGGATAATCGAGGGGTGCCCACCTATCGAGATGAAGCGGTGATCTTGCGCACTCACAAACTCGGTGAGGCAGATCGCATCGTCACCATGCTCTCTCGTCGCAACGGCAAGATCCGCGCTGTCGCGAAGGGCGTGCGGCGCACCTCATCAAAGTTCGGCTCACGACTCGAGCCGTTCATGGTCGCCGACGTGCAGCTGTATCAGGGACGCTCACTCGATATTGTGCAGCAGGCGGAATCACTCGGTGCGTACGGCAGCGAGATCGCGGCGCACTATGACCGCTTCACTTCTGCGAATGTCATGGTCGAGACAGCCGATCGCTTGAGTGAAGCCGAGGCCACACCCGAGCAGTATCTGCTGCTGGTCGGGGGCCTGCGTGCGCTCTCTCGTGGCGAGCACGCTCCGCGAAGCATCCTGGATTCCTACCTGCTGCGCGTGATGGCGCTGTCGGGCTGGGCGCCTTCGCTGAATGACTGTGCCCGATGCGCGGCACCTGGTCCGCACCGAAACTTCGTAGGGCAGCTCGGTGGGCAGGTGTGCGCGAACTGCGCTCCGGCAGGCAGCCCCAAGGTTGTGGACTCGACGCTGCAGTTGCTGCGGTCATTGATGCGTGGCGAGTGGGATGCCGTGGATGCGGCAGCTCACTCCGACACCGCTGCGGCCTCGGGGCTTATCTCGGCGTATGTGCAGTTCCATCTGGAGCGCGGCATCCGCTCGCTCTCCCACGTCTCCGAATCGCCTTGAGAGGGAAGCCGTTGCCCCCGAAGCCTTACACGCACAAGGATGCCGTCGCGTATCGCCCGTTGGATTGGACCGGCATCCATCCGCCTGCGTTCCCCAAGGTGCCAGAGCATGTGGCAATCGTCATGGATGGCAACGGTCGTTGGGCGAACCGCCGAGGGCTCAACCGCATTGAAGGTCACAAAGCCGGAGAAGAGGTACTCCTCGATGTGGTGGCCGGCGCCATTCAGGCCGGAGTCAAACACCTGAGCGTGTACGCCTTCTCGACAGAGAATTGGGCGCGATCACCTGAGGAAGTGCGCTTTCTCATGGGATACAACCGGGACGTGTTGCACCGGCGCCGTGACCAGCTCAATGAGTGGGGTGTGCGCGTGCGCTGGGCCGGGCGGAAACCTCGACTGTGGGGCTCGGTGATTAAAGAGCTGCAGCGCGCAGAAGAGCTCACGCGCGACAACGACGTGCTGACGCTCACCATGTGTGTGAACTATGGCGGGCGGGTCGAACTCGTCGACGCGATGCGTCAGATCGCCGGGGACGTCGCTGCGGGCAAGATCAAGCCGAGTGCGATCAGCGAGAAGATGATCCGTCGGAATCTTTATGTGCCAGACATGCCCGATGTCGATCTTTTCCTGCGCAGCTCGGGGGAGCAGCGCACCTCGAACTTCCTGTTGTGGCAGTCCGCCTACGCCGAGATGGTCTTCCTCGACACGCTCTGGCCGGACTTCTCGCGCGCAGAGCTGTGGCGCGCGATCGAAGTTTATGTGTCCAGAGATCGCCGCTTCGGCGGGGCGGTGGACGTGCCGGACGCTTCCTGATCTCGTTGAAGCACGCGCAGCCATCGCTCCGTCTCACGGGGGTGAGTGAGCCGCACGATCGTGAGGTTCGGGAATTGCTCGCGCTTCTCCGGCATCCGCTCTGCCCAGAATCCAAGCGTTTTCGTCTGCCAGGCCAGGATGCTCTCGGATGGGTCTTTGGTGGCCAGCAGCTTCCAGATCGGCTTCTCGACGTTGCCGTTGTACATCTCGGTGCGCAGGATGCTTCGGCCGAACGTGCGCCGTAGCAACCGTGTCCGCACAACGCGGTACGGGTAGTCGAGCCAGATCGCGAGCTGGGCACGCGGAGTCATGATCTCGTCTGTGCCCTTGCTCGTGTACTGCCACTCGGTGACCCAGCGGTCCGTCGCCGCGAATGCGCGCACATCGTCGAGGAACTTCGGGCGCGGGGTCCAGTTCGGGCCGTGATGTAGGGCATCGATCTCGTGGTGATCGAGTGCCCAGAGAGCAGCGAGGCGACGTGCGAGCGACGTTTTCCCGGAGCCGGTGACGCCGGCGATCAGCACGCGCTCGGGCCGAAACGGCAGCGGGTCGTCCGCCGCCAGCATCGGCGCGGTCATCGCTGTCCCTCGGCAGGCTCGGCGGCCAGCCATCGCTCCGCCTCACGCGGATGCCGCAGCCGCACGATCGTCAGGTGCGGGAAGTCGGCCTCGATCCCCGGCATCCGCTCGTCCCATTTGTATCGGGTGTTCTTCTGCCAGTCGAGAATATTCTCGTCTCCGTGAATGGTGAGCGCTTGCCACAGATTCGGCTCGAGATTGCCGTTCCACAGCTTCGTGCGCAAGATGCGGCGCTTCATGGTGCGACGCATGAGCCTCCGCCGAACGAGCGGGTACGGGTAGTCCATCCAGACGAGCACATCAGCGCGGACTGGCAGGATCGCGTCGGTGCCTTTGCTGGTGTACTGCCATTCGGTGACCCAACGATCCGTGGCGGCGAATGCGCGCACATCGTCGAGGAACTCCGGACGCGGGGTCCAGTTCGGCCCGTGGTACAGAGCATCAAGCTCGTGATGCACGAGGCCCCAGCGGTTGGCGATCCGCCCTGCCAACGTCGTCTTACCCGCACCAGTGATGCCCGCGACCAGCACACGTTGCGCAGCGATGGGCAGTGAGTCGTCGGCGGTAAGCACTCGAAGATGCTACCAACGGAATACTCAGGGACCGATCGTCGTTGAGCCTGTTGTGAGTAACCCCATTTCGATAGACATCTGGTCCGACATCGCCTGCCCCTGGTGCTACATCGGCAAGCGCAATCTTGAACGGGGTCTCGCTGCCACAGCATCCGATGAAGATGCCCCCGAGGTCAACATCACCTTCCACTCCTTTGAACTTTCACCCGATACTCCCGTCGATTTCGACGGTGATGAAATCGACTTCCTCTCCGGGCACAAAGGCATGCCCCGCGAGCAGGTCGTGCAGATGCTCGACAACGTCACGAACGTCG
Organism: Microbacterium sp. Y356; assembly: GCF_059445355.1. Lineage (NCBI taxonomy): Bacteria > Bacillati > Actinomycetota > Actinomycetes > Micrococcales > Microbacteriaceae > Microbacterium > Microbacterium sp. Y356. Next base: position 312,104 of record NZ_JCAIUE010000003.1, read on the forward strand.
CGAAGAACGCCGACCTGGAGTACCGCTTCGACCTGCTCAAGCACACGAACACTGTCAAGGCGCACGAACTTCTCCACCATGCCAAGGCAGAGGGCATGCAACTCGAGATGGAAGAGCGCCTGATGTCCGCGTACTTCGTCGAGGGCAAGCATGTCGGACGGATCGACGATCTTATCGAGCTCGCCGTCGAGGTCGGTTTGGATGCCGACGCCGCTCGTGACGCGCTGAACAACGACAAGTACCTGCCCGCTGTCCGCCAGGACCAGGCGCAGGCAACGGCATACGGCATCCAGGGTGTGCCGTTCTTCGTCATCGACGGCCAGTACGGCATCTCGGGCGCTCAGCCGCCGGAGACGTTCGAGAACGTGCTGCGCGACCTGTGGTCCAAGCGCGGCGAGTCAGAGGACGATGTCCTTGTGACTGAGGAAGCCGCCGGCTAGCGGATGAGGGCGCCCTCGATCGCCGTGACGATTTCGGGGGCGTCCGGCTTCTGCTTCGGGCGGAACCGCTTTACAGAGCCGTCGGGCAGGACAAGGAACTTCTCGAAGTTCCACTCCACGCGGCCGGCCTTGCCGCCGGCATCCGGTGCAGTTTTGAGCGCCTTGTAGAGTTCCGAGGCGTTTCGGCCGTTGACCTTGACCTTGTCATTGACCGGAAAGCTCACCCCATACGTGGTCGAGCAGAACTCGAGAATCTGTTCGATCGAGCCCGGCTCCTGCCCCATGAACTGATTGCTCGGAAAACCGACCACGCTGAAGCCGCGTTCGCCATAAGCGCGCTGCAACTGTTCGAGCTGTTCGTACTGCGGCGTGAGGCCGCATTTCGATGCGACGTTGACGACGAGCAGCACGTCGGCGCCGAAGTCATCGAGGGTCTTTTCAGCACCCTGGGCGTCCGTGAACGGGATCTGGCGCAGCGCGGAATCGGTCATATCCACAGCCTATGACGCGTTGAGGCTGCACAGGCCGAGAGGTGGGAGAATAGGACGGATATGACTATCGCTCCTGCTCCCGCGCGCGCCTTGCGCATCGGCCCGATCGACCTCGACGTGCCCGTCGTCCTCGCACCCATGGCCGGCATCACGAACACCGCGTTCCGACGCCTGTGCCGCGAGTACGGCGCTGGACTCTACGTCAGTGAGATGATCACCTCGCGTGCGCTGGTCGAGCGCAATGAGACGACCATGCGTCTCATCCAGCATCACGAGAGCGAGACGCCGCGGTCGATCCAGCTGTACGGTGTCGACCCGAAGACGATTGCTGACGCCGTGAGAATCATCGTCGCGGAAGATCACGCAGACCACATCGACCTGAATTTCGGCTGCCCTGTGCCCAAGGTCACCCGCAAGGGCGGTGGCGCGGCGCTGCCGTGGAAGTCGAAGCTCTTCGCGGACATTGTCACGCAGGCAGTGAAAGCGGCCGGTGATATTCCGCTCACCGTCAAGATGCGCAAGGGCATCGACCCCGATCACCTCACCTTCATCGATGCGGGGCGTGCCGCGGAGGATGCCGGCGCTGCGGCCGTCGCGCTGCATGCGCGCACAGCGAACGAGTTCTACTCGGGGCATGCCGACTGGAATGCGATCGGTGAGCTGAAGCAAGCCGTCACCAGTATTCCGGTGCTGGGCAACGGCGACATCTGGTCGGGCGCTGACGCCGTGCAGATGATGGCACAGACCGACTGTGACGGCGTCGTGGTCGGACGCGGATGCCTGGGACGCCCCTGGTTGTTCGGCGAGTTGGCTACGGCGTTCGGCGCTGAGTCGCGCCCGGTCGACGCGACGCTCGGCTTCGTCGCGAACGCTTTCCGTCGTCACGCAGAGCTTCTCGTCGAGTTCCTTGGCGACGAAAGCCACGGATGCCGCGACATCCGCAAGCACGTCGCCTGGTACTTCAAGGGCTATCCGGTCGGCGGCGACGTGCGCACAGGCCTTGCCACCGCACAGAGCCTGGCGCACATCGATGACCTGCTGGGTCAGCTCGACCACGACGCACCGTACCCCGGTGCGGATGCCGAGGGTCAGCGAGGCCGTGCCGGTCGTCCGAAGCGTCCTGCACTGCCGGACAAGTGGCTTGACTCGCGCGAGATGGCAGCCGATGCCAGCGAGATGCTGCGCGGCGCGGAGATCGAGAACAGCGGTGGTTGAGGTTCTCGACGGATACGAGCCGCGTGACGCCGAGCGTTTCGTCACAGAGACTCATCGTTCTGAGCGCGACGGATTCGCCAGAGATCGCGCGCGCGTGCTGCACTCCGCAGCCCTGAGGCGACTGGCCGCGAAGACGCAGGTGCTGAGCCCGGCGAGCACTGCCGATTTCGCCCGCAACCGGCTGACGCACTCCCTTGAGGTGGCGCAGGTCGGACGCGAGCTGGCGGTGGAACTCGGCGTCTCGGCCGATGTCGTCGACACGGCTTGTCTCAGCCACGACCTTGGGCACCCTCCGTTCGGACACAACGGCGAGCGGGCGCTCAACGACTGGGCGGAGCCCATCGGAGGCTTCGAGGGCAACGCACAGTCGCTGCGCATCCTGACTCGTCTCGAGGCGAAGGCTCTCGATGAGAACGAGCACTCTGTCGGGCTCAACCTCACGCGAGCGAGCTTGGATGCCACCTGTAAATACCCGTGGACGATCGACAACCCGGTTCCTGACCCCGGTGGCCGACTGAAGTTCGGCGTCTATCCCGAGGATGAAGCGGTCTTCCGGTGGATGCGCGAAGGTGCCCCTGGACGACTGCGTTGCATTGAGGCCGAGATCATGGATCTCTCGGATGACATCGGTTACTCGGTGCATGACTTCGAAGACGCGATCGTCAACGGTTACCTCGATGTCGCTCAGCTCTCCGACCCCGCGGAACATCATGCGCTGGTCGGTCGCATCCAGCAGTGGGTCGGGTACGACTTCACGCGCGAGGAACTGGCCGACGGGCTGTATCGGCTGACACGTCAGCCGATGTGGCTGAAGTCGTTCGACCGCTCACGTCCTGACCTTGCGCGGCTCAAGAACCTCACGAGTGACATGATCGGCCGCTTCGCGCGTGCCTCTGTCAGCGCGACTCGTGAGGCATATCGAGGGCCATCTCTTGCACGTTACAACGCGCACGTCGTTGTGCCGCGCGTCGTCGAGACGGAGATCGCCGTGCTCAAGGGCATCATGGGGCAGGCCATCGTCACCATCGATGCGCGCAAGGGCGTCTACAAGGAGCAGCGCCGGGTGCTCAAGCGGCTCGCTGAAGCGCTCTGGTCGACCGACACCCTGTGGACCGCAGGTGCCGACGTGCTCGAGCCTGCCTTCGCCGCTGACTTCCTGGCAGCGTCCACCGATCCCGAGCGTGCCAGGGTCGTAGTAGATCAGATCGCAAGCCTCACCGATCAGACTGCGCTCGACTGGCACAGCAGACTGGTCGGCGACATTGACCCCGCCGAAGTAGGCATCTGGACCCCGCGTACTGCGCGCGCCGGTGCTAGTGCGCATGCATCGACCCGAATGGTCGAGGGGGCGCACTGATGCCCCGGATCCTTCAGGCAGACGTCGATGAGGTCAAGTCGCGCACGAACATCGCCGATATCGTCGGCGAACGCGTTGCGTTGAAGTCTGCCGGTGTCGGATCCCTCAAGGGCCTGTGCCCTTTCCACGACGAGAAGAGCCCAAGTTTCCACGTTCGGCCGCAGGTGGGGTACTACCACTGCTTCGGCTGCGGCGAATCGGGAGATGTGTACTCGTTCCTTCGCGAGACGGACCACGTCAGTTTCACCGAAGCTGTGGAAAAGCTCGCAGGGCGCCTCGGCTACGCACTGCACTACGAAGATGGCGGTGCTGCGCCAGAGACCAGCGGACGCAGCCGCCTCTATGCAGCGAACACGGCGGCAGCGGAGTTCTTCCGCGGCCAACTGCTCAGCACAGAGGCCGAGACCGGACGCCGGTTTCTCGGTGAGCGCGGCTTCGATGCCGGCGCTGCTGCGCACTTCGGCGTCGGCTTCGCTCCTCGCGGCTGGGATGGGATGCTCAAGGCTCTGACAACGCAGGGGTTCACCCGCGATGAGTTGCTCGCGGCGGGGCTCGTGTCGCAGGGACAGCGGGGCGTGTACGACCGATTCCGTGGGCGGCTGGTCTGGCCGATTCGAGATGTCACCGGCCAGACGATCGGCTTCGGCGCTCGAAAGCTGTTTGATGACGATCAGGGGCCGAAGTACCTGAACACTCCGGAGACGCTGATCTACAAGAAGGCGCAGGTGCTCTACGGGCTTGACCTCGCCAAGCGTGACATCTCACGCGGTGACCCGCGCCGGGTGGTGATCGTTGAGGGTTACACCGACGTCATGGCGTGCCATCTGGCAGGAATCACCACGGCGGTCGCCACGTGTGGCACGGCATTCGGTTCTGACCACGTCAAGGTGCTGCGTCGAGTGATGGGTGACGACTCTGCTGCGGGTGAGGTGGTGTTCACCTTCGACGGGGACGAGGCAGGGCAGAAGGCTGCGCTGCGCGCCTTCACGGAGGACGATCGCTTCAACGCACAGACATTTGTCGCTGTCGCACCCAACGGACTCGATCCCTGCGACCTGCGCCTGCAGCGCGGGGATGCCGCGGTGCGCGGACTCATGGACACCAAGGTGCCGATGTTCGAGTTCGCAATCGACCGCAAGCTCGCAGGATTCGACCTGGCTACCGTCGAGGGCCAGGTGGGGGCATTGCGCGCTGCTGCCCCTATCGTCGCGGAAATTCGTGACAGGCTGCTGCGGCCCGGCTATGAGCGAGTGCTCGCCCGGCGACTGGGCATGGATCCCACCGAGGTGCGCGCTGAGGTTGAACGCGCCGCGCGAGGACAGAGCCATGCACCGGCGCGTCGAGAGCCGGCGGCAACGTCACAGTCAACGACGGATGCTCCTCAAATCACCCCGGTGACATTGTCGAGCCTGCCGCGCACTGGGGATATCGCGATGGAGCGGGGCGCGCTCATGGGGGCGCTCCAATACGGCCATCAGGTTGATCAGGTGATGCTCTCCCGTGCGCTGGAGGTTCCGTTCCGCAATCCTGCGCTCGAAGCAGTACGCGAAGTCGTGATCGCGGTTGCAGATCGCACCCGCGTCGGATGGGCGATGGATGCTGTGAACGCGGTGCGTGAGCCGTACCGCTCGCTTGCCGGCGAACTGCTCATGACACCATTCCCTGCGCGCGACGAAGCCGGTGCGGTCGCGTCGACCGCTGATCTCGGTCGGCGCATGATCCTGCGCAATCTGGAGCGCGAAAAGAACGAACTCCTCGGGGCAGTGCAACGGGTGCCTGCTGACTCTGATGGTGGTCGTGCCCTGCGGATGCGGCTGCGAGATCTCGACATCGAGCGTCAGCGCTTCGCCGAGTCGTAACAGCCTGGTATACCGAAGTCGGGAGATGATGGAGCCTATGTCTGGCCGGTCTGCTTCTCCTCACGCAATCGAATGCTCCGATCTCGTCATCGATCGAATGGGGCATGGGATGGCCACGCGCGCCGTCGATGGTGTGACCTTCGATCTTCCCCCTGGTGAGCTCATCTGCGTTGCCGGGCCCACTGGCTCCGGTAAGTCCACGTTGGTGGCCGCGCTCGCGGGCTCAACCGACCCGTCGGTGCGTATCGTGGGCGGTCATGCTCACGTGTGCGGCGTGAATGTGCGAAAGCCGGGCCGTCGACACCGTGAACTGACCTATCGCACCGGGTTCATCCCGCAGGGGGCTGGTGCCGATCTCTCGCCGACCATGACCGTTAGCGAGGTGATCTCAGAGCCGATCATGATCCGCGAGAAACGAGTCAACACAAAGGCGCTCGCGATTCGAGTCGCGACGCTGCTTGACGAGCTGCACCTTCCGCTGGGAACGGCAGCGAAGTTTCCCTACGAGCTCAGTGCTGGGATGCGCCAACGCGTCGCGATCGCGCGTGCATTCGTGTTGGAGCCGCGGGTGCTCATCGCCGACGAGCCGCTCGCCAACCTCGATCTGGAGGTGCGGCCCGTGGTGTTCGATGCGATCACGAGACGCCGCAAAGAACAGGGGATGGGTGCCCTGCTCGTCACGAACGATGCCGCTTTCATCCGCGAGTTGAACGCCGAGACGCTGATGCTGAAGGGCGGGCACGTGGTCGCCCGTGGCGTCGGCAACGACCTGCTCTGGGTGCCGAATGCGGAGGCAGATTCGCGAGTTCGGTGACGCGTCTGACGACACGCCCGAGGGCTTCGACGATGTCACGAGCATCCGATGGAGTTTGCTAAGATTGTGGAGTTGCCTCGGCGACGACGCATGATCCCCGATAGCTCAATTGGCAGAGCAGCCGACTGTTAATCGGCAGGTTATTGGTTCGAGTCCAATTCGGGGAGCAGAACAGAAGCCCGACTTCCGCACGATTCCGCGGAAGTCGGGCTTCTTCCGTTTCCGACCGGGTATGTTGAGCGGTTGCTCCGCCAGGAATACCGCCAGGAATGCGGCGTCGAGAGTAGGCAATCAGTAGAACCGGCGGGGCGCCGGACTTCTACGCTGAGCGCTCTCGACCCCTTCGAAGTTCGCGAGTCCTCGCATAGAGGCTTCATGCAACTCACTCCTACGTTCAAACCCCAGCCCATCTCAACAGCTGAGGCCGCTCGCATCCTCGGCATCAGCGCGCGCACTCTTGAGGGATGGCCAGTCTGCCATCGCGGTCTTGCTGACGAGTGTGGTCGCCGTCCACTTCTGCAGGCTCCATCCGGTGCCAGGCACCGCGCACAGTTGGGCGCTCAGAACTTCGTCGCGGAGCCCTCAATGCTCCCGCTGGCGCTCCAGGTCGTCGATCACCCCAGGCTACGAGAAGAGCTGGCGAAGCGCGTCGAGGTCGCCGGAGTCGACCACCTTCTGGACCGCGGCGATGGTGTCCTGGTTCACAAACATGCCCGTGAGCGTGTCGTTCCAAATTGCCCGCACGGTGGCCACGTCACTGGCGTCAACTGCCCTGCCCGCGGACTCGATTGCCTGCTGGTACGGAATCTGCTGGAACCCAGCAGGCGCGTCATCAGGGTTGTAGTACGGCACCCAGGGGGTGTCGGGGTCGGGGGTGAGCCAGAGCACCTGCCCGGGCTGGATCACGCGGACGTGGTTCATCGAGCCGAGGGTTGGGTACGCGCAGAGCCGTTCACCGATCACAGCCTCAACGTCGCCGGGCTCAACGGTATAGGTCAAGGGCGTGCCGTCAGCATCCAATGTCACCTCGCCCTGCGCGAACTCTCGTGCGCCTAGATCTCGGAGAGTCCCCTGGCGCTCCCAATACAGACCGCCGGTGTAGCTGTAGACCTCAGACATGCCGGAGCAGGTTTCCGGCTCGGTAGATTCCAGCGTCGGCGTAGCCTCGGTAACCGGCTCGGCGACAGCCGTGGGAGCAGATGACTTGGACGTCTGGACTGCCGCTGGTGCCGTGGCGGTGCACCCGGCAAGTGCGGCAGTCGTTAGGGCGAGCGCGGCGAGAGTTGTGCTGAGCTTGGCTTTATGTGACATGACGCTCCTGGATTCACGTGACCAATAGCCCACTTGTTGGCAGCTAGCTTAGCCAACCAGGAGAGAGAGAGAGAAGGGCTTCAGTCCCTGCAAACATCCCCTCGGTGCATATCTGGGGGCAGCGCTGACTATCGCAGCCAGGGCGGGTGGAGCGCCTTCATTTATTTGCTCACTGTCGGAGCGGGTATCGGAGGCGGGACAGCGTTGGCCGCGCTGATCGGAGGAGTACTCGTTGAACTCCTTGCTGATCGGAGAGTGAGTCGCCCGCCCGGGGTCCGCGTACGCGGTGGAGCCGCAGGGGCCGCCGCTGGGGCAACTGGGCTTTGGCTCGCCGTGGGCGTGGGGAACGCTATGACCTCGTCGACGGGCACGGCATGGTTTCTGTGGTTCGCAGCCGTCGCGGCGATGACGGCCGTTGTTGCGGGCTCTGCCGCATTGCTCTTCCTTAAACGTGCAGAGCGCGTCCGGTCGTCTCGCGGCAGCACTACCCATTCGCAGACTGACGGTAACAAGTCGGGACGGAACTGTTCCATAACCTCGGTGTCCCATAAGCCATGGGATACAAGACACAGAATCGCGCGCGAGAACAATCCTGTCGTGAAAATGCTCGGATGGCTCAGCGTGTCATCCGAACTTCCACAAGCCCTTCAATGTCGGGATCGATGAACTCAGCACCGTCCGTGCGGAACCCGTGTCGTTCATAGAACGCCCGTGCGCGGTCATTGCCGCTGGCGACCCAGAGTTGCGCGGGACAATCTCCCAGGGCAGCCTCCAGGAGAGATTGGCCAGTACCGGTGCCGTGCTCAGCGGCCAAAAGGTAGATGGAATACAAATGCAGGCTGCGTGCCGGAGTGAAACCCTTCATGGCGTCGGGATGATTGGCCGGACCGGCAAAAGCGAATCCGACCACCTCTCCGTCGCGCTCGGCGATGACCACGGTTCCTGGGAGCGAGTCGAGCCCTAGGATTGACGACCACATGCGACGCCGTCCTTCCAGGGCCTCAGCACCCATGAGTCGATCTGGAATCAGCCCGGTATACGTCTCTCGCCATGACTGAACGTGAACGTCAGCGATCCCATCGGAATCGGAGAGTTCAGCCTTGCGCACAGGCAGTGGAAAACAGGTCATCGTCCGACGCTATCGCGCCGGTCGCCCGCTGCGCTTATGCGTCTCGTAACCTCACTGTCTCGAAACCGGCGAGTTCAAGCGGTGTCTGCAACACCGATTTGATTTGTTGGATTTGAGAGTAGCGCGGCAAGGACTTCTGCGGGCGTG
>NZ_JCAIUE010000004.1:0-219886 GCF_059445355.1 Microbacterium sp. Y356
CGGCGACAATGGTCGAACCATCGAGAACACCCCGCAGAACTCAGGGCGTTGCGCTCACCGCTTGAACTCGCCACCCATGGGTTACGCGACAATCAGGTTACGAGATACCGGATCCCACGGGGCACCCGTGTTGCGGGGATCTGGCGCCCCGACGCCTCGGCTCGGTGCAATTCCGCCGTTGCCGTCAGTGATTGGCTGTGAGAGCCAAGCGCCAGCCTTGGCCGGCCGGACTGAGGTGGTGCTGTTCATGCGTGGGGAGCGGCTAGAGCGCCGTGCCCCAATGTGGCTCAGCGTTGGCCTGAATGTACATTGTGAGATTGCGATACTCGCTATCGCTGAGCTTCGGGACGCACTGCTGCAGCGCATGAATCGCATCCTTCAGGTCGAGCTGTAGAGTCTGCGGCCCACGGGACTTGTTGGCAGCGCTCAACGCTTCCAGGAATGACTTCATTGCGTGATGCTCACCCAGCAAGCGAAAAGCGATGGTCACCGAGCGGCCTATGTCGTCGGTCAGCGATGGGGTCTCGCCATCGCTGGTGGCTTCACCAGTAATCCGGCCGCCGTCACGCGCGGACGACTCCACAAGGAAAATGAGCGAGTGTTAATCGAGCGTTGAGATCATGCGGTCGACGATACCTGGAAGGACGGGTAGCTGTCCGTAGCGGGATCGCCTCATGGGCGAGTCGACTGGTCGGCGCAAGGTGGGACTGAACGTTGACGCGTCTCGCCTCTATGAGCGATGATCATGGCTATGTCGCAATCACGTCGCACCGCCCTGGCCGCGCTGCCCGTCGCAGTGGCCCTCGCGCTGAGCGGCTGCGCCAGTGCAGGACAAACGTTCTCCGACCTGCAAGGTGATCGCGGACCTCAGGATGAGCTTCCTCAACTGGCCGACTACGCGTATGAAAAAGTCGATGTCTCGTCGAGTCGATTCGTCGGTGAGCATGATGGGGTGTCGCTCTGGCTCGCTGAGGCGTCTGAGGATTCACTCGTTTGTCTTGTTGTTGTCCCCGAGGGTGATGAGTGGGGCGTCAGTTGCGGCGACGGATCTCTCAGAGTCGGCGGGGTCGCCGGCGCCTTCGGCCTCGTACCTGACGGCCTGGCAGCTCCCGAGGGAACGACTCTGATCTCTGAGAACGTCTACGCAGGATAACTCGATCCGCAGAGGTGTCTCATAACCTCAGTGTCTCGAAACCTTATGGTGCCTACTTCGGGGCGTCCACTGCGGCCTTCGAGGCGGCGACGTTAGCCCTACTTTCACTTGGAAAATCAGGAGCAACAGGTGTCTCATGGCCTGGGCGTCACGAAACTTATCAAATATGAGACATGTGCCGTCAACATCTGACCATCGGCAGTTGGCTGCTTTGCAGTCAGCAAAGGCGCCTAATTCCGAGCGATCGAGCGTTCGAGCCGGAAGAGAGCGTCGAGCGGCATCTTCAGTTCTTCGGCAAGTGTCAACGCGAGCGTGAGCGTGGGCAGGTGGACACCTCGCTCGATCGCGATGATCGTCTGACGGGAAACACCGCACCTGCGGCTCAGTTCCTCCTGCGTGAGGCCGACCGACCGGCGATGCTCACGGAGACTGTTCGCGACGCGCATCGTGACGGTCCATCGCCCTTCGCAGCCAATAAGACACCACAAATCCAATAAGAAGTGCGAGTGGCAGCACCCAGCCCGCGATATGCGGAAAGATGGTGCTCAGCGCGAGCGCAACTGCGGTGAGTACCAGCGCGTCGACAAACGCATCCGCGCGTGCCCGAACGTCGGCCTCGCGTTCGACGCTGCCCGGCTCCATGGAACGCGAGTGACGCTGATTGCGGGTCTTGATGATCATCACCCCCGTACTGGCGAGAACCGGGGTGGCGACCAATGTCGCGATCCGAAGCCACTCGAGATCGAAGCGATCGCCGAGAGATAGTCCGACGATCATCACAGCCAGCAGCGAGATGGCGGCAACGACGTACTTCCACACGGTCATTCGGTCCCTTCAAAATGTAATGCGCACTTGACATCCAAGATCGCGCGCATCCGGCGAGAATGTCAAGCGGACCTGACATTCAGCGGTCGGCATGGTTGTGTATCGAAAGCTCTGTGTGGCTACGACCCTTTGAAGCCGCCAACGGGAAATGCGACATGCAGCTGCATGTCAAACTAGGGCCCATGTCGTATAGACCGTTTCTCGCGGTACCGGCGCTCATCATCGTTGGGGCAGCCGTGGCAGGTTGCGCGCTCATCGACAACCACAGGTTGCTGACGCTCGAGATGGTGGTGGAAGCTGAGTACGAACCGGACGTCAGCACTAATCCTCGAGACGTTACTGCGGAACGATGCGGAACAACATTGGACTGCGTCGAGGCCTATACGACCACCGAAGCGTCCTACTACAGGTTCGGCAGTCGCGAACGCGCCGCTGAGTATGCAGCGACCGTGGACGATGGCTTCGTCGTCCACTACATCGTGATGGATTTTGCGGGCCATGACGTGCCTAAAGAACATCAGCAGTGGGCTATGGAAGCTCTCTCCGGAACGTGGCAGGACTACGAGGGCACCGTCCCCGAGCGGTAATGACTGATGCCGGCGAAGGTGTCTCACACCTCACCGTCTCGATGCCCATGGAAAATGCGACGCACCGGGCGACCGCGTGAGCAGAGGCGCTCTGGATTCGGCGATCGGGCCTCAGTAGTCTTCACCCATGTGCCCATTGCGACATGAGCTTGATCTGCGTCCGGCCGAGACTGTCGCCAAACTGCTCGATGCGACGGGTGACAGAGTGACGTCGGTGGTCCCACCCGGCTACGAATCGTATGTGCGTATCCTCAATCCGATCGAGCTTCGAGACGGCTCCACTGTCTCCTGGACGGATGTCGTGAGCAGGAACGGAATCGAGCCCCAGGCATGGATGCAGTGGCCTGAGTTCGCGTCCGTTGAAGGCGTTGTGCTTCCGGACGGATACTGGAGGGAACCCGATATGGGGAATCCACCCGTCAGCCTCGTAAAGCCACTCATCAAAGCACTCGAACCGGATCAGAGCACCCACTACTTCGCGTCCTGGGACGGGTATGCCATGGAAATACACGGACCGGCGGTGATGTTCTCGCCGTATCAACGCGAGATGGTGCTCTACTCCGGCACTTTGGTCGATGAGTATCGCGCCCTAGTGCTGCCAACTACGGCGACGGGGCGCGTACCGATGTACTGGTGGCCTTCGGATCTCCACTGGTTCGTCGGTCAGGACATCTACGCGCGAAGCCTCCTCGTCGGCTGCACCCGGAGCACAGCGAAACGGATCCTTGAGGATCCCAATCTTGATGCGTACTCCATTAGTGCCACAGATACCGTCCCCGCCGAAGAGTTTTGAGGGCACAGTATCGGTTGGATCGATACGGTCCCGTAACTCACCTGTCGCGGAACCCATGGGATGCGAGACACGGATGCGCGTCTAGTCCTCACGAGAGGGGTTCGGGCGCTCCACCGTTGGCGCATTCTCGTTGCCGTTATACCTGCGCATAAATCGGCGGATTGAAAAAACGACGGCCGCCACGACGATCAGGAGAGCCGCGGTCATGAGGCCGAAATTTAGATTCCAAGCAGTCAACGGGTCCATCGTTAGATCTCCTTCGCATCGTATGGATATCTTAGTTGCCGACTCACGCCGCACAGTGGTTGTGCCGAAGGTCGGTAGGAGCATCCGCAATCGAGAATGTCTCATATCCTCGGTGACTCGAATCCCCATCGATTTCGACTGATATCGCGACCGCGATCTCAGGCTGGCCGGGATCCTCCCTGCTTCCCGGCTCTGATTTGCACCGTACCCTCGAAAGGACACGCGTAGCCTACTGAACGCGCGTTGCGTCCTGCCGTTTCAGCCAGCTCAAGATCGCCTCGCTGAGCTCGGTGGGCTTTTCCTGCTGGATCCAATGCCCGCAGTCCAGATTGACGACCTCTACGTTTCGCACGAAGTCTGCAAGCGTCTCGGACTTCTGGATCATGTCTTTGTCGCCGTAGATCATGAGCGCGGGCTGGTGAATGATCGGGTCCACGTCGGCGAGCAGATGCCAGTTGCGGTCAAGGTTCCTGTACCAATTCACACCGCCCGTGAATCCTGAGATTTCGAAGGCGGTGACGAGAACGGCGAGTTCGTAGTCGCTCATGACGGGCTCGCCGAATGGTGCGTCCGCTCTGGCGAGATCGATGAACGCCATCCCCGGCTGAGGCTGCCTGGGGGGTTCGTTCTTCCGATACAGATTGCGAAGGAACTGGAAGGTGTTCTCGTCGAACACGGCGTCTGCGACGCCGGGCTGTCGATTGAAGTGGACGAAGTAGAAGTCGCCGCCGAGCACGGCTTCCATGAGTTCAATCCACGGAATCTCTCCGCGCTCCTGGTAGGGCAGGCTCATGTTGATCACCTTGTCCACACGGTCCGGGTGCAGCAGTGTCAGCCCCCAGACGACGTTTGCGCCCCAGTCGTGACCGACAAAGGTGGCATTGTCGTACTCGTAGTGATCGAGAAGTGCGACAAGGTCGCCCGACAAGTGTTCGATGTCGTAGGCCGTCACGTCAGTCGGCCGCGAGGAGTTGCCGTAGCCACGCTGGTTCGGGACGATGACGTGGTACCCCGCAACGACGAGGGCAGGCACCTGATGCCGCCAGACGGAGGCGTGCCCGGGCCATCCGTGGCACAGCACGATGGGGTGCCCGGCGTTCTCTCGTCCTGCTTCGAAGACTTCGAGTTCAATGCCGTTGACGGGGACAAGGGTGGGGTTTGGGAAATCGGGCAGGTTCACGGATGCTCCTTCGAGTTCGGCACCGATCGCAGGTCTGGATCGGTGGTTGCTCAGACCGTACGGAGCATTCTGGACACCAGATGTCCTAGATCCTCGGCAAGCTGAACTCATGAGAACCAATTCGACCGGCAGAGCCCTGCAGCTGTTGTCGCTCCTGCAGACCCACCGCTTTTGGCCCTGTGCTGAACTTGCGGCTCGGCTCGGGGTGACCGAGCGAACGGTGCGCCGCGACCTCTACGGCCTACGCGAGCTCGGTTATCCGGTCAATTCCACCTCGGGGAAGTACGGCGGCTACCGGCTCGCGACGGGAACTCACGTGCCACCCCTGATCCTCGACGACGAGGAAGCCGTCGCGGTGGCGATCGGATTGCGATACGCCACTGAAGCCGCCGTCAGCGGGATAGAGGAGACGTCGCTGCGCGCGCTGGCGAAGATCGAAGCGCTCCTGCCCCATCGACTACGCCGACGCGTGTCGGCGCTGCATTCAAGCGTCGCAACACTGCGGCGGGCAGTCGACGACGACGTCATCCATCCAGAGTCGCTGAGTGTGTTCGCAGCGGCATGTCGCGACCATGAGCACGCGCGGTTCGACTACTTACGAAGCGGCGGCGAGAGCAGCAGGCGGCACGTCGAGCCGCACCATCTCGTTACAGCCGGGCGACGGTGGTATCTCGTCGCTTGGGACGGGCAGCGCGGCGATTGGCGGACATTTCGACTGGACCGGATCCGGGAGCCGCGGCCGGTCGGCAGTCAATTCACGCCCCGCACGATTCCGGGCGGAGACGCCGCGGACTTCGTCGCGAGCTCGATCGGCCGCACGGAGCGCCATCACGATGCGACACTCGTCATTCACGCACCCTTCGCGGAAGTCGAGAGCGTCCTCCGATGGGCCGACCACACTCTGAGAGAGGCGCAGGCAGAACACTGTGTCGTCCGGATCCGCAGCGAAGACCTCGGACGGCTCGCGATGACGGTTGCCGAGATAGCGCTCACCGCTCCGGTGACTGTCATTGAGCCAGCCGAGCTATCGGGGGCCATCGAGCGGCTCGCCGATCACCTCACCGACCGGGAGCGCCCCTGTAGCCTCGGAGCACCCTGCCTCTAGTCTCCGTCCCCGCCCGAGGCCCCGTCGTCGGCGATGGGTTCCCCCTGATCCGGGTGGACGACTGAAGCGGTAGAGCCTCCGGCACGCAGGTTCGCCGCATCGAGGGCGCGATCGATCGCGGCCTCTGTCTCGGGATCGACTCTTGGCTCGTTCATGGCCATGTTGACCGCCACCTTTCAGCTGCTCCGGTTGTCCAGAGCGTACTGCTGCACCCAGCCTCGCGCTAGAGAGCCAGAGCCTCAACCTGATGTGGCGCCTTTTTCACGGTTCCTCCGAGTTCAACTGTGCACAGGCTCGCCCGACGCGCATCACTACATCGTCTTCCGGTCAGTGCGGCTGCATGCTGAGCGACCGGCCGAACCGGGGAGCGGCGCATATTCATCAACCGCAGTTACTGGCGTGCGTGCGTGCGCTGTCTAGGGTTGGCAGCCAGAGCAGCAGGTCGGGGAGCGCGGCGTACGCGGCGAGCCCGTGGGTGACGTCCGGGTACCGATGGAAGGCAGCTTCGATGAGTACTCGCATCACTACCCCCTCCTCAGTCGCCGGTGCTCGTTCTCGACGCGGTCGGGATTTCTCCTGCTTCGGTCTCACGTGGCGCGTCTATGCTGAGCCCGCTGGCCGGGCCGCCGAGTGCGCGGAGGGCATACAGAATCGTCGCGAGATCGACGAACTCTTGGATGAGGGCCCCGGCGACTGCCGGGATAAGCCCGGTCATCGCGATGATCATGAGGGCTACGCTCAGCCCGATGCCGATCCAGATCGCGGCGAGGGCCACACGAAGAGTATGTCGCGCGATTGAGACGGCGTCGACGACCCTGGTGAGGGAATCGATGAGGATGACGGCATCGGCGGCGTCCCCGGCGGCGGTCGCCCCCCTCGCGCCCATGGCGATACCGATATCGGCTGCGGCGAGCACGGGTGCGTCGTTGACTCCGTCGCCGACCATCATCATTGGTCGTGGACGGAGTTCGGCTGCGAGACGTACCTTCTCCGGGGGCAGGAGCTCAGCGTGAACGTCATCGACACCCACCTGGTGACCGATCGACTCCGCCGTTGACTGAGCATCACCGGTGAGCATCATGAGACGTTCGACGCCGTTTTCCCGCAACCAAGAGACGACAGCAGATGCTTCAGGTCGGGCAGCATCGGCAAGCACGAGGGCCCCGGCAAACTGGCCGTCAATTGCAACATAGGCCGCGGCTTCTCCGATGCCGAGCGTCGCACGCACCGTATCTGGAGCGAGGGCCGAGATGTATGCAGGTTTGCCGACGACAACGGTGCGGCCCTCGATGATGGCCGTTACACCGTTCGTCGCGACCTCACGCGCTTCGTCTGCAGCATGCAGCGTGAGGCCCCGAGCGGTAGCGGCCGCGCGGATCCCGTCCGCAAAGACGTGCGAAGAGTACTGCTCAGCAGAGGCTGCAAGCATCAGAAGCTCATCAGCGTCGACTCCGGGGGCGGCGCGAACGTCAATGAGGGTCGGCCTGCCCTCGGTGAGTGTGCCGGTCTTGTCGAACGCGGCGGATCGCACTCGCGCCAGGTGCTCGATTACCGCACCGCCCTTCAGGATCACCCCGGCTTTTGCTGCCCGGGAGAGTCCGCCCAGGAATGCAACGGGAGCGGCGATGAGAAGTGGGCACGGGGTCGCCAGAACGAGCACTTCGGCGAATCGAGTCGAATCTCCCGAGATCGTCCAGGCGGTGCCAGCAAGTACGAGAGCGATGGCGGTGAAGGGGATTGCGAATCTATCGGCGAGACGCACCACCGGGGCACGGGAACTCTCAGCAGCGTGGACGAGCGCAACGATTTGTTGGTACTGACTGTCGTCGCTTCGTCGGACTGCTCGAATCCGCACCGCTTGGGACCCATTGATCGCGCCTGAGAGCACCTCACCACCAGCCTCGCGGGTCACTGGCATGCTTTCTCCGGTGAGTGACGACTCATCGAAGGTCCCTGAGTCGTTGAGGAGCATGCCGTCCACCGGCACGATCTCCGCAGGGCGCACGAGTAGGACATCGCCGATCGTGACGGCGTCCACGGGGACATCCTGCACATCACCAGAATCGGGCCCATGCGGATGCTTGACGACGTGCGCAATGCGCGGCGAGCGATCCAGCAGCGCCGACAGGTCGCGCTTCGCGCGGCGGCCCGCGAAATCCTCAAGCGCTTCTCCGCCCGAGAGCATCAGGACGATAATGAGCGCCGCGACATACTCCCCGACTGCAAGCGTCGCGACCATCGCTACCACCGCGAGGATGTCGAGGCCGACGTGCCCGCGGATCACATCCCGCACCATCTTCACTAGCGTCCATACGACGAACGCCCCGACATACGCAGTCGCAGCCCATCTCCCTGCCGTGTCTTCGCTCGTGGCATGGAGAACGGCTACGCCAGCGAAGACAACGACCGTGAGGATGATCGCGGGATACCGCCACAGCACACCGAGGAATTGCATGGGCCTAGCATCCCGCGGAATGGCAGTCTCCGCCAGCACGGCTACTCGAGAGTGCTCGGCCTACTCGTCACTGGCATCACCGTTCCAAGCCGCCAGCAGCCGGAAACGGAGGACACGGCCGGCTGACGACCGTTGTCAGCGTCGCCAGGCAGTCGCTGAGGCACGCGGCTAGACGAGCTCGGGAATCTGAAGAAGCAGCCAGGACACGCCGATCATGGTGATGGTCGCGACAGGGAAGATCAAGACGGCGAACAGGCTTGCCCCGGATCTGGAAGGATTCTCACCCGGGCCGACGATTGGATCTTCCTGTACGCGACCGCCGAGGTACGCGCGCAGTTGCAGGAGGAGACCGGCAGTGATCAGGGCCGCGCCAATGATCAGCGCGGTCCCGACACCGATATCTCCGACCGGGTGACGAAACAGGACGAGTGCCCCGACTATCGCTGCGAGCAGCACCATCCAACCGACCCACCTCCGCACCGAAACGTCAGCGAACACCCGTCGGAGGATCTGCGGCGCGCCGAGGACGAGTGCGACCGACCCCGCAACGATCGCGAGCACGACGACGAGTCCGACAGTCACTTGCAGTGTGAGTTCACCGGAGAAGCTGGCCTGAGCGCTAAAGGTGCTCAGCAGCATGCCTGCCAAGCCGAGAAAGATGCCAAGCCCCCACCCGTGATCAATGCGAACGGAGGGTCGCTCGGCCTGGTCCGGCGCGTCCTCCTTGGCATAAGTCTGGGGGTCACCGAATGCGGCGGCGGCGCTCTCTCCAGACTCGGCCACGTGACTTTCTACGAGGGCCAGTGAGTCACCGATCCGCCTCCCCGAAACGCCGAGGAAGCGCTGCTCGAGGACGAACTTCTCGACCCAGTTCTTCTCGACACTCGGCGTCAATCGCGCGTATGTCGTCGAGTCGAAGCTCCACATGTCGCCCTTGTCCATCGTGGCTCCCTTTCTGCTCATGGCGATGTCATCAGGCGCTCTGCTGGTCGCGTGCCAGCGCGCCGTCGGTGAACTCTCGGGTGGTCTTGGTGAAGGCGGCCCAGTCGTTGGACAGGGACCGCGCGTGTGTGCGCCCCTGCTCAGTCAATGAAAAGTACTTCCGGCCGGGTCCGCCATCTCCCGGGCGCCACTCGACCTCGACGTGTCCGGACTGCTCGAGGCGGCCGAGCAGAGGATAGAGCGTGCCGCCTTTGATGTCCCCCAGGTTGGCTGCGGCCAGGCGCTGGGTGATTGCGTACCCGTAGCTCGGACCGTCGAGCAATGCGCGCAGCACGCAGACTCCGAGCACGCCTCTCAGCCACTCGCTGGGCCACTGTTCTGCGCTCATGGCTAGATCGTATGCCTAACTAGTCTGGCTGGCAACTAGATCGCGACAAAGAAAAGACCCCGCCGGATGGCGAGGTCTCGTCTTTGTGAGCTGAGGGATCAGCGTCCGGCGCCCTCCAGGGATCCGGTGACCTCGAGCTGCGCCTTGCCTGTCTCATCAGCGGGATCCGGTTCGTAGATCACGCACTGCACCAGGCGGTCGTTCGCCTGGGTCCAGGTGTCTTCAGTGGGAGTAAGCCACCAGAAGTCGAGGGCGGATTCGTAGTAGTCGAACCCGACGAAGTCGTTGAATGCCGGGACGCACTGGGCTTCAACCTCGGCGGTGATCTCTTCTTCGCTCGGCAGGTCGCCGTCTGCAAGCTCGAACTCGAAGAACACCTCGTCCGCGTGCGGTTCAGTGCACGGCACGACATCGGCATCGGAGATCTCTCCGTCGGTGTCGCTGGCGGGCATGCAGTCGCCGACCTTCAGCGCGAAGATGTCGATTGTCGACTCCTCGGTGACGTTCCCCTTGTCGTCGCGCTCGGCGTCGCCGCCGCCAAAGATGCCGCTCAGCGCGCTGCATCCGGTCAGTGCGAGGCTTAACGCGACAGCCGTGCCGGCCAAAGCCAGCGCGCTACGTGTGCGCATTCTCATGATTTGTGTCCCCTCCAAGGATCGTCATTCGGTCGCGGATGAAATCCTCGCCACAGGGAACGCTACTTCAGCGCGAATCTATGCCGCAACTTTGAAATTGCAATCGAAAGGCTGTACGCACTTAGCTTTCCAGATCATCGACGCCCGGCATCCAACTCGAACCAGGACGTCCCCATTTTTGCTTGCGTGCGATCTTCTGCACCGTCTTCCAATCGCCGTCGGAAAGTCGGTCCACGTAGAGGATGCCGTCCAGGTGATCGAATTCATGCTGCATGATCCGCGCGCGCCAGCCGTCGACCTCGATGCGCACCGGCGCGCCGTCCAGGTTGAGGCCCGTCACGAGCACGCGCTCGGCGCGGCGCAGCGGGAAGCGCTCACCGGGGAAGGAGAGGCATCCTTCGGATTCTTCGTCGGGATCGGGTTCACCAGGCTCGGGCGGCGACATCCAGAGCACGGGGTTGATCAGCACGCCGCGCCACGGCTGATCTTCCTCATCGGGGTAGGAGTACGTGTAGATGCGCAGCGGCACGCCGACCTGCGGGGCGGCAAGACCCACGCCGGGAGCCGTGTCCATGGTCTCGTACATGTCGGCTACAAGGGTGCGGATCTCATCGTTGATCTCTTCGACGACGGATGCGGGGGAGTGCAGGACAGGATCGCCCATGATGCGAATCGGTAGAACGGCCACGCCACAACCCTACTGTGTTGCCTGTGCCAGGTAATGTTTTCCGTGTGAGTGCGAGCGTGTGGACTACAGCGGCTGATGTCGGCGACCAGCTCGTCGGTGCATTTGCGAACCCGGGGCTGCTCCTTGGCATCCCGCTGGCTCTCGCCGGCGCTGTGTTCATGTCGTTCGGTGCGCAATATCAGCACAGGGGCGTAGAGAAGGTTGAGCGTCTCAGCGGCGCAGCCGGAACCACCGGTCTCAGCCTCGAGCAGCTCAAGCGGTTGCTGACTCGACCCTCTTGGCTTGTCGGCACTCTGATGCTTTTTCTGGCGATCGTCTGCCAGCTCGCTGCACTGTCGTTCGCGCCATTGATCGTCGTGCAACCGCTTGGTGCGATCGCGCTCGTGATCACGACGCTGCTGAACGCGCACATTTCAGGGCACACTCCGACCAAGAAGTCTCTCATTGCTATCGGCGCCTGCGTCGGCGGCATCTTCATCTTCGTCTTCTTCGCGGCGATCTTCGCGACAGAGCAGGAGATCAGCGATCGGCAGCTCTTCACGATCCTCGCGATACTGCTGGTCGTGATCATCGTGCTCGGAGGATGCTGGCTGATCCTTCGCCACCGCATGCGCGCGCTCTTCTATGTTGTCGGCGCTGGCATTCTCTACGGATTCGTAGCGACCCTGGCTAAGGCTGTCATCGAGAGAGTGAAGGCGGAGGAATTCGAATGGGTGACGCTGGTCTGCGTGATCGCACTCGTCGCCGCATCAGCAGTGGGCGCCTACTTCGTGCAGACCGCGTACAGTTCCGGACCGCCGGATCTCGTCATCGCAGGGCTCACCGTCGTTGATCCGATGGTGGCGGTCCTGATTGGGATGCTCGTACTCGGCGAAGCCTCTGCGGCGCCGGGCTGGGTACTGATCTGCTTCGGAGTAGCCGGGGCGATCGCCGTCTGGGGTGTCATCTGGTTGGCTCGCTACCACCCCCAGGTGCTGAGCGAGAGCCAGGATCTCGGAATCAGCCGGGGGAGCAATGACTCTGCGGGGACGCCTTCGACAGACTCGGGCGCTGAGTTCGACTCAGGGGCCGAGAACCGCCCAGGAAACGGACCGGAACACGGCTACGGCCCTGGCGTCGAGCGCAGCGATCAGTAGCCCTGGTCGATGAGGTCTTCGGAAACCTCAGCGGCGGCAGCCTGATCGACGAAGAAGATCGTGCGCTTGCGCCCCTTGGCGCCCGCGGCAGGCACGCTGGTGTAGCTCGCACCGGCAAGAGCAAGACCCAGCGCTGAAGCCTTGTCCGCGCCGGTGAGCACCAGCCAGACCCGCTTAGACGAGTTGATCACCGGGCGGGTGAGTGTCACTCGCTCCGGCGGCGGCTTGGGGGAGTCCCGCACAGGCAGTGCCGCAGCATCCGTCTCGGTGACTTCCGAACGATCAGGGAACAGCGAGGCGATGTGACCGTCAGGTCCGACGCCGAGGAAACACACTGCGAACGACGGCCACGGGTGCTCATCCGTGCCGTACTTCGCCAACTCGGCGACGTACGCGTCGGCAGCCTCGTCAAGCGTCAGTCCGCTGTCTGCAGCTGCAACCTCGTGCACGTTCTCGGCCGGAAGGTCGATGTGATCCAGCAGCGCCGCACGCGACTGCAGCGCGTTGCGATCCGCGTCGTCAGCGGCGACGAAGCGCTCGTCGCCCCACCAGAAATGTACCAGCGACCAGTCGATCTTGCTCGTCTTCGGGTGCACAGCGACCGCGCGGAGAACCGCGCCGCCCATCGAGCCGCCGGTGAGGGCGATGTGCGCGATTCGACCGTTCTTCGTGCGCGCTTTGACGCGCGTGAGGAATCGGTCTGCGACCCGTGCCGCGAGGGCGGCGGGGGTTCGCTCGACGACGACCAGTTTCTCCGCGGATGATGGCTGCATGCCGTTCACTCTCCAGTCTCGGGCGGACCCAGCTTCTCCCAGCCCTCAGTGATCACTCGACCGTACAGGACGTCGGGGTCGAGGCGCCGGAGCTCCTCGGCCAGGCACTCGCGCAGGGTGCGACGAGGAAGGTGCAGCTCATGATCAGGCTGGCCCGGCTGTGTGAGCACCGCCACGCTGGATTCCGGTCGCTCGAGCAGAATATCGCCGCTCGCGCGGGTCAGCCGCACCGACTTGATGCCAGCATCCCAGTGCGATGGATCCTCGTACTGCCAGCGCACCGGCACATCCAACGACAACCGCAACCATGCAGCGAGCAACGCGGTGGATGGGGATGCCGCAGCGCCCAGAACCTCTGCGGCCGTGATCGTCTCGAAGGGAGGCTGGTCAAGCACCGCTGCGAGCTGCTCGCGCCAGTGTGTGAGACGGGTCCATGCCAGATCGGTGTCGCCCGGTGCATGGGTCCTACCGAGCAGTGCGAGTCGATCGCGCACATCTGGAGTGGTTGCGGCATCCGTGATGCGGCGCTGCGCGATGCGGCCCAGCGGCGAATTTGCCGGATCGATCGGTGCGTCCTCCGGCCACCATGCGACAACAGGTGCATCTGGCAACAACAATCCGGTGACGAGGCTTTCCTCGTTACTGGCTGCCGCGCCGTAGGCACGCAGGACGACGACCTCACTCGCGCCAGCATCCCCACCGACACGGATCTGAGCGTCGAGGTGAGAGTCTCCATCGCCAGTGGTCAGCACGATGACACGCATCGGGTGCTCGCGAGAAGCATCGTTGGCTGCATCGATAGCGGCCTCGGCCACACCGTTGCGCGCAGAGATGATGAGCGTAAGCACGCGTCCGAGTGCGACAGCGCCGCCCTCTTCGCGTACCTTGACGAGATGTTTTGCGACCTGGCTGACGGTCGTATCGGGAAGGTCGATGATCACGGTCGTCTCCAGACGCGTCCGTCGCGGGCAAGGAGGGCATCAGCGGATGCCGGTCCCCAGGAACCGGGGGCGTACTGCTCCAGCGGGCCACCGACTGCTGCCCAGTACTTCTCTACCGGGTCGAGGATCTTCCAGCTCAGCTCCACCTCCTCATGACGGGGGAACAGCGGCGGATCGCCCAGCAGCACGTCGAGAATGAGCCGCTCATAGGCTTCGGGACTCGCTTCGGTGAACGCATGGCCGTAACCGAAGTCCATCGTCACATCGCGCACGTTGGTGCCGGCGCCAGGAACCTTCGAACCGAAGCGGATCGTGACGCCCTCATCGGGCTGCACGCGGATCACGAGCGCGTTCTGACCGAGTTCCGCCGCGTTGCTGCGGCCGAACAGATGCTCAGGTGCGCGGTTGAAGACCACGGCGATCTCGGTCACTCGGCGCCCAAGACGCTTGCCGCTGCGCAGGTAGAAGGGCACGCCCGCCCACCGACGGTTCGCGATCTCCAACTTGATCGCTGCGTACGTCTCGGTGACAGACTCAGGGTTCATGCCGTCTTCGCCGAGGAAGCTATCGACCTCTTGACCGCCCTGCCAGCCACCTGCATACTGCCCGCGGGCAGTGGCCAGAGACAGGTCCTCAGGCAGCTTCACCGCAGCGAGCACCTTCTCCTTTTCGGCGCGCAGGTGCTCTGCGGAAAGGCTGATGGGCTCTTCCATCGCGGTGAGCGCCAGCAGCTGAAGCAGGTGATTCTGGATGACATCACGCGCCGCACCGATGCCGTCGTAGTATCCGGCACGACCGCCAACACCGATGTCCTCGGCCATGGTGATCTGCACGTGGTCGACGTAGTTTCGGTTCCACAGCGGCTCATACAGCTCGTTCGCGAAGCGCAGCGCCAGAATGTTCTGCACTGTCTCCTTGCCGAGGTAGTGGTCAATGCGGAAAATGGAGTCCGCGGGGAACGCCACCTCTAGCGCCTCGTTCAGCGCACGCGCCGAGTCCAAGTCGTGACCGAATGGCTTCTCGATCACCACGCGACGCCACTGATCCTCGCCGCGGTCCTCGCCGACGAGCCCGGAGTCCTTCAGCTGCTTGGCCACGAGCGGGAACGCCTTCGGCGGAATCGACAGATAATAGGCGTGATTGCCCATCGTGCCACGTTCCACATCGAGCTTTTCGACGGTCTCGCGCAGCTTCGCGAACGACTCCGGGTTGTCGAACTCACCCGAGACGAAACGGATACCCTGCAGCAGCTGCTGCCAGGTCTCCTCGCGGAACTCAGTGCGCGCGTGCTCCTTCACCGCTTCGTAGACGACCTGGGCGAAGTCCTGGTCTTTCCAGTCACGGCGGGCGAAGCCGACCAGTGCGAATCCAGGGGGCAGAAGCCCCCGGTTCGCGAGGTCGTATACCGCGGGCATGAGCTTCTTGCGCGACAGGTCACCGGTCACACCGAAGATCACCAGCGCGCTGGGACCTGCGATGCGATTGAGGCGACGGTCGTCGGGGTCGCGCAGCGGGTTGTGGCCGCGTGATACGGGAACGGTCATCGGCGGGGGTTTCTCCTACGGACTACTTCTGGGCGGCTTCGAACAGGGCGAGCACATCGGCCGAGTCATCCGTGATCGTGAGAGACACGACAGGACGACCATGCTCGGCGAGCACACCGGCATCGCCGGCGGCCTGTGCCTGGATGAGCTGACCGAAGGTGAACGGGCGCTCCGGGATCTCGAGATCCACGTCGGTGCGCTCGAGGATCTGCAGGAACACACCCTGCTCGGGTCCGCCCTTGTGATACTGACCGGTCGAGTGCAGGAAGCGCGGGCCCCAGCCGAACGTGGTCGGTCGACCGGAGTCGGCCGCGACCAGCTCGCGCAGGCCCTGTAGCTGCGGCAACTCAAGGCGATTCACGTATGCCTGGATCGAGACGTAGCCGTCCTCGGGCAGCTGTGCCCACAGGGCATCCATCACTGCCTCGATGTTGCCAGATGCGGCCAGAGCCGGGTCGGAGACCCGAACTTCGATGCCGTTCTCGACGAATGCCGGTGCGGTCGGTTCCGGACGAGCATCCAGCAGACCGCGAGTAGCGATCTTGGCTGATTCGACGTCTGGCTGATCGAAGGGATTGATCCCGAGCAGATAGCCGGCGATCACCGTAGCATACTCCCAGACCAGCAAGCTCGCGCCGAGCGAGCCACTGACGAGGATCTCGCCCTGGTGACGTTCGCGCAGGTGGAACTCGTTCGCGTCGTCGACCAAGCGCACGATCTGAAGATCGGCAGGGACGTTCTCGATCTCAGGGGAGACCGGAAGCAGAACGACCGGAAGGATGCCGGTGCCCTCCTTGCCGGTGGATTCTGCGATGAGCTGTTCGATCCAGTCCGGGAGGCCCTTGATGTGCGTGCCGTCTGTGACCAGGCCGAGCTTGTCACGGCGCGGGTTGGTGGCAGCGATCGCAGCGCCGAGACGCAGCGCAGGGTTGTCTGCCCGATCAACGGCGACCTGCAGCAACGTCGCCTCAGCCTCATTGAGAAGCTCGTCGATGTCGACGCCGGCGAGTCCGGAGGGAACCAGACCGAATGCCGTCAGAGCGGAATAGCGTCCCCCGACATTCGGGTCGGCGTTGAACACACGGTAACCGTCCGCACGCGCGGCGACATCGAGCGGTGAGCCGGGATCGGTCACCACGACGATGCGCTCAGTCGGGTCGATGCCGAGGTCGCGGAAAGCCGCCTCGAACGTACGCTTTGCCGAGTCGGTCTCGACCGTGGAGCCCGACTTGGATGACACGACGAGAACGGTCGCTGCAAGGCCTTCATCGAGCGCCGAGAGCACCTGTCCAGGGGCAGTTGAGTCGAGGATCGTGAGCGCGACACCAGCTGTCTGGGAGATGACCTCCGGAGCGAGTGATGATCCGCCCATGCCGGCGAGGACCACACGATTCACGCCCTTGGCGTGGAGTTCGTCTCGCAGCGCGTTGATCTCGGCGACCAGCGGGCGGGAGACCGAGACGGCCTCGATCCAGCCGAGACGCTTCGATGCTTCTTCCTCTGCAGCTTCGCCCCAGAGAGTTGCATCGAACCCCGTGATGCGGGAAGCGATGAGGTCGCCGACGAGGCGGGGTACGACCTCATCGATCGCGACCTTGGCCGCGCCAGAGGCGTGGATCGAGAAGGTCATCGCTGTGCCTCGAGCCCCTTGGCGACCTGGGTCAGCAGGTCATGCCAGGAATCGATGAACTTTGCGACTCCCTCATCCTCGAGAACCTGGGTGACATCAGCAAAGTCGATGCCGACTTCGGCGAGCCCGGCGAAGACTGCACGTGCCTCTTCGTAGCCACCCGTGATCGTGTCGCCGGTGATAACACCGTGGTCGAAGGTCGCCTCAAGCGTCTTCTCCGGCATCGTGTTCACGACGCCCTGCGCGACAAGCTCCGTCACGTAGAGGGTGTCGGGCAGTGCCGGGTCCTTGACGCCGGTCGAGGCCCACAGCGGCCGCTGCAGGTTCGCGCCAGCATCCAGAAGCGCCTTGGCGCGGTCACTTGCGAAGGTCTGCTCGAACAGCTCGTAGGCGAGACGCGCGTTGGCGAGTCCTGCCTTGCTCTTGAGCGCGAGGGCGTCGTCGGTGCCGATGGCCTCAAGACGCTTGTCTGTTTCGGAGTCCACACGCGACACGAAGAACGACGCGACCGAGTGGATGCTCGACACGTCGATGCCAGCAGCCTTCGCGGTCTCGAGACCCGTGAGATAAGCCTCGATGACCTCGGCGTAGCGCTCCAGGCTGAAGATCAACGTGACGTTGACGCTGATGCCAGCGCCGATTGCCTGAGCGATCGCGGGGAGGCCAGCCTTGGTGGCGGGGATCTTCACGAGCAGGTTCGGACGGTCGATCTTCGCCCACAGTTCCTTGGCCTGGGCGACGGTGTTGTCCGTGTCATGTGCGAGGTCGGGGGAGACCTCGATCGAGACACGACCGTCGACATGACCGGACGCTTCCCATACCGGGCGGAAGACATCGAGCGCTGCCGCAACGTCCTGAGTCGTCGCAGCGAAGACAGCTTCCTCCGCTGTGGCGCCGGAGGCGGCGAGCTCGGTGACCTGCGCGTCGTATGACGTGTCATCCGGGTTCGTGATCGCGTTCGCGAAGATCGTCGGGTTCGTCGTGACGCCGGTGATGTTGCGGGACTCGATCAGCTCAGCGATGTTGCCAGAGTTGATGCGGGTGCGCGAGAGGTCATCGAGCCAGATGCTGACGCCGGCGTCGTGAAGCTGAGAAGTCGGGGTGCTCATGCGTTCTCCTTGATTGTCTCGCGTGCCGCCTCGACGACGGCCTCGGCGGTGATGCCAAACTGCTGGAAAAGGGTTTTGTAATCTGCTGATGCGCCGAAGTGGTCGATCGCGACGGAACGGCCATTGGTGCCGACGATGCCGTGCCAGGTCAAGGATGACCCTGCCTCGACCGAAACGCGAGCGGTGACGGACTTCGGAAGCACCGACTCGCGGTACGCGGCATCCTGCTCGTCGAACCACTCCAGTGACGGAGCAGAGACGACGCGGGCGTTGATGCCCTCGCTCGCGAGTGTCGTGCGTGCGGCGACAGCAAGCTGCACCTCAGAGCCCGTCGCGATCAGAATGACGTCAGGCGTGCCGTTCGGGGCCTCCGCGAGCACGTAGGCGCCCTTGGAAGTGTTGGCGGCAGAAGCGAAGACTTCACCGGATGCTACGTCATCGCCACGCTCGAACACCGGAATGTTCTGACGGGTCAGGGCGATACCTGCGGGGCCGCCATTGCGGCGCAGCAGCTCGAGCCATGCAGCCGAGGTCTCGTTCGCGTCGGCCGGGCGCACCACCGTGAAGTTCGGGATCGCACGCAGTGTTGCGAGCTGTTCGATCGGCTGGTGTGTGGGGCCGTCTTCGCCGAGTGCGACGGAGTCGTGCGTCCAGACGTAGATGCTCGGGATGTTCATCAGGGCTGCGAGGCGCACTGCGGGGCGCATGTAGTCGCTGAAGATCAGGAACGTTCCGCCGAAGGCGCGGGTCGGGCCATGCAGCACGATGCCGTTGATGATCGCGCCCATGGCGTGCTCGCGGATGCCGAAGTGCAGCACCCGTCCGTACGGGTTGCCAGACCACTCGTGCGTGGACCACTGAGTCGGGATAAACGACGGCGCATTCTTGATCGTCGTGAGGTTCGACTCTGCGAGATCGGCAGAACCGCCCCACAGCTCGGGCAATTCTGCGGCAAGGGCGTTGATGACCTGACCCGATGCTGCGCGGGTGGAGACCTCCTTGCCGGCCTCGAACACAGGCAGTGCGGCGTCGATGTCGGAGGGCAGTTCATGTGCCTCAAGCCGGTCGAGCAGTGCCTTGCGCTCCGGATTCGCAGCGGCCCAGGCATCGAACGACTTCTGCCAGGCTGCACGCTCTTCTGCCGAGCGAGCCGCGAGGGCGCGGGTGTGCTCGATCACGTCGTCGGCGACAGCGAAGTTCTGCTCAGGGTCGAAGCCGAGCACCTTCTTCGTGGCGGCGAGTTCGTCAGCACCGAGAGCGGAGCCGTGGATCTTGCCCGAGTTCTGCTTGCCGGGCGACGGCCAGCCGATGATGGTCTTGAGGACGATCAGCGACGGCTTCGAGGTCTCGCCCTTGGCGGCCTCGATCGCGGCGTGCAGTTCGGCGACGTCTTCGACGTACTCGCCAGTCTTCTTCCAGTCGACCGTGATGACCTGCCAGCCGTAGGACTCGTAGCGAGCTGCGACATCTTCGGTGAAGGCGACGTTCGTGTCATCTTCGATCGAGATCTGGTTCGAGTCGTAGATCGCGATCAGGTTGCCCAGTTCCTGGTGCCCGGCGAGCGAAGAGGCTTCGCTGGTCACGCCTTCCTGCAGGTCGCCATCGCCGGCGATCACGTACACGAAGTGGTCGAACGGGCTGGAGCCAGCCGCGGTCTCGGGGTCGAACAGGCCGCGCTCGTAGCGGGCAGCGTATGCGAAGCCGACGGCGGAGGCGAGCCCCTGCCCAAGCGGACCGGTGGTGATCTCCACACCCTTGGTGTGGCCGTACTCGGGGTGTCCTGGGGTCAGCGAGCCCCAGGTGCGCAGCGCCTTGAGGTCCTCGAGCTCGAGGCCGAAACCGCCCAAGTAGAGCTGCACATACTGCGTCAGAGACGAGTGGCCGACCGAGAGGATGAAGCGGTCGCGGCCCAGCCAATCAGTGTCAGTCGGGTCATGGCGCAGCACCTGCTGGTAAAGCAGATAGGCGACCGGGGCGAGGCTCATCGCCGTGCCTGGGTGGCCGTTGCCGACCTTCTCCACGGCATCCGCCGCAAGAAGTCGGGCGGTGTCCACCGCACGTCGATCGATTTCAGCCCACTGGAGTTCCGTCACGGTCATGCCCTTTCCAACAACTACGAGGGCGCCCGAATTCCCCTGGCGCCTCCGCATCGTCACGGACAGGTGCACAGCGCCGGGCGCGCGAGTGATTTTCAGCATAGCGGGGTGAGAGCAACCAACAAATGCGTCTTACGTTGTGAGTCGTCCGGTTTGCTTGTCGTAGACTGAAAGGGTTGTCGTTGGTGTGTGCTGAGGAGGCGATTGTTATCTCGACCATGTCGCAGACGACGGCGGTGAAACGTCCGATTGCTAAGACGATCAAGGCGTACGTGTCGCTGACCAAGCCCCGCGTGCTCGAGTTGCTTCTCGTTTCCACCGTGCCGGTCATGTTTCTCGCCGAAGGCGGGATGCCAAATCTCTGGCTCGTGCTCGCCACTGTCATCGGCGGTTCGCTGAGTGCCGGCTCTGCCGCGTCTTTCAATATGTACCTCGACCGGGACATGGACGCGCACATGCACCGCACTGAGAACCGACCGCTCGTGACCGGCGAGATCTCGCCGCGCGCGGCGCTGATCTTCTCCTGGGTTCTCGCCGTGGCATCCACGGTTTGGCTATTCGCAACCACCAACTGGCTGACAACGACACTGTCCGTCGCGGCGATCTTCTTCTACGTCGTCATCTACACGATGATCCTCAAGCGCCGCACCGAGCAGAACATCATCTGGGGGGGCATCGCTGGATGCTTCCCGGTCGTGATCGGCTGGTCTGCAGTCACCGGAGATATCGCGTGGCCGGCAATCGTGTTGTTCGCGCTTATCTTCCTGTGGACGCCTGCGCACTACTGGCCACTGTCGATGAAGTACCGCGACGACTACGAGGGCGCGGATGTTCCGATGCTCGGCGTCACGCGCAACGCTTCTCAGGTCGGCCTTCAGGTGATTCTGTACGCCTGGGCCACGCTGGCCTGCTCGCTGCTGCTGATCCCGATTGCCGGCATGGGCCTGGTCTACACGGTTTCTGCTGTCGTCTTCGGCGGATGGTTCATCTATGAGTCACACCGCCTGTACAACGAGGCGGTGCGTGGAACACAGCCGCGTCCGATGCGGGTGTTCCACGCCTCCATAACCTACTTGACGCTGATCTTCGTTGCCGTGGCGGTCGACCCACTGCTTCCGTTCTGATCCTCGGCGTCGTTCTCAACGTCCACTGAATCCGCAGCGGCGACATCTTCGGCGTCGATCGCTGAGTCGGTCGGAGCGTCATCAGCAGATGAATCCGCCGTCCAGTCGATCGGCTCCACGACTACAGGCGTCGGGGCAGGCAGCAACGCCTTCACAGCGCTCAGTGCGAGTGTGAGCAGGATGCCGATGATGCCAGCGCCGAGAAGTGCGGCACCGACGACGATGAGCGGCTGCCCGACATAGACCTCGACGCCGGTGGCTGTTCCGTCCAGCAAGGCGGAGGTCATCGCCGTGCTCTGGCTGTTGATGATCCAGCCGCCGAGACCGGCGGACGCGAGGGACAGAACGAGAAGCAGCCAGTACGAAATGTTACGGGTGAGAGATTTCATGTCTGTGAGTCTCACCCTGGACCCAATGCGAACGCCCTGCGCCCGCTATGCGCGACCTGTGCGAGTGGGTAATTGTGGCTCGAAATTCGCGCAAATCCGAGCCACACGCGCCCACTCGATCAGGGGGTCAGCGCTTTAGGTGCAGAACCATCGCCGTGTATGCAGCGGCCGACAGCGCCGCCAACACCATGTGGATGCCGACCAGGATCTCTGGCAGTCCATCACGTGCCTGCCAGATGCCGACGCCGATCTGCACCAGGATCGCGAGGACAAGCACCAACAGCCAGCGTCGGGGCTCCAGCCGCAGAACCCACGCTGCGATGGTCAGCACTGCGACGAGGACAGCGAGGATGTAGCCCGGCCAGGAGTGCACGTGCGCGAGGACCGTGGCGTCGAAACCGTCGCGGATCACGTTCGCGTCACCCGAGTGCGGTCCCGAGCCGGTGGTGAGGACCCCGAAGAAGATGGTCGCGGCGAGAGCCAGGCCGGTCACATGAGAGAGCACGGCGAACCACACCGGTACGGCGCGCTTGCGAGGGGCGTCAGACTGGCGCATCCGAACCAGGAACGCTGCGGTGACGCACACCAGAAGCAGCGAAGACACGTAGTGGAAGCCGACGATCAAGGGGTTCAGATCGCTCACCACGGCCAGGCCGCCGACGACGGCCTGAGCCATCACCCCGGCGAGCACGATCCAGGCGAGCATGGATAGATCGCGTCGTCGCGCGTTCTCACGCAGCGAGTGGATCGCGGCCAGGATGACGGCGAGCAGTAGCACTCCGGAGGCGATACCGAACGCCGGCAGATCGAACGGCGCCGTGACGAAGTACGCGAGAACCGCTGCGACGACGCCCGCCCCAGCGAACCACAGCGCGACGACGACGGGCTTGCGACCGCCGATCGCGTGCAGCGTAAGCAACAGCACTGCGAGGGCGAGGAGCCCCACCAGGCCAGTCATCGTGCGATTGCCGAACTCGATGATGCCGTGGATGCCCTGCACTTCATAGATCGGCACCAGAGATTCTGGCGTGCACAGTGGCCATTCGGAGCATCCGAGGCCCGATCCCGTCAGCCGCACTGCGCCGCCGGTGCCGATGATGATGACCTCGGCCAGGAACGAGAGCCACGCCAACACGCGCAACGGTCGACCGATAGTGATGGACGCCCGGACCTGTGTGGGGGAGTCGGTCGTGGCAGTGGTGTCGGGCATGTGTCCTCCGGTCCACTCTCGGGCAGACGGGCACGGCCCGTTTGCCAGGGGGAACCTGTAGAATCGGATTGTTGTGATGCACGCGCTCAGCGCGAGATGCATCATCAATAGTTTAGGCGCGAAGAATGCGTCCGTGATGAGGCCCACCAGCGGCACCCACCTCGCGTACTCGACGAGGCCAAGGTGTCGGGGCGGATGACACCGTTGAGGCCCAACAAGGAGAGTGTGATGTCGGATGTGCTGATCGACCGCCCAGAACTCGATGGTCTGGGGGTGTATGAATTCGGCTGGCACGATGAAGATGCCGCTGGTGCCATTGCGAAGCGCGGAATCTCCGAGGACGTCGTACGCGGCATTTCGGGGTTGAAGAACGAACCGGAGTGGATGCTGAAGAACCGGCTCAAGGGATATCAGCTCTTCGGACGCAAACCCATGCCTACCTGGGGTGCAGACCTCAGTGCGATCGACTTCGACAACATCAAGTACTTCGTACGCTCCACCGAGAAGCAGGCGCAGTCGTGGGAGGACCTCCCCGCTGAGATCCGTGAGACCTATGAGCGTCTCGGCATCCCAGAGGCCGAGCGTCAGCGCCTCGTCGCTGGTGTCGCAGCCCAGTACGAGTCCGAGGTCGTCTACCACCAGATTCGTGAGGATCTGGAGCAGCAGGGCGTCATCTTCATGGACACCGACACTGCCCTGCGCGAGCACCCCGAGATCTTCGAGGAGTACTTCGGCACCGTCATCCCGGCTGGCGACAATAAGTTCGCCGCCCTCAACACCGCGGTGTGGTCCGGAGGTTCCTTCGTCTACGTTCCCAAGGGCGTTCACGTCGAGATCCCGCTCCAGGCGTACTTCCGCATCAACACCGAGAACATGGGTCAGTTCGAGCGCACGCTGATCATCGCGGACGAGGACAGCTACATCCACTACATCGAGGGCTGCACCGCCCCGATCTACAAGTCGGACTCACTGCACTCGGCAGTCGTCGAAATCATCGTGAAGAAGAACGCGCGCGTTCGCTACACGACGATCCAGAACTGGTCGAACAACGTCTACAACCTGGTCACCAAGCGTGCGGTTGCGCACGAGGGGGCGACCATGGAGTGGGTCGACGGCAACATCGGCTCCAAGGTGACGATGAAGTACCCGTCGATCTATCTGATGGGCGAGCACGCCAAGGGCGAGACACTGTCGGTCGCCTTCGCAGGCCCCGGCCAGCACCAGGATGCCGGCGCCAAAATGGTGCACATGGCTCCGTACACGCAGTCATCCATCGTCTCGAAGTCGATCGCGCGAGGAGGTGGACGTACGGCTTACCGTGGCGAGGTGCGGGTCGATCCCGCCGCTCATCACTCCGCGAACTCGGTTGTCTGCGACGCTCTGCTGATCGATACGCAGTCGCGCTCAGATACGTATCCGTCCATCGATATTCGCGTTGACGATGTGCAGCTCGGCCACGAAGCCACGGTTTCCAAGGTCAGCGAAGAGCAGCTCTTCTACTTGCAGTCGCGCGGCATGGCCGAGACCGAAGCCATGGCAATGATCGTGCGTGGTTTCATCGAGCCGATCGCTCGCGAGCTGCCGATGGAATACGCGATGGAATTGAATAAGCTCATTGAAATGGGCATGGAAGGATCGGTCGGCTAAATGGCGGCCCCTACGACAGCGCCCAGCGAGGCGCAGCAGACGAACGCGCACATCGACCCCGCCGCCAAGGTGGCAGAGGCCGGATTCGTTCCCGTGCAGACCCGCTCAGAGCGCCCGCGCTCCTTCGAGCCTGCAGACTTCGGCACGCCGACCGGCCGCGAGGTCAATTGGAAGCACACGCCAGTCGCGAAGCTCACCGGCCTGTTCGCGCCGGCTGAGCACAACGACGGCGTCACCTACGAGATCACGACCGGTGAGCAGTACATCGCCGAGTCGCTGACTGCCGGCACCGCACCGCGCGGCGAGTTCTTCGTTCCCGAAGACATCGTTGCGGCTGTGGCATGGCAGGGCACCGCCGACGGCATGCACGTGCGCATCCCGCGTGATGAAGAGGTCGCAGAGCCGATCCTCATCACGATCACCGGACAGGGCGCTGACAAGCGTGCTGACGCGCACATCGTGATCGAGGCTCTCGAGCACAGCTCCGCGACGGTTGTTCTGCGCCACCGCGGTTCTGCCCAGTACGCGCAGAACGTCGAGATCATTGCTCGTGCTGGTTCCCGGCTGACGGTCGTGACCGTACAGCGTTGGGAAGATGACGCCGTGCACGCGGCATCGCACCAGGCGCGCGTTGACAACGACGCCACGCTTAAGCACTTCGTCATCAGCTTCGGCGGTGGCCTCGTGCGCGTGAATCCGAACCTTGAGCTCGCAGGCACCGGATCCGAAGGAAAGATGTACGGTCTGACCTACGCGGACGCTGGCCAGCACCTCGAAAGTCAGGTGTATCTGCATCACAAGGGCGCGCACACCACCGGTGACGTGCTCTACAAGGGTGCGCTGCAGGGCAAGGGCGCGCACAGTGTCTGGATCGGCGATGTCTTGATCGGACCGGATGCCTCTGGCACCGATTCTTATGAGGCGAACCGCAACCTGGTGCTCACTGAGGGCGCGCGCGCAGACTCGATCCCGAACCTCGAGATCGAGACCGGAGACATCCGCGGTGCAGGCCATGCCAGTGCCACCGGACGCTTCGATGATGAGCAGCTGTTCTACCTGCAGTCGCGCGGTATCTCTGAAGAAGAGGCCCGTCGACTGGTGGTACTCGGCTTCCTCGTTGATATCGTGTTGCGCCTCGGCCTCCCAACGATTGAAAGCGAACTGCTCGCTGCGATCGATGCCGAACTTGCAGAGGTCAACGTATGAGCGCGCAGCGCGCATGTGGAGTCAGCGAGCTTGAGCAGGACGCTCCGCTGCGCGTAGAACTCGACGGCGTGCCCATGGCTATCGTTCTCGATTCCGCCGGTGAGATCCACGCCATCGGTGACGTCTGCACGCACGGCGAGATCTCTCTCGCCGAGGGATTCGTCGAGGGCGACACATTGGAATGCTGGGCCCACGGCTCTGCATTCTCACTGCGCACCGGCATCCCCCAGAATCTCCCCGCTTATGAGCCCGTTCCGGTTTACGTCGTCCAGATCGACGGCGACGACGTGCTCATTGATCCCACTGTGACGAAGGAAATCTGAATGTCTGTTCTTGAGATCCGCGACCTGTTTGTGACGGTCGACACCGAGACGGGTACCACCCCGATTCTCAACGGAATCAACCTCACCATGAAGACCGGTGAGACCCACGCGATCATGGGCCCGAACGGCTCAGGCAAGTCGACTCTTGCGTACACGATCGCCGGGCACCCGAAGTACAAGGTCGCCAGCGGCACCATCACCTTCGACGGTGAAGACGTCCTGGCGATGAGCGTCGACGAGCGTGCGCGTGCCGGACTCTTCCTCGCGATGCAGTACCCGGTAGAGATCCCCGGCGTCACGGTCACAAACTTCTTGCGTACCGCGAAGACGGCGCTTGACGGCGAAGCACCCTCGATCCGCACCTGGACCAAGGATGTCAAGGCCGCGATGACGAACCTGCGCATGGACCCCAAGTTCGCGCAGCGCAACGTGAATGAAGGCTTCTCCGGTGGTGAGAAGAAGCGTCACGAGATTCTTCAGCTCGAGGTTCTCAAGCCGAAGTTCGCCGTGTTGGACGAGACGGACTCCGGGCTCGACGTCGATGCGCTGAAGATTGTGTCGGAAGGCGTGAACCGCGCGAAGGAGAACACCGGTCTCGGCGTGCTGCTGATCACGCACTACACGCGCATCCTTCGCTACATCCGCCCCGACTTCGTGCACGTGGTTGTGGCGGGAAAGATCGTGGAAGAGGGCGGACCTGAGCTCGCTGACCGTCTCGAGGAAGAGGGTTACGACCGTTTCCTCGACCCCTCGGCCCCGATCGAAGCGTAGGCTGAGGTCATGACCGCGACGCTTGCACCAGAGAAGTTCGACGAGGTCACCGAAGCGCTCAAGGACGTCATGGATCCTGAGCTCGGGATCAACGTCGTCGACCTGGGGCTCATCTATGACCTCGGGTGGGACGACGAGAATGACGCTCTTGTCATCCACATGACGCTGACCAGCGCCGGGTGCCCGCTCACCGATGTGCTCGAAGAGCAGACGGCGCAGGCACTGGACGCAGTCGTCGATCGGTTCCGCATCAACTGGGTGTGGATGCCGCCGTGGGGACCCGAGCGGATCACCGACGACGGGCGCGACATGATGCGCGCCCTCGGCTTCGCTATTTGACGTGACCGAGCTCTGACGTGACCGAGCCGGTCAGGGCGCTCCCGCTCGAGCAGCTGCGTGAGCGTAGCAGCGCGAAGTGGCGGGAGTACCCCGCCGACGTGTTGCCGCTCTTTGTGGCGGAGACTGACTTCCCGCTCGCGCCCCCGATCGCAGCGGCGCTCGAGCGGGCCGTCGCCAGTGGCGACACCGGCTACACGGCCTCGCGCACCCCGCTCGCTGAGTCCTATGCGGGCTTTGCGCAGCGACGACTCGGCTGGATGGTGGATCCAGCGCGGATCCGTTCGACGGCAGATGTCAGCATGGGCATCGTCGAGATACTGCGCCGCGTGACCGCGCCAGGCGACCGCGTGATCGTCACGACTCCGGTCTACCCGCCGTTCTTCGATGTCGTCGAGGAGGCGGGGGCAGTGGTTGATCGTGTTCCGCTGTACGACACGGGTGCGGCATGGGAACTGGATCTCGACGCCATCCGCACTTCGATGGAGTCCGGCGCGCGCGCCGTTTTGCTGTGCAACCCTCACAATCCAACCGGCACTGCGCACTCGGTAGAGTCTTTAGCGGCTCTCGCCGACCTCGCTGCAGTCCACGGTGTCGCCGTCGTCTCTGATGAGATCCACGCTCCGCTCGCGCAACCGGATGCTGGATTCACACCGTTCCTGAATGTCTCGGACGCCGCGCGTGCGATCGGCTATGCCGTGGTCAGCGCCAGCAAGGCGTTCAATCTCGCCGGCCTCAAGTGCGCCCTAATGGTCACAGCAGCAGACGAGACCACCCGAGTCGTGCGTGGAATGCCGGACGAGGTGTTCTGGCGCACTGGACAGTTCGGTCTGCTCGCTGCCGTGGCGGCTTTTTCTGAGGCGAGCGATACGTGGCTGGACGGGCTTCTGCTCACGCTCGATGAGAACCGCCGGCTGATCGCCGAGCTGCTCGCCGCGCACCTGCCCGCGGCGCGCTATCGGATCCCGGACGCCGGATACCTTGCCTGGATCGACCTCACAGATCTCGGATGGGGCGATAACCCGTCCAAGCGCATCCTGCGCGAAGCGAAGGTGGCACTGCACTACGGCCCTGCGTTCGGCGCCGAGGGCGCAGGCCACGTGCGCCTGAACTTCGGCACCAGCCCCGAGATCATCACCGAGGCCGTCACCCGCATCGCCGCTCTCGGCGACGCATGAGCGCGACACCTCCGGCCTCGATCTGGGACCGGGAACGACTCTGGGTCACAGCGGGTGCCGTCGCGCTGATCTTCCTCGGAGCGATCGAGGCTCTCGCCATGACAACAGTTATGCCCGTTGTCAGCGAAGCGCTGAACGGCGAGGCGCTCTTCGCCGTGGCATTCGCTGGCACGCTCGCCACCAGCGTCATCGGCATGGTCGCCTGCGGTGCGTGGTCTGATGCCCGCGGCCCACGTGGTGCGCTGTACGTGGCGGTGTCTGTGTTCATCATCGGGCTCCTCATCTCCGGTTTCGCATTCACGATGGAGCAGTTCCTCCTCGGTCGACTGGTGCAGGGGCTGGGCGCGGGCGGTCAGACTGTCGCACTCTATGTCGTCGTCGCGAGACTGTACCCACCTCACCTGCATGGACGGGTCTTCGCGGCCTTCGCAGCAGCCTGGGTGGTGCCATCGATGATCGGTCCATTCCTCGCGGGTGCCGTGGCCGAGTTCCTGGACTGGCGCTGGACGTTCCTCGGAGTGGCTGTGCTCACCGCGGGTGCGTTTGTAGTGATCGCGGTGCGGCTGCGCGGGCTCGACCTTGGCGCCGGCGCAGAGAACCGGCTAGGAGGCGTCTGGGTGCGACTGGTGCTTGCCGTCGTGGTCGCGGTCTCTGCAGTGGGCGTCGGGCTTGCGGCCGATGCTCCTCCGTTCATCGGCTGGCCGATCGCCGCTGTCGCCGTTCTTGTTATCGGTATCGCGATTCTTCCGCTGGTGCCGAGAGGAACACTGCGCTCGGCACGCGGATTGCCGAGCGTCGTGCTCGTGCGTGGACTCGTTGCCGGTTCATTCTTCGCGGCCGAAGCATACATCCCGTACCTGCTCATGGCGCAGTTCGATTTCTCACCGACATGGGCAGGCATCGCGCTGATGCTGGCGGCGTTCGCATGGGCAGGGGGATCCGCGTTGCAGGGCCGCTACGGAGAAGCGCTCGGCAACCGGCGTATCGCGGTGACCAGTCTCGCGCTCGTTCTCGCGGCATTGCTTGCGGTGCTGATCACGGCGGTCACCGCGGCGTCGCCGATCATCATCGTGGTGGGCTGGGGGCTCGCAGGGGGTGGCATGGGCCTGTTCTACCCACGCCTCACCGTACTGACTCTGGCGTACTCGGCGCCAGGCAATGAGGGGTTCAACTCTTCTGCGCTCTCGATCTCGGATGCCACCGGCTCCGCTGTCGCGGTCGCACTCGCGGGGCTCGGCGTCGCGACGCTCGGTGGCGGGGTCGACGCGTTCGCCGTCGTGTTCGTGTTCTGCATCGCTCTGGCAACCGTCGCGGCGATTCCGGGGCTCAGGCTCGGGCACGCAGCGGAGTAGTGACGATCGATGCAGTTTGTCGGGGGCAATCCGTACTTCGGAAGCCTGACCGACTGCGGGAAACCACTCTGCTTTGGGAGTCCAGCCGCGCGAGGCGGAGCGCGGCGGCGAGGAGACCGACCGCGATGGCGGTGGTGAGCGGCGTCGCGCCGAACACCAGCAGCTCGACGATGGCGACGAGCCCCATCGTCGTGGCCGCGAACAGACGGCCTGACGAGCGCGTCGATGCGGGGACGCGCCGCGATTCAATCCCGGCGAGAAGATAGGCGACGCCTGCCGTCAGCACAAGAACGACCGCGAGCCACAGCGGCCGGGTCGTCCACCATTCGACGCTGCTCGGCACCGGCAGGGCGACATCCGTCACGATTGCGAAAACCGCGCTCGCGCCCGCCATCACCAGCAGTATGGGCATGTGCCAGAGATAGATCGTCATGGCGCGTGGCGTCACGAAGTTCCGAAACGCGGTGGGGAGTGGGCGCACGCTCCACTGAGCCAAGCGGGAACGCATCAGCGACAGCACCATCGTGTGTGCGACACCGACGAGCAGCAGCGCCGTGGTGGGCGGGTTGATGTTCGCGATGAGGTCGGGGGAGTGCACGCCGAGTGCGAAGCTGAGCAGCAGCGCGGCGACCGCAGCACCGGCGATCAGCATCCGAGTGCGACGTGCGAGCGCATCGATGCGTCCGTCGGCGAAGAAGAAGCCGAGCTGCTGCAGCGCAAGCCAGACGAATGCGAGGTTCACGAAGCCGATGCCGTCGATTCCGGTGGCGAAGCGCACGGCATCCACTCCGACAGCGGCAGCTGCGAGCAGGGCGATTGTCAGCCACGGGGCGCGGCGGTGCGCAGCGGCCAGCGAGGGAACCAGCGCCTGACAGAGCAGGAAGACGCCAAGGAACCACAGCGGCTGGCCGAAGCGGTAGCCGGCCATGGTCACGAGGTCGGCAGGGATGCCGCCTGCGAGGAGCAGTGTCAGAACGATGCCGACCGTCGCTATCGTGCAGACGGCGGGCAGGAGCAGCCGGTGGATGCGTGCCGCAACGAACTCCGCCGCTGAGCCACCGCGCTGCCCCGCACGCAGATAGGACGTGTAGCCGGCGAAGCCGCCGATCACGAAGAACAGCGGCATCACCTGCATTACCCAGCTGAGGGGGGTGATCCATGCCGATCCGTCGCTCGCATTCGCGAACAGCGGACCGGCGTCGGTGACGGTGACTCCCACCATCAGCGAGTGCAGCATGACCACGCCGAGTACGCACAGCGCACGCACGAGGTCGATGCCGGTGTCGCGTGGGGTGTGCGAGTTTTGTTGAACGTGGGCGACGTTGACTCGTCGCAGATCCATGATGGACATGGGCTCCTCCTCGGTGGCTGTCCGAGGAGGTTATGGATCAGGCGCAGCCCGTCACATCACCCCATGGTGTTATCACGCCCCTACCGAAGTATCGTCAGGCAGGTTCTGCGAGCCCAGTGTCATAGGCGAAGATCACGGCCTGTACCCGGTCGCGCGCGCCGACCTTCGCGAGCACTTTGCCGACGTGTGTCTTCACGGTCTGCTCCGCGATGAACAGTGCCGCGGCGATCTCGCTGTTCGAGTGGCCCTGGCCGATGAGTACGAGCACCTCGCGCTCACGATCGGTCAGGTCGGCCAGCAGATTCGTGGATGCCGTGGCTCTTGGCTTCTGGGACGCGAACTGCGCAATCATCCGGCGGGTCACGCTCGGTGAGAGCAGCGCATCGCCCGCGGCGATCACGCGGACAGCATGCACGAGTTCCTCAGGCAGGGCATCCTTAAGAAGAAACCCGCTGGCACCGGCCTGGAGCGCGTCGTAGACATAGTCGTCGATGTCGAACGTCGTCAGCATGAGGATGCGAGGGATTTTGGCCGCCGGGTAGGACGGGCCCAGGATGCGCCTGGTCGCCTCGATGCCGTCGAGCTCCGGCATCCGCACGTCCATCAGGATCACGTCGGGGTCGAGCCGAGCCGAGAGCGATACGGCCTCTGTGCCGTTGGCCGCCTGGCCCGTCACTGTGATGCCGTCGTGCGCGTCGAGGAGCGCGGCGAAACCGGCACGCACCATCGCCTGATCATCAGCGATGAGTACTTCGATGCTCACGCAGTCTCCTTGGGCAGATGTGCCGTACCGGTTACGCAGCCCAGGGCAGGACAGCGGTGACGGTCCATCCACCATCCGCGTCAGGACCGGCCTCAAGGCTACCGTCGACGAGCGCGACACGTTCCTGCATCCCGCGAAGTCCGTGCCCACTCGATTGTGTGGATACCTCACCGGTCGCCACGGTGTTGTGCACGTGGAGGTGCACGGCGCCGGCGTCGGTGTGCACGCGCACGGTGATGCGGGAGCCACGCGCGTGCCGGACGGCGTTGCTCAGCGACTCCTGCACGATGCGGAACGCCGCGATCTGCACGCTGGCTGGAGCCTCGGCGACGTTGGGCGCGATGAGTTCCAGGCCGACGTCCACGCCGGCGCGGCGGATGCTGTCGACGAGCGCCGGGATGTCGTCGATTCCCTGCTGCGGTGCGAGTTCTGCAGACTGGTCCTCCGTGCGCAGCACTCCGAGCAGGCGGCGCATCTCGGTGAGAGATCCGCGTGCGGTAGCGGCGAGGTCATCGAACTCATTGATGGCAACTGCGGGGAGATCTGGCATCCGGTAGCGCGCCGTGGATGCCTGCACCTGGATGACCGACATGCTGTGCGCGACCACGTCGTGCAACTCCCTGGCGATCCGGGTACGTTCCTCGACCATCATGCGGCGCGACTGCTCGTCGGCTGAGACCTCACGCTCGCGGGTGAGTTCCTCACCGAGGCGGACGCGGCCGGCTAGCAGCACGGCGACGAGGTACGCGACGCCGGTGATCGATGCCGTGACGACGAGGTTAGCGGTGACGCTGTTGGCTGTCGCTGCTTCCGGAAACTGCAGGGGGGCGACGAGGGATCCTGCGAGGCTGATCGCCAGCGGGACGAGTCCAAGACGCCAGCCGTGTTGGTAGGTGACAACCGCGACGAAGACTCCAAAGGCGAGCAGCGCCGGCACCGACCATGGCCATGGCCAGAACGGATCCCGATCTGCCGCGACGAACAGCGGAAGCAGGAACGCGGCGCCGCCGAACAGGGCGATGCCGGTTCGAGGGTGGGTGAGCGCAACCAACGGCGCAGCGCAGATCGCTGCTCCGAGCAGGAAGGCCAGCGGAACATACACCCCATACAGGCCCGTGTGGATCGGGACGATGATCGAGAACAGCGCGACCATGACAACCGCCAGAATGATCACGGCGATGGTGCGGCGCTCAAGATGCCTGCGTGGTCGATCCATGATTGTCATCTTGCCACCGTCGCTGTCGGCGTCGTTGCAACTGGCGTCGTTACCGTCGTTGCCGCATTCTGCGGGCGGGGCGTTTCGGCATCGGTCGCGTCGGCCGCGGTGTCCGCAGCGGCTGCGACGCGCCGGCGACGAGCAGCAGCGATGCGATCGATGATCAGTCCGATCACGAGAGCGAAGGCGACGCCGAATACTGCGCTGAGAAGCGGCTGATCCTCCAGCCAGTGCCCGGCGAGCATTCCGATCAACGCGCTGTAGATCGCCCAGGTGATTCCGGCGACGACGCTGATCGGCAGGAAGCGTCGCCATGAATATCCGAGAGCACCCGCAGACATATTCACTGCGACGCGTCCGACCGGGATGTATCTGGCGCCGAGAATCAGCAGGGCGCCGTTGGTGTTCAGCGTGCGCTGTGCGCGTTCGAACGCCGCGGCGACTCTCGGTCGGCGCATCCAGGCGAAACGGCTGGTGCCCACCGAACGGCCGATCGCGTAGGCGATGTTGTCGCCGATTATGGCGCCGACGGCGGCGACCGCGATCAATAATGGCAGATTCGTTTCGCCGGTCGATGCTGCGACCGCGGCCGCGGCGACCAGCACCGTCTCGCTCGGAATCGGCGGGAAGAAGCCGTCGACGACGGCCGTCACGAACATCACTAAGTACAGCCAGGGGGAGGCTGCGGCCTGCAGGATGAGTTCATTGATGATGTCCACCCGTAGAACCTACGTACTGGTGCAGTGCCTCCACATCACTCTGCGGTATCGACCACGTCATACTTCAGGGTGATCTGTTCATTCACTGTAGGCGTCCTGACAGGACGGGCGATCTATACTGAGAGGCTGGCCCAGTGTCTCCACGAGACGCGGGCCGATCCACCCCCTCCCTGACGAACGGACCATTGCTGTGCTTGCCGTGCACGACCTCGAGATTCGCGTTGGCGCCCGCCTCCTTATGGATGGCGTGTCGTTCCGCGTCTCCGACGGCGACAAGATCGGACTGGTCGGACGCAATGGCGCCGGCAAGACCACCCTCACCAAGGTGCTCGCGGGTGAGCTGCTGCCCTCCGGTGGGAAGGTCACGAAATCGGGTGAGCTCGGCTATCTGCCGCAGGATCCGCGCACCGGTGACCCGGAGATGCTCGCGCGTACGCGTATCCTGGACGCACGAGGGCTGGGCACGATTCAGCTGGGCTTGACCAAAGCCGCTGAAGACATGGCATCCACAGACCAGGCTGTCGCCGACAAGGCGATGCGTCGCTTTAGTAACCTCACCGAGCAGTTCGAGGGCCTCGGAGGCTATGCGGCAGAGGCAGAGGCGGCGTCCATCGCCAACAACCTCTCGCTGCCCGACCGCATCCTCGATCAGCCGCTGTCCACTCTCTCCGGCGGTCAGCGCCGCCGCATCGAGCTCGCTCGCATCCTCTTCTCTGATGCCGAGACGATGATCCTCGACGAGCCGACTAACCACCTCGACGCCGACAGCGTCGTGTGGCTGCGTGAGTTCCTGAAGAACTACAAGGGCGGGCTGATCGTGATCAGCCACGATGTAGATATCGTCGGCGAGACCGTGAACCGGGTGTTCTACCTCGATGGCAACCGTCAGTGCATCGACATCTACAACATGAACTGGAAGAACTACCTGCATCAGCGGGTAGCAGACGCCGAGCGTCGCAAGAAAGAGCGTGCGAACGCCGAGAAGAAGGCCACATCGCTGCAGCTGCAGGCAGCCCGCTTCGGTGCGAAGGCGTCCAAGGCCGCCGCTGCACACCAGATGGTCGCACGCGCGGAGAAGTTGCTCGCGGGTCTTGACGGGGTGCGTCAGGAGGAGCGCGTCGCGAAGCTGCGCTTCCCGAAGCCGGCACCGTGCGGAAAGACGCCGATGATGGCGACCGGCTTGTCGAAGTCGTATGGCTCTCTGGAGATCTTCACCGATGTCGACCTCGCGATCGATCGCGGATCCAAGGTCGTCGTGCTCGGCTTCAACGGTGCCGGAAAGACGACGCTGCTGCGTATGCTCGCCGGTGTCGATGATCCGGATACAGGAGTGCTGGAGCCCGGGTTCGGCGTGAAGATCGGCTACTACGCCCAAGAGCACGAGAACCTAGACGTGAAGCGCTCTGTGCTGCAGAACATGGTTTCTGCGGCCCCGCACATCACCGAGATGGAAGCGCGCCGAGTTCTCGGTTCGTTCCTGTTCACGGGTGATGATGTGCTGAAGCCTGCCGGAGTGCTCTCCGGTGGCGAGAAGACGCGTCTGTCGCTGGCGACATTGGTCGTGTCATCCGCGAACCTGCTTCTGCTCGATGAGCCCACGAACAACCTCGACC
The DNA here is from genome assembly GCF_059445355.1 of Microbacterium sp. Y356. NCBI lineage: Bacteria > Bacillati > Actinomycetota > Actinomycetes > Micrococcales > Microbacteriaceae > Microbacterium > Microbacterium sp. Y356. The sequence goes on from NZ_JCAIUE010000004.1 coordinate 35,425, forward strand.
CTGCATCGCGCGAGGAGATCCTCGACGCGCTCGCGCACTACGAGGGTGCTGTCGTTCTCGTCTCGCACGACCCTGGGGCCGTGCAGTCGCTGAACCCCGAGCGAGTGCTCATCCTGCCCGACGGTGTCGAAGACATCTGGAGCCAGGAGTACCAGGACCTCATCGAGCTCGCATAGCTCGCCTCGCGCTCCGCGTGAGACACCACGTTCTGCGTGGCGCGACATTCTCTGCGTGAGACACCATGCCTGGCGTGGTGTCTCACGCAGTTTTTGTACATCACGCGGGACGCGGGTGTCTGGGGCGTGGGATAGCGTCGAGGGATGCGAACGAAGATCGTGTGCTGGGACTGGAATGGCACCCTGTTGGACGACGTCGACATCTGCCGCGCGGTCATGAACCAGGTGCTGTCTGAGCGGGATCACTCGCAGTTCTTCGACAGGGAGAGCTACCGTCGCAGCTTTCGATTCCCGATCCGTGAGTTTTATGCGGATGCCGGGATCGCCGACGACGAGTTCGTGCCGGCGGCCGATCGCTACCTGTCTCTTCTTGAAGCAGCGATGGTCGGGGCTCAGCTGAGACCGGATGCGCGGATGACGCTCGCGGAGATTGCCCGCCGAGGTGTTCCGCAAATCCTCGCGTCAGCCACAGTGACCGATGCGCTGCAGCGGCAGTTGCATCCGCACGCGATCACCGACGTCTTCGATGAGGTGCTGAGCATTGCAGACGCGCACGCGGCATCAAAAGCCGAGGTCATCGCCGAATGGATCGGTCGGATCGGCGTCAATCCTCAAGAGGTGCTCCTGGTCGGAGACACCAACCACGACCGGGATATCGCGGAAGCGCTCGGGACACGGTTCGTGCACTGCGCGTTCGGACACCAGGATCTGTCCGGTGAGTCGGGACTGGAGACGATCGAGGCGTTGAGCGAGGTGCTGGCGCTGGTGTGAGCGGTCGGTGCCGCACGCGAGAATGGACTTCCCGCACGAGACAGGGGTGATAACGCCCATTCTCGTGCGGCAAACCCATTCTCGCGGCAGCTGTTAGCGTCGAGGCATGGTGGACCAGCAGCTCGCGCAGTCATTCGAGAACATCGGCGAGGACTACGACCGGTACCGACCGGGGTTTCCGGATGCCGCGGCCAAGGAGATCATTCCTACGCGAGTCACAAGCGTGCTCGACCTGGGCGCAGGGACAGGTAAGTTCACCGAACTGCTGCTGAGCCGTGCCGATCGAGTGTTCGCCGTCGAGCCGTCCGTCGCGATGCTCGACGTGCTGCGGGCGAAGCTGCCCGAGGTCGAGGCGATCGTCGGGGGAGCGGAACACATTCCGTTGCCCGAATCATCCGTCGACGCGGTGACAGTGGCCCAGGCGTTCCACTGGTTCGAGAGGGAAAAGGCCTGCGCTGAGATCGCGCGCGTACTTGTGCCAGGCGGCGTCCTTGGGCTGCTCTGGAATCGTGCGGATCGATCCTGTTCCTGGGATCTTGCCTGCTCGCGGATCGTGCATCCCGCCTACCGCAGCGACGATGACGAGCTCCCGCCCGAGGCCGAGGCGGAGGCCGAACCTGACGAACTACCGGGCTTCGCGTTCTCACATCATGCCGAGATCGCGTGGTCGGAGCGCGTCACTCGCAGCGACTACATCGCCCGATGGCTGACGGTCAGCAGCTTCCTGGTCGCCGACGGGCCGACACACGCCGCGATGCTGCGTGCGGTCGAACAGGTGCTCGACACAGACCCTGCGACCGCCGCACAGGACGAGTTCGAACTCCCTATGATCACGGAGGTCTTCGTCTACCGCGCCGACTGACCGCGAGGATGGGTCTGCTGCATGAGACAGGGGCGGGCGCATCCATTCTCATCCAGCAAGTCCATTCTCGACGAGCGCGAGCTACACCATGCGCTCCACGCGACCGTGGATATCGAAGACAGCGCCGAGCGGATGCCGCAGTGCGAGCGCCTCGGAAGGCTTCAAGCAGCGCAACTCGGCGCGCAGCATCCGACCGATCATCTCGTGAGTCACGATTAGAGCCAGCCCGCGTGCCTCCCAACCGCAGGACGACAGAGCTGCGCGTGCTCTGCCGCGTGCCTGTGCGTAGCTTTCCCCGCCGGGGAAAGCCCAACCGTAGCGGTTCTCTGCGCGCGCCTCGCGCGCACCAGGAAATGCTTCCTCGATCTCACCCCTCGACATCCCAGCCATCTCGCCGAGATCCAGCTCGGTCAGCTGCGGAACCTCGACGAGCTCAGCACCGAGGCGATCGGCGATGATGACCGAGGTCCGCAGCGCACGGCCCAATGGACTGGAGAAGACCGTCTGAACTCCGAACGGCGCGAGTCGATCACCGATTGCCGACGCCTGTGCGATGCCCTCCGCGGTCAGCGCGGAATCCAGCTGTCCGTGCAGTCGTCCCGCGACGTTCCACGCCGCTTGAGTATGACGCGCCAGCAATACTCGCTCTGGCACGTGACGATCCTGCGGCATCATGCACTCAGAATGGCATAACCGAGCGCAGAAGCAGAGAGGCTACTTCACCCCGAGGAAGGAACGGTCGGTGAGCACGATGGGGCCGTCCGCGGTGATCGCGACGGTGTGCTCTGAGTGCGCTCCGCGAGAACCGTCGGCGCTGCGAAGTGTCCAGCCGTCCGCGTCGGTCATAAGCTCGTCGGTCGTCGCGAGGAACCACGGCTCCAACGCCAGGACGAGACCGTCGCGCAGCGGGAAACCACGGCCAGGGCGTCCGTCATTCGCCACGTGCGGGTCGCCGTGCATGGTGCGGCCGACGCCGTGTCCGCCGAAGTCGGTGTTGATCGAGTAGCCCTCGCCGTGTGCGATCGCGGCGACGGCGGCGGAGATGTCACCGATGCGGTTGCCCACGGTGGCTGTCGCGATCGCGGCATCCAGAGCGCGTTCGGTCGTGTCGATCAGGCGCAGATCTTCTTCGCGCGGGGTCCCGACGATGAAAGACACAGCAGAGTCGGCCACCCAGCCGTCGACCGAGACCGCAAAGTCGAGCGACACCAGGTCGCCATCGCGGAGCGTGTAGTCATGGGGGAGGCCGTGCAGCACCGCGTCGTTGATCGAGGTGCAGATGACCTTGCCGAAAGGGCCGTTGCCGAACGAGGGCGCATAGTCGATGTAGCAAGACTCCGCGCCCGCCTTGCGGATCAGATCATGCGCCTTGCGGTCGATCGTGAGCAGGTTCGTGCCGACCTTGGTCTCATCGCGCAGTGTCGCCAGAGTCTCGGCAACGAATCGCCCTGCCGCTCGCATCTCGTCGATCTCGGCAGGTGTGCGCAATTCGATCATGGGTGTTCCTCTCGTCTTCTCTATTCTCTCCGATGCTGGCTGAGGTTGCTCACAGCGAACATCCCCCATGCGCATAGGCGAGCGTCATACGATCAGCACATGTGGTTGCGACGAGCGTTCTATCGCTGGCTCTTTCCGGCGTCTGTTGTGTTGCCGCTGTGGCTTCTGGTCGGTTGGGGCATCTTCAACGCGGGCGGCTGGGCATTTCTCTGGGTGCTCTTCATCGCGATCCCGTCTGTCTTCATCGGGCAATTAGTGCTCACGCTGCTCGTGCGCGCGCGCCCATCGGCGCGAGAAACTGGCATGGTCTCGTGGTGGGACGTGCTGGGCTTCGGCGTGTGGCATGCGCTCACCATCGCGGTCGGCTTTTACCCGCAGGCCTGGTTCCCGCTACTGCTGACCGGCGCGATCGCTGTTGCCCTCGCGTTGTTCTGGCTCATGCTGGCGCAACTCTGGAATGAGGCAAGGGGTGTTGGTCGCGGCATCCGGATCACCACATCACTGCAGGCGGATGCCGAGCCGGAAGCGCCGCGTCAGGCCCAGGCAGACAAAGAGGTGTTCATCATCCGGGAGAAGCCTGCTTCGAACGGCTGAGCCGGTTTTGTGCACCGCCCGTTCCATGGCAGAATAGATCTTTGTGCCGTGACCGACTCTGCCTCAGGGGAGTCCGCGGTTGCCTCAAGCGCCGTTCAGCACACACCTACGTATTCCTTCCATCCCATGCATCCGACCTGTGGCGAGTGCAGAGAGAGACGATCATGCAGATCCTGGACGCCGTCGACGCGGCTTCGCTTCGTTCCGACATTCCCGATTTCCGCCCCGGCGACACCGTCAAGGTGCACGTCAACATTACCGAGGGCACTCGCTCTCGTGTCCAGGTCTTCCAGGGCATCGTCATCGGCCGCCAGGGCGATAGTGTCCGCGAGACCTTCACGGTCCGCAAGATCAGCTTCCAGGTGGGCGTCGAGCGTACCTTCCCGGTGCACAGCCCGGTGATCGACCACATCGAGGTCGTCACCCGCGGTGACGTGCGTCGCGCGAAGCTCTACTACCTGCGCGAACTGCGTGGCAAGAAGGCCAAGATCAAGGAGAAGCGCGACCACTGATCGCCGCTTTTTTCTGAAGTATGTTTTTCTGAAGCACCCCGGGACACAGCGTCCCGGGGTGCTTTGTTTCATCTGGAGTGTGCGAACCTAGAACGAGCCGTCAGTTCGCGGTGCGAAGAACCCCGTGAAGGAATGCGATGACGACTGAATCCGCCCGCGATGTCCCCCAGAAGAGGCGCCGCGGATTCTGGATCTTCCTGCGCGACGTGCTGGTGATCATCGTTATCGCCGCGCTCGTGTCGTTCTTGGTGAAGAGCTTCGTCGTGCGGTCCTTCTATATTCCGTCGGCCTCGATGGAGCGCACCCTTCTTGTGAACGACCGCATTCTGGTGGATGAGCTGACGCCCCGCTGGACCGGTTATGAGCGTGGCGACGTGGTCGTGTTCGAAGATCCGGGTGGGTGGTTGCCAGTTCAGGTGCAGAAGCCTGCGGGCCCTCCGCTTTTGGAGGCGTTCGATTCGGTGCTCATCATGATCGGACTCTCCACATCTGACAGCGAGGATCATCTCGTCAAGCGCATCATCGGTACTTCCGGTGATCATGTCGTGTGTTGCAACGCGCTCGGGCAGATCGAGATCAACGGTGCACCGATCAACGAACTCTCATACTTGAACCTGCCTGAGGGCGACACCGCGGCCTCGAACGAGCCTTTCGATGTCACCGTTCCCGCCGACGCGCTCTGGGTGCTCGGCGACAACCGTGACCGTTCGCAGGATGCGAGAGCTCATCAAGATCTCCCCAGCGGGGGCTTCGTGCCGCTCGAGAATGTCGTCGGCAAAGCCTTCCTGACGACATGGCCGCTCTCTCGCATCGGGACAATCGACGGCCATCACGACATTTTCAACGGCGTTCCGGACCCAGAATGACGGTTATCGCGCCCACACTCACGCTGGAGCGCAAGCTTCTGGCTGAGTACGACCTGATCATCTCGCTGGATGAGGTCGGACGTGGCGCGTTGGCAGGGCCAGTGGCGGTCGGTGCTGCGGTGATGGATGCCGCTGGATCTCGCCGGCGCGTGCCTGAGGGACTGCGGGACTCGAAACTGGTCACCGAGAAGCGCCGCCCAGACGTCGCGGCGCGCGCGGCTGCGTGGATACAGGCATCCGGGGTCGGCTGGGCGAGCGCTGCTGAGGTCGATGAGGGTGGAATCATGCGCGCGCTGGGGCTGGCGGCATCCCGTGCGATCGATGCTGTCCTCGCGCAGGGAGCGACATTGGAGGGCACGCTTGTGATCCTCGATGGCAATCACGACTACGTGTCACGCGTGCATCCCGCTCCGCTTCAGGTGCGCTCGGTCATCAAGGGAGACCGGGACTGTGCCTCAGTTTCTGTGGCCTCCGTCATCGCCAAGGTCGCCCGCGACACGCACATGGCGGAGCTTCATCCGCAGTATCCGGCCTATCAGTGGGATCGAAACAAGGGGTACGCGAGCCTCGAGCACCGGACAGCGATCCGCGAGCAGGGATTGTCTGCTTTTCACCGTTCATCGTGGGCGATCACGGACGCCCCGACGCTGTTCTGAACTCGGAACCATTTTGAACTCGTAGGATGGAGTCATCATGGATGAAGAGGCCTTCGACGATTACGACCGCGAACTCGAACTCGCGCTGTTCCGCGAGTATCGCGATGTCGTACGGCAGTTTCAATATGTCGTGGAGACGGAGCGTCGGTTCTATCTCGCGAACGAGGTAAACGTCGTCCGCCGCGACACCGAGCACGACTTCTATTTCGAGATATCGATGAGTGACGTATGGGTGTGGGACATCTATCGTGCCGATCGCTTCGTGAAGACCGTGCGTGTGCTGACGTTCAAGGACGTCAACGTCGAGGAACTGCAGCGTCATGAGTTCGAACTTCCGGAGGATTTGTCGCTCGACGGCAAGTAACTTCTTCCCAACGACTAGTTATCCCCAATAGGGGGATTCGGTCGTCCGCTGCACCAATCGCGTGATTTCCGCGAAGCGTGTGTGTCGACAGTCGAGAATGCTGTCTACATGGCAGCGAAAGACGATCTCGGACGTGCAGGTGAAGACCGCGCCGCGCAGCATCTGACAGAGCGCGGATATCAGATTCTCGACCGCAACTGGCGATGCTCGCAGGGCGAGATCGACATCATCGCCGAGCGCGAAGGCACGCTCTGCATCGTCGAGGTGAAGACGCGGCGCAGCCTCGATTTCGGGCATCCTTTTGACGCCGTCGACGAGCGCAAGAGGGAGCGGCTCTGGCGACTCGGATATGCGTGGTGCAGAGCACACACAGAGCTGGCAAAGAATCGGATGCTCCGCGTTGATGTGATCGGCGTCATCGGAGCCGATCCGGCCGACGGCACCCTCGAGCACCTGGTCGATCTGCGATGAGGACCGCACGCACCTGGGCTGTCGCCTTGACCGGCGTAGATGGGCACCTGGTCGAGATCGAAGCGGACGTGTCCAATCAGACACCTGGATTCAAGATCGTCGGGCTGCCAGACAAGTCGTTGGGTGAGGCAGCACAGCGCGTGCACAACGCCGTCACGAACGCAGATCTCAAACTGACTCGCAGGCGACTCACCGTCAACCTGTCGCCGGCGAGCCTGCCCAAGCATGGCAGCGGGTTCGATCTCGGTATCGCGATTTCGGCAGTAGCGACCGGGGGCGTGCTCGATGCTGCCTCGATCTCGCGGACTGTGCACATCGGCGAGCTCGGGCTTGATGGTCGCGTTCGGCCGGTACCAGGGGTGCTTCCGGCCGTGTTCGCTGCGTCGCGGGCGGGTTTCGAGAACGTCATTGTTCCCCACGCGAACGCGGACGAGGCGCGGCTGGTGCCGGGGATGCACGTGCGTGCTGCCACCACTCTCGCCGAGGTCGCCATGTGGCACGGCGCTGATATCGCAGTCGCTGAAGTCGAACCGGTCGCGGGCACGGCACCGCCAGCGTCGGAGGAGGATCTGCTGGATCTTGCCGACGTGGTTGGCCAAGAGGAAGCAGTAGAGGCACTGATCGTCGCGGCAGCTGGTGGACACCACATTCTCATGAGTGGGCCACCGGGAGCCGGAAAGACGATGCTGGCACGACGGCTGCCCGGAATCCTTCCGCCGTTGACAGACGAAGCAGCGCTCGAGGTCGCCGCGATCCGCTCGCTGTCCGGAGCAGCAGTCAACCTGCTGGACGATCTGCCTCCGTTGGAGGCGCCCCACCACAGCGCGTCTGTGGCGGCGCTGGTGGGCGGAGGCTCGCGGGCTGCGCGTCCTGGCGCGATCGTTCGGGCGCACAGAGGAATTCTCTTTCTCGACGAGGCCGCCGAATTTTCACGTGTGGCTCTCGACGCTCTGCGCCAGCCGCTGGAATCCGGGAGTATCGAGATCATTCGGGCGGGCTTTCAGGTGCGGTTTCCGGCCCAGTTTCAGCTGGCGCTCGCGACAAATCCTTGTCCTTGCGGCAATTACGGAGTGCGTGGCGCGGAGTGCATCTGTCCACCGATCGCGATTCGGCGCTACTCCTCGCGAATTTCAGGACCGCTGAGGGATCGGATCGACATCGATCTGCAGGTCGTGAGGGTCTCGGCGTCTCGGGCCACGTCGGTTGAACGCTCGTCGGTGACGACGAGGGACGCCAGGGAACGAGTGCTGGCGGCCAGAGAACGAGCCGCTGAACGCTGGATGGACACACCGTGGCGCACGAATGCCGAAGTCTCCGGTGCCTGGCTACGACAGGGCGACCTGCGGCTGCCGCTCGAGGTGCGTGCACCGCTTGACCGTGCGCTCGAGCGCGGCCAACTCACGCTGCGGGGCTATGACCGAGTGCTTCGACTGGCGTGGACCGCAGCCGATCTCGCAGATGTGGCAACACCGGGGCGCGACGAACTGGGGCGGGCGCTGTTTCTGAAGAGAGGACTGATCGCATGATGGATCTGCTGCTCGGCGACGCCGCGATGCGCACTGCGGCTGAAGAGGCTCGACCGGATGATGACCCGGCAGAGACTTTGGCCCGCGTTGCCTGGGGGATTGTCGCTGAACCAGGCGACGGGGTGGCTGGCGCGATGATCGCGCAGTTCGGGGCAGCGGAGGCCCTACGGTGCGGACTGTCGGACTCCGCGTTTGAGCTGTCGGAGCGTGCAGTCGATGAAGCGCGGCGGCGATGGTCGCCGCGGGCGCAGCCACGCGCTGTCGAGGAGGCGTTGCGCAGTGCGAGCGAGGTGGGGGCACAGCTTTTGCTTCCGGGCGATGCAGCGTGGCCCAGTGGACTCGATGACCTCGGCGACCACGCGCCATCACTGTTGTGGGTGCGCGGTGACGCAGGACAGTTGACGACGCGGGAACGTGTCTCGATGGTGGGTGCGCGGGCCGCGACCGCCTACGGGGAGTCGGTCGCGGCGGAGTTCGCCGGTGATCTGGCAGCGGCCGGTACGCTGATCGTTTCTGGCGGCGCCTACGGGATTGACGGAGCCGCGCACCGTGCGGCCCTAGGCGTCGGTGGCGGAACGGTCGCGTTCCTTGCGGGCGGTGTCGATCGCGCATACCCCGCCGGCCATCAACAGCTGTTCGAACGCATCCAGGCATCGGGAGCCGTGGTGAGCGAGCTGCCCTGCGGCGCCGCGCCAACGAAATGGCGTTTCCTCAGCCGCAACCGGTTGATCGCGGCCCTGGGCATGGCGACGGTCGTCGTCGAGGCCGGGTGGCGCAGCGGTTCGCTGAATACTGCGGGGCATGCCGCCGCGCTCGGACGCCCGTTGGGCGCCGTTCCGGGGCCGGTTACTTCTGCCGCGTCGGCCGGTTGCCACAGGCTAATGCGAGAGTACGACGCCCGGTGCATCACCAGCGCCGTGGAGGTGCGGGAGATGCTCGGCTTCGATATCGGCCCCGGCCCGTCCAGCGAAGCTCGAACAGATCCTGACCAGCTGCGACTGCTCGACGCCATGAGTTCGCGCACCGCGCGATCGACCGCTGAGATCGCGCGGATCTCTGGCCTGTCCGAAGAGCGGGTCCGGGCGCTGCTCGGATTGCTCTCGCTGGATGCGCAGGTCCAACAGCACGAGTCCGGCTGGCGACTCGGAGCGCGCTGATCAGATCAGTCGTACCCGCGTTGCGCGCGATCCGCGGCGAGGCACGGTCCTCAGCGAGACTGGGCACGGCATGCTGGAGTGCATGGAGCTGAGCGCCGCAGCGCACGCATTCACGACGCACCTCACTCAGGTGCGTCGGCTGTCTCCGGCGACGGTTCGCGCCTACCGCTCTGACCTTCGCGACCTCTCGGATGCCGTCGGGGGAGCGAACCTGAGCGATGTTGACTTGGAAAGCTTGCGGGACTGGCTGTGGCGGGCGACCCAGCGGGGCGATGCGAGGTCTACCCTGGCACGCCGGGCGGCGGCTGCGCGTTCGTTCTTCGCGTGGGCGAAGGATGAAGAGCTGATCAACATCGACCCGAGCCTGCGGCTGATCGCTCCCAAGCGCGGCCGCACGCTGCCGGCGGTCGCCTCGAAGGAGGGGATGCGCTTGTTGCTTGACACGCGCCGTGAGATTGCGGCCGATGGTGACTGTATCCATCTCAGGGACCATGCGATTCTCGAGTTGCTCTATGGTTCAGGCATACGCGTCTCAGAGCTCTGCGGCATCGACGTCGATGACCTTGATCTGGATCGGGCGACCGTGCGCGTGCTGGGAAAAGGATCGAAGGAACGCGTGGTGCCGTTCGGCATTCCAGCCCGCAATGCGGTGAGTGCCTATCTCACCCGCGGGCGCCCGGTACTAATGGCGCGTGCGGTGAAGGCGTCGCCAGCGCTGCTGCTCGGTGCGCGAGGTGGTCGCCTCGGACCTCGGGCGGTGTACACACTTGTCGCTGCCGCGCTCGGACCGATCATCGGCGCGGACGCCGTCGGACCGCACGCACTGCGCCATTCGGCCGCCACGCATCTGCTCGATGGAGGAGCAGACCTGCGCGCGGTGCAAGAGATCCTCGGCCACGCGAGCTTGGGAACGACGCAGATCTACACGCACGTCTCATCTGAGCGTCTCACAGCGACCTACCGACTGGCCCACCCGCGCGCATAACGGTGTTCGCCGCGCAGCAGGGCAGCAGAATGGCGCGCGGAACGTCACCAAACATCAGCATCGGATTGACGTAGACGCCGTTCAACCGGACGCCCAGATGCAGTTGGTCGGCGGGAGAATGTCCGCCGCTTGCGACGGTGCCGATCTCCTCGCCGGCTGAAACCACTGTCCCAGGGGAGAGCGTCGATTCCATCGGCTCGAAGGTCGTCACCAGCCCGCCGCCGTGATCGATTGTGATCAGTGGCCGGTCGACCACAGTGCCGCGGAATGCCACGACGCCATCGGCCGGAGCATGAACGACGTTGCCGATCGGCGCCGCCAGGTCGATGCCGCGATGGCCTGGCCCGTAGTCATGCGCTGGCGCCTGAAACGGCGTGATCACCTGGCGAACGCCACCCACCGGCCACTGCCACGGTTGTCCCGGCGACGGGGGCCGTGCCGCGGCGGGGAGCACGACGAGCAGCGCGGCCATCAGCATGACCGCGCCCCACCTTCTGCCAGCGCTCGCTATACGCATTTGAACATCGTCGCTGTTCTCGTCTGTGCGCATGAGGCCAAGACCCGTTTTCCGTGGAGAACACGCGCAGATGCCATCGCAGTGCAGAACCTGTGGAGGGGTGTCGATCCTGTACACTGGAGGTCGCACCTCGATCTCGGGGTGACTACGCGTGCCCAAAGCGACTTCGGTCGCGGCATCCACTCCCTTAGGTCCTGTTCGCAAGAATGGGTGGGCGTGTGCCGGGCACCAGGAGTGCCGATCACCAGATCGGCGAAACAACCTCAACGGCGCGACAGCGCCAGAACCAGGAGACGACCATGGCTGTGGTCACCATCCGCCAGCTGCTCGACAGCGGCGTGCACTTCGGACACCAGACCCGTCGGTGGAACCCGAAGGTCAAGCGCTTCATCCTTACTGAGCGCAGCGGCATCCACATCATCGACCTTCAGCAGTCGCTGGGGTACATCGACAGCGCCTACGACTTCGTCAAGGAGACGGTTGCCCACGGCGGCACCATCCTCTTCGTCGGCACCAAGAAGCAGGCGCAGGAAGTTCTCGCAGAGCAGGCAACCCGTGTGGGCCAGCCGTTCGTGAACCAGCGCTGGCTCGGTGGCCTCCTCACCAACTTCCAGACGATCTCCAAGCGTCTTGCACGCATGAAGGAGCTCGAGGAGCTCGACTACGAGACTCCCGCGAACAGCGGCTTCACCAAGAAGGAGCTCCTGCTCAAGAAGCGCGAGCTCGACAAGCTGCACAAGTCGCTCGGTGGTATCCGCAACCTGACCAAGACGCCTTCGGCTCTCTGGGTCATCGACGCCAAGCGTGAGCACCTCGCCATCGACGAGGCCAAGAAGCTCGGCATCCCCGTGATCGGCATCCTCGACACGAACGCCGACCCGGATGACTTCCAGTACCCGATTCCCGGCAACGACGACGCGATCCGCTCCGTCTCGCTGCTGACTCGCATCATCGCTGACGCTGCGGCCGAGGGCCTGCAGGAGAAGCACAACCCCGAGTCGGGTGCCGCTGAGCCGCTGGCTGAGTGGGAGCAGGAGCTTCTCGTTGCTCCGGCCGAGGATGCTGAAGCTCCGGCTGAGGCTGCTGCTGAGGCGACCGAAGTCGTCGAGGCTCCCGTTGAGGTTGAGGTTGAGGCTGCTGCTGAGGTCGTCGAGGCTCCGGCCGAAGCGGCTGAGGTCGTCGAGGCTCCTGTTGCTGAGGCAACCGAGGTCGTCGAGGCACCCGCCGCTGAGGCGACCGAGGTCGTCGAGGCTGCTGACGCCGCCGACGCCAAGTAATTCCGCGTACACACACATCACGAAGCAAGGAGCCACCACACATGGCCAACTTCACCATTGCTGACATCAAGGCACTGCGCGAGCAGCTCGGCACCGGAATGGTCGACACCAAGAAGGCGCTCGAAGAAGCCGAAGGAGACCGCGAGAAGGCGGTTGAACTCCTTCGTCTGAAGGGTGCGAAGGGCAACGCTAAGCGCGCTGACCGTTCCACCAGCGAAGGCCTCGTCGTCGCTCGCGAGCAGGCTGGCAGCGTCACGCTGATCGAGCTCGCCTGCGAGACCGATTTTGTCGCGAAGAACGAGCGCTTCATCGCGCTGGCAGACAAGGTCGCTGACGCCGTTGCCGCCGCAAAGGCGAACACGGTCGAAGATGGCCTCGCAGCTGTTGCAGGTAACCAGACCGTTGGGGAGCTGATCTCGGACGAGGCAGCCATCATCGGTGAGAAGGTCGAACTGCGTCAGGTCCGCACCGTTTCGGGCGACGCAGTCGAGGTCTACCTGCACCGCACCAGCAAGGATCTGCCCCCGCAGATCGGTGTCGTCGTCGCCTACACGGGTGATGACGCCGAGACTGCTCGCAGCATCGCGCAGCACATCTCGTTCGCTAACCCGACCTTCCTCGCCCGCGAGGATGTTCCGGTCGATGCGGTCGAGAAGGAGCGTGAGATCGTCACAGAGATCTCCCGCAACGAGGGCAAGCCTGAGGCTGCCCTGCCGAAGATCGTCGAAGGCCGCGTTTCTGCGTTCATCAAGCAGGTTGCCCTGCTCGAGCAGGACTACGCCAAGGACAACAAACTCTCTGTCGCCCAGGTCGCGAAGGACGCCGGTATCACCGTGACGGACTTCGCGCGCTTCAAGGTCGGCGCGTAGCAGTTGCACAGGGGTTCGGATCCACAAGGGTCCGAACCCCTTCTTCATGCCCAAAAGGCACTATCTTGAATCGGGACGAGAGGACATCACACCCATGACTGAACGCACTGGACGCCGCCGCGTCCTTCTCAAGCTTTCCGGGGAAGCCTTCGGAGGCGGGCAGGTCGGAGTGAATCCGGATGTCGTGAGCCAGATCGCCCGTGAAATCGCAGCTGCGGTCGATCAGGTCGAGATCGCCATCGTCGTCGGCGGTGGCAATTTCTTCCGCGGTGCGGAACTGAGCCAGCGAGGCATGGACCGCGGTCGTGCCGACTACATGGGCATGCTCGGCACCGTCATGAACGCACTCGCGTTGCAGGACTTCCTCGAGCAGGCGGGTGCACCGACACGTGTGCAGTCCGCCATCTCGATGACGCAGGTTGCCGAGCCGTACATTCCGCTGCGTGCCGAGCGCCACATGGAGAAGGGCCGCGTCGTTGTCTTCGGGGCTGGCGCGGGGCTGCCGTACTTCTCGACCGACACGGTTGCCGCACAGCGCGCGCTGGAGATTGGCGCACACGAGGTGCTGGTTGCGAAGAACGGGGTTGACGCGATCTATACCGCTGACCCCAAAACAGACTCGACGGCGACACGCATCGAGAAGGTCACCTACCGCGACGCGCTGCAGCGTGGTCTCAAGGTCGTCGACTCCACCGCGTTCAGCCTCTGCATGGACAACAGCATGGACATGCGCGTCTTCGGCATGGAACCGGCCGGCAATGTTACGCGGGCGCTGCTCGGTGAACCGATCGGAACACTCGTCACTGCCTGAGCGCGGTGCCAGGAGCAGGCCACGCACCTAGATAGAATTGCAAACACGCCCCGACGATAGGAGTCACCGTGATCGCGGATGTCCTCACTGAAACCACCTCGCGCATGACGCGTGCCGTCGAAGCTGCCAAGGAGGACTTCGCCACCGTCCGCACTGGCCGCGCGAACCCGCAGCTTTTCCAGAAGGTGATGGTCGATTATTACGGTTCGCCCACGCCGCTGGCTCAGCTTGCCTCGCTGGCGAACCCCGAGGCACGCTCGATCATTGTCACGCCCTACGACAAGACGGCGCTGAAGGCCATCGAGCAGGCGATTCGCGACATGCCCAACCTCGGGGCCAACCCAACCAACGACGGCAACATCATTCGCGTGACGATGCCAGAGCTGACCGAAGAGCGTCGCAAAGAATATGTGAAGATCGTCCGCACCAAGGGCGAAGATGCGAAGGTGCATCTGCGTGGCATCCGTCGCAAGTCGAAGGACGAGCTCGACGCACTCAAGAGCGACGTCGGCGAAGATGAGATCGCTCGTGGTGAGAAAGAACTTGACGCACTCACCCGTCAGCACGTCGATCAGATCGACGACGCACTCAAGCGCAAAGAGACTGAGCTTCTCGAGGTGTAATCAGGATGAGCGATGCAACTGGAGACGTCGATGAGGGACGCCCGCTGAAGCGGCGCGAAGCCCGTGACGAGGCGACCCCGGACGCAGGAATCCCAGATGACCTCGCTCTCATTGACGGACAGGTGATCCCGCCGCGCCCGCCGCTGCCGCTCGCAGGACACGCCGATCTCACCACGGACGCCGCAGCGCTGGTTCGTGAGCAGCTTCGTCAGGCCAGAGGCGAGTTCGAGACGCACGTCAACCAAGCACGCGAGCACCTCGATCAGGCAAACGAGCGGATAAAGGCCCGCACTGGGCGGGACCTCATCCTCGCGATCCTTGTCGGGCTGGCGTTCGGCGCGGTCATGCTCGGCTCGCTCATGTTCATCAAGGAACTGTTCGTTCCAATCGCCCTGGCGATCGCAGTGCTCGGCATCTTCGAACTGACGCGCGCGCTGAAAGCGGCAGGTCGTCGCATTGATATCGTTCCGCAGGTCATCGCGGGTGTCGCTCTGGTGCTCGCCGGTTACTTCGCACCGGCCTGGCTGAGTTGGGTCACGCTGCTGTTCGCTGTTGCCTTCGTGATCGTCTGGCGTCTGCTGGCTCAGATGATCGCGAAAGACGGTCGCACCTACGGCGATGTATTGACAGATGCCGTGGTGGGCGGTTTCGTACAGGTGTACGTGCCCTTCCTAGCCAGTGTGGCGCTGATGTTGCTCGTGCAAGAGGGCGGGCAGTGGTGGGTGCTCAGTTTCATCGGCATCGCCGTCGCAGCCGACACTGGTGCCTATGCTGCTGGCGTGGCGTTCGGTAAGCATCCAATGGCCCCACGTATCAGCCCGAAGAAGACCTGGGAAGGCTTCGCCGGAGCGGTCGTAGCAGCAATTGCCGCAGGAGTTCTTCTTGCGATCTTCCTGCTGGAAATGCAGTGGTGGGCCGGTGTGATCTTCGGTGTCGCCATTCTGCTGTCGGCCACTCTGGGCGATCTCGGCGAGTCGATGATCAAGCGCGACATCGGCATCAAGGACATGAGCTCCTGGCTGCCTGGTCATGGGGGTCTGCTGGATCGACTGGACAGCATCCTGCCCTCTACGGTCCCTGCCCTCAGCCTCTATTTCCTCCTTTCACCCTGGGCGGTGCTCTCATGATTGCGGATACGGTAAACGATGTGACTGAGATCGAACACGATGAGACGCAGCCTGCGTTCCGCGTGACCAGCGGGCGCGAACGTGGCTATCACCGCGCCGCGGTGGACACCTTCCTTGCGGCCGCTCGTGAAAGCTTCGAGCGTGGTCTCGATGAGCTCACCGCCACCGATGTGCGTGTCGCATCCTTCCCCCTGGTCAAAGGCGGATACGTCGTCAGCGAAGTGGATGCGGCGCTGGGACGAGTCGAAGACGCTTTCGCCGCCCGGCAGCGTGAACGCGTCGTACGCGAGGCTGGCGTCGAAGCGTGGGTCGTGCAGGCACGCTCCGAGGCACAAGTTATCCTCGACCATCTTGCTCGCGGACGACGACGCAAGTTCGCTCGCACCGGCATTCTCTCCTTCGGATACCGCGTAGATGAGGTCGACCATGTCGCTCAGAGAGTCGTGCGGTACCTGCGCGATGGCGACGCCCTTTCGGTCGAGCAGCTGCGTTCGGCGGCGTTTCGGATGCAGCGGCGAGGCTACCGCGAGGAGCAGGTCGACGCGCTTCTGGATGCGACGATCGATGTGATCCTCGCTGTTCGCTGAGCCTTCTCATGGTGGACTCAGGCGCGCCTGGTTACACTGGAGCTATTGTGACTTCCGGTAATGAGATAGATGTCGTCAGCGCGCGCAGCGCGACGGTGGCCTCCACCACGCCGAGGTCGCCCGTTCCTGCTCGGCGCCGCTGGACGCAGCGCCGAGGCGTGGTTGGTGTTCTGGCGGCATTAGCCGTCGTCGGATTCACTGCTGTGATTGTCGCCCCGACGGGTATGGCGTTGGCCGACCCGCCGGTGGCTGACGTCGAGACATCGTTCTCGCTCGCGGCACAGGACGCCCAGAACCTCACAGTCACCGCAGAGGGCGGGACGTTCGCGCCGATCGATCGCGGAGCGTTCGAGGTCTACGTGACTCCGACTCCCACGCCTGAGCCAGTGCCAGTGCCAGAGCCCGCGTCATCGGGTGGCGGTTCCGGCGATGGTGGAGGCGGCGGCGGCGGTGGCGGACCGCTTTACTACACGGGCGGTGGCGCACCCGCGGAGTGGATGGCCGCAGCAGGCATCGCTTCCGGCGATTGGGGCTACGTCGATTACGTCGTGTCCAGGGAAAGCGGCTGGAACCCCAACGCAACGAACAGTTCCTCCGGCGCGTGTGGGCTGGTGCAGGCACTGCCGTGCAGCAAGGTTCCTGGCAACGGATACAACCCGGTCGACAATCTTCGCTGGGCCAACGGGTACGCCACGGGCCGCTACGGCAGCTGGGCTGGCGCGTACAACTTCTGGACCAGCAACCACTGGTGGTAATGCTCCGACATGCCACGCTCCCACAAAAGGCGCCAGGAGCGCCCCAGTACTGACGACTCTTTTGATCGTCTTCTTGCGGGTTGGAAGCGCAGCGAGAGCCGCCAAGGCAGAGACTGGACGGTGCAGCCGATCTCGGCGCAGCAGGCTCAGAAAGAGTACATCTGCCCCGGATGCCGCGGCGCCGTCACTCCCGGCACCGCACACCTGGTCGTCTGGCGCGCGGACGGCGTGCTCGGCGATGCTGCCGACCTCGCTGCGCGTCGACATTGGCACACCCACTGCTGGAGGATGGCATGAGCATGGAGATCCGCGGACCACTGGAGCTGCCGGCGACGCGCGAGGACATCGAGCTGTCCACAGCAGACGGTCTGACGCTTGTGGGGGAGTTGGCGGTGCCCGAGCACACCGCGCCGGTCGCGACGCTGGTGACGCTGCATCCGCTGCCCACCGCCGGCGGTTTCATGGACTCGCACATCCTGCGCAAGGCCTCTGCCCGCCTCCCGGCGCTGGCCGATCTTGCTGTGCTTCGCTTCAACACACGAGGCACGACCTCGCCGCGCGGCACGAGTGATGGACAGTTCGACGGTGGGGCATCGGAGCAGTTCGATGTCGCTGCGGCGATGGATTTCGTGCGCGAACGTTCGCTGCCGCGGCCGTGGCTGGTCGGCTGGTCATTCGGTACTGAATTGGCACTGAAGTACGGCCGAGAGCATGACGTCGAAGGCGTGATTCTGCTCTCGCCGCCGCTGCACAGAGCCACCGCCGACGACGTGGCCGCCTGGGCGGGGGACGAGCGCCGCCTGATCGCGATCATTCCCGAGTTCGATGATTACCTGCGTCCGGCTGAAGCACGCGAGCGCTTTGCGTCGATCCCCGATATCACCCTGATCGACGTTGAAGGCGGTAAGCACCTGTGGGTTGGCGAGGCCCAGACCCGAAGGGTTCTCACCGAGATCGTCGCTGCTGTGCACCCGGAGGCGCTCCCGCTGTCGAATGAATGGCCCCTCTGACGAGGACGCCGTGTCAACGCTCGTTCATGCGCGGAATGAGCACCTGGCGATAGATGATCAGGATGCTCGCTGCGACGGGGATGGCGATGAGCGCCCCGAGCAGTCCGAGCAGCGAACCGCCGGCGAGAGCGGCGACCACGACCACGGCGCCTGGCACCGAGACTGCGCGGCTCATGATGCGCGGTGAGATCAGGTACGCCTCGATCTGCATGTAGATGAGGTAGTAGATCGCGGCAGCCAGGGCAATCCCGGGAGAGCCGAGCCCCGGGATGAGGCAGGCCAGAACGATAATCGTTGATCCCGTGAGCGTACCGACCAGCGGTATGAGCGAGAAGAAGAACGCGATAACGGCCAGCACCGCGGCGAACGGCGCACCGATGATGTTGAGGTAGATCGCGCTGAGGACGCCGTTGATGACGCCGAGCGTCACCTGTCCCATCACGTAGTACCCGACGGAATCCGTGATCTGCTCCGCGAGATCGATGAAGCGAGGACGCTTGGATGCCGGAATCAACTGATAGACGGATCGTTTGAGGGACGGCGTCGACGCCGTCAGATAAATGGTCAGGATCAGCACGATAAAGGCCCCGAACAGCCCGGTGACGATGTTCACGCTCGCGGCGATCACGCTGCCGGTGATGTCACCCATGTTCTCGAGCAGCCAGTTCTGCGATTCGTTCAGCACCCGATCGACATCGAGGGCAGGGAAGACGGCGACCAGCCAGGTGCGGAGATCCTCCCAGAGGTTGTCGCTGCTCTGCACCAACCGAGTGATCTGCCTGACTAGCTGGGACACCTGGTCAACGATGATGGGCAGCACGATCAGCACGATCCCGGCGAAGATTCCCAGGACGCCGAGGATCGTGATCAGCACGGCCAGCCAGCGCGGGAGCCTGCGTCGCTCCAGGAACGAGATAACCGGATCGAGGCCCAGGCTGATGAATAGCGCAGTGCCGACGTAGAGCAACACGGTCGACAGCGATTCGACACTGCCGATGAGCAGGACGCCGAGTCCCACACCGAGCGTCGCCACCAGTGCGGTGCGGAACGGGTTATGAACCTTCATGCGTTCTCCTCGACAAGACTGATCTCAGGGTAGTAGTCAGAATGGCAGCCACCATCCGCGACGTGCCGTTCAGCTTCGCCTGTACCCGTTTGTAGTCAACACACAGCCGGTTTCGATAGTCTGAAACGTCGAGCGGTGACACGGACGCGGCGTCCGAGTCACGTAAGGAGACTTTTCGTGCGTTTCGTTTGGGCCGTCGTGGCCTTCGTCCTGGCCACGCTTCTCATCGGAGCAGGTCTCGCTCAGAGAACCATTTTCATGGGTCCCTCGGTTCAGCAAGTGGAGATCAGTGTCGAGGAACCGGCGCCATTCCTGCTTATTGACGGCGCCGTGCTTCGCGAGCACTCCGGTCAGCAGACGCTCCTTATTCGCGGCGAAGGCGACATCTTCGCCGCCTACGGTCGTACTGCCGACCTCGAGGCATGGCTGGCGGATTCGGCATACAACTCGGTTGCACCGGGCGATGATGGCGCGACGGTGACGACTTTCGTCGAGCCGGTCGTCGCTGAGGAAGACCCCGCAGACCCACCGGCCGAGGAGGAGGGCGCGGAAGCGCCTGCAGAGGAAACCACTGAGGCGCCAGGCCGTAACCCGGCGGGCTCCGACCTCTGGCTTGACTCTTTCAGCGAACCAGATCAGCTGATTACAGACATGCAGCTTCCCGAGGGTATGAGCGTGCTGATCGCGAAAGACGGCACTGCAGACGCTCCGGAAGACATCGTCGTGTCCTGGCCGCTGGACACGACAACGCCGTGGGTCGGACCGCTGATCACCGCCGGTGGTGCGGTGCTGTTGTTCGGCCTTGTGATGTATGTTCTGGCGATCCGTCATCAGCGACGTGGTCGCGGCCCGCGCCGCAAGGGGCCAGGTCCGCTTCCACCGACAGAGCCGATCAATCTCGCGATGGAGACCGGATCTGTGCGCGCTCAGCTCGACGCCTCCGCAGCTGAAGAGCCGGGAGTTGAAGAGCCCGCAGTTGAAGAGCCCGTAGCCGAGGCAGAACCGACGCCGAAGAAGGGTGAGGCCACGACCGAACGTCGCGCTTCCCCCGTGCGCCGCCGTTTGCTTGCACTTCCTGCGATCGGCATCGCAGCGCTGCTGTTTGCAGGTTGCTCGAGCGACTCATGGCCGCAGTTTGGTGAGGCGACTCCGACTCCGTCCCCTTCTCCGACCGTGATCACGCCAGAGAATCAGAAGCCGCCGGCGGTCACCGAAACGCAGGCATCCCGCATTCTGCAGAACATCGCCGCGACCGTCGGAGAGGCAGACGCGGCACTCGACATCGATCTCGCCGCCACTCGCCTGGACGGTGCACCGCTCGATGCTCGACGGACGGATTACACGCTGCGCGCGGCTCTCACCGACCGAGCAGTTCCTGCGACCATCCCGACCGACGTCATCGAGGTGCTGCTGCCGCAGGCGACAGACAGTTGGCCACGCACCGTATTGACGCTGACCAAAAGCAAGAGCGACGACACTGTGCCGCCCGTCATCCTCACGATGACGCAGAACGATCCCTGGTCGGGCTACAAGGTCACCAACATCGCCGAGATGCAGGCCTCGGCGGAGGTGCCACCGTTGGCCCCGGCGTGGTTGGGTACCAGCCTCATCACCGAGAATGCGGCGGCCTTCCTTGCGCTATCGCCGGATGAGTTGTCCACGGCGTTCGCTGATGTGGTGGATGCGGGAGAGACAAGCGAGTATTACGCGCTCTTTGACCCGGTGGCCATCGCCCTTGCCGACTCGATCGCGGCCAGTCGTGACGCCGTCGTGCAATCACTGATCGACAATGATGCGGCCGAGACATCGAGTACGGCATTCGACATCGCGCCCAGCGCGGCGGCACCAGTCGCACTGGCAACGCTTGACAGCGGTGCGATCGTCGCTGTTTCTCTCATCGATAGCGAAACCATCACTCCGACCTCCGACGACGCGGTGATCAGATTCGGCGACAACCCCGAAGCCAAGACACTCACCGGGGCAGAGGAAGCGTCAAAGGGTGTCGTGACGACGTACGGTCTGCAGCTGTTCTTCTCCGTTCCCAGTCAGGGATCGACGGAACAGGTTCACCTTCTTGCAGTGCATCAGGACATTCTCAACGTGGAAGTGATCAAGTGAGCGATATCTCTGCTGCGGCCCTTCGTGGTGCCGTAGACCTCTCTACCCTGCGCAATCGCCCAGCGGCTCCAGCGAATCCGGCTTCCTCACCCGCCGAGGCGGGAGCTGTGGCCGCCGGTGGATTCATCGTGGACGTCACGGATGCCACATTCGGACAGATCCTCGAGCTCTCGCGCAGTGTGCCGATCGTCGTGGATCTGTGGGCCGAATGGTGCGGTCCGTGCAAACAGCTGAGCCCGATTCTGGAGAAGGTCGTCACTGAACTCGGTGGCCGAGTTGTGCTGGCGAAGGTCGATGTTGACGCGAACCCTCAGCTCGCTCAGAGCTTCAAGGCGCAGTCGATCCCGATGGTGGTGGCACTCGTCGCCGGACAACCCGTACCCATGTTCACGGGTGCCGTGCCCGAAGAACAGGTGCGCCAGGTCTTCGACCAGCTGCTGCAGCTTGCCGCCCAGAACGGTGTGACCGGATCTGTCGGCGGCGAGACGCCTGAGCAGAACGACGAAGAGGCCCCGCAGGAGGCTCCGCTGCCACCGTTGCACGCCGAGGCGTTTGCTGCCATCGAAGCGGGCGATTTCGCCACAGCGATCACAGCCTATGAGAAGGCGCTGGCGGAGAACCCCCGCGACGAGGATGCTCGAGCCGGTCTCGGTCAGGTCCGATTGCTCGACCGTGTGCAGGGAGTGGACCTGCAGGAAGCACGGGCCGCTGCAGCTGCTGCCCCGCAAAGCCTTGAGGCGCAGTTCACGGTCGCCGATCTCGACATCTCCGGCGGGCACATCGATGACGCGTTCGGTCGCCTGCTTGATCTATTCGCGGCGCTTCCCGCTGATCAGCGGCTCCCGGTGCGCGAACGCCTCGTCGAGCTGTTCGGTCTCGTCGGCGATGCCGACCCACGCGTGGCCGCCGCGCGAAATCGTCTGACGTCCCTGTTGTTCTGAGGCTCAGGGTTGTTCTGACGGCTCAGGGTTGTTCTGACGGCTCAGGCAGTCATTCGCTCGGCGCGATAGCGCAGCCAGATCGTCGACAGTGCTGGCAGCGTGATCTTCGTCATCGGCGTGCCATGCTCTCCGGTGGCATGCGCAGCCACACGGCCGTAATTGCCGATGCCGTGTCCGCCGTATTCGATGGCATCGGTATTGAGGATCTCATCCCAGACACCTGCCACCGGTAGCTCAAGCGGGAGACTGGCTCGCTCCACTCCGGCGAAGTTACTGATCACGATCACGCGTCCTCCGTGCGCGTCGCGTCGTTCGAAGGCGATCACGTTCGGGTCCCATGAGGGGGCGCCGAGCCTGCGGAAACGGGTGCTGTCGCTGTCGCGCTCCCACAGCGGTGCCGTGCTCCGGTAGACGGTGTTCATCGCGCCCACGAAGCGCTGAAGCTGCGCGTGTGCCGGCTGATCAAGCAGCCACCAGTCCAAGGGCCTACTCTCTGCCCATTCGGACATCTGACCGAACTCCTGGCCCATGAAGAGCAGTTTCTTGCCGGGGTGACCCCACATGTAGGCCAGGTACGCCCGGACGTTCGCGAGCTTGTGCGCGTGGTCGCCCGGCATCTTCGACACCAGGCTTCCTTTGCCGTGCACGACCTCGTCATGGCTGATCGGCAGCAGATAGTTCTCGCCAAAGGCATACACGAACGAGAATGTCATCTCGCCCTCGTGATGTGCGCGGTACATCGGATCACGTGCAATGTACTGCAGCGAGTCGTTCATCCAGCCCATGTTCCACTTGAACCCGAAGCCCAAGCCGGCGCTGTCGGTACGGGCGGTGACTCCGGGGAAGCTGGTGGATTCCTCAGCGATCATGACGATGCCGGGGTGCGCGCGGTACGCGGTGGTGTTGACCTCCTGAAGGAATCGGATCGCCTCGAGGTTCTCCCGACCGCCGTGGACGTTGGGCTCCCACTCGCCGTGATTACGGGAGTAGTCCAGGTACAGCATCGATGCCACAGCATCGACGCGCAGTCCGTCGATGTGGAACTGATCCAGCCAGTAGAGGGCATTCGCGACGAGAAAGTTTCGCACTTCGGGGCGGCCGTAATCGAAGATCAGCGTGCCCCAGTCCTGGTGCTCGCCGCGCCGCGGATCCGGATGCTCATACAGCGGTCGCCCGTCGAATCGGGCGAGTGCGAACTCGTCCTTGGGGAAGTGCCCTGGCACCCAATCCAGGAGTACGCCGATGCCCGCCTGGTGCAGCCGATCGATGAGATATCGCAGATCGTCGGGGGAGCCGAAGCGCGCGGTGGGCGCATAGTAGCCGCTCACTTGGTAGCCCCAGGATCCCCCGAAAGGATGCTCCTGGAGCGGCATGAACTCGACGTGGGTGAATCCGGTTTCGATAACGTGAGCGATGAGAGGATCAGCGACCTCGCGGTATCCGAGTCCCTGTCGCCAGGAACCGAGGTGCACTTCGTAGATCGACATCGGCTGCGCGACGGCATGGGTCGCTGCCCGCCTGGTCATCCAGGCGCCGTCCTTCCAGGAATATGCCGAAAACGGAACGATCGATGCGGTCTCCGGTGGCAACTGGGTGCGCCTCGCCATCGGATCCGCCTTAAGGATCCAGCGTCCATCCGGCGTGAGGATCTGATACTTGTACTGCGCGCCAGGCGTGACGTCGGGAATGAACAGCTCCCAGATGCCGCTGCCGCCCATCGAGCGCATGCTGTGGCCTTCGCCATTCCAGTCGTTGAAATTGCCGACTACTCGCACGGCCTGGGCATTCGGTGCCCAGACGGCGAAGGAAACGCCGATCTCGCCGTCAATCGGGTGGGAGTTGGCGCCCAAAGTCTCCCAGAGCCGCTCGTGCCGCCCTTCAGCGATCAGATGCAGGTCGAGCTCTCCGATGGTGGGGCGGTGGCGGTACGGGTCGCCTGCGAGGGTCTCCGTCCCGTCGTACACCGTGGCGACCCGGTACGAGCGCGGGTTCCCCCTGTGCTGACCCTCCCATATGCCGTGAGCGGTATGTTTCAGCACGAGTCGAGTGCCGTCGCTGAACACGGCGGTCACTTCGTCCGCCAACGGCCGCCGCACCCTGATCGTCGTGCGGGTGGCGCCAGCGGCATCCATGGTCGGATGAGCGCCGAGCAGGTCATGCGGAGCATGGTGAGAGCCCGTGGATATCGCCTCCCATTCGGCGGTGACGGTATCGGAGGTGTCGCTCATGATCGCTCCTTCACCCTGAGGATGTGCACCGGCTCGGCGAATGCGTCGAGGCGCACGAAATTGTGATCTGCCCAGGTCCATCGGGCACCGGTGATGAGATCCTCAACGTCATAGTGTGCGCCGGGCTCAACACCCCAGATACGAGTATCGAGATGCACAGTGGTCTCTCGAACGGAGTGCGGGTCGACGTTGGCCACCACGATGATGGTGTCTGGCGTACCGTCCTCGGTGAACGCTCCGTCGAGGTGTTTCGAATAGACCAGGATGCCGTCGTCGTCGCTCCAGTGCACCGCCAGGTTGCGCAGCTGGCCAAGCGCAGGGTGCAGACGGCGAATCTCGTTCAGACGGCGCAGGTACGGGGCGAGCGAGTCGCCGGCGACCTCGGCGGCGGCGAAGTCGCGCAGCTTGTACTCGTACTTCTCGTTGTCGATGTTCTCCTCGGACCCGGGGCGCGCCACGTTCTCATACAGCTCGTACCCGGCATACACGCCGTAGGTCGGAGCTGCTGTCGCGGCGATGGCAGCCCGGATCCGGTACGCGGCCCGGCCACCGAACTGCAGGTACTCGGTGAGGATATCTGGCGTGTTCACGAACAGATTGGGGCGCAGATAGTCGGCGGTCTCCTCGGCGAGTCCGGTGAGGAACTGCTCGAGCTCGCGCTTCGTGTTGCGCCAGGTGAAGTAGGTGTAGCTCTGCTGGAACCCGACAGCGGCGAGGCCGCGCAGGGGTGCAGGACGCGTGAATGCCTCCGCGAGGAAGACCACGTCCGGATGATCCGTCGTCACGCGCAGGATCAGCCATTCCCAGAACCACAGGGGTTTGGTGTGGGGATTGTCGACCCGGAAGATCTCCACGCCCTGAGCGATCCAGTGCTTCACGATCCGCAGGACCTCGTCGCGCAAGCCCACTGGGTCACCGTCGAAGTTCAGCGGATAGATGTCCTGGTACTTCTTCGGCGGGTTCTCTGCGTAGGCGATCGTGCCATCGGGGAGAGTCGTGAACCACTCAGGGTGCGAGCGCACCCACGGGTGATCGGGGGAGGCCTGCAGAGCCAGGTCAAGGGCCACCTCGACACCGACCTTTCGCGCTTCCCGCACGAAGTAGCGGAAATCGGCGAGTGTTCCGAGGTCGGGATGCACAGCATCATGACCGCCCTCAGCCGCTCCGATCGCCCAGGGTGATCCTGGGTCGGCGGGTCCGGCATTCAGAGTGTTGTTCGGTCCCTTGCGGTGGGTGCGTCCGATTGGGTGGATCGGTGGCAGATAGAGCACCTGAAAGCCCATGTCTGCGACGGCGGGAAGCCGCTTCGTGGCGGTGCGGAATGTGCCGCTCTTGATCGTGCCATCCTTCTGCCGCTTCGCCCCCTCGGATCGGGGGAAGAACTCGTACCAGCCGCCGACCCCAGCGCGCGTGCGTTCGACCACGATGCTCTGATCAGCAGTCGCCGAGGACATCGAGAAGAGCGGGCGGGCTGCGAAGAGTTCGGCGAGGTCGGGATCGGTAGCCACCTCGAGTGCGGTTTCGGCATCCGCTGTTTTGAGTGTCGACGAGATCGACGAGAGGCGCTTTCGCTCTGCCGGCGTGCGCGTCTTCTCGACAGCGGCACGTGCGAACAGGTCGCGGCCGAGGGCCGCCATCACCTCGACGTCGACATCTGCGGCGATCTTGACAGCCGCAGCGTGCGCCCAGGTGGCGTGGTCATCGGCGAAAGCTTCGAAGCGATAGTGCCAAACGCCTTGCGCATCCAACGCGATCTCCGCCTGCCAACGGTCGGATCCGTCGTCGACGCTGCTCAGGCGATGCAGACTCTCCTCGCCGTCGGGAGAGACGAGCCGAGCGTGTACGCCGATCAGATCATGGCCCTCGCGGAAGGCGATGACGTTGAACGGGACCACCTCGCCGGAGAAGGCCTTCGCCGCGAACCCACCAGGAACCGTCGGCCGGGGATCTGCCAGCGGAACGCGCCCGGTCAGCGTCCCTTCGTGCTCATCGACGGCACGGGGCCGCAGGGGGATCTGTGCGGGGCTTCGAAGCCCCGCGGGACGATTGCCAGAACGTGCAGCCACACCCTGAATGTACCGCGCCTGGCATGTCCTGGACACCCGTCCGGTAAAGCAATTTCCCTGAACGTCACTCGACGCGGAAAAGGCGCATGGATGTGCCGGGCGTCGGAAGCACGTCACCGGGTGCGAAAGTCTCCGCCGTGCTGTTCGGACGCTCGTCTGCACTCGACCACAGCGACACGAATCTCGTGGCACCTTCGACCCTGTCGGGCAGGGTCACGTCGATCGGTGCCTCGATGCCGTGCACGATGAGCAGGATGCGGTTGAACTGCTCATCGACAGGCGTGGATGCGGCGACATACTGCAGCGTGCGGTTGCCGGGGTCGGTCCACTGCGACTGCTCCATCGTCTCGCCATCCTGGTTGTACCAGTCCATGACAGACGCATTTGGCGTGTGCTCGCCGGCGCGGGCATAGCGGCTCGGGCGCAGTGCGGGGTTCTCCCGACGCAGCCTGGTCAGCGTCTGGACGTGGGCGCGGAGATCTTCTTGCCAGTCCTCGTGCTCCCAGCTGAGCCAGGTGAGGGCGGAATCGTGAGCATAGGCGTTGTTGTTGCCGCGCTGCGTGCGGCCCGTTTCATCCCCGGCGGTGAGCATGGGAATGCCAGCGGACAGCAGCAGGGTGCCCAGCAGATTGCGCATCGCCTTGCGTCGAGTGGCCCTGATCACAGGATCGTTGGTCGGGCCCTCTATGCCGTGGTTGAAAGCACGGTTCATATCGGCGCCGTCACGGTTGTCTTCGCCGTTGGCTTCGTTGTGCTTGACGTCGTAGGAGACAAGGTCGCGCAGCGTGAAGCCATCGTGCGCGGTGATGAAGTTCACACTGGCGAGGGGGCCGCGATCTTCGCTGAAGGTGTTCGAGGATCCGGCGAGGCGCGTGGCAAAACCGCCGATGCCGACCGGCGCCGACGCGCGACGCGCGTAGTCGATGTCGCTCAACCAGAAGTTGCGCACGCGGTCGCGGTAGCGGTCGTTCCACTCGTGCCAGCCGGCGGTGAAGTTGCCGGTCTGCCATCCGCCGAGACCGACATCCCATGGCTCGGCGATGAGTTTGACGTTCTGTAGTTCGGGGTCGTCGCGGATGGCAACGAGAAGCGGATGCTCCGGCGTGTACTCGTGCGCCGCGTCACGGCCCAGCGCGGCAGCCAGATCGAACCGGAAACCGTCGATTTGCATCTCCTCGGCCCAATAACGGAGTGAGTCGAGAACGAGCCTGGCTCCGGCATCCACCGCGGTGTTCAGAGTGTTTCCGACCCCGGTGGTATCGATGTAGACGCCGTCTGGTCCCTGCCGGTAGTAGTTAGCATTGTCGATTCCGCGGAAGCTCGACCTGGGCCCGCCGATGCCCTCTTCGGAGGTGTGGTTGTAGACGACGTCAAGGATGACTTCGAGACCGGCCTCGTGCAGCAGCCGGACCATGCCTTTGAACTCGGTGAGGATCGCCTCCGGGCCTTCCTTGCGCGCTTCGTCGGTGGCATAGGCGGCATGCGGAGTGAAGAAATTGAGGGTGTTGTATCCCCAGTAGTTGGTGAGTCCACGCTCGAGAAGTCGTGGCTCCGGCACAAAAGCATGCACAGGGAGCAGCTCGATCGACGTGATGCCGAGCGAGTGGAAGTACTCGATCATCGCCGGGTGGGCGAGGCCGGCGTAGGTTCCGTGCAGGGCGGGAGGGACATCCGGATGCCGCTTGGTCACGCCCTTCAGATGAGCCTCGTAGATCACGGTTTGATCGAGGGGAATCTCTGGCTTCTTCGAATCGCCCCAGTCGAACCCGTCGACGATGACGACCGAGCGCCACTCTTCGTAGCCGTCACCTTGCGCGAGACCGCGCGCGTAGGGGTCGAGCAGCAGAGTCTCTGGGTTGAAGGTGTTGCCGGGGCCATGGGGGCCGCCCACGCGCAGGGCGTATCGCGTTCCGGGTTGCAGCAGTTCCGTAGTCACTTCCCAGACACCGCCTGGTTGGCGCTCCAGCGCGACCTGATCCGTCACCCAATCGAGGTCGGTTTCGTCAAAAGTGACGAGCTCAATCGACGAGGCGTTCTGTGACCAGACACGCAAAGTCGCGGTGCCGTCGTGCAGACGCACGCCGAGGTTGTCGAGGGTGGTGCCGCCGGGAACGGCGAGCTGACGGGACGCAGGCATGAGTACACATTAGGCGGGATGTGTCGCAGTCTCACGTCAGGCCACACTCAGTTCCATATGCCAATGGGTGAAAAATGGGGGAGAGTTAAGGAATGCGGTTCTATCTCGACCATGCGGCCACCACGCCGCTTCGCCCTGAGGCACGTCAGGCGTGGCTGGCGGCGACCGATGTCGTCGGCAACGCCTCATCGACGCACGGCGCAGGGCAAGACGCGCGACGGCTGCTCGAGGAATCACGTGAGCGGATCGCCGCGGTGCTGGGCTGCGACCCGATCGAAGTCGTACTGACCTCGGGCGGGACGGAGTCGATCAACACCGCCTTGCATGGGATGTGGGCGTCGCGTCGCGCGGATGCCGACACGATTGTTCTTCCGGACGGTGAGCATCACGCGACGATGGACACAGTCGCGGCGCTTGCGCGTGAGGGCGCAGCAGTGCGTGCAGTGCCCATTTCGACTGTCGGCCGTATCTCGGCGGCGGCGTTCGCCGAGGCGCTGCCCGGCGCGGCGCTGGCTACTGCGCTCATCGCCAACAACGAAGTCGGCACGGTGAACGACGCAGCGATGCTGGCGGCTGCGGCCGCCTCTGCAGATGTGCCGCTGCATCTGGATGCTGTGGCCGCGATCGGTCACATGCGACTGTCGTTTCGTGAACTGCGTGCGGATGCTGTGGCGGGTGCGGGCCTGGTTGCGATGAGCGTCGCCGGTCACAAGGTCGGGGCGCCCGTCGGAGTCGGTGCGTTGGTTGTGGCGCGCACGGCAGGGATGACGCCGCTTCTATATGGCGGCGCGCAGCAGCGTGGACTGCGCGCCGGTACTCAGGATGTCGCTGGGGCCGCAGCCTTCGCCGTCGCGCTGGAGAGCGGCGAGGCAGAACGGGAGGCGGAGGGCATGCGGCTGAGTGTGATGCGCGACCGCCTGGTAGAAGGCATCCGCTCGGCTGTGCCCTCAGCGGAACTGCTGGGAGATCCGGTCGACCGGCTGCCGAACAACGCGCATGTGCTGTTTCCCGGTGCGGTGGGGGAGAGTCTGCTCTTTCTGCTGGACGTCGCAGGGGTCGCGGCATCCACGGGTTCAGCGTGCCAGGCTGGCGTCGCGGAGCCCTCGCACGTCGTAATGGCGATGGGGCGAAGCGAGAAGGATGCTCGCAGCGTGCTGCGGTTCACGCTCGGACGCACATCGAGCGACGCCGACGTCGACGCGGTACTTGCAGCGATCAATGATGCCTTTCTGCGGGCATCCGGTGCCAGTACAGGAACACGCTCGTAAACTGGAGTCATGCGGATTCTTGCGGCGATGAGTGGTGGAGTGGATTCTGCCGTTGCGGCGGCGCGCGCTGTGGATGCAGGACACGACGTCACAGGAGTGCATCTGGCGCTCTCGCGCGCAGGTGGGACGCTGCGCACCGGCAGCCGCGGCTGCTGCACGATCGAAGACGCCATGGATGCGCGACGTGCGTCCGACATGCTCGGCATCCCGTTCTATGTGTGGGACTTCTCCGAACGCTTCCGTGACGATGTCATTGACGACTTCATCAGCGAGTATCAGGCAGGGCGCACACCGAATCCGTGCATGCGCTGCAACGAGAAGATCAAGTTCGCAGCCCTGCTAGAGCGAGCGATCGAACTCGGTTTCGACGCAGTTTGCACTGGCCATTACGCGACGCTGATCGATGGCGAAGGCGGTCTGGAACTGCACCGCGCCTCGGATAACGCGAAGGACCAGTCGTATGTGCTGGGCGTGCTCACCACCGAGCAGCTGGCGCACACCTACTTCCCGCTGGGCACGACGCCGTCGAAGGCGATTGTGCGGGCGGAGGCTGCCGAGCGTGGCCTCACCGTTGCGCAGAAGCCGGATAGCCATGACATCTGCTTCATACCCGACGGCGACACGCGCGGCTGGCTGGCAGAGAAGGTCGGCGCCGAGCAGGGTGAGATTCTGGACCGCTCTGGTGCCGTGATCGGCTCACACGACGGTGCGCACGCGTTCACCGTCGGACAGCGTCGTGGCCTGAAGATCGGTATCCCGGCGGATGACGGCAAGCCCCGGTTCGTACTTGAGGTGCGGCCGGTGTCGAACACTGTTGTGGTCGGGCCGAAGGAAGCGCTCGCTATCAGCGAGATCTCCGGTGACCGGTACAGCTGGGCCGGCGCTGCTCCAGCCACGGCCGAGTTCGAGTGTCACGTGCAGATTCGCGCTCACTCCGAGCCCGTTCCCGCGCGTGCCACCGTCTCGGATGCTGGCGTCACTGTTGTGCCGGAGGTACCGCTGGACGGTGTTGCACCGGGGCAGACGGCCGTGCTGTACGTCGGCACCCGCGTGCTCGGGCAGTTCACGATCGATCGGACTGTGTCGGCGGTGCCGGTCGGGGCGTAAGCCCGCGGGCGTTGCGGCGGCGCGGCTTCGTGTGTACGCGCGAGAGCTTCTGCGCGTACCGCTCCTTCGGAGTTGTACCGGTTCCTCGGACCTTTTCGACGAATTGCTCCGAGCGCACCGCACATCTCCGAGCGAGGCGTACGGACGGTGGACGCGACGCGCATCCTCACATCGGATGTCGGCACCCGCTCGTAGACTGAGAAGGTGCCGGACAACATCTCGCTGGAAGACGCCCGCGTTGAAGCCGAAGAGCTGACGACGCGCATTCTCGATGCGAAAGACGCGTACTACGGGCGCGATACCTCGGTCGTGGATGACGCGACCTACGACGGCTGGATGCAGCGGCTCGAAGAACTTGAGCGACTGCATCCAGAACTGCAGGGTCAAGACTCGCCGACGCAGATGGTAGGGGCGGCTGAATCCACGGGTCTTGCGACGATCGAGCACGCCGAACGGATGCTGAGCCTCGACAACGTCTTCTCCATCGAGGAGCTGCGTGAATGGGCGGCGAAGACCACGGCGGCCTCTGGGCGCGAAGTTGCCTGGCTGACCGAGCTGAAGATTGACGGTCTCGCGATCAACCTGCGCTACGAGAACGGTGTGCTGACTTCGGCGGCGACGCGGGGTGACGGTCGCGTCGGTGAGATCGTGACGGAGAACGCACTGCGACTGGCAGACATCCCCGAACGGCTGAGTGGTGAAGGGCATCCGTCGATCGTCGAGGTGCGTGGTGAGGTATTCATCCCGGTTGCGGCCTTTGAACGGCTGAACGCCGCGCAAGCGTCGTTCCGCGAGCGTGCGTACGCCGACACTTTGGCGCGCTGGGAAGCACGCGGCGGCGCCAAGAAGCCGTTTGAGGAAGAGAAGGCGCGGGCGGCCGCCGCACGGCGCTTCCCCTCGTTCGCGAACCCGCGCAATGCTGCCAGCGGCGGGCTCCGCCAGCAGATTGACAAGAAGGACGGCCTGGAGCTCGAAGCGGGACTCCTGCGGGTGAACTCGCTGTCGTTGTATGTCCACGGCATCGGCGCGTGGGAGAACCCGCCGGTGGCGGCACAGAGCGAGGTCTACGAGCTGCTCGCATCGTGGGGGCTGCCCACCAGCCCGCATTCGAAGGTGTGCCGCGGCATCGATGAGGTCTCAGCCTTCGTCGAGTACTTCGGCGAGCACCGGCACGACATCGAGCACGAGCTCGACGGCATCGTCGTCAAGGTTGACGAGCTGGCGCTGCATGACGAACTGGGCACGACGAGCCGCGCCCCACGCTGGGCGATCGCCTACAAGTACCCGCCCGAGGAGGTGCAGACGAAGCTCCTCGACATCGTCGTCTCGGTCGGTCGCACCGGCCGTGCAACGCCGTTCGCTGTGATGGCTCCCGCTCATGTCGCCGGCTCCGTCGTTCGGCAGGCGACGCTGCACAACAAGGATGTCGTCAAGGCCAAGGGCGTACTCATCGGAGACACCGTCGTGCTGCGCAAGGCCGGAGACGTAATTCCCGAGGTATTGGGTCCGGTGGTCGAGAAGCGCGACGGCACCGAACGCGAGTTCGTGATGCCAGTCGGATGCCCAGAGTGCGGCACGCCGCTGCGCGCGATGAAGGAGGGCGACATCGATCTCCGTTGCCCTAACGCACGCTCGTGTCCGGCACAGGTGCGAGGGCGGGTCGAACACATCGGCTCGCGCGGGGCACTCGATATCGAGGCGCTGGGTGAGGTGACGGCAGCGGCATTGACGCAGCCGACCTTCCCCGCCGTCCCGCCGCTCGTCACGGAAGCGGGGCTGTTCGCGTTGACGTTGGACGAGTTGGTCCCGATCGAACTCGTCGTCAGGGATGCCGAGACCGGCCTGCCGAAGGAAGACGAAGACGGACTGGTGAAGACCCGCTCGCCATTCCGACGCAACCCCACCCCTGCAGAGAAGAAGAACGGCATCAATTCGACGCAGCCGTCGGCGCAGGCTCACACGTTGCTCGCCGAGTTGGAGAAGGCGAAGACCAAAGAACTCTGGCGCTTGCTGGTCTCGCTGAACATCCGTCACGTCGGGCCCGTTGCCGCGCGTGCGCTGGCGCAGTGGTTCGGATCGCTCGACGCAATTCGCGCGGCATCCCGTGAAGAATTGGCCGCCGTCGAAGGCGTCGGCGGGATCATCGCCGACTCGCTGCTGGACTGGTTCACGATCGACTGGCATGTCGAGATCGTCGAGCAATGGGCGACCGCTGGCGTGCAATGGACAACCCCCGGTCACCCGGGCCCTGGTGCGGCGGTTGTTGAAGGTGGCGTGCTTGACGGGCTCACCGTGGTCGCCACCGGCTCACTCGACGGATACACCCGCGACGGCGCGCAAGAAGCGATAATCAAAGCAGGTGGCAAGGCGGCATCCAGCGTCTCGAAGAAGACAGACTTCGTCGCGGCTGGCCCCGGCGCCGGTTCGAAACTTGCGAAGGCTGAAGAGCTCGGTCTCCGCATCCTCGACGCCGCCCAATTCCACATTCTGGTGACCGAAGGACCGGCCGCGCTGGATGCCTGAACATCTCATCGTCCTGAACGGCATGGCCGCGGCGGGCAAGACGACGTTGGCGCGGCCATTGGCTGCGGCTCTCGGCATACCGCTGGTGTCGAAGGATGCCATCAAAGAGGCGCTCGGCGACGCGGTGGACGCGCCGCTTCCCACCCGGGCGGTCGGCGCGCTGGCTGCGGATGCGCTCTGGCGGATCGTCGGGATGCTGGAGGGCACGGTGATGATCGAGTCGGTGTGGCTCACCGGACGAGACGAGGAGTGGTTCCGGCGGGGCTGGGAGTCCGTCGGATCGCCCATCGGGATTGAGTTGTGGTGCGAGGCGCCGCAGGCAGACATGCGCGACCGGTACCTGAACAGGCCGCGCCACACGGTGCACGACGATCAGGAACGCATCGCCGAGTGGGATGCTGCCGTCGGGCTGGCCCAGCCCATCAGTGGGTTTCCCGTCATCCGAGTCGACACGTCCGCGGCCGTCGACGTCGCCAGTCTGGCAGTACGGGTTCGCGGGGAGTTGGCATGAAGCGCTACGGACCGCTGCTCGCGGTGTCGGATGCCCTGGCCCTCGGCGACCCTGGCAGGCATCATCTGCGCCTGACGCCGGACGGAATCATCGTCCGCGAGGGTGCTGAGTACCGCCGCATCCTGCTCTGGGACAAGGTGTCCGGCTTTCGTCTGGACGTGCCCACAACCCGCTTCCGCCTCCCGGGACTTATGACCACGCTCGGACTCGGGATTTTGACGCTGATCTCCGTGTCTGACCTCGGGGTCGATCCGGACGACGGCTCGGTCGAGATCACTGTGGAGGGGGAGGTGATGAGCCTCCCGCTGAGCAGGCATCACGTCGGCGGCTACTGGGAGCGCACAATCGTCGGCACGCACCGACTGCTCGACCATCTCATCGCGCACCCGGCGCAGCGTGCGCTTCTCACGCGTCCGCAATCGCTCGTCGATGTTGCGGCGAAGCTCGCGCGCAGCAACATCTGAGGCGCGCGCCACCGTCGGCACATGGTGCCGCAATGACAAACCGCGGCGTGCACGACCTCGGAGATTCGAAGTCGTGCACGCCGCGGTTTTGCGTAGTTGGTGTGATCAGTCCTTGTGGCGCGGCTTGCGCGCATCGTAGGACGGACGATCCCGGCGCTCGTAGCCGCCACCGGTGTCGCGACGGCTGGGAACCCCACGGTCAGCCTTGATCTCGATCAGGCGACCCGAGATCCGGGTGTCCTTGAGCTTGTTGAGCACCGACGGGTCGAGGTTCGACGGCAACTCGACGATGGTGAAGTCAGGCTTGATGTTGATTGCGCCGAAGTCGTCGCGACCCAGCCCGCCTTCGTTCGCCAGCGCGCCGACGATCTGGCGCGGTTCCACCTTGTGACGGCGCCCGACCTCGATGCGGTAGGCCGCGTAGTCACCGCGCCCACGGCGCTCGCGCGGCTCGCGAGCAGGACGGTCAGAACGATCCGAGTCCCGACGCGGGCGGTTGTCGCGCTCGACGGCAGCGGTCAGTGGGTCGTTCGCAGGATCCAGCAGCAGCGGGGTCTTGCCCTGAGCGACGACCGCGAGGGCTGCGGCGACGTCGCCCTCGGGCACATCGTGATTGCGCACGTAGTGCGCGACGATGTCGCGGAACGCCTCAATACGGGCGGTCTCCGCGAGCGCAGCGGTGATGCCATCGTCGAAGCGCGCGAGACGAGTGGTGTTGACGTCTTCCGTGCTCGGCAGCGTCATCTGCACCGGGGCCTGACGGGTCGCCTTCTCGATGCTCTTGAGCAGGTAACGCTCGCGCGGTGTGATGAAGCTGATCGCATCGCCGGTGCGACCTGCGCGGCCCGTACGACCGATGCGGTGCACATAAGACTCGGTGTCGGTGGGGATGTCGTAGTTCACGACGTGGCTGATGCGCTCGACGTCGAGACCACGCGCGGCGACATCGGTCGCAACGAGGATGTCGAGCTTGCCATCCTTGAGTTGGTTGATGCTGCGCTCGCGCTGCACCTGTGCCACGTCACCGTTGATAGCGGCGGCGGAGTATCCGCGAGCACGCAATTTCTCAGCAAGCGTCTCGGTCTCGTTCTTCGTGCGGACGAAGACGATCATTCCATCGAAGTTCTCGACCTCGAGGATGCGCGTGAGCGCATCGACCTTCTGCTGGTACGAGACGACGAGGTACCGCTGTGTGATATTCGTGCTCGACGCGGTCTTCGACTTGATCGTGATCTCTTCAGCATCCTGCAGATACTTCTGAGCGAGGCGGCGGATCTGCGGCGGCATGGTCGCAGAGAACAGTGCAACCTGCTTCTCGGCAGGCGTCTGAGCAAGGATCTGCTCGACGTCCTCGGCGAAGCCCATCTTCAGCATCTCGTCGGCCTCGTCGAGAACGAGGTACTTCAGCTCAGAGAGGTCAAGGGTGCCCTTGGCGAGGTGATCCATGATGCGGCCGGGAGTACCGACGATCACGTGCACGCCGCGGCGCAGCGCCGACAGCTGCACGCCGTAGCCCTGTCCGCCGTAAACGGGCAGCACGTGCACGCCCTTCATCTTGGACGCGTAGGACTCGAAGGCCTCACAGACCTGGAGCGCGAGCTCACGGGTCGGGGCCAGGACGAGAGCCTGGGGGATCTTCTGCGACACGTCGAGACGCTCCAGCACAGGAAGTGCGAAAGCCGCAGTCTTGCCGGTTCCGGTCTGCGCCATGCCGACGACATCGCGTCCGCCAAGGAGGGTCGGGATTGTCGCCGCCTGGATGGGCGAAGGGGTCTCATAGCCAAGGCCGCGGATAGCCGCGAGGACGGGGCCGGTGATGCCTAGTTCCTCGAATCCGGGGGTCGTGGGGGATTCGTCGGTGGGCTCGCTCAGCGCTGCATCTTCAGGGGTCACTTCCTAAAGGTAGCGCCCCGAGATGCCGCTTGTCTGTGAAGACGCGCTCTCAGGCGCTGGTTGTGAGCGAGACGAGCTTTTCCTTCACCTGTCGACGCAGCACTTTCCCGATGATCGACTTGGGCAATTCGTCGACGACGAAGATCCGACGCGGCACCTTGTAGGGGGTCAGGATGCTCCGCGCAAACGCTCTGATCGACTCCTCATCGAGCTGTGCGCCCGCGTCGAGGACGATCGCGGCGACGACTTCTTCACCGGAGTGATCACTGTGCAATCCGACCACAGCGGCATCCGCGACCGACGGATGCTGGCGTAGCGCATTCTCGACTTCGGTGGGTGCGACGTTGAAGCCACCCGTGATGATGAGTTCCTTGATGCGATCGACGATCCGGATGAAACCGGCCTCATCGATCGCCACGATGTCGCCGGTGCGGTACCAGCCGTCGACGAACGCTTCCTCTGTCGCTTCCGGTTTGCCGTAGTAGCCGGAGAACACCTGCGGGCCACGAACAACGAGCTCACCGGGAGATCCGGGCTCGACATCCTGAGTGGGGTCGTCTGGATCGACAACACGGCACTCGGTGCCGGGCAGCGGCAAGCCGATTGTTCCCGGAACGCGGTTGTCAGCGACGGGGTTCGCCGTCAGCACGGGGGAGCACTCGCTGAGTCCGTACCCCTCGACGAGGAAACCTCCGGAGGCCGATTCGAAGGGCACAACGAGCTCGTGAGGGAGAGCCATCGCGCCGGAGATCGCGACGTCGATGCCCTGAAGTGAGACGCCCTTCGCCTCGGCGGCGGCCAGCAGACGTTCGGCGATCGGGGGAACCAACGGCAGGAAGGTCGCTGGATGCTTCTTTACGACGTCGAGCACCATGTCTGGATCGAACTTCGGGAACAACACCAGACGCGCACCCATCGACATCGCGAATGTCAGGCAGAGAGTGAGGCCGTAGGCGTGGAACATGGGGAGCACCGCATAGACGACGCAGCCGCGCCCGCGCTGTATCGACGGAACCCAAGCCTGGGCCTGCGCGGCGTTCGAGAGCAGATTGCGGTGGGTGAGAGATGCGCCCTTGGGGTTTCCTGTCGTGCCAGAGGTGTACTGGATGATCGCGAGATCGTCGGTGGCGGGCTTCGGATGCGAGGCGGGCAGCGGCGCAGAACCGACGAGTTGCTCCCACTCGATCGCGCCGCGCACCTTCTCGGTGAGAGCCGCGCGAGACTCGCGGGCCTTCGCGATCGGCAGCTTCAGCGCGACGCGCGTGAAGAATGGCATCGCCTTGGTGATGTCGACGGTGATCAGGTTCGTCATCGCGAGGTCAGCAGGGAATTCCTGCACGGTCTTCACGACCTTGCTCCACACGATGGCGTGCTTCGCACCGTGGTCTTCAAACTGTTTGCGCAATTCGCGGGGAGTGTAGAGCGGGTTGTGCTCGACGACGACGGCGCCCAGGCGCAGTACTGCGTAGAAGGCGATGATGTGCTGCGGGCAGTTCGGCAGCACGATCGCGACCGGATCGCCGGCCCGGATGCCAAGATCCCGCAGGCCCGTCGCCGCGCGGTCGATGGCTTCCTGCAT
The DNA here is from genome assembly GCF_059445355.1 of Microbacterium sp. Y356. Classification (NCBI taxonomy): domain Bacteria; kingdom Bacillati; phylum Actinomycetota; class Actinomycetes; order Micrococcales; family Microbacteriaceae; genus Microbacterium; species Microbacterium sp. Y356. Next base: position 73,339 of record NZ_JCAIUE010000004.1, read on the forward strand.
CCGCGCGTACGTCGTCTCCTGGCCGAAGAACTGCAGTGCGGCAGCGTCCGGATAATCGCGCGCGGACGCCGCGACGATATCGATGAGTGAGCCATCAACGGGACCGAGGTCTTCCGGAACTCCCTCGGCGTAGCTGGCGACCCAGGGGCGAGGGGGATCGAACGTGGTCATGCCGAACAGCATATTGGGCTGGCACGTGCCGCGCGGCGGATCCGACGCGGCGAACTAGACTGGCGTGGTGTCTGAAATCACCCCTGAGCTCGTGCGCCATCTCGGCGTGCTCGCGCGTATCCAGCTGAACGACGACGAGGTGACGCGGCTCACGGGCCAGCTCGACGCCATCGTCGACAACATCGCGAAGGTGTCGGAGGTTGCGACCCCCGACGTGGCGGCCACAAGCCACCCGATCCCGCTTGCGAACGTCTTCCGACCCGACGTGGTCGGCGAGACGCTCACGCATGAGCAGGTGCTGCAGAATGCACCGGATGCCGCGGACGGCCGTTTCCGCGTGAGCGCGATCCTGGGAGAAGAGCAGTGAGCGACATCATCCGCTGGACCGCCGCTGAACTAGGAGACAAGCTCGCCGCCGGCGAGGTCTCCAGCCGCGAGGCCACTCAGGCACACCTCGACCGGATCGCCGCTGTTGACGGCGACGTCCACGCGTTCCTGCACGTGAACGAGGGTGCGCTGGCTGCAGCTGACGCCGTTGATGCACGGCGTGCCGCAGGCGAGAAGCTCGGCCCGCTCGCCGGTGTTCCGCTCGCGATCAAGGACGTCCTGGTCACCACCGACCAGCCCACCACGAGCGGTTCGAAGATTCTCGAGGGCTACATGTCGCCCTACGACGCGACTGTGGTCGCCCGTTCGCGCGCTGCTGGCCTCGTTCCGTTGGGCAAGACCAACATGGACGAGTTCGCGATGGGCTCCTCTACCGAGCACTCCGCGTACGGCCCGACGCGCAACCCGTGGGATCTGGATCGGATTCCCGGCGGCTCCGGCGGTGGTTCGGCTGCTGCTGTCGCGGCATTCGAAGCGCCGCTCGCGCTCGGCTCAGACACTGGTGGCTCGATTCGTCAGCCCGCGCACGTGACCGGCACGGTCGGACTGAAGCCGACCTACGGCGGTGTCAGTCGCTATGGTGCGATCGCGCTGGCATCGAGCCTTGACCAGGTGGGTCCTGTCACGCGGACGGTTCTCGACTCCGGGCTCCTGCACGACATTATCGGCGGGCACGACCCCAAGGATTCCACCTCGCTGACCGACGCATGGCCGTCGTTCGCGGATGCTGCACGTGAAGGCGCCCGCGGAGACGTGCTGAAGGGCCTGAAGGTCGGCGTCATCAAGGAACTTCCGGACTCAGGCTTCCAGCCCGGTGTTGCGGCATCCTTCCGCGCCTCTCTTGACCTCCTCGAGGCGAACGGCGCGGAGATCGTCGAGATCTCGACGCCGCACTTCGAGTACGGCGTCGCTGCGTACTACCTGATTCTGCCGGCCGAGGCATCCAGCAACCTGGCGAAGTTCGACTCCGTACGGTTCGGTATGCGCGTTACGCCCGAAGGCGCCGCCACCGTTGAAGACGTGATGTCTGCGACGCGTGAAGCCGGTTTCGGCGACGAGGTCAAGCGCCGGATCATTCTCGGCACGTATGCACTGTCGGCTGGGTATTACGACGCCTACTACGGCAGCGCGCAGAAGGTTCGCACGCTCATTCAGCAGGACTTCGACAACGCCTTCACTCAGGTCGACGTGATCGCCACTCCGTCGGCGCCGACCACGGCGTTCAAGATCGGCGAGCGGATCGATGACCCGCTGCAGATGTACTTGAACGACGTCACCACGATTCCGGCGAACCTTGCGGGCGTTCCGGGCATCTCGATCCCTTCGGGCCTTGCGCATGACGACGGTCTGCCCGTCGGCATCCAGTTCCTCGCACCCGCGCACGAAGATGCGCGTCTGTATCGTGTGGGCGCCGCGCTCGAAACCGCGCTCGTCGATTCGTGGGGCGCACCGCTGCTGACCCGAGCTCCCCAGCTCGCAGGAGGGAACCGCTGATGGCTGCGGCAAAGCTGATGGACTTCGACAAAGCGTTGGAACTGTTCGAGCCCGTGCTCGGGTTCGAAGTGCACGTCGAACTCAACACCAACACCAAGATGTTCTCGGATGCGCCGAACCCGGCGAACGAGAAGTATCACGCCGCAGAGCCGAACACGCTCATCGCACCGGTCGACCTGGGGCTGCCTGGTTCGCTGCCGGTGGTCAACGCGACGGCGATCCGCTCGTCGATCAGCCTTGGCCTCGCGCTCGGTTGCTCGATCGCAGAGTCCAGCCGGTTCGCGCGAAAGAATTACTTCTACCCCGACCTCGGCAAGAACTACCAGATCTCGCAGTACGACGAACCGATCGCGTACGAGGGATCCGTTGTGGTCGAGCTCGAGGACGGCACGCTCGTCACGATTCCGATCGAGCGCGCGCACATGGAAGAGGATGCCGGAAAGCTCACCCACATGGGCGGCGCTACCGGACGCATCCAGGGTGCTGAGTATTCGCTCGTCGACTACAACCGTGCCGGTGTCCCGCTGGTCGAGATCGTCACGAACATCATCTACGGCACGGAACACCGCGCACCCGAGGTCGCGAAGGCATACGTCTCCACGATCCGTGACATCGTGCGCAGCCTCGGAATCTCGGAGGCGCGCCTGGAACGAGGCAACCTGCGCTGCGACGCGAACGTCTCGCTGCGTCCGCGCGTCGCAGAGGGCGAGGAACCGGCACCGCTGGGTACCCGTACCGAGACGAAGAACGTGAACTCCATGCGCTCGGTTGAGCGCGCCGTCCGTCACGAGATTCAGCGCCAGGCGCAGATTCTCGCCGACGGTGGCACGATCACTCAGGAGACGCGCCACTGGCACGAGGACACCAGCACCACCTCGCCCGGTCGTCCGAAGTCAGATGCAGACGACTACCGGTACTTCCCCGAGCCCGACCTGCTGCCGGTGCAGCCTGCGGCCGAGCTGATCGAAGAACTGCGCGCAACGCTTCCTGAGCAGCCTGTCGCACGTCGTCGCCGCTTGAAGGCGGAGTGGAACTTCACAGACCTAGAGTTCCAGGACGTCCGCAACGGCGCCTTGATCGACGAGGTCGAGGCGACTATCGCCGCAGGTGCGACGCCGGCCGCCGCACGAAAGTGGTGGACGGGCGAGATCTCTCGTCTCGCGAACACCCAGGACAAGGATGCCGCTGGCCTCATCACGCCGGAGAACGTCGCTGCCCTGCAGAAACTCATCGACGAGGGAATCCTCACCGACAAGTTGGCCCGGCAGGTGCTTGAGGGCGTCATCGCCGGCGAAGGCACGCCGCAGCAGGTCGTCGACACTCGTGGCCTCGCTGTCGTCTCGGATGACGGGGCGTTGATCGCTGCGATCGACGAGGCACTGGCCTCGCAGCCAGACGTGCTCGCCAAGATCAAGGACGGCAAGGTCCAGGCCGCTGGCGCCGTCATCGGTGCGGTCATGAAGGCGATGAAGGGTCAGGCAGACGCCGCCCGCGTGCGCGAACTCGTCTTGGAGCGCGCAGCGCAGTAGCCCCGCAGGTAGTGCCGCGGCATCCGTAGCGGAGGAATTCACCCGTTCGGGAGGATCGGATCTTGGGATCTGCTCCTCCCGATCGTGCGTTCTTCTCCCGAATGGAAGACCGGATGCCGGGGCCGGGCGAGCGAATGTCAGTACCCTCGGCAAGAATGGAATCATGGGGCGTGGTGACGGACGGGGCAGGCTCGTCTCTCCCGACGGAGCAGACGACACTGGCACGCGCATCCTGCACGTCGATATGGATGCGTTCTACGCGGCCGTCGAGGTGCTTGATGATCCGTCGCTCCGCGGACTCCCGCTGATCATCGGTGCACCGGACGGGCGTTCCGTCGTGTCCAGCGCATCCTACGAGGCACGCCAGTACGGCATACGTGCGGCGATGCCGGTCAGTCAGGCGATACGCCTGTGCCCGAGTGCAAAGATCGTCATGCCGCATTTCGACCGCTATCAGGCGATCTCACGTCAGGTGATGGCGGTCTTCGAATCGATCACGCCGCTGGTCGAGCCGCTGTCGGTGGATGAGGCGTTCCTCGATGTGCAGGGCGTGCGGCGACTGTGGGGGAGTCCAGGCGAGATCGCCCGGCTTGTTCGTCAGCGCGTGCAAGCCGAGGTTGGGATCACCTGCAGCGTGGGGGTTGCCGCCACCAAGCATGTCGCGAAGATGGCGTCGACGATCTCGAAGCCTGACGGGCTATTGATTGTCGCGGCCGCTGACACCCTCGACTTTCTCTCACCACGCTCGGTTCGAACAATGTGGGGTGTCGGCCCGAAGGCCGCAGAGTCGCTTGAAGCCCGGGGCATTCGCACCATAGGCGACATCCGTGAGTCCCCGCCGGAGATGCTCGATCGTGCCGTCGGCCCTGCGCTCGGTGGTCGTCTGGTTCTGCTTTCTCGCGGTCAGGATGCACGTGCGGTCGAGACAGAACGAGTCGAGAAGAGCATCGGACATGAGGAGACCTTCGACGTTGACCTCACGGATCGAGAATTCCTGCGCGCCGAACTCCTGCGACTTGCTGATCGCGTGGCTGTCCGGCTGCGGCGCGCGGACTGGGAATGCGCGACGGTCGCCATCAAGGTGCGCTTCGACGACTTCACCACGTTGAGCCGTTCGCAGACTCTCGCAGAGCCGACTTCGGTCGGCCAGCGCATCGGCGAGGCGGCGCAGACACTGTACGAATCCATCGACCGTCGCGACCCGGTGCGGCTCATCGGCGTGCGTGCTGAGAAGCTGCGACCGGCAGGCGGTGCGGCTTTCGCGCTTTGGGATGAGGACGAGCATTGGCGAAAGGTCGAAGGCGCGCTGGACGACGCGCGCGCACGCTTCGGCAATGCCACGATCACTCGCGCCAGACATGTCGGTCGCGGCGACGGTCGCGGCGCCGCACGGCATCCCAAAGCACACGGGCTCGAGTGAGGCTCACGGCGGATTGATCTGCACGGGCGGCCAATCCTGGGATAGCGTGGAACCATGCCCAACATCGCAGTGGAACTCGGAAATCAGGCCGCCTCGTTCGGGGTAAAGAGCGCTTACGGCGAGCCGCAGGATGTCGACGGCGTCAGCATCACTCCTGTCGCCCTGACGATGTCGGGATACGGAGGCGGTTCGGGTGGCGCTGGCGAGGGTGAAGGAGCCGGCAACGGCGAAGGTGGTGCAGGCGGAGGAATCTCCATTCCCCTCGGCGTATATGTCCGTCGCGAAGAAGGCCTGCGCTTCGAGCCGAATCTGGTGACGCTGCTCGCTGTCGGGATCCCGTTCGTCTGGGTCGCAGGCAGAGCGCTCGCACGCGTGATCCGTGCACTCAAGAAGTAACGACCCCGTCGCGCAGGTTCTGCAGCACGCTGCGGCAGCCATTCTCGACGCCGTCGTCGCCGTCGCCGCATCGAACCCCGTCGTTTTGATCGACGGTAGAGCCGGCGCGGGCAAGTCCACACTGGCGCGTATGGTGGCAGCGAACTGGCCCCTTGCCGGCCGTCCGCAGCTCATCGCTCTGGACTCGTTGTACCCCGGCTGGGACGGACTCGACGCTGGCGTTGAACGTGCGCTGCATGACATTCTTCGCCCGCACGCCAGGGGACTGCTGAGCACCTGGCGCCGATGGGACTGGGAGTTGGAGACCGATGCGGAAGCGCAGGCAGTGACACCCGCTCTCGGCGTGATCCTCGAAGGCTGCGGTGCGCTGAATCCTGCTACGGCGCGCATCGCCGACGTGCGCGTGTGGGTGGAATCGCCAGAGGCGCCTCGAAAGCGCCGCGCGTTCGAGCGTGACGGAGAGGGGTTCCGTCCGCATTGGGATCGCTGGGCGGTGCAGGAGCAGCGCCACATCGAACGCGACGATCCTCGGGCTCTCGCCGATATCACCATCACCGTCCCGTAGCGATCGCTACGCGCTTTAGGGTGGATGGGTGAACACCTCTCTTCCTGACCTCGGACTGCTGCTAGACGTCGACGGCCCGATCGCGAGCCCTATCACCCGGTCGATCAGCATCCCTCAGATCATCACGGACCTCGTCGCGTTGACTGCCGCTGGCGTGCCGATCGCGTTCATCACCGGTCGATCCTCAGAGTTCATCCGCGATCAGGTCATGACGCCGCTGTTCGCCGCCGGACTCGCTGACGCCCTCGATCTGCCGACGTCGCGCATGTTCGGGGTCTTCGAGAAGGGCGGAACGTGGGCTGAGGTCAGTTCCGCGGGCATGGGGGAGGTCGTGATCGACCGCGACGTGGCATTCCCGGATGCGGCGATCGACAGCATCCGCTCACTTGTGGCCGAGCGATTCAGCGACACGATGTTCTTCGACGAAACGAAGCGCGCCATGATCTCGGTGGAGCAGCGCACCGACGTCTCCGCCGCGGCGTATCGCTCCGCGCAAGGGCCGTTTCAGGATGCCGCGTTCGCACTGCTCACAGCCATGGGCCTCGGGCTGCGTTACGGTTCGCTGGAGCATGCGGATGCCATTGGTGACGTGCCGTTCCGTATCGATCCGACGATCATTTCCACGGATATCGAGTCGGTGCGACTAGACAAAGACACGGGTGCACAGCGCGCGCTGGAGCACTTCTCAGCCGGGGGCGATCTCCCGCGCACGTGGCGCACTGTCGGAGACTCTCGCAGTGACTACAAGATGGCTGACCAACTGCATGCGGACGGCTTCGACGTGGCCCACGTGGACGTGCGCCCGGCAGACGGCATCCTGGATCGCCCATACGAGATCGTCACACTGGGGGATCTCATTCACGACGAGGCCGGAGCAGCGTTGCTCGCGCACTGGCGGGACAAGCTCGGGGCCTGAACAGCTCGTCGGCTCGTCTCAGATCAGCTCGTCCGCCGCTTCGATGAGCGCATCCAACCGATAGCCGAGCCAGTCGTATACACCGCGCCGGGGGTCTTCCTCGTCGATGTCGTCTTCGTCGGTGATGCCGAGGCGGGCGGCGATGACGAGTCGCAGCGCCGTAAGCGTGCGCATCCACGCGTCGAGTTCGCTTTCGGGGATGATGACCTGGTGGGAAGCGAGCACTTCGTCGTCCGTGAGGTCGGAGGGGTCGCCGGCGAACGACCACAGTGAATCGCGCACCACGGCCGCGTCGGCCGAGCGGCGATCCAGAAGTTCGTCGCGGGTCACCGCAGAGAATGCCTGAGCGGCCTCAGCATCGTCCGGGTACGGATCGGGCGTGAGCCTCGCGAGCCCTGGATCATGTGGTGCGTCGCCCTTGATCTCCGTCGAGAGTAGTTCTCGGAACTCGTCCAGAAGGTTCACCAGGTGCGTTCCCTCGATGAGTGAGAGGGGGACCAGCAGCGCCTCTTCGCTCATTACGGCACCTTTCGTACGGTGGCCCAGAGACCGTAATCGTGCATGGCTTGGGCATGAACTTCCATGGTCTCGCGCGGCCCAGTCGCCACGATCGCATGTCCGTCGTGGTGCACGCCGAGCATGAGTTCGGTGGCTCGATCCGTCGAGTATCCGAAGTAAGTGCGGAAGACGCGAACCACGTAGCTCATCAGGTTGACGGGGTCATTCCAGACGACGACCTGCCAGGGTTCGAGAGGAGCGGCCTGCAGATCTGTGACTTCGTCGAGGTCGGGTACTGCTACCGGGATGCTCATGCCCACCCCATTTCGTGAAGTTGGTCGTCATCGATGCCATAGAAGTGTGCGATCTCGTGCACCAGAGTCGTATGCACTTCGTCGCGCAGTTCTTCTTCGTCATCGCATTGCGCGAGATGTGGTTCGCGAAACACCACAATGCGGTCTGGCAGCTCGCCCATGCCGTACTGCCCGCGTTCGGTCAGTGCCAGACCATCGTAGATGCCCAGGATGCCGAGGGAACCATCGTCCGGACGGTCCTCAACGACGAAGACGACGTTGTCGAGTCCGTCGACCATCTCATCGGGCAGTTGATCGAGCTCGTCGATGACGAGTTCCTCAAAAGCCTTGGCATCCATCTCCATCACTGTTCAGCCTATTGCCCCGGCGGCGTCAGTGGATGAATAGCAGTAGCGCTGCCACGGCAAGGAAGAGGGTGCCGAAGACGATGTTGAGAACGCGCTGGCCGCGCGCAGTGCGGGTGACACGTTGGAACGGTTTCGCCGCCGTCGCGAAGAATCCCCACATCACAATGATGTCGACGAGTACGACGGTGATCACCAAGATCAGGTACTGCGGGAGCGCCGGCTGATCCACACGGATGAACTGCGGGATGAACGCGAGGAAGAAGACGATCGCCTTGGGGTTGAGCAGGTTCACCCAGAAGCCGCGCCGCATCATCGACCAGCGGCTCTCCGGTAGGCGTGGCGTGTTCTCATCGTCATCGGTGACTGGGGTCACGCGAGCGAAGATCAGCCGCAGACCGAGATACGCGAGGTAGGCGGATCCCGCGTAGCGGATGATGTCGAACAGTAGGGGAGAGCTAGCGACGATCAGCCCGACGCCGGCCGCGACGATGATCACGTGCACGATGAGAGCCAATTGCTGGCCGATGACTCCCCAGATGGATCGTCGCCAGCCTTCGGCAAGCGAGTTCGACATCGTGTTGATGGCGCCAGCTCCCGGAGTGAAACTGATGATTACGGATGCCGTGAGCAGGGAGAGCCAGACCGTCAGAGTCACGTGTCAATTCTAGGGCGCTGGCGCGTTGGGGCTGGCAGGGTCGACCGAGCTATCAGAAACGCAGAATGCCCGAGCCTTTCGACCCGGGCATTCGTATTGGGGTGGCTAACGGGGCTTGAACCCGCGACCCCCGCGACCACAACGCGGTGCTCTACCAACTGAGCTATAGCCACCATGTGCCCGCCGAAACAGGCAACTAGACGATTGTATTACACGTCCGAGGTGAACGACGACACGGTGCGCTCAGAGATCGCTCGAGCCTCGTCGCTGGTCGGTCCTGGGTCGGCCACGAAGACCGCTTCGCGGTAGTACTGCAGTTCACGGATCGACTCCAGAATGTCTGCGAGAGCCCGGTGACCGCCGTTCTTCTCCGGCGCCTGGAAGAACACGCGCGGGTACCAGCGCCGTGAGAGTTCTTTGATGCTCGACACATCGACGTTTCGGTAGTGCAGCCAGTTGTCGATCTGGGGCATGTACTTCGCGAGGAACATGCGATCGGTGCCGATCGTGTTGCCGGCCAGGGGAGCTTTACGCTCGAGAGGCACGAATTTCTTGATGTAGGCGAGAGTCTGCGCCTCGGCATCCGCCAGGGAGATGCCGTGAGGTATTTCTTCGATCAGACCGGACGTCTCGTGCATCTTGGTGACGAAGTCATTCATGTTCGCCAACGCGGAGTCGTTCGGTTTGATGACCACCTGGAACCCCGGGTCGAGCGGGCGCAGTTCGAAGTCAGTGATGACGACCGCGATCTCGACGAGCTCATCCGTAGCGAGATCCAGACCGGTCATCTCGCAGTCGATCCAAACAAGTCGATCGTTGTCAGACGCAGATACCATGCCCTCATTCTACTGAGGGCATGGACATTGCAGGTTTGGTCCCCCAGGCACGATTCGAACGTGCGACCGGCGACTTAGAAGATCGATGCTCTTCCACTGAGCTACTGGGGGTCACCATCTAGATTAGCGATACTTTTGGCGACGCTCATCTGCATTGCATCTAATCGCGCTTACGTGCGCGCCATTCTCGGGCGTAGGCGTTTCGTCGTTCGTGACAGAGCGTGCTGCCCATATCAGTCGCCACGAACGAGTTGACGCATTGACTGCGCGGGACACTTCAAATCTCTTCGTCGCGCCAGGCAGATGATCGAAGTCGAGCACCACAGGATCGGTCTCGCCACAATCGGTACAAGGGTGGGATGCGAGGTACTCAATCAGCTGCAAGAAGTTCTTGTGCCGGTGTATGGCTTGTAGTGCGCTGAGCTGCGCCCCCGTGCTCGGCACGCTCCATCACCCGTTGCGCAGAGCCTGCACGGCGTCGTCTGGTCGCCAGAACTCGCCGACGAGGCGGAAGGCGCCGGTGACGAGGTGCAAGCGCTCGGCGCGGTAGCGCAGTCCGAGCGGATCTGCGACCAGGCGCAGGTGGCCGAGAACCTTGCCGGCCGTGTCTTGTACACGCCAGAGGTGATCCGATGCGCGGACAAGTTGTTCACGCTGTGAAGAGAGCTGGGGCGGCGCGTATGGCACCTCGGGCAGGTGTTGAGTCAGTGTGTCGGACATCGGGTTCTCCTTTCACCTCGAACATATGACCGACCTCCGACATTTCGCAGGCGTGCGGGGGCAACGTCCTTTCCTCCACTGATCAGCAAATTGGATGGGTTCTCCACCGAACGCGCCTTTCCGGCCTCGCGCTGGCGGCCGCAGAGCGCACTCTGATGTGATCCGGGCGCGTCCCGGGCACACAGAGGAGACAGAAATGAATGACACCGTGACGATCCTTGGCCGCGTGGGCGCAGACCCGAACCGGATCGCGACGAGCACCGGGGATTCCATCGTGAAGTTTCGTGTCGCCAGCCCGCAGAGCAGGTACGACTCGAAGTCGCAAACATGGATCGACACCGGCACCAACTGGTACACAGTCTCGGCATTTCGCCAGCTCGCTGATCACGCAAAGGCCTCGCTTCGTCAGGGCGACGGCGTGATCGTCACCGGAAAGCTCAAGCTCCGCGAGTGGGAGAGCGGCGGGCGAAAGGGGATGAGCGCAGACATCGACGCCGAGGCGATCGGGCACGACCTGCGATGGGGCGCGAGCGCCTACATCAAAGCCAACAGCGCTGCGTCCGCTTCGCGGCCGGTGCTGAGCGAGAGCGGCATCACGCCGGTCGAAAGCCCCGTCGAGAACGAGTTGGATGAGGCCGAGCTGGATGAAGCCGAGCTGGATGACGCCGATGATTCGGCAGCGGAGGAGTCGGAAAGCGAAGAGCCCGAAATGGCGCTGTCGAGCCAGTCATGGGCGTCGAGCCAATGAAGTCGAGCCGATGAACTCGTCGTGAAGATCCGGTCTGCCTAGCGCCGCATGAGCGTCGCCTGGGAGGGGCTGACGGGGTGCGCCCGTAGGATCGGAGCGTGCCTCGTCGATTCCCCACAGCCCGCCGTCGCTCCGTCGTCGTCACAACGATGTTGCTGGTAGGGCTCGCGTTGACCGCGTGTACATCTGAGCCTGCGCCAGAACCAGAGGCCACTGCGAGCAGTGCTCCCGGCGCCACCGCGTCGCCCACGCCCGAGGGCCCTGCTTTTCACATCGATGGCACGGCCGAAGACAACCTGCCGATCTTTACGGCGATTGTCGAACAGGTCGGTGCGTCGCCGGAGAACACCTCTGGGCGCGTGTATATCGACGCTCTAGTGGCAGCAGGGTTTGACCGTGCCGGCATGCAGGTGACTCAGGACACGACAACAGTGGGTAATCCCGCCGAGAGTCTGCAGTTCTCGGTGCGCTGGGGCGACGACCTCTGCCTCATCGGACAGGTCGGTCCGTCGACCGGTGCGCCTGTCACCGCGATCATGGATCAGCTTGCTGAGGGACGCTGCCTGATTGGCAACACCCGCTCGATCGACTGGTGAAATACCGGTAGTTACCGGCGAGCGAGGAGCCTAGCTACGCGGCCGAGATCGTCGCTGCGGCCTGCTCGAATGATCAGGTGGGTGCTGCGCCGTTCCCGGGTAGGCTGGACGGAGACTTTCGTGCCGTGTCGGCGGCACGACGTGGGATCCGATTTTGACCAGTAAGGGCGTTTAAACGGTATGGCTGAATACATCTACTCGATGGTTCGTGCACGTAAGGCAGTGGGCGAGAAGCTCATCCTTGACGACGTGACGATGTCCTTCCTCCCCGGGGCGAAGATCGGTATGGTCGGCCCGAACGGCGCCGGTAAGTCAACGATCCTCAAGATCATGGCTGGCCTCGACAACCCGTCAAACGGTGAAGCGAAGCTTTCGCCGGGATTCAGTGTCGGTATCCTGCTGCAGGAGCCCGAACTCGACGAATCGAAGACGGTCCTGGAGAACATCCAGGAGGGCGTCGCGATCAAGCCGAAGCTCGACCGCTTCAACGAGATCTCCGCGCTGATGGCTGACCCGGATGCTGACTTCGACACGCTCCTCGCTGAGATGGGTGTGCTGCAGGAAGAGATCGATGCCGCTGACGGCTGGGATCTTGACTCTCAGCTTGAGCAGGCCATGGACGCACTTCGCACGCCGCCAGGAGATGCTGAGATCGCTCCGCTCTCCGGTGGTGAGAAGCGTCGTGTTGCTCTCGCCAAACTGCTGTTGCAGAAGCCTGACCTCCTGCTCCTCGATGAGCCCACCAACCACCTCGACGCCGAGAGCGTGCTCTGGCTCGAGCAGCACCTGAAGGCCTACAAGGGTGCCGTCATCGCGATCACTCACGACCGGTACTTCCTCGACAACGTCGCAGAATGGATTGCTGAAGTCGACCGTGGTCGCCTGATCGGCTACGAGGGAAACTACTCGACTTACCTGGAGAAGAAGGCCGAGCGCCTCAACATCCAGGGCAAGAAGGATCAGAAGCTCGCGAAGCGACTCAAGGACGAACTCGAGTGGGTGCGCTCGAGCGCCAAGGGACGCCAGACCAAGTCGAAGGCGCGTTTGGCCCGCTACGAAGAGATGGCCACAGAGGCGGAGCGGACTCGGAGGCTTGATTTCGAGGAGATCCAGATCCCCGCTGGCCCGCGCCTCGGCAGCGTCGTGATCGAAGCGAAGAAGCTCAACAAGGGTTTCGGAGATCGCACGCTCATCGATGGCCTGAGCTTCAGCCTGCCGCCGAACGGCATCGTCGGAATCATCGGCGCCAACGGCGTTGGCAAGACCACGCTGTTCAAGACGATCGTCGGCCTCGAGTCGCTCGACAGCGGTGACCTCAAGATCGGTGAAACGGTCAAGATCAGCTACGTCGACCAGTCACGCGCGAACATCGACCCGGACAAGACGCTGTGGGAGGTCGTGTCCGACGGCCTCGACATCATGATGGTCGGCAAGATCGAGATTCCTTCTCGCGCATACGTCTCCAAGTTCGGGTTCAAGGGCCCGGACCAGCAGAAGAAGGCCGGTGTGCTCTCCGGTGGTGAGCGCAACCGTTTGAACCTGGCACTGACGCTGAAGGAGGGTGGCAACCTGCTGCTCCTCGATGAGCCCACCAACGACCTTGACGTCGAAACCCTGAGCTCGCTTGAGAACGCCCTGCTTGAGTTCCCCGGCTGCGCCGTGGTCATCACTCACGACCGGTGGTTCCTCGACCGCATCGCCACGCACATCCTCGCTTACGAGGGCACGGACGAGAATCCGGCACAGTGGCACTGGTTCGAGGGTAACTTCGAATCGTACGAGAAGAACAAGATCGAGCGTCTCGGCGCCGACGCGGCAAACCCGCACCGTTCGACTCACCGCAAGCTGACGCGTGACTGATACGCCGAGCACGGCGGGCGTTCCGACAGTGTCGGCGCCCGCCCCGCGCATCTCCATCCCGATTCAGCTTCGCTGGGGCGATCTTGACGCGTACAACCACGTCAACAACACCTCGATGCTGAAGCTCTTGGAAGAGGCGCGCGTGCGTGCCTTCTGGGCGCCCGACGAGGGCGAGGAGGCACCGCCCACCGCTGTGCTGCAGACCGGCATCGCGTCTGGCACGCTGTCGCTCATCGCGCGCCAAGAGATTGAGTACCTGGCGCCCGTGCCGTACCAGCGCCGACCGCTCGACGTGCAGCTGTGGTTCGGCAAGATCGGCGGCTCCAGCGTCGACGTCTGCTACGAGGTTTTCAACGACCCCGCGAACGAGACGCGGGTGCTGTACGCGCGCTCCACGGCCGTGCTCGTCCTTGTGAACGCCGACAGCGGACGCCCGATGCGTGTGCCCACCGCGATGCGCCAAGCATGGGCGCCGTACATCGGGAAGCCGAACACCTACGCACACCGTTGAGATCGTGGCGGGGCACCGAAGTCAGTTCGCGTCCGGCACCCGGATCATGATCTCTTGCGAGACACTGGCCGCGAGCGCACCCTCACGCGTGTAGACCCGCCCGGTGGCCAGTCCACGGCCACCGCGGGCGTTCGGTGACTCCTGCACGTAAAGCAGCCACTCGTCCACGCGCGCAGGACGATGCCACCACATCGCGTGGTCAAGACTGGCGACCTTCAGTCCTGGTGTCGCCCATGACACACCATGCGCGCGCAGGATCGACTCCTGTATCGTCATGTCGCTGAGATACGCGAGAGCGGCCCGGTGGAGCCTCTGATCATCGGGCATCGGGGCGCGTAGGCGCATCCAGACGGCTTGCCGTGGGGAACGGTCTCCCGACACGGAAATATAGACGGGCTCTTCCAGATGACGGACTTCGACCGGGCGTTCAGTCAGCATCCGGCCCATGCCGGCTCCCAACTCCGCGGCGAACCGTTCATCGGAGTCGAGCAGCTCGGGATCCGGCACGCCCTCTGGCATCGGCGCTGCATGCTCGACTCCCGGCGCTTCGTCCTGAAACGACGCGATCATGGAGAAGATCGGGACGCCATTCTGGTATGCCTGTGAACGTCGAGTCGAGAAGGATCGCCCGTCGTGGATGCGGTCGACCGCAATCGTCACTCCCCGTGTGGCATCACCTGGCCGCAGAAAGTAGCCGTGCATCGAGTGCACTGCCCGGTCTTCCGGCATCGTCCGCTCTGCCGCGATCAGCGACTGCCCGAGCACCTGGCCGCCATAGATGCGCCCGGTCGGCATGCTCTGCGACCTTCCCGTGAAGATATCTTCCGTCGTGCGAGCGTTGCTCTCGTCGAGATCCAGCACGTCGAGCAGATTATCGACGGATGCCTGAGCCTGTGCGTCTACATTCATGGCGCTCCTCCCGCGACCACCGATCGCATCGTTGATAGTTTAGAACGGTGCAACAACGCCTTGTCCTCGCCGACGCCGATACCGCTCGAGATGTCCTCACCTTCGTCGGCCGCGCTGGGCAGATCTCTGACGAGGGCGTGCGCCTGCAAGGAGCCGGTGGCATCCTCGCGCTGACCGCCGCTGCGCTGGCACCGCAGGGACTGTTCGATCAGACGCCGACCATTCTCGCGATGCGCATCGTTCGTGCCGACCCCGAACTCGAATGCGACATTGTGGTCGATGAGCTGACTGCCGACGAGGACGAGCGGATGCTCCAGCTTCCTAACACCGGGCTTTCGCCCGCCTGGGCAGGTGTGGCGCCGCCGCGTGGCGGTTGGGAGCACACCGGCACGCTGGACGCGGCAGCAGTGGCGCAGCGAGCACAGTGGGGGATCTCCGCCGTTGCGCGCGGAGCAACTCCTGGTGCAGGCGAAGATGCAGTACGTGCACTCAGAGCGGGCATCTGGGGCGAGCCGGATGATGATCTCTCTGGTCTGCCACGCGGTATGGCGTTCGCCGCGCACGCCTTCGGCTTCGTGTCCGGTGAAGAGAGCGTGGCAGTGACCACATCAGGCCGCTGGACGCGCCTGGGCTTCAGCCGCGGGCATGTGTTGACCCGTGGACCCATGGTCACCGGCCTCACCGCGGTCCGCGGAACCGGATCACGCGCGTAGCGAGATATCAGCGCGCCGCTGCGCGCCCTGCCTGCCGACCCGAGAACAGGCATCCGCCCAGGAAAGTGCCCTCCAGAGCACGGTATCCGTGCACGCCACCACCGCCGAAGCCGCTGGCCTCTCCGGCAGCGTACAAGCCAGGAATCACCGTGCCATCGACGTCGAGCGCACGCCCGTCGAGATCGGTCTTGATGCCGCCCAGAGATTTGCGGGTCAACACGTGCAGCTTCACGGCAATCATCGGACCTGCTGCCGGATCTTGCAGACGATGCGGCGCTGCGGTGCGGATGAGCTTGTCGCCGCGGTAGCCTCGCATCGAACGCAGCATCCCGATCTGAGCATCCTTCGTGAAGTCATTCTCGATCTCGCGGTCTCGCGCGACGACCTCGCGGCGAACCGCATCGATGTCGAGTATTTCTCCGCCGGCGTGCTGCTGCATCTGCTCGAGCAGACTGTCCAGATCGTTCTCAACGATGAAGTCTTCGCCCTCATCGAGAAAGGCCTGCACCGGACCCGTCGGACCCTTTGCCAGGCGTGACTTGAGCAGCAGGCGCACGTCCTTGCCAGTGAGATCTGGGTTCTGCTCGCTGCCAGACAGGGCGAACTCCTTCTCGACGATCTGCCTGGATGTGACGAACCACGAATGGTCATGCCCGGTCGTTCGCAGGTGCTCAAGAGTTCCCAGGGTGTCGAACCCGGGAAACAGCGGAACAGGTAGCCGCTTGCCGGTGGCATCCAGCCACAGAGACGACGGACCAGGCAAAATGCGGATGCCGTGAGCCGGCCACACCGGAGACCAGTTGGTGATGCCTTCAACGTAGTGCCACATGCGGTCGCCGTTGATCAGATGCGCGCCAGCGGCCTCCGAGACCGCGTGCATCGAGCCATCGACGTACGCAGGCACGCCGGAGAGCATGTGCGCGGGCGGGGTGCCCAGCCGCTCAGGCCACGCGGCACGCACGAGGTCATGGTTTCCGCCGATGCCGCCGGAGGACACGATCGTGGCGGCCGCAGAGATTTCGAAGTCTCCCACCACCTCGCGCGACGAGACCGCGCCGCGCTCGGCCAAGCTGTCAGCGAGTCGATCGCCGCGCGCGCCCACCACAGCGCCGTCGGTGACAACAAGTTCAGTCACGCGATGCCGGGGGAGGACCGTCAACGTTCCTGCATCCTCAGCCTTGTGCACGGCATCTGCAAAAGGTGCAACGATGCCGGGGCCAGTGCCCCAGGTGATGTGGAATCGCGGCACCGAGTTTCCTGGTCCGATCGCGCCGTACCCGCCGCGCTCCGCCCAGCCGACCACGGGGAAGAACCCGACGCCGCGTTCACGGAGCCATGCGCGTTTCTCGCCGGCAGCGAACTGCAGATAGGCCTCTGCCCATTTGCGGGGCCAATGATCTTCCTCGCGATCGAACGCCGCGTTGCCGAACCAGTCTTGGGTGGCCAGTTCCAGGGAGTCTTTGACACCGAGGCGTCGCTGTTCGGGGGAGTCGATGAAGAACAGGCCGCCGAAAGACCACCATGCTTGTCCGCCCAGATTCGAGCGCGGCTCTTGATCGATGAGGATCACCCGCTTGCCGGCGGTGGCGGCTTCAGATGCGGCCACGAGTCCGGCCAGCCCCCATCCGATCACAAGGACATCTGCAGACAGGGGCGTTGTCGTCATTCGTTCTCCGTTAGTCCGGACTGCTGCTGCGGGTCTCAAGGGTCGTCCGCCCCGCCGGGGCGGGACCGATGCCTGACGACTCCATGGTGTTCACCATGGCATATGCTGCCCGCTCCAGGTAGTCCCAAAGCGTGGAATCATGCAGCGGTGACAGCTGCACTTCATCCAACGAGGTGCGCATGCAACGCAGCCAGCGGTCGCGCGCATCCGGGTTGACGTGGAACGGCTGGTGGCGCATCCGCAGTCGGGGGTGCCCACGACGCTCGCTGTAGGTCGAGGGTCCACCCCAGTACTGCGCCAGGAACAGCGTGAACCGCTCCGCCGCCGGGCCCAGGTCTTCCTCCGGATACATCGGCTTCAGCACTGGATCCAGGGCGACCTCGCGGTAGAAGCCATCCACGATCCGCTCGAACGTGGCGTAGCCGCCGACCTCGTCATAGAACGTCATTCGGTGTCCTTCGGTGATTCGGGCTTCGGTGTCTCGGGCTTCGGTGGCTGGGGCTTCGGATCCTTCTTGCGCCAGATTCCTCGTAGTACTGGGGGGACGCCGGTAACTGGGTTCGGACGAGTCCTCGGGGGATTAGCGCCTCGCACTCGGCGCGCGCCCTCAGGCCCCGTGGGCACGACGGATTCGAGGCTCGGCAGGGTGAGCCCCATCGCCTCGACTGCGCTCTTGAGTCGCATGCGCAGTTCGCGCGCGACGTCATCCTTCGCGTTAGCACGCGTCTTCAAGACCACACGGATGACGATCGCCTCGCCGGATATCGATTCCAAGCCCCACACTTCGGGTCGCTCGATGATGCGGGTACGCCATTTCGGATCCTTCGACAGGCCGTCGGCGGCGGCGAGCAGGGCCTTCTCGACCTCTGGGACATCAGCATCGACCGGAACACCGAGGTCAATGATCGCGCGAGCCCAGCCCTGCGACATGTTGCCGATGCGCAGCATCTCGCCGTTGCGTACGTACCAGAGGGTGCCGTTGACATCGCGCACCTGGGTGACGCGAACGCTCACATATTCGACGACGCCGCTGGCGAGTCCGGTATCGACGACGTCGCCAATTCCGATCTGATCTTCGGCGACGATGAACAGCCCGTTCAGTACATCTTTGACAATGTTCTGCGCGCCGAAACCGAGACCGGCGCCGAGCGCAGCGGTGAGCAGTGTCAGAGAGCCGATGAGATCCGGAGCGATCACCGAGACGACCATGAGCAGAGCCACCAACACGAGGGCCACATTGATGATGTTCTGCAGGATGCTGCCGAGCGTGCGCGTGCGCTGGATCAGACGCATGTCCGCGAGTGGGGAGCGCTCCAAGGCCTGTGTGTCATCGACGTTGGCCTTCGACTTCGCACTGTCGACGATGCGGTGAACGATCCGGCGGACGGCGAAACGGAGGAAGAATCCAATGAGAAGCGCGACGACGACGATGATCGCGACGCCGATCGCTTTTTCTCCGATGACCCTCAGCACCGCAAGAAATGACTCCCAGGTCTCGTTCACGGTCTCCGGCTCGACGGGCGGGTCGATGTTCTCGAAGGGAAGGGTCAGCACCCTCCGATACTAGCGATCGGGCCTCTGCACTGGCTGGAAAGCGCAGTGGCAGAGGCCCGATCGATGGTGCAGCAGATCAGTCAGTCTGTTCGTCGTCCTCGGCATCACGAGCTTGCGCCGTGAGTGCGCGCTCGACATCGGCCAGGCCCTCGCTCACGAGGCGACGCAGTGCAGGTGCAGCATCCGCATTGGCGGAGAGCCATGCACGGGTTGCATCGCGGAGCTCTGTATTGGCAAGTGACGTCGGGTAGAGGCCGACGATGAGGTAACTTGCGATCTGGTAGGTACGGGACTCCCATACCGGCAGCAGCATGTCGAAGTAGCTCTGCACGAACTCGCCGAGCACACCTGCACTGTTCGGGTGCGTGAAGCCGAGGGCGGCAGAACGCACGATCGTGTTCGGCGCATCGTCGTTGTCGACAAGCGTCTCCCAGGCGATGCGCTTGTCAGCGATTGTCGGAAGCGCTGCGCGTGCCTGAGCAGCAAACTCTGCACCCTTCGACGTATTGTCCGCGGCGAGTGCGGCGTCGATGGAAGCGGCATCCGTCGCGCCGATTGAAGCGAGCCCGACAAGCAGTTGCCAGGAGAGATCCGTGTCGATCTCAAGGCCGGGCAGGGTCTCCTCGCCGGAACGAAGCCGACCGATGATGCCGGCGTGCTCCGTGTCTACCAATGCGCCGGAGAACGCGGTAACGAACTGCAGCTGGTTGTCGCTGCCGGCCTGGGCGCTGTGAGCGAGGTCCCAAAGGCCATCAGCGATCTTTCGGCGCGCTGCGTCTCGGTCTGCAGGCGTCACGTACAACGTCGCTGCAGTGCGCAGCTGCGCGAGCGTGGTGCGCACAGTGGTCGACTCGGTCTCGCGACCGATGTTGCCGAGGACCAAGTCGAGATAGTCGGATGCTGCGCTCTCGGCGTCGCGGGTCTGATCCCAGGCCGCGCCCCAGATGAGAGAACGCGCAAGCGGGTCTGCGATGTCGCCGAGGTGCGCGATGGCGGTGGCCAGTGAACGCTCGTCGAGGCGGATCTTCGTGTAGGCGAGGTCATTGTCATTGAGCAGCACCAGATCGGGGCGCTTCTGACCCTGGAGCTCCGGAACCTCAGTGCGGTCCCCGTCGACGTCGATCTCGACGTAATGGCTGCGGGTGAGCGAGCCATCCGCGAGGTTGTAGAAGCCGATGCCGAGGCGGTGCGGGCGAATCGTCGGGTAGTCAGCGGGTGCGGTCTGCGTGATGGCGAAGCGGGAGATCACGCCATCCGCGCCTTCGGCGATTACGGGGGAGAGGGTGTTGACTCCCGAAGTCTCGAGCCACTTCTTGGACCACACGCTGAGGTCGCGGCCGCTGGTGGCCTCGAGCTCGGTGAGCAGGTCTGTGACCTCGGTATTGCCCCACGCGTGCTTCTGGAAGTACTGGCCGACGCCGGCGAAGAACGCCTCGATACCCACCCACGCTGCGAGCTGCTTGAGTACTGATCCGCCCTTGGCGTAGGTGATGCCGTCGAAGTTGACCTGGACGTCCTCAAGATCGTTGATCTCCGCGACGATCGGGTGTGTCGAGGGGAGCTGGTCCTGGCGGTAAGCCCAGGTCTTCTCCATGGCGTTGAACGTGGTCCACGCTTCGGTCCACTCGGTGGCCTCGGCGGTGGCGATGGTCGAAGCCCACTCAGCGAAGGATTCGTTCAGCCAGAGGTCGTTCCACCACTTCATGGTGACGAGGTCACCGAACCACATGTGCGCGAGCTCGTGCAGAATCGTGACGACACGGCGCTCCTTGACGGCGTCGGTCACCTTGCTGCGGAAGACGTAGGTCTCGGTGAACGTGACGGCGCCGGCGTTCTCCATGGCTCCGGCGTTGAACTCCGGGACGAAGAGCTGATCGTACTTGGCGAACGGGTACGGCACGCCGAACTTCGATTCGTAGTACGCGAAGCCCTCGCGCGTCTTGTCGAAGATGTAGTCAGCATCGAGGTGCTGCCAGAGGCTCTTGCGACCGAAGACGCCGAGCGGAATGACACGGCCGTCAGCGCTCGTCAGCTCGGAGAATGTCGACTCGTAAGGTCCTGCAACGATCGCCGTGATGTACGAGGAGATGCGAGGTGTCGCCTCGAACCCCCACGTCGCCGTGTCATTCGCGTCGTGCTTGATCGGCTCGGGAGCAGGCGAGTTGGAGACGACTTGCCACGCTGCAGGAGCGGTCACCGTGAACTGGAACGTCGCCTTCAGATCGGGCTGCTCGAACACCGCGAACACGCGGCGGGAATCAGGAACCTCGAACTGCGAGTAGAGGTAGACCTCGCCGTCCACCGGGTCTACGAAGCGGTGCAGTCCCTCGCCGGTGTTCGTGTATGCGCAGTCAGCGTCGACGACGAGGACGTTCTCGTCCTTAAGGTTCGCCAGCGTGATGCGGGAATCTGCGAACACCTCGTTCGGGTCGAGCTGCTCCCCGTTGAGGGAGATCTCGCGTACCTCGCGTGCGATCAGATCAATGAACGTGAAGCTATCCGGCTTGGCGGTGAAGCGGACGACGCTGCGGGACCCGAAGATCTCGGCGCCCTTCGTCAGATCGAGCGAGATCTCATACGACTGTGTGTCGATGAGAGTTCGGCGCTCCTGCGCTTCGATTCGGGTGAGGTTCTCTCCAGGCACAGCTGTTTCTCCCAGGGGTTCGGGGGCGCTACCTAGGCTCGACGCAGCTGGCGTCGACGGCAACCATGACAGCCTACGCCAGGAGTGCGCAGACCCGGGTGAGCCGTGAAAAGATGAAGGAGTGACTGCGCCCGATCAGATTGTCGTTCCGTTCGCTTCCGCCGCCGCTGCTACCGGTGCCGAGTTCGTCGAGACTCCGGTGGCATATGACGCCCTGGTGCTCGCCAGCTTCGGTGGCCCAGAGGGGCAGGACGACGTCATTCCTTTCCTCCGAAATGTGACTCGGGGTCGCGGCATCCCCGATGAGCGGCTGGAAGAGGTGGCCCATCACTACCGTCATTTCGGAGGAGTGAGCCCGATAAATGGGCAGAATCGCGAACTGAAGGCCGCGCTGGAGGCCGAGCTCGCCCGTCGCGGCATCGATCTGCCGGTGTACTGGGGCAACCGCAACTGGGGACCGTTCCTCGACGAGGCTTTCGCCGAAGCCGCCGCTGACGGCCACTCCACCCTTCTCGTTCTGGCGACCAGCGCATACAGCTCGTACTCCAGCGACCGCCAGTATCGCGAAGACATCGCGCAGGCGATCACCAAGGCAGGCCTTGAAGAACGCGTCACCGCCGATAAGGTGCGCCTCTACTTCGATCACCCCGGTTTCGTGGCGCCCTTCCAGGAGGGCGTGGATGCCGCGGTCAAGGGCTTCCTCGCACAGGGCATCGCGGCATCCGATATTCACGTGCTGTTTTCTACTCACTCGATTCCCACGGCGGATGCAGAGCGCTCAGGTCCCCGCGATGTGGACTGGGGACCAGGTGGCGCCTACGCGGCTCAGCACCGAGCGGTAGCTGAACACATCATCGAGCAGCTTGGTGCAGTCACCGGCGGTGCCACCGTGCCGTGGCAGCTGGTGTTCCAGTCGCGCTCCGGCCCGCCCACGCAGCCCTGGCTTGAGCCAGACATCAACGATGTGATCGCTGAGCTTCCGGCCGCCGGTGCGAAGGCCGTCGTTATCGTGCCGCTGGGCTTCGTCAGCGACCACATGGAAGTGCTGTGGGACCTCGACACTGAGGCGACAGAGTCGGCCGCTGAAGTCGGTCTTCCCTCTGTGCGCACCCAGACCCCGGGTGTGCACCCGGCGTTCGTCTCAGGTCTCATCGACCTGGTGATCGAGCGGATCGAGGGGATGCCGGCATCCGAGCGTCCGCATCTCACTTCTTTGGGACCCTGGCACGACGTCTCGCGCCCCGGCGACTGCGAGAACGTGCGTCTGGGATTCAAGCCTGCTGCCGCCGGCGTGGCGCCGTGACACTTCTAGGATGGTGAGCATGCGCATCCACATCGCCACAGACCATGCGGGACTGGAATTCTCCACACAGCTGCAGGACCACCTGCGTACGCTCGGACATGAAGTCATCGATCACGGACCCGTCGAGTACGACGCTGTCGACGACTACCCGGCGTTCTGCATCCGCGCCGCGCAGGCTGTTGTCGCTGACCGGTCAGTCGGAGTCGAGGCGCTCGGGATCGTGTTCGGAGGCTCCGGCAACGGCGAGCAGATCGCGGCGAACAAGGTGCAGGGCATCCGCGCCGCGCTCGTCTGGAATCTGTCGACGGCAGAACTCGCACGCGAACACAACGACGCCAACGTGATCTCCATCGGAGCACGTCAGCACACGTTCGAAGAAGTCGTCTCCTTCATCGAGCGCTTCATCGTCACGCCGTTCTCGAACGACGAGCGTCATGTGCGGCGCATCGGTCAGATCGCCGACTTCGAGCGTGACGGTTCATTGCTTCCGGACCCACGCGCCTGACATGCCTGAGGGACATTCCGTTCACCGGATCGCTCGACAGTTCGATCGCAACTTCATGGGCAAGCCGCTGCACGCGTCGAGTCCGCAGGGACGCTTCGCCGAGGGTGCAGCTGTGCTCGACGGGCGCGAGGCGCTGAGCGTTAAGGCGGTCGGCAAGCAGATGTTCCTCGAGTTCGAGGGCGACCTCTGGCTGCGCGTACACCTCGGGCTTTACGGAGCCTGGGACTTCTCCGGCGAGATCATGCTTGATCCGACCATCGCCTCCGCGAACGGGCGGATGGGGCAGACGAACCAGCGCGGCACGGACCTCGATGCGCTGAGCACGCCGAATCTGGATGACCCGATTCTGGACAGCGCAGGTGAGAACTCGCTCGCGTCGATCGGTGCGCCCAGGCGCACGCGCGTGCACGTGCGCATGTCGGAGCAGACCAAGGGTCTGGCCGACACGGAAATGGAGTGGCCGCCGCCCATCGTCGGGCAGGTGCGGCTCCGTTTGATGACAGACATCACTGCGGCCGACCTTCGGGGCCCCACCGCGTGTGCGCTGCAGACACCTGACGAGATGCTCGCCTCGGTCGCCAAGCTCGGACCTGACCCCCTCGTGGGCGATCCGGTCGAGAACGAGGAGCGCTTCGTGCGCGCCGTGCGCAAGAAGGGTACGGCGATCGGGCTGCTGCTGATGGATCAGTCTGTCGTCAGTGGGATCGGCAACGTGTACCGCGCTGAGATGTTGTACCGCGCGCGGCTGAACCCGCACACACCAGGCAAGGCTGTGCCTGAGGAGCTGGTTCGCGAACTCTGGCACGATTGGGCGCGGCTGTTGCCAGTCGGCGTGGAGACCGGCCAGATGATGACGATGGATGATCTGTCGACAGAGGGCTACCGTGCCGCGATGGCCAGCCGAGACGACCGGCATTGGGTTTACCACCGGGCGGGTCTGCCATGTCGCACCTGCGGCACTGAGATCGCGCTCGAAGTTATCGGTGCGCGCAAGCTCTACTGGTGCCCAAAGTGCCAGGCGTAACCGGGCTCCCGGCATAGGCTGAGAACATGCGCCAGAACCCGAGTTTTGCGATGACCGATATCGCCGAGCTGCGTCGTGTCATCGAGACCAATCCCTGGGCGACTGTCGTGGGACGAGACGCCGAAGGCATGACGGCGTCGCACTACGCGGTCCTGCTCGACCCCGAGCGCGACGATCTCACAGTCGTCGGCCATGTCGGGCGTCCTGACGACCTCGTCCTCGGACTCGGAGGACAGGAGCTCCTGCTCGTTTTCCAAGGCCCGCACGGCTACATCTCGCCGAGTTGGTACGGAGACGTGCCGGCAGTTCCCACCTGGAACTATGTTTCGGTGCATCTCTCCGGAGTTCCGGAGATCCTCGAGGACGAAGAGAATCTGCGAGTTCTGGAACACCTGGTCGATCACTTCGAGAGGCGTTTCCCCTCGCCTCGTGGCATGTGGACGGTGCCGAATGATGAGGCATTTGTTCGCCGTCTTGGATCAGGAACGGTCGGGTTCCGGCTGACCCCCACGCGTATCGTGGCCAAGCGGAAGCTCAGCCAGAACAAGGCTGACGACATCATTGAGAACGTCATCCTTGAGCTGGCGCGCGACGGCGAGTATGCGAATCCTGCTCTTGCGGCAGAGATGCAGCGTGCGCACGACGCCAGACTCAGTAAACGAGCATGACGTCTGTCGGTGACGCCGTCGCGGTGATCCGCGAAGTCCGGATCGCTGGACCAGGGCGAGAATTTCTGATGGACGACGAGCCGGTCGACATCCACGTGAGCGGTGGTCGAATCGTCGACCTCGCACCCACCGGGGCGCTGCCGGCGCATGGTGTGGTGCTCGAGGGTCATGGCGCGTGGGTCGTTCCAGGGCTGTGGGACCACCACGTGCACAGCGTGCAATGGGCGCTCGCATCGGAAAGAGCACAGCTCGACGGAACTGCTTCTGCCGTCGAGGCCGCTGCACGGATGGCGTCCGTCGCACCGCTGGCAGATGGCAGACGCGTAGGGACAGGCTTCCGTGATGCGTTCTGGACGGATGCGCCGTCCCTGGAGGTGCTGGATGCCAGCACCGGGGACGTGCCGACCTACTTGATCAACGCCGATGTGCACAGTGTCTGGTTGAACTCTGCCGCGCTGCGGCGCGAAGGGTTCATTGCCCCGGACGGGATGCTGCGCGAGGACGACGCTTTCGAGATCTCCCGGCGCCTGAACGCGGTGGATCCCCTGCACGGCGATCGTGCGGTGACCGTTGCCGGTGCTGCAGCGGCCGCGCGCGGGGTCACCGGGATCGTCGACTTCGACATGGCCTGGAATGCTGATGCCTGGGCGCGACGCGTGGCAGACGGATTCGCGTCACAGCGTGTGGAATTCGCGGTCTATCCGGCCGACCTTCGGCGTGCGATCATCGCTGGCCTTCGCACCGGCGATCCGCTGCCCGGAACCGACGGACTGGTTCATGTCGGTTCGTTGAAGGTGATCACTGACGGGTCCCTCGGTACGCGGACTGCGGCGTGCTCGCACTCATATCCAGGAGACGAAGCCGATTTCGGCGTTCTCAATGTTGCGCCAGACGACCTGATCGAGCTGCTGACTGCCGCCACCGGTGCCGGCTTCGCCGCGGCGATTCATGCCATCGGAGACCGCGCCGTGTCATCCGCGTTGGACGCCGTCACCGTTACTGGCGCCAGGGGCACGATCGAGCACACGCAGTTGGTGCGGCATGCTGATGTCGCGCGGATCGCGCGGCTGGGGCTTGCGGCCAGCGTGCAGCCGCAGCATGCGCTCGATGACCGCGACCTGGTTGACGGATATTGGGCCGCGCAGACGTCGATCGGGTACCCGATGGCGTCGCTGCGTCGTGCAGGGGTCGATGTGCGACTGGGCTCGGACGCCCCGGTGGCGCCGCTTGATCCGTGGTATGCGATCGCGTCGGCCGTGCACCGCACCGACGACGAGCGCCAGCCGTGGCATCCAGAGGAGCAGCTGACGCTCGACGAGGCGCTTGCTGCGAGTGTTCGTAGTGCGGTGCGGCCCGGTGAGGTTGCCGATCTGG
Organism: Microbacterium sp. Y356; assembly: GCF_059445355.1. Classification (NCBI taxonomy): domain Bacteria; kingdom Bacillati; phylum Actinomycetota; class Actinomycetes; order Micrococcales; family Microbacteriaceae; genus Microbacterium; species Microbacterium sp. Y356. The sequence continues at coordinate 99,662 of NZ_JCAIUE010000004.1, forward strand.
TGCTCTGCGGCGCGGATCCGCGGTCGGCTTCGATGTCGACGCTGCGACGGATGCCGATCGTGGCGACGCTGCTGGAAGGCCGCGTGACGCACGTCGCGTGATTTAACCTCAACTTGAGGTTGAAAGTTTATTGCGTAGGAATGTTCGAATGTCGGTGGCCCCATGTTGAATGGGGATATGACCACTTCGGCGATGACGTCTCCAGCACTGAACGTGCTGCTGGACGACGTCGCGACGACATTGGGGTCGGTGGATCAGACGATCAATCAGATGATGGCCGTCAAGACCGCGCTTCTGGCGACAGCCGCGCGGATCGCGGATGACGAGCCCTTCGACTCGGTCGACTCCCGCGAGATGTCGCACCGTGCCGTGGCGACCGAACTCGCCGCGGTGCTTCGAGTGAGCGATCGCACGGTAGAGGCACAGATGGGCGACGCCGCGCTTCTGGTGAACGACTTCCCGGCGACGGCCGCAGCATTCGGCGAGGGTCGCATCTCGTACGCGCACATGCGGATCATCCTCGCCGCGGGCACGCCCATCGAGACGGCGGAGGGGCGTGGGCGGTTCGAGAAGATTGTTCTGCCGCGCGCTGAGGCAGAGTCACCCAACAGGCTGCGCCCCTTTGCGAAGCAGGCGGCCGAGCGGCTACGAGAGGTTTCTTTCACCGAGCGTCATCGCGAGGCGCGTGAACGGCGTGGCGTGTGGGTGCGCGAGGGCGATGACGGCATGGCCGAACTCGTGCAGTTCGGACCGAGTGCGCTGATTCACGCCGAGCATGATCGATTGACGCAGATGGCGTTCGTGAAGAAGACCGAGAACCAACGAATTGCGAAGGCTTCCGAGAACGATGACTTCGCCGATGAACGGAGGATGGCGCAGTTGCGCTGCGACATCCTCAGCGACCTGATCCTCACCGGTGTTCCGAAGGGGCACACCACCGCTGACGGACTATTGGGAGAGATCCAGGCGCACATCGACATCACGGTGCCGGCGCTGAGCCTGACCGACCCGGATGACCTGGCGGCGCCCGGTCATCTCGAAGGTATCGGGCCGATCGATCCTGAAACGGCACGGATTCTGGTCGGGCAGACGCCGGGATTCGATCGGGTGTTCACCGATCCGTTGTTCATCCACCCAGGGTCGGGAACGGTGGTCGCGGTGGATCGGTACCGACCCTCCGCCGAGATGCGACGGTATCTGCGAGCGAGAGACCGACGGTGTCGTTTTCCCGGATGTCGGATGCTGGCCCGGCTGTGCGACGGCGATCACACCATCGATCATGCGTTGGGTGGGCCGACGTCGCTGTCGAATCTGGCGGATTTCTGTCGACGACATCACGTGACCAAGCACTGCACTCCGTGGAAGGTGCGACAACTGGGCGGTGGGCTGCTCGAATGGACCAGTCCCACCGGCAGGACATACGTCGACCGGCCGCCCGGCGTCGCCACCCACGTCACCTTCGAGGACATCCAGGATCGGATGCCGGATCCGGCGCCGTTCTGAGCGATTGCAGGGCGCGGTGTGAACGCGGCGCGCTGAGCAATTGCAGGTCCTTGATTAATTACAGGTGCAGACAACTCACCCGCCCCTGCCCAGGCATGGAAATGGGGCACCCGGACGAGTCCCGGTGCCCCATTTCTGGAAGAGTTGTTACTCAGCGATGTGTGCGACGAGGAACCAGCGGTCCTTCTCGAGGCCGCGCACGATCTCGATCGCGACGTCCTGGCTGGTGAGGTCGATCTCATCGAGGCCATCGATCGCGGCCTTTGCGTCAACAAGGATCGCGTCGATGTCGGCGATCACGTTGCGGATGAGTGCGCTCGACTGTGCGAATCCGGCCGGCACCTCAGATGCGGAGCCCTTGGCCGCGACAGCGCTTACACGCGCGTCGATCGGAAGCCCGAGAGCGACGATGCGCTCTGCGGCGGTGTCAGCGAAGTCGCCTGCGTGAGCGACGATCGTGTCAAAGAGCTCGTGCACGCCAACGAAGTTCGCACCGCGCACGTGCCAGTGCGCCTGCTTCGTGTTGATCGTGAGAGCCTGCAACCCGAGAACGACAGGGGAGAGGAACTGGGCCGCAGCTGCGGCAACCGTCGGGTCGCTGGCGGTGGTGGAAATCGTCTGTGCCTTGCTCATTTTCGCTCCTCCAGAACGGCTGTTTCGTGCCTGATGGATACAACGTTACTCAGCCTCAGACATTCCGCAAGCAAGCTGAGGCTCGGCTTATCGGGTCGAAATACCGCGGAATCATGCGGGAGTGAGGATAGTCTCGCCTCATGAGCATCTCGTCGTCAGCATCCGTCCTCGCCCTCCAGAACAAGATCCCGAGTATCGCAGACGATACGTTCGTCGCGGACGGTGCCCGTATCGTCGGCGACGTCACACTCGAGGCGGGTTCGAGCGTCTGGTACAACGCCGTGTTGCGTGGCGATTCTGCGGGGATCACTCTTGGACGCGGCAGCAACGTGCAAGACAACGTGTCGGTGCACGTCGACAGTGGGCATCCCGTACTCATCGGCGAAAATGTGTCGATCGGGCACAATGCCGTCGTGCACGGATGCACGATCGGCGACGGATCCCTCATCGGAATGGGGGCGGTCATCCTCAGCGGGGCGGTAATCGGCAGAGGCTGCCTGATTGCCGGAGGAGCGGTGATCCTCGGCGGGACAGAGATCCCCGACGGGTCGCTGGTCGCAGGCGTGCCCGCGAAGGTACGGCGAGAGCTCAGCGAGGAAGAGCGAGCGGGCCTCATCCAGAATGCGGAGATTTACCACGAGCACCTGAAAGCGCATCAGGACGCCACCGCGCTCTGAAATTGCACGACGACTCCTGCCACACCGATAAGCTAGGAAACCTGCGGGGCGGTGGCCAAGTTGGTTAAGGCAGCGGGCTCATAACCCGACGATTCGTGGGTTCAAGTCCCACCCGCCCTACAAAGATGCCGACTGTTGTAAGCCGACGACGCGCAGAAGATCGAGTTTTTGTTCGTCCTCCGAGCCTGGAACGGTCGAATAGACAACGATCCGCAGATCGCCGCTGTCCGGCACGCTGAGGATGTCGCAATCGACGGTGATGTCGCCGATGACAGCGGAGTGCACGACCTTCGTGCTCGAGTGCTGTTTGGCGACATCTGTGCGCGCCCACAGTTCGGCGAAGGACTCCGATTCGGCCAGGAGGCGATCGACTAGTGCGTGCAGTCTGGCGTCATCGGAGTACCGGCCCGTCACGATGCGAAGGTCGGCGACGAGCCCAGCAAGGAATTTCTCTTCGCCACCGTCATGGGTGACCAGAACATTCTGGGAGACGAATACCCGCCAGAGCAGATTTGCCTCATCGCCTGTGCGCAACGTCGGGTCGCCGAACAGCGCACCCCACAATGGGTTCGACCACAGCAGATCCTGCGCAGCACTGAAGATTGCCACAGGCAGAGAGCCGAGCCGATCGACGATCCGCTGCACGCTGGGCCCGATGTGCACGGGGATGGAAGTGGGACTCGGTACGGCCGCACCTGCGAGTCGATACAGATGATCGCGTTCCTCATTGGTGAGCCGGAGGGCCCTGGCCAGAGCGCCGAGAAGCTGCGGAGAAGGGTTCGTCGCGCGGGCCTGCTCCAACCGCACCAGGTAATCGACGCTGACGCCTGCGGCCAGCGCGAGCTCCTCTCGGCGTAGCCCCTTCGTTCGGCGGTTCGGGCCCTGGGGAAATCCGATCTGCTCCGGTGTCACACGATCGCGCCAAGCGCGCAGGACTGTAGCGAATTCTTCCACCGTTCCATCATGCGTCCGATTCCGCCGTTATGGGTGGTCCTGCCAGACCCACCGTCAGTCGAGGCCTGGGTGATCGCTCATATCGCAGTGAACCTGGAGACATGACAACAACACTCATCACAGGAGCCAATCGAAGCCTCGGACTGGAGACCGCACGACGGCTCGTCGCAGCAGGCCACACCGTGTACGCAGGAATGCGAGACCTTGCCTCCGCCGCTGACGCTGAACGGATCGGCGCGATCCCAGTCGCACTCGACGTGACCGACCAACACAGCGTCGACACGGCAGCCGAGGCCCTTCCGGCGCTGGACGTGCTTATCAACAATGCCGGCATCCTGGGGCGCAGCCTCGCACTCGACGATTTGAACGCCGAAGTCATGCGAGAGGTGCTGGAGACGAACGTCGTCGGTATCGTCCGCGTGACGCAGGCATTCCTCCCCGCACTTCACCGCTCGAGCGCCCCGGTCATTGTGAACGTCGCTTCCGGAGTGGGCTCTCCGCGAAAGCTAGTGACTCCGGAGGCGGATGAGTATCCGGTGAAGGCAGTTCCGTACGCCAGCTCTAAGGCAGCTGTGATCGCACTGACGGTGCAGTACTCGAAATCTCTCCCGGAGTTCCGCGTCAACGTGAGCGACCCGGGGTACACAAGTACGGACTTCAACAATCACTCCGGCCATCAGAGCGTGACGGAAGGTACAGACGCCACCGTCATGCTCGCGCAGCTAGGAGCCGATGGCCCGACTGGAGCGTTCTTCGACCGTTCTGGTCAGATCGAGTACTGACCTCAGCGAGATCCGCGCAACGAGTCGGTCACAGCGGACGCGCGGTGACCGACTCGTTGCCGAGGTCTTTGCGCGCGGTGCGCAGGCACCTTGTGCACAGCAGCTCCACCGTGCGCGGATGGTTCTCGCCACAGGTGCAGTCGATCGTCACTCGCCACTTGGCGCGGCGACCACACGGGGCGTACGCCTCTTCGTCGCCATGGTCGCACTCGCATTCCTGGGGAGCGTCGTCATCCCAACCGAGCGACATATCGGCGAAGGCCTGGTCGAAGGGGTCGGCAGTGAGATCCGGCAGCGCCGGAACACGGGTTGGAACTTCTGGTCGCATCACATCACGTTGCCGATATACGAGTACTTCACGAACACCTCGGCGGCGATGCCCGACTCTTCCAACATGCCTTGCGCGGCACTCATCATGTAGTTCGAGTCCCACCCCATGTAGAGGAAGTTCTCGTCGTCCAGTGCATCCCACTGGCCTTTCCACGCCATCTCATTATAAATCGGACCGCCGTGCTTCGTGCAGTAGTTGATGGCCGACTCGCGATCATCGGTCCATGCACGTCGGAATACACGATTGAACAGCGCGCGAACGTCCTTGGTCTCCCAGTGCTCGCCGCGGTACTCGACATAGTCGAACTCACGATCCCATCCGGCCGGCCAACCACGTCGGCGCACGGCATCCAGCACTGGCGTCAGCCCGTCGTCGTCGATCTCCGGAAGGGCTGGACGCGCCCAGATACGCATCAGGTCTGCGCTGAGTCGCACCGTACGCTGCGAGATCATCGCGGTGCCCCAGGTTGGCACGTCGACAAGCTGCTTTGTGGCCGCAACGGCGCTGCGCGCGTATGCATCCGTCCGCTTGTCCGGATATGAGGCTCCGAAGACCCGCTCCGCGAGCGACTGTTCCAGCAGCGTCAAGTTTCCGAGCGTCGGCGCCAGCGCACGGAGACTGTTCTGCTCATCGTCGGAGTACTCACTCCACATTCGCGTGCCATCCCCAGACCAGGCCTCGCCGGGAACCACCGGAGCGATGTGCTCGACGTCGTACGCCGAGGTGTCGTCGACACCTTCGAGTCGCCCCAGCACATACGCGGCATGGGGGAGCGCCACGTACTTCAGAACAGCGCTGACGCGCTCATCTGACGGCGTGATCCGTGCGAAGGCGCGCATGAGGGCATCTTTGCCCTCGGTGCGTGCGCGGCAGAGCCGGGCGATGAGTCGCTCGGTCGGCAGATTGACCAGTGCACGACGCAAATACATGGACTGGGTCCACTCCAGAGTTTCCAGCAGTTCGTCCCTGGTGATGAGCCCGCGGGCATGCTCGCTGTACGCGCTCATCGCCAGGGGATAGGCCGCTTTGCCGAAAGTGTTGATGTACCCGAGCTGACGGCGAAGCTCCGCATCCTTCTCTAGGGTCGGATCCAGCAGGATGCCGTAGATCTCGGCGTAATGACGCCAGATCTCGGCATCCGCCTGCAAATGCTCGACGTCCACGCGAGGGAACGACTGACGAAACGCGCTGTACACGCCGTGCTCGCCATTCGCCGCGACCTCGCGGCCGGTGGTCATCACCAGATAGTGCCGCCAGAACGCACCGATCGCTTCGCCGGTGTGGCGTTCGATCGGTAGCCAGAAGCGCTCCTCGACATCGAGCTGCTCCGCGTGGCTTAGGCCCATCAGGATGTAGTTGTGGATCAGCTCGTGATCGCGCAGCGGCTCGCCGGTGGAGTTCAAGCTTTCGAAGATTTGCTGCGCATTGGCATCGGCGCCGAGTGTGATCGACACATGCTCGAGCTTCTGCAACCCACGCCAGATTCCCGGCGCCTCGTCGGCGTGCACCTGACTGCGAAAGAACGCGTAGTTGTCATCGAAGCGGGACTCGCGCTCAGTGTCATCGCTGCGATCGAGTATGACCGATTCGTAGAACTCAGCCCACGCCTGGTGCGGACGCAGCTTGGTACGCGAGGCGTCGTCAGCGCGAACCAGAACACGCTCCAATTCAGCCGCCATCGTCGGGTCGGAGTCGCGGACGGCGTGCTGCAGTGCCGCGACAAGAAGCATCAGGGTGGTGATGCGCTGCTGGCCGTCGATGAGGATCAGATCCGTCTCGGAGGCGTCCTGAGCAGAGAGGATCGATCCGATGAAGTGGCGGTGCGTGTCGTCTTCTTGGGCGACGGCGCGGACGTCCGCAAGCAGGCGTTCGCATCCGCCGATATCCCAGCGATACTGCCGCTGATAGACCGGGACGACGATCGTCGTGTCGGATGCGGCAAGCCACTCGATCGTATTGACGGCGGTCGCTTCGACATTCGTGGCAGTTGCCATGTTCTTCGCTCGTGCTCCTCACAGCGGTGGGTTCCTGCGATCCACCGCCAACGAGTCTAGCCGTCACTGATTATTCTCCGGTCGTGCTCCATCGAGTGCTTGAGCCTCGATGTTAGGCTTGCCTAATCAGGGCCTGTTAAAACGTGCTGGCCCCCGATGAAAGGACATGACCTAGATCATGGGATATATCAAATCCGCAGCTCTTGAGGAAAAGGGCTTCGTCGTCCTCGACAGCTACAACCAGGCGCTCGACCCCAAAGAGTGGCTGGATATCGAGTACAACGACTGGAAGTCCTCGGGCGACACTCGCTTCGCACCGCTGGCAAGTGCCAAGGGTGAGATCGAGTGCAACGGCTTCTGGAACCACAAGCCGCCGCGCACCGATAAGGACGGCGTCTGGATCGACTCGCAGGTTGCCAAGGCTCCGAACCTCACCCGTCGTGCGCAGGAACCTGGCGCAAACGTCGGTCGCTGCCGCGTCATCGAGCTGCAGCCCACACCGTATGGTGACTGCCTCTACAACCTGCACCAGGACGACAACAACCGTCTGAACCCGGACGGCACCGGCTGGGTGGTGCGTGGATTCTTCAACCTCACCGACGACAAGGACACCTTTTTCGTCCTGCGCGAGAACCGCACGGACCCGGCGGGGGAGGTGCGCATCGCGCTTCCGGCCGGCGCGCAGCTCATCGTCGACACACAGCGTCTCTGGCACGCCGCTACCCACACGGGCACCGAGCCGCGCTACAACCTCATCACCTCGTGGACGTCGGGCCCGGAGCTCGACGCCTACATCGAGAAGTACCACGGCACTGACGAGGTCGAGAACTACCACGTCCCGCAGGAGGTTCTTGAGGCCGGCTACGCAGAGCAGGCCCGCAAGGATGCCGCTCGCGACGCCTACTACGCAGCCAAGGGCCAGCAGGCCAAGCTGGCGATGAGCGAGGCGTAACCCTCCGCTCAGCGCGAAAGCCCCGGCCGATCGGCCGGGGCTTTCGTCGTCTGCGGCGCCGGGGTGCGTTTACGGCGACAGCGGGGTCGCTGCCGTGGGTTGCTGTTGCCTCAACCCGGTGACGAGAAGCGTCACCATCTGTTTGACGTCGTAGTCCGGATCGCGTGGACTCCATGCCACGAGATCGCCGACGGCGCGGATCAGTTGATATGGCGTGACCGAGGCGACCACTTCTCCCGATTCTCTGGCCGCGTCCAGCATTCGAGCAAGTACCGGGACGAGTCGTTCCAGAAACAGGGTGTGGAGCGCGGTGAAACCGCCAGCGTCGCCTTCCCAGACGTGCGCGAGCCCGTGCTTTGTCCCGAGGAAATCAACAAACTGGTGCACCCAGCTCAAAATCGCCGCGAACGGAGTCGGTGCCGACGCGAGCAGTGTGGGCCCTGCTTCTGCGCATGCGTCGATCTGGTGGCGGTAGACAGCAACGACGAGGTCGGAGCGGGTCGGGAAGTGTCGGTAGAGCGTTGCTACGCCGACCCCCGCGGCTGCGGCGACTTCGCGAACCGGAGCGTCCACTCCTGATCTGGCGAACACGGCGGCAGCTGCGTCCAGGAGTGCCCGCTCGTTCCGCTCCACATCTCGACGTCGCCGTGGCGCGTCGAGCCCGGGGGAGGATGTGCTCATCGTCCAATCATCGCACGTCGGACACCTTGTGCGGAACGTTGATCCGTTTCACTTGCAAAATGGAGTGTCGTTCCGTATCGTTACGGAACGTCGATCCATTTCGGGCGGCAGTCCTGCTTTGGAAGGTCTTTCGTGTCAGCTTCAGAATCAATTCCCCGCAGCGTCACTCAGGTGCTTAGTGCGCGTCCCGTGACGCTCCCCGCGCCCGCGCGTGGCGATGACCTTCAGGTGCGGATCACCGCGCCGGCCACGGGGGAGAACCTCCCGGTGATCGTCTTCGCTCACGGTTTCGGCCAGTCCATGACTGCGGGCGATCCGCTCGTTGATCACTGGGCAGACAACGGGTTCGTGATCGTGCAACCCACGTTTCTCGACTCAGCGACGCTCGGCGTTACGCCCGCGGATCCGCGTTACCCGACGATTTGGGAGACGCGCGTTGATGACCTCGAGCACGTGATTGACGACCTCGACGCCATCATTGCCGCGATGCCCGGCCTGACCGGCCGCGTCGATGCAGAGCGCCTCGCGGTCGCCGGGCATTCTTGGGGTGGCCAGTCCGTCGGGATGCTTCTCGGGGCCCGCGTCCTCGACGCGGATGGGCAGCCAGGTGAAGACCGCACCGATAGCCGTGTGAAGGCAGGAGTTCTGCTGTCCACTACCGGGGTCTCCCGAGGGGATCTGACACCCTTCGCGCAGGAGAACTTCGCGTTCATGAGCCCGGACTTCACACGGTTGAACACGCCATCGATCGTCGTCGCCGGGGACCAGGATCAGTCGCTGCTGTCGACGCGGGGCCCGGACTGGTTCACCGATGTTTACCACTACAGCCCGGGCGCACGGCACCTCGTCTCCCTATTCGGTGGCGAGCACACTCTGGGCGGCATCCAGGACTACGCGTCGATCGCCACGACAGACGAAAGCCCCGAGCATGTCGATTTGGTCCGCCGGACCACGACGGCCTTCATGCGGACGGCCCTCGATATTGATGAGGCCGCTTGGTCCGACATGGCCGCCACGCCTGCTGAACCTATCGGGCACATCGACTCCAAATAACCCCGGCCGGTTCCTGCTCCGCAATCTCCGGGAGGAACTTACAGTCCAACGGAAATCACAAGCTTGTGATTTCCGTTGGACTGGGCGATAATCGCCATATAACTGGATACTCTCGCCACACTTCGTTGGCTTAGGTCGTTGGGGAAGACGCACCTGAAGAAACGGAGAGATCATGGCGACGGCTTACGCACGCGGAGTGGTGTACATCCACTCTGCACCTCGCGCGCTCTGCCCGCACCTTGAATGGGCGGTGGGACGCGCTATCGGTCGCGCGGTGAACTTCGACTGGGCTGAGCAGCCCGTGCTCGAAGGGTCTCGTCGTGCCGAGTTCTACTGGGACGGCCCAGTCGGCACAGGCGCTGCTCTCGCGACCGCGATCCGTGGTTGGGAGCACTTGCGCTTCGAAGTCTCTGAAGATCCCACGCCACGCAGTGACGGCGGACGCTGGCTGCACACGCCAGATCTTGGCATCCACTACGCGCAGACCGATGCCGCTGGCAACATCGTCATCGGCGAGGATCGCATCCGGTACGCCATGGAGATCGCCGCCGGCAGTGCGGTGGAGCTTCAGCGTGAACTCGATGTCGCACTCGGTTCCGCATGGGACGTAGAACTCGAGCCTTTCCGTCACGCCAGCGACGACTCCAGCGTCGTGTGGCTGCACAAGGTCGGCTGATCGCGTCTGGCGAATTGGTCGGCTATCAAGACTCGGGCGTCGGGAGGCGTCAGTATCGGATGCCGGTGAGTGATCCCGGACTCTGAGAACGCGAATCCCGCCCCGTACGACGAAGGCCTCGCCCCGAATGAATCGGGGACGAGGCCTTTCGTCATGCTGCAGCGCGAGAGCGTGTCTCACAACTCGCGGGTAGTCAGGTTCGCGACCCGCCGCTTCTGTGACGCGCTCATCAGCCTTCGTAATCAGCGAACGCGGCGACAGCGTTGTGGCCGCCGAAGCCGAAGGAGTTGCTGATCGCGAGCTGCGGACCGTCACCGAGAGGCTGCGGGTCGCCGGAGATGAGCAGCGGAATCTCCGGATCCTGCGTGCTGAGGTTGATCGTCGGCGGGGCAACGCGGTTCTGAATGGCGAGGATCGTGAAGATCGCCTCCAGGGCGCCGGTGCCGCCGAGCAGGTGACCGGTGGACGATTTGGTCGCGGACACGGGGATCTCATGCACACGATCGCCGATGACGCTCTTCAGCGCCGCGTACTCGTTCGGATCTCCGACCGGGGTCGACGTCGCGTGCGCGTTGATGTGCGTGATCTCGTCAGGCGTGCGGCCAGCGGCGTCGAGCGCGAGCTTCACTGCCCGTGCGGCCCCCTCTGGGGCGTTCGCGGTGATGTGGAATGCGTCGGCGGTGACGCCACCGCCGACGAGCTCGGCGTAGATCTTCGCGCCGCGCGCCTTGGCATGTTCTTCCGTCTCGAGGATGAGCACAGCGGCGCCCTCACCCATGACGAATCCGTCGCGGTCCTCAGAATAGGGACGCGAAGCGGTCGCCGGGTCATCGTTTCGACGCGAGAGCGCCTGCATCGAGGCGAAGGATGCAATCGTGATCGGGTGGATGGCCGACTCCGTGCCTCCGGCGATCACAACATCCGCGAGCCCTGACTGCAGGTGCTCGTAGGCATTGACGAGAGATTCGGTGCTCGACGCGCACGCCGACGCGACAGTGCGGGCGAAGGCGCGAGCGGTGAAGTGAAGTGAGAGGTTGCCTGCAGCCGAGTTCGGCATGAGCATGGGCACCGTCATTGGCATGACTCGCCGGGGACCCTTTTCGCGCAGCGTGTCCCATGCATCCAACAGCGTCCACACGCCGCCGATGCCGGTCGCGAAGTCGACGCCGAGTCGCTCTGGATCGACATCGGGAGAGCCGGCGTCTGCCCAGGCCTCCATCGCCGCGATCAGCGCGAACTGTGAGGACGGGTCCAGCCGCTTGGCAACCGGTCGCGCCAGGACTTCTTCCGGGCGAACCATCGCCTCGGCAGCGAACGTCACTGGCAGCTCCAACTCGGCCACCCATTCGTGTTCCAGGGTCTTTCCGCCGGACATGCCAGCAAGAAGATTGGTCCAGTTTTCGGGGGCCGTACCGCCGATGGCTGAGCTGGCGCCGATACCGGTGACGACGATGCGCTTGGTCATTGCGTGTAGTTCCTTGTCGAACGGGTGGTTCTCGAATGAAGGGGAGGCAGAGGATGCCACGCCCCGCGCGCGGCGAGGGTGGCATCCATCAGGTATTACTCCTGGCCGGCGACGATGAAGTTGACGGCGTCAGCGACCGTCTTGAGGTTCTTGACCTCGTCGTCGGGGATGGTGACGCCGAACTTCTCCTCGGCGTTGACGACAATCGTCATCATCGAGATCGAGTCGATGTCGAGGTCATCGGTGAAGGACTTCTCGAGGACGACCTCGGATGCCTCAATGCCGGTCTCATCGGTGACGAGCTCTGCGAGGCCGGCGAGGACCTCATCGTTGGTGAAAGCCATGTGGTTTTCCTCTTTCTTGCGGGTTGTAATCGGAACCGTTGAATAGTTTAGGCAACGGTAGACGTAGATCAGGGAAGGACGACGACCTGTGCCGCGAATACGAGCCCAGCGCCGAAGCCGATCTGGAGCGCGAGACCCCCCGAAAGCTCGGGATGTTCGGTGAGCAAACGGTGGCTTGCGAGCGGGATGGATGCCGCTGACGTGTTGCCGGTGGTCTCGATATCACGCGCGATCACCGTGGTCTCAGGAAGCTTCAGCTGCTTCGCGAACTCGTCGATGATGCGCATGTTGGCCTGATGTGGAATGAAGGCCGCGAGGTCGGATGCCTCGATTCCAGCGACGTCGAGCGCCTGGCGAGCGACCTTCGCCATGTCCCAGACGGCCCAACGGAACACCGTGGGGCCTTCTTGGCGCAGGGTCGGCCAGGGCGCCTGGCCGTCGCGGAACTCGGTGAGCGTGTGGTTCATCCCGACTGCGTCGGCTTTCGAGCCGTCAGAGCCCCACACGACAGGTGCGATGGCAGGAGTCTCGCTGGGGCCGATGAGTGCAGCGCCAGCACCGTCGCCGAGAAGGAAGGAGATGCTGCGGTCCGCCGGGTCGACGACATCGGAGAGCTTCTCCGTGCCGATCACGAGCGCGTAGTGCGCAGCGCCTGCGCGGATCAGCGCGTCGGCCTGGGCGATCCCGTATGCGTAGCCTGCGCACGCTGCGTTGGAGTCATAGGCCGCTGCCGGATTAGCTCCTACGCGGTCAGCGACGATTGCCGCAGCCGACGGCGTCTGCTTCGGGTTGCTGATCGTCGCCACGATGACGAGGTCGATCTTCGCCGGATCGATACCGGAGCGTTCGATGGCTTCTTTGGCGGCGATGGTGGCGAGATCGATCGCATCGGTCTCCGGGATGGCGCGTGCACGGGTGATGATGCCTGTGCGCTGGCGGATCCACTCGTCGCTGGAGTCGATCGGACCGATCAGGTCTTCATTTGGCACAGCGTTCTCGCCGCGCGCCGCACCGTAGGCGAGGATGCGGGTGTACTGCGGACCTGTGGATTGCTTCAGTGTGGGGGTCATGCGGCTGCTCCGTTCAGCAGCCCAGCTGCTGCATCGAGGTCTTCCGGGGTCTTCACTGCGACGGTGGGAGTGCCACGCAGGCCACGCTTGGCGAGGCCAGTGAGCGCGCCGGCAGGTGCCAGCTCGATCAGGCCGGTGATGCCGTTGTCCGCGAACGACGACATGCACAGATCCCACCGCACCGGGGAAGAGACCTGGTTCACAATGAGTTCGAGTGCATTCGCGCCGGAGGTGACGATCGAGCCGTCCTTATTCGTCCAGAGCGTGGTCTGCGGGTCGCGCGGGGTGACATCGGCGACGGCGCTACGCAGCGCATCGACCGCCGATTCCATGTACTCGGTGTGGAATGCCCCGGCGACCTGAAGCGGGATCACGCGAGTGCCCTTGACGGGTTCCTCAGCGAGCTTGGCAAGTGCGGGCAGAGTTCCTGCCACCACGATCTGGCCGCCGCCGTTGTAGTTTGCCGGCGACAGTCCGAGTTCAGCGAGGCGAGCCAGTACTGTCTGCTCGTCGCCGCCGATGACCGCGCTCATCCCGGTCGGAGTCTGTGCCGCGGCATCCGCCATGGCGCGTCCTCGAACGCCCACGAGGCGCATCGTCTCTTCTGCCGAGACGACGCCAGCTTCTGCCAGCGCGGCGAACTCGCCGACAGAGTGACCAGCAACACCATCCGGAGTCCGCCCAGCACGCGCAGCGAGCGCCTGCGCGGCGACAAGGGAAGCGGCGACGATGAGTGGCTGCGCGATGCGCGTGTCCTTGATCGTGTCGGCATCCGATTCGGTGCCGTGCAGAATCAGATCGACCTCAGCGGCCTCCGAGTAGGCGGCGAGTCGGTCAGCGACACCATCCAGCTCGAGCCAGGGGGCGAGGAAGCCGGGGGTCTGTGAGCCCTGTCCGGGGCAAGCGACGACAATCACTTACCCAGTCTGCCAACGATCCGCCAGAACCGGTGGATGATTCATCACAAGATTGTGCAAATCGTTTGTGTGTGGCGTACAGCGGGTCCGGCAGTGTCAGCGTGCGCGGCGTCCGCTGGAGCGTCGACGCACCGACTCGGTGGTACCGATGGAGCCCAAAATCAACGCCGTCTGCAGAATCAAAGCTTCGCGCGGTCCGGTGGCATCCCAGCCGATGACTTCGCTCACGCGCTTGAGGCGGTAGCGCACGGTATTCGGATGCACGAACAACTCGCGAGCGGTCGCCTCGAGAGATCGACCGTTGTCGAGATAGCTCCACAGCGTGGTGACGAGGTCTGTGGAATGTGCCTGGAGCGGGCGATAGATCCGGTCGATCAACGTCTGCTTCGCGAGTGGATCGCCGGCGAGTGCCCGTTCGGGCAGCAGGTCGTCTGCTTCAACAGGGCGGGGAGCGGTGCGCCACGCTCGTGCGACGGCGAATCCGGCCAGTGCTGCGCGGGCGCTCTGCCCGGCATCCACCAGCGCCGCCACAGGTGGGCCAAGCACGACATATCCGGGGCCGAACGACGGCTCGAGTCGCGTGGCGATCTCATCGAAGGAGAGATCGTCATCTTCCTCTTCGCGACCGGCGATCTGGGCGCGACCGAGTACGAGCACGAGGCGGGACCCCTGCACTCCGATGAGCACGTCGACAGACAACTTGCGCGCCGTGCGACGCACATGGTCGACATCGAACTGTGGCGGTGTGGTGCCGACAAGCACGCAGACCTCGCCGTGACCGTGCCAGCCGAGTGCGGCGATACGGCTGGGAAGCTCCTCATCGGCTTCGCCGGTGAGGATCGAGTCGACGACGAGCGCCTCCAGGCGCGCATCCCAGAGTCCACGTGCCTCGGCAGCGCGTGCGTACACATCCGCAGCTGCGAAGGCGACGTCGCGGGAGTACAACAGAATCGCCTCGCGCAGGTTCTCACCCTTGCCGGCGATGCGCTCTTCCGTGATCGAGACGGTGACCCGGATCAGCTGCAGCGTCTGCGTAAGACTCACACTGCGAAGCAGTTCGCGCGGAGCCGCCGCGAAGATGTCGGCAGCGATCCACGGCGTCGAATCTGGATCATCGAACCACTGGATGAACGACGTGATGCCCGCCTGGGCCACCAGCCCGACCGCAGAGCGGCGGGCCGGTGGCATCTCGGCGTACCAGGGCAGCGTGTCTTCAAGGCGCTGAATAGTCGCCGTGGCGATGTCGCCGGAGATCCGGCGCAGCCAAGCGAGCGTCGTTGCCTTGTCCATCGATGTGGGAGACGATCCGGTCACCGGCGACTCAGCTATCGCCGCCGGCGTTCCCGCTCGTACCAGCATTGACGTTGTGCAGGTCGTACTTCGCGATCGCCTGAGCGATCACGGAGCGGTCGACCTGTCCCTTGTCAGCGAGGCCTTGAAGAGCGCGAACCGCCATCGACGGACCGTCGATCTTGAAGAATCGACGGGCAGCGGCACGAGTGTCCGCGAAGCCGAAGCCATCAGCACCGAGCGTGTAGTAATCGCCCGGGATCCACTGACGAACCTGATCCTGCACTGCGTGCATGAAGTCGCTCGTCGCGACGAATGGACCCTCAGCACCCTGCAGCTTCTGCGTGATGTACGCGAGGCGCGGCTCTTGCTCAGGGTGCAGGAAGTTGTGCTCGTCGGCGGCGAGGCCGTCACGGCGCAGCTCGTTCCAGCTGGTCACGGACCAGACGTCGCTGGCGACGCCCCAGTCCTTGGCCAACAGTTCCTGCGCCTCCAGGGCCCACGGCACGCCGACGCCCGACGCGAGCAGCTGGACGCGGGGGCCTTCGCCCTCGCCCTCGGAAACCCGGTGGATGCCCTTGAGGATGCCATCGACATCGACATTCTCGGGCTCAGCGGGCTGCTTGAACGGCTCGTTGTAAACGGTGATGTAGTACATGACGTCCGGGTCAGCGTGCGTTCCGCCGTACATCCGCTCGATACCGGCCTGCACGATGTGTGCGACCTCGTATCCGTATGCGGGGTCGTACGTGACCGTCGCCGGGTTGGTCGATGAGAGTAGCGGAGAGTGACCGTCAGCGTGCTGCGTTCCCTCACCGGTCAGCGTGGTGCGACCTGCGGTGGCGCCGATCACGAAACCACGCGCCATCTGGTCGCCTGCGGCCCAGAAGGCATCGCCGGTGCGCTGGTAGCCGAACATCGAGTAGAAGATGTAGATCGGGATCAGCGGCTCGCCGTGCGTCGAGTACGAGGTGCCGGTCGCGGTGAAGGCTGCAGTACCGCCGGCCTCGTTGATCCCGACGTGCATGATCTTGCCCTGCGGGCTCTCCTTGTAGGCAAGGAGCAGCTCGCGGTCGACGGCGGTGTAGTTCTGGCCGTTCGGGTTGTAGATCTTCGCCGTCGGGAAGTACGCATCCATACCGAACGTGCGCGCCTCATCCGGGATGATCGGCACGATTCGCTCGCCGAAGCCCTTGACCTTCATGAGGTCCTTGAGCATGCGGACGAACGCCATCGTCGTGGCGACTTCCTGGTTGCCAGAACCCTTCTTCGGGAACGCGTAGTCCTTGTCCTCGGGGAGCGTGAGCCCCACGTGGGTGGTGCGACGCTCCGGAAGGAAGCCACCAAGGTCATGACGGCGGTCCAGCATGTACTGGATCGTCTCGTCCTTCGCCCCAGGGTTGAAGTACGGCGGACGGTACGGGTCGGCTTCGAGCTGAGAATCCGTAATCGGAATCTGCATGGTGTCGCGGAAGAGCTTGAGGTCTTCCAGCGTCATCTTCTTCATCTGGTGCGTCGCGTTGCGCCCCTCAAAGTGCGGACCGAGGCCGTAGCCCTTCACAGTCTTCGCGAGGATGACGGTCGGCTGGCCCTTGTGCTCTGTCGCTGCCTTGTAAGCGGCATACACCTTGCGGTAGTCGTGGCCGCCGCGACGCAGCTTCCAGATCTGGTCGTCGGTGTAGTCCTTGACCAGGGCGGCGGTGCGCTCGTCGCGACCGAAGAAGTGCTCGCGCACGAAGGCGCCGCTCTCGGCCTTGTAGGTCTGGTAGTCACCATCCGGGGTGACGTTCATGAGGTTCAGCAGCGCACCGTCGGTGTCGCGGGCGAGCAGGTCATCCCACTCGCGTCCCCATACGGTCTTGATGACGTTCCAGCCGGCGCCGCGGAAGTACGACTCCAGCTCCTGGATGATCTTGCCGTTGCCTCGTACAGGCCCGTCGAGACGCTGGAGGTTGCAGTTGATCACGAAGGTCAGATTGTCGAGGCCCTCGTTCGCTGCGACCTGCAGCTGACCGCGCGACTCGACCTCGTCCATTTCGCCGTCACCGAGGAACGCCCACACGTGGGAGTCTGCGACGTCCTTGATGCCACGGTTGGCGAGGTACTTATTCGTCATCGCCTGGTAGATCGCGTTGATCGGTCCCAGACCCATCGACACGGTCGGGAACTGCCAGAACTCCGGCATCATGCGCGGGTGCGGGTAGGAGGGGATGCCGTTCGGCGACGCGGACTTCTCCTGCCGGAAGCCGTCGAGCTGGTTCTCGCTCAGACGGCCTTCGAGGAAGGCCCGAGCGTACATGCCGGGGGAGGCGTGACCCTGGTAGAAGATCTGGTCACCGCCGGCCGCGTCGCCCTGCCCGCGGAAGAAGTGGTTGTGGCCGACCTCATACAGCGACGCCGCCGAGGCGTAGGTCGAGATGTGACCGCCGACGCCGATGCCGGGGCGCTGTGCGCGGTGCACCGTGATCGCGGCGTTCCACCGGATCCAGTGGCGGTAGCGACGCTCGAGTTCTTCATCACCGGGGAAGTCCGGCTCGTTCTCGGACGCGATGGTGTTGATGTAGTCCGTGGTCGGAACCATCGGGACGTTGAGGTGCAGCTCTTTCGAGCGCTTGAGCATGCTGAGCATGATCTCGCGACCGCGCCCCGGGCCCTTCACATCGACGAGCTCGTCGAGTGACTGCTGCCACTCGCCGGTCTCCTCCGGGTCACTGTCGAGGGGGCCCTGGGAGTACGGATCCTGGTCGTGAACGGTCACGTGGAGCCTTTCGTCAAGCTGGCAGGTCTTGCCAAGGAAACGGGAAGCGACGCGGGGAGCCTTGTCGGCTCGGCACAACGCGCGCCGCAATCAGCCTAGTCCTGTTCATCGGTGTCGTCGCACATCTTCGGCATGGATAGAATGGATGCACCAGGGCCTGTAGCTCAGCTGGTAGAGCGCCACGTTTACACCGTGGATGTCGTCGGTTCGATCCCGGCCGGGCCCACCATATAGCTCCGCACCGCGCTCGTGTTCGCTTGTCTGACTGCCCATTTTCCTACGGTAGAAAGCGGCAAGGACTCATCGCAGTCGTGCGAGCGACGTCACAATCACCTCATCCGTAGACGGCGGCCATGGAAACAGCGGTGCCGTTTCGCGCAGTCCGGCCAGGCCGTGCAGTGCCACCCAGACGGCCGTGACGTCTTGTTTGACGTCGGCACTTCCCGAAGAGCCGTCGTCCACACACGCCTGCAACGCATCAACGAATAAGGCGTAGAGGTGCATCCCGATTCCGCGGAGGCGTTCGTCGTCGGCCGGATGCAGCTCCAACGCGTCAGCGGCGTTCCACACTCCGCCGAACATCACGCGATACAGGTGCGGACGTTCCTGCGCGAAGTCGAGATATCCGGCGCAAATCGCGCGGAACCCCGCGACCACGTTGCTTTGTTCATCTCTTCGCTTGGTAAGCGCGACGAAAAGCTCATCGAATGCCTGCTCGGCTACCGCGAACATGATGGCGTCGAGATCATCGAAATGACGATAGATCGAAGGAGCGGCAACTCCGGCCCGTCGAGCTATGGACCGCAACGTGACCGTCTCACCGTCGGCAATGAGCTGGCGCGTTGCCTCGAGGAGTTCGGTATGCAGCCGAGCACCCTTGCCGCGCGGATTTCGTTGACGCCCGTGTCTGGCGGATTCGTGTTCTCCCACGTTCTCGAGTGCGAGTCCGTCGTGGTTGTCACGCATCGGCGACCACCACCACTTTTCCAGCCACGGTCCGCGACTCGGCGAGTTGTACCGCGGACACGATTTGGGAGAGGGGGAATCTGCCGGCGATACGCGGACGGATCGCTCCAGACCCCAAGATGCGGAGCACGTTCGTCAAGGCATCCTGCTGGCGTGCGATTAATCGCTCTGGGCGACGTTTTCCCGCCCAGAAATTGTAGAGTTGTGCCGACTTTCCGTTCGGAACAGCGCTCCACACCACGATGCGCGCGAGCAATCGCACAAGGGGGAGCTTCCCTTCACCTTCGGAGTCTTTCGTGGAGGCACTACCGTACGACACCAGGGCGCCGCCGCGCCGCAACAGCTGCCACGAATTCACCAGGCCCTGGCCGCCGACGTGATCGAACACAGCGTCGACGCCCTCGGGTGCGAGCCGGCGAATTTGCTCGTACATGTCGGGGTCGTGGTAATCCACGGCTTTCGCCCCCAGATCCTCCAGGAGCGCGTGGTGTCGGCTCGACGCCGTGCCGATGACTCCGATGCCGGCATGTCGAGCCAACTGCACGAGCGTGCTGCCGACGCCGCCGTTTGCTCCCAGAACGACGATAGTTTCGCCCGCTCGGACAGCGGCGGAATGATGCAGCATCTGCCAGGCAGTGATGCCGTTAACGAGGAGAGCCTCGACCTCGGAGGGGTCCAGCCCGGCCGGAACGGTGAGCAGCGATGCGCGGGGGACAGTGACGTGTGTCGCCCACGCACCGATCTTGGTCACGACGGCGAATCGCTGCCCGACAATCGATGGATCAACACCTGCCCCGACGGCGACGGCCGTTCCCACGAGGTCGTATCCGGGTACGAACGGAAAGGCAGGCTGGTCGAAGTATGTTCCACGCCGCATCTGCTGCTCCGCGAAAGAAACCCCCGTTGCTTCCATCTGAAGCCGCACCTCGCCCGCCTGGGGTGCCAAAGGTTGCTGCTCGCGTATCTGCAAACCCTCGGGCTTGACCCGCGCGGGGAGCACCACTTCGATCGCTGGCGTGCTCATCGACGACTCCACGCAGCGACCTGAAAGTACACAGGCGCAGGTCGAGTCGAGATCTGTGCTGCGGATCTCTGAATAGTCATGGTTTCTCCGGATCTCGTCGATAAGTTTACAGGCGTTAGCTTATCTCTTAAGCTAACACGTGTAAAGAGACCGGGATCGGGAGACTCAGTCGTCGTCCTCCGTGACGCGAATGAGAACCTTGCCGATCGTGCCCTGTTGCACCGCGTCGTGAGCGGCGGCGGTCTCCTCTAATGGAAACCAGGTGAGGGGAAGCCCTGCTGCCGCACCGACAGGAAGCGCATCGTCCTCCAGCGCAGTCGTGATGTCTTCGACCGCCGCGGCGAGAGCCCCTTCTCCTACCGTGTACAGGAGCAATCCCTGCCAGCGGGCGTTCTTCGCGAAGGTTGTGATGATGGGGACCGTGATCGTGTCGCCTTTGTCGTTCGCGTAGAACGCGATCGCACCGTGGTTCGCCAGCACAGCGACATCCAAAGCGGCGTTCATGGCGGGCGAGACCTCGACGATGTGGTCGACGCCCGATGGGGCGACTTCGAGAATTCGTTCGGCCAGCCGGTCATCGGGATAGCGGAATACGTGGTGCGCGCCGGCGGCGCGGGCGAGTTCCTCCTTCTCATCGCTGCTGACGGTCGTGAGAACTTTTGCGCCTGCCCAGACGGCGAGCTGGATGGCAGCATGGCCGACGGCGCCTGCTCCACCCTGAACGAGGACCGTCCGATCGGCGAGCGCGCCGGGGGAGAGCCGCGATGGGCCGTGCTCGTGGACGGTGAGCGCGCGATGCGCAGTCATTGCCGGCACACCGAGACTCGCAGCGACGTCGAAACCGATCCCATCCGGAAGCCGGACGGCGCGCGCGGCGGGAACGATAGTGACGTCCTGAGCGGTCCCGGTCGGACGCTCGTGTGCAGCGAGGTATACCCACACGCGATCTCCGACCTGCAGGTCCCCGACATCGTCGCCGACCGCATCCACGATGCCGGCACCGTCCTGGTTCGGCACGACCTGATCGAATGGCATCGGCGTTCCCGAGGATGCTCGAGCCTTCCAATCAGTGGGATTCACGCCCGATGCGTGGATGCGGATGCGCACCTCGCCGGTGCCAGGCTGTCCTGCCTCGCGCTCGATCAACGTGAGCGTCTCTGAGCCGCCCTTGCCTGTGTACACGATTGCTCTCATGCCAGTTGCAAGCAGGCAACGCATGCGGGTATTCCCCGTTTATGCCTCCACGTGCCTGAGAAGGCGCGTCTTCAAGGATTCGCTCCGGCGGCGGGCTGCCAGCCTTCCTCTTCGCGGATGGCGCGCATGATTCGCCGACTGATCTCCTTTAACTGCTTCTTCTGCGACGAAGTCAGGGGGTCAAGGACCAGTCGATGGACAGTTCTCACGTGCCCGGGGCTCGCTTGATCGACTTTCGCTAGCCCGGCCTCTGTGAGCACCGCAAGCGTGTACCGGCCGTCGGTGGGATCTGGTGTTCGCAGCACCCACCCGCGTTTCTCCAGGCGCGCGGCGGCGCGCGACAGCCTGGACAGCGAACTGTTCGCGTAGTCGGCGAGCACGCTCATGCGAAGCGTGATCTCGGGAGCATTGGCGAGGGCGTACAGGATTCCATACTCGAAGTGCGTCACCTCTGAGTCGCCGAGCAGCTGGGCATCGAGCGCGGCAGGCAGCCACTCCAGGACGGTGGCCAGAGACGACCAGGTCTCCAGGTCATCGTCGCCGAGGACCGCGGGAACAGTGTGATCTGACATGTCAGCAGACTACGCGAAGCGCGGGGCCGCTGGCGGGCGTTTAACTTACTCAGGAAAGTTATGGTGGTAAAGTTTGACTTGACTGAGCAAGTGAATGGAGCATTGTGGAATTGAAACTAGGCGGCAGAAGAGCGTTCGTGAGCGGGTCGACGCAGGGGATCGGATACGCGATCGCGAGGGGGCTCCTCGCTGAAGGAGCGTCCGTCGTCATCAACGGGCGAAGCCAGGACAAGATCGACCACGCGGTACGCGAGCTGCGGGCGGGGAACCCCGACGCGCTCGTCTCAGGGATCGTCGCCGACTTCGAAGACCCACGGCAGACCGCACAGTTGGTCGATGCCCTCGGCGATATCGACATCCTGATCAACAACGTTGGACGCTTCGAACTCGCACCGTTCGAAGGCATCGCCGATGATGAATGGCAGCGCTACTTCGACATCAACGTCATGAGCGGCGTGCGACTGTCACGCCAGGCATTGCCGAGCATGCTCGAAAGGGGATGGGGTCGCATCGTCTTCATCGGCAGCGAGTCCGGGGTGAACGTCCCCGCAGACATGTTGCACTACGGGGTGACGAAGGCGGCGATGCTTGCCCTGAGCAACGGCCTCGCCAAGCTCACTCGCGGCACGGAAGTGACGGTGAACACGATCCTCGGCGGTCCGACCTACTCCGATGGCGTTGCAAACACGGTCGACCGGATCTCGCATGCTCAGGAGATGTCGACGGACGCACTGAAGGATGCCATCATCGCGGGAAATACGACATCCTTGCTGCAGCGGTTCATCGAACCCGAAGAGATCGCCAACCTGGCGCTCTACCTGGCGAGCCCGCTCTCGTCAGCGACGAACGGCGCGGCGCTGCGCGCTGACGGCGGCGTGTTGACAACGATGATCTGATCGCCTGGATGCCGGAAGGCCGGATCACCACTCACCATCCTGGTGCTCAGCGTGCTCCCGGTAGCCAGATGGTCATGCGCATTTTTTCTTCAGGGAGGTGCAGCACTTCGTAGCGACGGCCGACAATCTCACCGTCCTTACTGCGAACATGCTTGACCGAGGCGCGTCGACGCTCGACGATGTGCTCGTCCCACCAGTCACCGAAGAACTCACTTCGCTCACGTAGTTCTGCGACGAGTGCCTGCAGCTCATTGTCTTGAAGGTTCTCAGCGTTCGCGGCGCGGAGGTGAGCGACGGCCCCGCGGGTGATCTCCTCCCACTCCACGAAGACCTCGCGTGCCCGTTCGTCAGTCAATAGGTAGCGGCAGGTATTTCGCTGTCGCGCGGGAAGATCGGCAAAACCCTCGTATAGCGCCAGCCCTTCGGCGTTTGCTGCAACCATGCCGCTCAGGCGGTCGAGGACGTACGCAGGGTTAGGTCTGACGGCTTCGACCAGAGCGGCCATCCGTTCGACCAGCGCGGGGTCGTCTCCGCGCACGCTCCGAGAAGAAAGCGTCGCTCCGCGGAGGAGATAGAGATGTTCGTTGGCGTCTGGGGTTAGCTGGAGTGCACGGGAGATGGCATCCAACACCGAGTCGCTGGGGTGGGCTTCACGGCCCTGCTCGAGACGCGTGTAGTAGTCAACACTGATTCCGGAAGCGGCTGCAACTTCTTCACGGCGCAAGCCGGCGATGCGACGTCGATTCAAGCCGTCGGTTGTCGGGGGCTTTAATCCAGCATCCGCACGCCGAGCACGGAGAAATTCGCCAAGCTCGTTCGGCACTGCGGGTCTCCTCTGGTTCCGCCGCCGGTGAGGGGGTGCAGCGCTCCTAGGAAGTTTACGGTCTTCTGCTTACGCGGCGGGCTCGTGAAGCTGGCCTGAGCAGAGTCGACAATCTCAGGGAGCACGCGCATGGCGATCTACACACACGGCTATCACGAATCCGTTCTTCGTTCTCACCGCTCGCGCACGGCCGAAAACTCCGCGGCGTATCTGCTTCCGTTGCTGAGGCCTTCGGATCGCCTGCTGGACGTCGGCGCAGGCGCCGGCACAATCACCGCGGATCTCGCGGGACTCGTCGAACACGTCACCGCAACAGAGATCGGACCGGAGGAACTCGATCTCACACGCACGACCGTGATAGACCGCGGTGCGGCCAACGTCGACTTCCGGATCGCGGACGTACACGCGCTTGAGTTCGACGACGCGACCTTCGACGTTGTGCACGCGCATCAAGTGCTGCAACACATCGCCGACCCGGTACAGGCTCTGCGCGAGATGGTGCGTGTGACTAAACCCGGTGGCATCGTGGCAGTGCGCGACAGCGACTACGCCGGTTTCTGCTGGTGGCCGCAACTTCCCGCACTCGACACCTGGCTCGACCTTTACCGAAGCGCCGCCCGCGC
Organism: Microbacterium sp. Y356; assembly: GCF_059445355.1. Lineage (NCBI taxonomy): Bacteria > Bacillati > Actinomycetota > Actinomycetes > Micrococcales > Microbacteriaceae > Microbacterium > Microbacterium sp. Y356. The sequence continues at coordinate 123,840 of NZ_JCAIUE010000004.1, forward strand.
CAACGGCGGCGAACCGGATGCCGGACGCCGGCTGCTGTCCTGGGCGCATGCCGCTGGACTGCACGACGTCACCGCCTCCTCGAGCACATGGTGTTACTCCGCCCCAGCTGAGCGCGACTGGTGGGGTGAAATGTGGGCCGACCGCATCCTCAACTCAGCGATCGCCGGACAACTCACCGATTCCGGCCTCGCGACAGAATCACAGTTGCGCGAGATCAGCGAGGCGTGGAAAGAGTGGGCTGCCGACGAGGACGGCTGGATCTCCATACTTCATGGCGAAATCATCTATCGCGTTGGCTCAGCCGGCCGGTGAGGGTGGCAGATCTGGTGCATCGGATCGACAGTGCACTGAGCCGGCTTAGGACTCCTCGTGCGTACGGGGGTCGGCGTCGAACAAACGGCCGTCGGCCCGTCCTAGCGCTGTAATCGCCGCGACCTCAGCGTCATCGAGAACGACGGATGCCGCCGCGAGGTTGGCCTGCTGATGCTCGAGCGAGGATGCCTTGGGAATCGCGACGGTCTCGCGCGCCACGTGCCAGGCGAGAATCGTTTGCACAGGGGAGATGCCGTGAGCCGCGGCGATCTCTGTGATCACCGGCTCTTGAATCAGCTCTCTGGCGCGACCGATGGGGCTCCATGCCTCAGTGATGATGCCGTGCTCGCGGTGATAGGCGAGCTGTTCTTCCTGCGGGAAGTACGGGTGCAGTTCGATCTGATTCACCACCGGACGCACGCCGGTCTCGCGCTCAATGCGTTCGAGATGCTCGGGGAGGAAGTTCGACACGCCGATCTGACGAACGACGCCGCGCTGCTGCGCATCAACCAGTGCGGCCCACGCCTGCACATACTCGTCTTGGATCGGGTTCGGCCAGTGGATGAGATGCAGATCTGTCACATCCACACCGAGACGGAATCGGCTCTCCTCGATGCTCGTGCGTGCCTTTTCGAACGGGTGATGGCGACCGGGGAGCTTCGTGGTGACGATGACTTCGGCGCGGTCGACGGTGGCATTCGCTGCACCTCGCCCCGCCGTGCCCTCGTTCTCGTAGTTGAATGCGGAGTCGATCAGTCGATAGCCGGCGTCGATTGCAGCCGAGATCGCGGCTGCGCCTGCGTCTCCGTTCAGGCGATACGTGCCGAAGCCGATCGCGGGAAGTTCGAATCCGTTGTGGGCGGTGCGGGTGGGAAGCGTGGTCATCTGTAATCTCCTTCGACGTCTGCAATCAGCGTACGCGGCACAATGGACTCATGCGCTGTCCCTGCCTATCCGGCGACACATACGAGTCGTGCTGCGGTCCCATCCACGCGGGCGACACGATGGCGCCCACCGCCGAGCGGCTCATGCGCTCGCGCTTCACTGCGTTCGCAGTGGGGGATGCCGAGTACCTCCTGCGCTCATGGCATCCATCGACACGGCCCGCAGAGATCACACTCGACCCGGCGGTTCGCTGGACGCGGCTGGATATCCTCGACACTGAATCCGGCGGACCGTTTGACACGACAGGTGTGGTCGAGTTCGAGGCGTTCTATCGGGAGGACGGGAAGCAGGCATCCCAGACTGAGCGGAGTCGGTTCGTACGAGAGAACCGGATTTGGACGTATCTGGATGGCGCACCCGGCTGACCGAGCCGAACGGCGGATGTCCCCGCCCACGGGTAGATTGGACATGTGAACGCCAGCCCAGAGCACCAGCGCATCCTTCTCGACGTCGCCGACCTGGATCGGCGCATCCAGCAGGCCGAGCGCGCGCGTACGACGCCACCGCAAGGGCCGCGAATCAACGAGCTGGTGAAAGAGCGACAAGAGCAGCTGCGTGAGCTGACCACTCTGGCCGGCACTCGTGATGATGCGCGCACCGAGTTGACTCGGATCGAGTCTGACGTCAAGGTGGTCGAGCAGCGTCGCACGCGTGACACAGATCGATTGGCATCGGCCACGAATGCGAAGGATGCGCAGGCATTCGAGAGTGAACTCGCAAGCCTCGCCAAGCGCGTCAGCGACCTCGAAGACATCGAGCTTGAGGTGATGAGCAGGGTTGAAGACGCAGACGCTGCGGTCGCCACCCAACAGGCTCTCATCGACGTGATCACTGCTGAAGGATCAGAACTCACCGCACAGGCGAAGGCCGGGGTAGCGGCTGCAACGACTGAGATCGAACACCTCACGCGCGATCGCGAAGCGATCAGTGCAGCGATCCCGGCAGAGCTACTGGCCGACTACACGCGACGCGCATCGCGTGGCATCGGCGTCGGTCTGTTGCGTCGTGGCACCTGCGAAGGCTGCCGCATGATGCTCTCCGGCACTCATCTCAACGATGTCCGTCGAGCTGCCCCTGACGCCGTACTTTCCTGCCCGGAGTGTGGCGCCATCCTGGTGCGCACCGACGAATCGGGCTTGTGACCCCACCTGTCGTGATCCTGTTGGCAGCAACGGGATCTGGCGACTTCATCACCGTCGAACTCGACGGCGAAGGAACGGAGATCGAGCGCACGGGTGTACTTCCCGCTGATCTCGTTGACTGGGTGCGTGACGCGGAATCCACTCGCGCACCACGCTGGGTGATCCGCAGTGCCCGCGAGGTCTACCCGCGACTTCTGGCCGAGGGTGTGCAGCTCGCGCGAACGCATGACCTGCTGCTGTGCCACGCGATTCTTCGTGACACCGACCGCGTGGCACGTCCGCTCGCACCTTCCGCGGATTGGTTCCCGCGGGAGCCGGATATCGACATTCCCGCACCCGCGCTGTTCGATGTGATCGACGAGAAAGCGACTGACTCGGTTGCGGATCTTCTCGATCAGTACGCGGAACAGCGTCGCGTTATCGCGGCGGATCGCACAGGGCGTCTCAACCTACTGTGCGCGGCAGAGTCTGCCGCCGGTCTCATCGCGGAAGAGATGCGCGCCGCTGGCCTTCCATGGGATCCGGGTGAACATGACCGGATCCTTACGGAGGTGCTCGGGGCACGACCCGCTGGTGGCGGACTGCCCGCCCATATGGCCGAGCACGCTGACACGGTGCGGTTCCACCTGGGAGATGCGCAATTGCACCTCGAGAGTCACGTGAAGATGTTGCGCGCACTGCACCGGGTCGGGGTGAACGTTGAGTCGACCAGCCAGTGGGAGCTCAGCGAAATCTCGCACCCGGTCATCCCGCCATTGCTCGCCTACAAGAAGCTGTCGCGGCTGCTGAGTGCGAACGGCTGGACGTGGCTCTCCGAGTGGGTGCACGACGGACGATTTCGCCCCGTCTACATTCCTGGCGGCGTCGTCACCGGGCGATGGGCTTCCGCCGGCGGGGGAGCGTTGCAGCTTCCTCGCATCCTGCGACCCGCAGTACGAGCCGATCCGGGATGGACGTTGATCGTCGCTGACGTGGCGCAGCTCGAGCCACGAATGCTGGCAGCGATGGCGCAGGACAAGGTCATGGCAGAAGCGGCGCGTGGCCGTGATCTTTACGAGGGGGTCGTTGCGTCCGGGGCGGTGAAGACGCGCGAAGAAGCAAAATACGCGGTCCTCGGTGCGATGTACGGAGCGACGACCGGCGACAGTGGGCGGCTCGTTCCTCGCCTGCGCAAGGTGTATCCGCGGGCGATGCGCCTCGTGGACGAGGCCGCACGTAAAGGTGAGGGCGGCGGAGTCGTCTCGACCAGTCTCGGGCGATCCTCACCAGCCCCCGATGCGGCCTGGACGGCTCAACAGTCCGATGCCACTGGCGCTGATGTCGATCCCGCGACGGTGAAGCAGGCCAGGCAGCGCGCCAGAGAGCGGGGTCGATTCACGCGGAACTTCGTCGTGCAGGGCACCGCAGCGGAGTGGGCGCTGATCTGGTTGGCAGAGATCCGGCATCGGCTGCGGCAGCTGCCTGCGGCGCAGACGGCTGCCACGGCATCCGGCCCTTTCGCAACACATGCGCACTTGGCATTCTTCCTCCACGACGAGGTGATCTTGCACGTCCCCGAGGAGCAGGCGGATGCCGCGGCAGACGCCGTCAGGGAAGCTGCGAACATCGCGACGAGGCGCTTGTTCGGCTCGTTCCCCATCGATGTGCCACTCGACTTGCAGATCGTCCAGACTGCTGAGAAGTAGACTTGGCACGCGAATGGGTCAGCCAGACGGTCGCGTTGCGGGAAACCGCACCGAGGAACGTCCGGGCTCCACAGGGCAGGATGGTGGGTAACACCCACCCGGAGCAATCCGCGAGACAGTGCCACAGAGAGTAGACCGCCTCGCCGACACCGAGCTTGTCTCGGAGGCGTCGAGGTAAGGGTGAAAGGGTGGTGTAAGAGACCACCGGGGGTCATGGTGACATGACCTGCCAGGTAAACCTCGTCCGGAGCAAGGTCAGACAGAGGATGTTGACGCGGCTCGCCGAGTCCTCGGGTAGACCGCTAGAGCGGCGCGGCAACGTGTCGCGTAGAGAGATGGCCGTCGAAGGGAATCCCCGAGAGGGGCCCCGGAACAGAACCCGGCGTATCGGCTGGCCCATTCGCCTCACAACATGAAGAAAGAGCCCGACCATCGGTCGGGCTCTTTCTTGATGGGTTCAGGAGTCAGACGGGCATTTGATCCAGAGGGGCCACGCGCCCAGAGGCTCCGGACAGCGCGTCAGCGATGTCTGGAGTGGGCGTGGGGATCAGTCTCCGGCGAGGGATGCCGCGCCGATGATGCCCGAATTGTTACGGTGGATCGCTGGGACAATTGGGGTTTTGAGCTCCAGCAGCGGAAGGAAATCGGCGGCGTTCTTCGAGACTCCGCCGCCGACCACGAACAGGTCAGGGCTGAAGAGGAACTCGATGTGTGAGTAGAAAGCCTGCAGGCGCTCGGCCCACTCAGCCCAGCTGAGGCCCTCCCGCTCGCGCGCCGAGGTCGCGGCCCAGTGCTCCACCGAGTCGTGGCCGGCGAAGTTCAGGTGCCCGAGTTCCGTATTGGGAACCAACACGCCGTCGTAGAGGAACGCAGACCCGATACCGGTACCGAGGGTCGTCAGCAGGGTGAGACCGGAGACATCCCTGGCTGCGCCGTGACGTGCTTCTGCGACGCCTGCGGCATCGGCGTCGTTCACGAAGATGATGTTGCGGTTCAATCCGTCACGGAAGAACTGCTCCGCCTCGAAGTTCACCCATTCCTGGGAGACGTTTGCTGCAGACAGTGTCTTTCCGCGCTTGACGATGGCGGGGAATGCCACGCCGAGGGGCACCGTCAAGTCCTTCACGTCAAGCTTCTTCAGTACGGTTTGCACTGCCTTGAGGACATCCTGCGGTGATGCACCCTCGGGAGTTGGGACACGCACGCGGTCGGATGCCATCGTTCCGTGCTCGAGGTCGACGATGCCTGCTTTGATACCTGTGCCGCCGATGTCGACGCCGATCGCTTTTGCCATGTCCAATAGCCTACCGAGACTGCCTTGCGACAGTAGGATCGTGACAGATGCTTACGAAGGGAGCGGGTCATGTCTGACGGCAAGGATGTGTATATGTCTAACGGCGAACGCAAGTATTGGTACAACAGCAATACGGGCGAGGTTGAGTACGGGTACATCTCACCGGCCGTCAACCGAATCGGCCCCTTCGATACCGAACAGCAGGCTGCGCACGCATTGCAGACGCTGCGTGAGCGCTCCGAGGCCTGGGCTGTCGAAGAAGCGATCGATGAAGACTGGCGCAAGGCGACCGAAGTTGATGGGAAGTAGAGCGCCAAATGAGCATGGATAAGCAGCGAGATTTCGTGCTGCGCACGATCGAAGAGCGCGGCGTGAAGTTCGTCCGTCTCTGGTTCACAGATGTGATCGGCACTCTGAAGTCGGTGGCTATCGCGCCCGCCGAAGTCGAGGGCGCCTTCGCAGAGGGAATCGGATTCGACGGTTCGGCCATCGAAGGTCTGACGAGAACCTTTGAGTCGGATTTGCTCGCCCAACCAGACCCGACGACGTTCCAGACTTTGCCGTGGCGCGGTGAGATCGACCCGACGGCACGCATGTTCTGCGACCTCACCACGCCGGATGGTCAGCCGGCCGTTGCTGACCCACGGCATGTTCTCAAGCGAACGTTGGCCAAGGCCGGAGATGCCGGGTTCACGTTCTACACGCATCCCGAGATCGAGTTCTACCTCCTCAAGTCATCGGAGATCGGTCCCGACGGGCCGGTTCCGGTCGACTCCGCCGGATACTTCGACAACGTTCCGGGTGGCACCGCTCACGACTTCCGTCGTCGCTCCGTGCGGATGCTGGAAGACCTGGGTATCTCGGTCGAGTACAGCCATCATGAGGGCGGCCCTGGCCAGAACGAGATCGACCTGCGCTACGCCGATGCTCTGGCGACAGCAGACAACATAATGACCTTCCGCACAGTGATCAAAGAGGTCGCGATCGAGCAGGGCGTGTACGCGACGTTCATGCCGAAGCCGATCAGCGACCAGCCCGGCAGCGGCATGCACACTCACATGTCATTGTTCGAGGGCGATCAGAATGCCTTCTGGGAAGAGGGCGCCAAGTATCAGCTTTCCAAGACCGGCCGTCACTTCATTGCGGGGCTCCTGAAGCACGCGAACGAGATCGCGGCCGTCACCAACCAGTTCGTCAACTCGTACAAGCGACTCTGGGGCGGTGACGAGGCGCCGAGCTTTGTCACGTGGGGTCACACCAACCGCTCAGCGCTGGTGCGTGTGCCGATGTACAAGCCCCACAAGAGCCAGTCGTCTCGCGTCGAATACCGTGGACTGGATTCCGCCGCGAACCCGTATCTCGCGTACGCACTTCTGCTTGCCGCCGGTCTCAAGGGAATTGAGAACGAGTATGAACTGCCGCCCGAGGCGGAGAACAACGTGTGGTCGCTGAGCGACGCCGAACGCCGTGCTCTCGGTTACTCGTCTCTGCCTGCCAGCCTCGACCACGCGTTGGAGTACATGGAAAGCTCTGAGCTCGTTGCGGAGACGTTGGGCGAGCAGGTCTTCAACTACGTGCTACTCAACAAGCGCAAGGAGTGGGAGGCCTACCGTGGTCAGGTCACTCCGTTCGAGCTGAAGAGCAACCTCGAGCTTCTCTGAGCCTATGGCTCGGTCTGCCTCTGCATCCTCACTGTCGTCGCTTGCGCGCCTTGGCTTCACCCGGCTCAGCGCCGGTGTCGTCGCGCTCGAAGAGTTGTCTGGTCTGGTCGGCCTCGACCGCGAGGTGCTCGTCAGCGGCGCCATCGCGGCGGATCCGGATGCTGCTGCTGAAGGCATGCTGCATGTGGCTCGCCGTGACCCCATAGCGCTGGGGCGACTGCTGGGCGCTGACGAGGCGCGCACGTATGTGTGGCGCGTATTCGGTGCTTCCAGAGGCCTCGCCGACTTCTTCCTCCGGCACCCAGACCAGCTCGAGGTCCTGGCCGAGGTCGGGCCGCTGGTGCCGAACGAGGCGACCCTCTCCGAGCGCATGCTGCACGCCGTGGGCGCGGTAGATGGCTTCGCCTCTTCGGGTGACGAGTCCGCCTGGGTTGCATTGCGCATCGCCTACCGCAGGGCGATCGCTGAGATCGCAGCCATCGATCTGTCGACCCCAGAGCCGGCATCCAGGATCGCGGCCATCTCGGCAGCGCTTGCCGACGCTGCAGGTGCCGCGCTGGAAGCCGCATTGACGATCGCGCGGGCTCGCGTGTCGGACGTCGTTCCTCGTGAAGACGTCGCGCTCACCCAACTCGCCATCATCGGCATGGGCAAAGCGGGGGCCAGAGAGCTCAACTATGTGAGCGATGTCGACGTGATCTTCGTCGGCGGCAGCGCGGATGAATCGCGGCTCGAAGAAGGACGCGCCATCGATATCGCGACAAAGCTCGCGAGAGAGACGATGCGTGCTCTGTCTGCGGCTGAGATCGAGCCGCCCCTGTGGGAAGTCGACGCGAACCTGCGACCGGAAGGAAAACAGGGGGCGCTTGTTCGCTCGCTGGGGTCGCACCTGGCGTACTACGACCGCTGGGCCAAGAGCTGGGAGTTTCAGGCGCTACTGAAGGCGCGACCGCTGGCCGGAGACCCCGAACTCGGACACGCGTATATCGAGGCAGTGCAGCCGAAGATCTGGTCGAGTGCGGCGCGCGAGAACTTCGTCGACAGCGTGCAACGTATGCGGGAGCGAGTCACCGAACACATCGACTCGAAAGACGCGGAGTACCAGATCAAGCTGGGCGCCGGAGGCCTGCGAGACATCGAGTTCACAGTGCAGCTGTTGCAGCTCGTGCATGGACTCACCGATCCCAGCATCCGCACGCGGGGAACGCTGGAGAGCCTGGATGCTCTCGTCGCCGGGGGATATATCGGCCGGGAGGATGCGGCGACGTTCGCGGCCGACTATCGCACGCTGCGTCTGCTGGAACACCGACTGCAGCTGCGAGAGCTGTCGCGTACACACCTGATGCCACGCGCTCCAGAGGAGCTACGGGGGCTCGCGAGAGCGACCGGCCTCGCCGAGGATGCCGCAGGCATCTGGTCGCTGTGGGAGCGTGTGCGGCGCGAAGTGCGCGAGATCCACACTCGGCTGTTCTATCGGCCGCTTCTGAGCGCGGTCGCTGAGTTGCCGGAAGACCAACGAACGATGACCACGGAGCACGCACGAGACCGACTGGCGGCGATTGGTTTCCGCGACCCCGCTGGCGCACTCCGGCACATCGGAGCCCTCACCACTGGCATCAGTCGCAAGGTCACGATCCAGCGACACCTCATCCCGGTCATGGTCAGCTGGTTCGCCGAAGGCAGCGATCCTGACTATGCCCTGCTCGCTTTCCGTCGTATCAGCGAGCGTCTGGGTGACAGCTCCTGGTTCCTGCGTATGCTGCGTGACTCCTCAGGAGCAGCGGAGAGTTTGACCCGGCTGCTGTCATCCTCGCGCTACGTCGGTGAGCTGATGGAGTGGATCCCGGAATCGGTGGCGTGGCTCGACAGCGCCGAGCTCCTTCGCCCGCGCGGCGAAGCCAAACTGTATGAAGAAGCACGGGCGATCCAGACACGACACAGCTCTGTGGCGTCGGCGCTCAAGGCGGTGCGGGCCCTGAGACGTCGCGAACTGCTGCGCACCGCGATGGGGGCAGTCCTTGGCGTCCTGACGATCGAAGAACTGGCAACCGCACTCACCGCCATCACCGACGCGACGATTCAGGCGGGGCTGCGGGCCGTGCGCCGAGAGGTTGTCTCGGCCGAGGATGATGCGCTGGAGTTCGCCGTGATCGGTATGGGGCGCTTCGGCGGCGCTGAGCTCGGCTTCGGATCGGATGCCGACATTCTCTACGTCTATGACGCGAACGGGATCGATCCGGAACGGGCGCAGTCTCTGGCGATGAAACTCGTCTCTGGGTTGCGGGAGCACCTCACCGATCATCGCGTACCGCTCGACCTCGATGCGGACCTGCGGCCTGAAGGGCGTCAGGGGCCTCTCGTGCGCTCTATCGCGGCCTATGCCGAGTACTACCGCCGCTGGTCGGTGTCGTGGGAAGCACAGGCGCTGCTGCGCGCCCGCGGTGTGGCCGGTAGTTCGCAGTTGATCGAGAAGTTCACGGCGCTGGCCGACACCATTCGGTATCCAGCGGAAGTCGATCAGCAGGGTTTGCGCGAGATCAAGCGGATCAAGGCCCGAGTCGAGGGGGAGAGGCTTCCGCAGGGAGCCGATCCACATCGTCATCTCAAGCTGGGCCCAGGATCGCTCAGCGACGTCGAGTGGCTGGTGCAACTCATCCAGCTGCAGCATGCACACGGCATTCCAGCACTGCGCACCACCTCGACGCTCGGCGCCCTTCAGGCGGCGGTAGACGCCGAGCTCCTCTCGGCTGACGACGCCGAGCTACTCCGTGAAGCCTGGTTGCTCTCGAGCCGTTTACGTTCGGCGATGACACTGCTCACCGGAAAGACCAGCGACATTCTGCCAGGAGATCGCCGCGAGTTGGATGCGATCGGGCGGCTTTTGGGATACCCGGACCGCTCGGCAACTGCTGTTGAAGAGGACTTCTTCGGTGTCACTCGACGAGCACGACGCGTCTTCGAGCACCTTTTCTACGGATGAGTTGCAGTTTGGCCGCAGCAGCCCCAGGCTGAACATATGACAGGAACGAAGCTCGGCATCATCTGGAATCCGTCGAAGATCGATGAGAGCGAGTTACGGTCAGCGGTTGACGCTCACCTCGACGGTTCTGCCGATGCATCAGATGCAGTTCAGTGGTGGGAGACGAGCGAGGATGACCCTGGTCTCGGCATGGCACAGGATGCCGTGAAGGCAGGATGCACCACCGTGATCGCCGTTGGCGGAGACGGCACTGTGCGGGCCGTTGCAGAGGGACTTGCGGGAACTGACGTAACGCTCGCAATCGTGCCGCAGGGGACCGGGAACCTCCTGGCGCGCAACCTCGAGGTACCGCTTGATGACATTCCTGCTGCGCTTGCGCGCATCAGCGCAGGCGATACGCGGACGATCGACCTCGGTTGGGTCACCTTCAATGGTGAGGAGCGCGCCTTCGCAGTCATGGTGGGGTTCGGTGTCGATGCACAGATGCTGGTGGAAACCGATGACGATTTGAAGAACCGTGCGGGTTGGCTCGCCTACATCGAGGCGATGGGGCGTGCGATGGCCGGCACGGAGATGACCGGCATCACCATGGCAATCGATGAGGGAGAACTGCAGGAACTGCGGGGGCACACGCTGCTGATCGGCAACTGCGGGATGGTGCAGGGCGGCATCCGTCTGCTTCCGGACGCCAAAGTCGACGATGGGTTGCTTGACCTGCTGCTGGTGAGCGCGGACGGCGCATTGCAATGGCTCGACACTGCACGCTCGGTGATCTGGGACAACGGCATCCGCCGGCTCTTCAAGGGCGAGGAGAGCGCGGTGAGCACGGAATCGACACGGCACCTGACAGCTGAACGCGTGAAGATTGAACTCGAAAAGCCTCTTGCCTTTGAAGTCGACGGTGAAGAGGTCGGAGAGGTCTCGGCATTCGAGGTGCGAGTGCAGCCCGGCGCGCTGCGCGTGCACTGAACTTCACGTCCGTCTGTCTGGCGGCACGGAGCCTATCCAGAAACGCGAAGGTCCCGCCCAGAATGAACTGGGCGGGACCTTTTGCTTTAGGCGACTACACGCCGTAGTACAGCTCGAATTCGAACGGGTGCGGACGCTGTGCGATCGGCAGGATCTCGTTCTCGATCTTGTAGGAGATCCAGGTCTCGATGAGCTCTGCTGTGAACACGCCACCCTCAAGCAGGAACTGGTGGTCTTCGCGCAGAGCCTCGAGCGAGTCCAGCAGCGAGTTCGGAACCTGAGGGATGTTCTTGGCCTCCTCCGGGGGAAGCTCGTACAGGTCCTTGTCGATCGGCGCGAGGGGCTCGATGCGGTTCTTGATGCCGTCCAGGCCCGCCATCAGCTGCGCGGCGAACGCGAGGTAGGGGTTACCGGAAGCATCCGGAACGCGGAACTCGATGCGCTTGGCCTTCGGGTTCGACCCGGTCAGCGGGATGCGCACGGCCGCGGAACGGTTGCCGGCGGAGTACGCGAGGTTCACAGGAGCCTCGAAACCCTTGACCAGGCGGTGGTAGCTGTTCACCGTCGGGTTCGTGAACGCCAGTACGGCATCGGCGTGCTTGAGGAGACCACCGATGTACCAACGGGCAACGTCGCTGAGCTGTGCGTAACCGGCCTCGTCGTAGAACAACGGCTTGCCTTCGCTCCACAGCGACTGGTGCGTGTGCATACCGGAGCCGTTGTCGCCATAGAGCGGCTTCGGCATGAAGGTCACCGACTTGCCCCACTCTTCAGCGGTGTTCTTGACGATGTACTTAAACTTCAGGATGTCGTCGGCGGCGTGGACCATCGTGTCGAAGCGGTAGTTGATCTCCTGCTGCCCGCCGGTGCCGACCTCGTGGTGCGAGCGCTCGAGAATGAAGCCCGCATCGATGAGCTTGAGCGTGATGTCGTCGCGAAGATCCGCAGTCTTGTCGACCGGGCTGACGGGGAAGTAGCCACCCTTGTACGGGGTCTTGTTACCGAGGTTGCCGCCCTCTTCTTCGCGGCCGGTGTTCCACGCGCCTTCTTCAGAGTCGACGCTGTAGAAGCTCGAGTTTGCCGTCACTGAGTAACGAACGTCATCGAAGATGTAGAACTCGGCCTCGGGGGCGAAGAACGCGGTGTCGGCGATGCCGGTGGAGACGAGGTACTTCTCTGCCTTCTTGGCAACCTGACGCGGGTCCTTCGAGTAGATCTCGCCGGTGCGCGGGTTGTAGATGTCGAAGAGCATCACGAGGGTGCTCGCCTCGCGGAACGGGTCGACATACGCCGTCGTCACATCAGGGATGAGCTGCATGTCGGACTCGTGGATGCTCGCGAAACCGCGGATCGAGGAGCCGTCGAACAGCTGGCCGTTCGTGAAGAAGTCCTCATCGACAGTCGACGCGGGAATGTTGAAGTGCTGCTGAACGCCGGGCAGATCGGTGAAACGAATGTCAAGGAATTTGACGTCGTTTTCCTTGATGTAGCTCAGCACCTCGGACGAATCGGTGAACATATATCACTCCTGGATAATGCGGATTTGGGTCTGGAAACCTTAACGAAGGCTAGGCGGGAAGGGTTACTTCGCCGTGTCCTCTTTGTTTCGGCCATGTTACAGACCCCCGGTAGACTTGACCCGTGACGGATGCTCAGAACATGTACCCCGGTGAGCGTCTCGGCTTCCCCGAAGCCGGCGTCGGAAGCATCGGCCGCATCGGCCGTCGGATCGGGGCACTGGCGATTGACTGGGCCGCTGCGGTGATCATTTCGATCGCGTTCTTCCAGTACGACTCGCTAGCAACGCTGCTGGTGTTCGCCGTCGTGCAGATCGTCTTCATTCCGACACTGGGCGGCAGCCCCGGTCACCGTATGGTCGGCATGCGACTCGTGATGTTGAACGGATCATGGGTGGGGCTGTGGCGTCCCATCGTGCGTACCCTGCTGCTTGTGGTGGTTATTCCCGCAGTGATCTGGGACCCAGATCAGCGCGGCCTCCACGACAAGGCAGTGGGAACGGTATTGATCCGCGCATGACGCGGTTCAGATACGCCCGCGATTGCGATGTCTGGTCTCTTTCGGTGCGCGACCGCCGAGGAACGAACGCGCAGGATCGATGATGAACCCGCGTCTCAGCGCCTCGCGTCCGATCAACATCCGAAAACCCATCTCGTCACGGTTGCTCAGCGTCACCTCAGAGATGATCAGCCGGTCAACGAGACGGATCGCGAGCAGCACGACAAGACGCTTCTGCGCGTGGCCAGACGAACTGCGCACTTCCCGGCGATCATGGACCGGACATTCGACGAATGTGGCATCCGCATTGGTGTGTTGCCATGGGTTCACTCGAAAGCGCACCCAATCTTCACCCTCGCGTTCGAACTCTTCAATATCGAACGCGTGCAGGGACGAGGTGCGCGCACCGGTATCGATCTTGGCTTTGATCCAGTCGACACCCGCATCCGGCAGGCTCACCCATTCACGCCACCCCGTAAGAGTGTTTGAATGAGAAGACCTATCCACTCGATACATCTTGGCAGGAAAAGTTCGTGAAGCTTGCAGTCCTCTCGCGTGCACCGCACGCCTACTCGACGCAGCGCCTCCGCGCGGCCGCACTTCAGCGCGGTCACAACGTCAAGGTGCTGAACACATTGAGGTTCGCGATCGATCTGACGGCGGACGAACCCGATCTGCACTTTAGGGGCAGGCAACTGAGTGACTATGATGCGATCTTGCCGCGAATCGGCAACTCGATCACGTACTTCGGCACGGCTGTAGTGCGTCAGTTCGAGCAGATGGATGTCTACACGCCCAACACGGCGAATGGCATCTCGAATGCTCGCGACAAGCTCCGGGCGAATCAGATCCTCTCGCGCCACAACATCGCGATGCCAGCGACCGCATTCGTGCGCAATCGCGCGGATGTGCGGCCGGCCATCGAGCGCGTGGGCGGTGCCCCCGTCGTCATCAAGTTGCTGGAGGGAACACAGGGCATCGGCGTGATTCTCGCTCCCCAGGTCAAGGTCGCCGAAGCCATCATCGAGACATTGCACTCCACAAAGCAGAACGTGCTCATTCAAAAGTTCATCGCCGAGAGCCGGGGGCGAGACATCAGGGCTCTGGTCGTCGGGGATCGTGTGGTTGCGGCCATGCGGCGCGTTGCGGCCGGCGATGAGTTCCGCTCCAACGTGCATCGCGGCGGCAGCGTGGAGCCCGTGGAACTCGATCCGATCTATGAGCAGGCCGCAGTGCGTTCGGCACAGATCATGGGCCTGCGCGTCGCCGGTGTCGACATGCTCGAGGGCGACGACGGTCCGCTGGTGATGGAAGTCAACTCGTCACCGGGCCTGCAGGGCATTGAGCAGGCCACGAACCTCGACGTTGCTGGCGCCATCATCGATTACATCTCGGCGCAGGTGGCGTTCCCGGAGATCGATGTACGTCAGCGGCTCACCGTGTCGACGGGATACGGCGTTGCCGAGCTGCTCGTGCACAACGCCGCAGAACTCGTCGGTAGGACGCTGGGGGAATCGGGCCTGTGGGAGCGCGACATCACGGTGCTCACGTTGCACCGCGGGGTCAATGTGATTCCGAACCCCCGCAAGCACATTGTTCTCGAGGCAGACGATCGTCTTCTCTGCTTCGGAAAGCTCGACGAGATGCGCGGGATGATCCCTGAGCGCCGTCGGCGTCGTGCGAAGGTGCGTCGCCTTCCCCCACAGCACCTCTGAGTTGAACTGAGCTCAGCTCAACGAGGGCCAGCTCAACTCAACGAGGGCGCTGCGCGCGGGCCTTCGTAGGGTCGATGCCCTTCGGGATCGGCAGCGACGAGATCGACTGCGAGACAGAGTCGATACGGCGGATCACGGCGGCAAGCGTGGTCTTGTTGATCGCCTTCGGAAGCTTCTTGATTGTCTTCGCGAGGTCAGCGATCGCCACCTCGTCTTCCCCGTGCCCGACGTAGAAGACGTGCACGGGTACGCCGTTTGCGACGCGCTGGGCCTTGGTTCGCTCTTCGTTCACGAGACGCGTGAGCCGTCCGCGTGCGCCTTCACCGACGACGACGATGCCGCCGCGGCCAATGGCGCGGTAGACGGCTTCTTGCGTTTTCGGGTTGATGCCGACGGGGGTATCTGAAGCCTGCCAGTTACGGCCGAGACTTGAACTCAGGACGTGCCCAGCGGCGCCGGGCATGCCGTCGATCTTGGCGTACATCGCATTCGTCGACAGGCGTGTCATCAAGAACAGCGCTCCGAGGACACCGAGCATCAGTCCGGTGACACCCCAGAGGATGAGAGTCCAGACCTGGAAGGGCGGAATCAGATATCCGGCGACCAGGCCGAGTAGCACGCCGACGAGCAGGATCGCGATCTGGGCCCAGGGCAGCCAGCCGTAAACCTCACGCGTGAACCGGAAGAGGGACTTGATCTGGGAGAAGAACCCAGGGCGCTTCTCGGTTGCTGGAGCACTCTTAGCCATGAGTACAGACTACCGAGTCGGCGAGCCCCGAATGTGCGCGTTCGCGGGTGGCGCACTGGTTCTGCACAATTTCGAGTGGCGGAGATTCGTCCACATTTCGGCCGTCTTCGCCCCGACAGCCTCGTGAATCAGATGTGATGGTGCAATGACCGAGACGGATGCTGTCGCAGATCGTTCTTCTTTGGTGCCTGGGGCCCATCGAATGATCCGTGCGGTGGACGGGCGGGAGGGTCCTTTTGCAGGCACTCTCGTCACGGTCGACGACGGTGTGTCTGTCTGTGTGGATGCGGAGTTGCTCGCCAATTGGGACGGGTGGGCATTCTCGGATTCTGAGCACATCTGTGGGGTGATAGATGTTCGTCGTCGTGTGAACGGTCATGATGCGCTGCTGCCATGGTGCACTCAGCGCATCGAGACATTCTTGGGGCGCAGGCGGGCCGCTGAAGCGGAACTCACGGCGGGCGAGCTGGGGACGCTCGTCGTGAGCCTGCTCCGAGGGATGCGTGAGCTCGGAAAAGACTCAGACAATGCAGTAGGCATTTGGTGGCTGACCAGCGACGGGCGACCGTTGTTCGTGCATGGCGACGGTAGCGCGGCCCGTGCAGGCACTGCTGCTCTCGTGGAGCGCGTCTCGCAACACAACACGGATCGTGCCACCGTGCGCATCCTCGAGGAGGTCACGGCGGCGCTACGGCAACCGCGTCATCACGTCGATGACGATCAGCGCTGGGAAGAGCAACTGTTCGCGCTGGCGGCACCGCGTGCGCTTCGACTTGACGTCTTCGCGCCGGAGCGAGCAGCCGATATTGCCTCGCACCGGATGCCGAGGGTCGGTGTTCCATCTGAGGCACATGGCACCCGGCGAGCGAGAAGCAGCGCGCTGCGACAGCAGCACGATCTCCCTCACCGTGTGAGGGAAGCTTTCGTCGCTGCCAGCGAACGGGGGAGGGCGCTGCTCGGGCGCTTCCAGCGGGGTGGCAACAGCACGACAGACGTCCCGCCGAAGGCTTCCAGGCGGCGACCGTTGATCCTGGCGGGATCGCTCGCTGCGGCGGTGCTGGTCGTGGGGCTGATGTGGCCGAGTGGAGGCACGTCAGACGGCGCGAACGCAGGAGTGGCGGTGCCCAAGGCGACGGAGTCCGTTGTGCCCGAGCCAGGCGGGACCGAGCCAGCCGGGACCGAGCCTGCGGAATCTGTGGAACAGGCGGGATCTCCACCCGTAGATGAATCGCCGCGTCCGGTAGACCCCGTTGAGGCGCCAATGGCCGAAGTGGATGCGTTGGGCGCCGTCCCCGCCTTGCTGGAGGCGATCCTAGCCTGCGTGAAGGCAGAGGCAGAGCAGTGTCTCGACGCGGTCGCGGAAGGCGCTCCGATGCCGACGGACGGTGCAGCAAGCGCCGGTTCGCACGCGAGCACAGCGGCTTTGGTCGATGACTATGGAGACGTGGCCGTCATCAGACTCACCCCGGTGGGCGGAGATGCTTCGGCGGCAGGAGAGCAGATGCTAGTGCTAGAGCGCCAGAACGACATCTGGCTGGTGCGCGACGTGTATGACGTCGCGCACCAGCCAGAGTGAGTGCGTGCCTGTGGTCAGGCGCCGAGGTTGCCCGCGAAGTTCGCAGCCTCAAGACGAGTCTTGATCGCCCCGAGGAAGCGTGCAGCGTCTGCACCGTCGACGATGCGGTGATCGTACGACAGCGCAAGGTAAACGTACGAACGGACAGCAATCGCGTCGACGCCATCGACCTTGACCAGGCCCGGGCGCTTGACGACCGTGCCGGTGCCGAGGATCGCGGACTGCGGCAGGAACACGACAGGCGTGTCGAACAGCGCGCCACGCGAACCGGTGTTGGTCAGCGTGAACGTGCCACCGGCGAGCTCGTCGGGCTTCAACTTGTTGTCGCGTGTGCGAGCAGCGAGGTCAGCGATCTCGTGCGCGATCTGAGCGATGCTCTTCGATGCGGCGTCGCGCAGCACCGGCGTAAGAAGACCACGCTCGGTGTCAACAGCGATCGACATGTTCTCCGTCGCCGGGTAGACGATGTTCTCGCCGTCGACAGTGGAGTTGACGATCGGGAACGCCTGCAGAGCTTCCGCGGTAGCAAGCGCGAAGAACGGCAGGAAGGAGAGCTTGTCGCCCGTCTTCTGCAGGAACTCGGCCTTGACGCTGTCGCGGTAGTTCGCCACGCCAGTGACGTCCACCTCAACCACGGTGGTCAGCTGTGCCGTCTGCTGCATCGACTCAACCGCGCGCTTTGCGAGCACCTTGCGAAGACGCGACATCGGCTGGGTTGTGCCGCGCAACGGCGAAACCTCGAGCGGTGCCGGGGCAGCCGCAGCGGGAGCTGTGGCCGGAGCAGTGCTCTTGGCTTCAGCAGCCTTCAGAACGTCTTCCTTACGGATACGTCCGCCGACGCCGGATCCAGTGACACTCGCCAGATCGACACCCTGCTGGGATGCGAGACGACGCACAAGCGGGGTGACGTAGATGCCGTCGTTGCTCTCGGCAGCGGGAGCAACCGGGGCAGGAGCTGCCGGAGCAGGTGCGGCCGCGGGAGCCGCCGGAGCAGGTGTGGCCGCCGGCGCCGCTGGGGCAGCAGCCGGTGCGGCGGGTGCCGGTGCGGCAGCAGGCGCTGCCGGGGCAGCGGGAGCTTCTGCAGCAGGTGCCGGAGCAGCGACCGGGGCCGCCGCTGCGGGTGCGCCAGAACCAACACGGGCGAGAACGCTGCCAACGGCGATGGTCTCGTCTTCCGCAGCAAGGATCTCCTGCAGGATGCCAGCAACCGGCGAGGGAATCTCGGTGTCGACCTTGTCGGTCGAGATCTCCAGCAGTGCCTCATCGACGGCGATTTCATCGCCGATCTGCTTCAGCCAACGGGTGACGGTGCCCTCGGTGACGCTTTCACCAAGCTCAGGGAGCACGATGTCGGTCGAGTCGCCAGCGGGCGCAGCCTGGGCCGGCGCAGCCTCAGCAGCGGGCGCTGCCTCAGGTGCGGGGGTTGCCTCGGCGGGTGCCGCTTCAGGTGCGGGCGCGGCCTCGGCTGCGGGCTCTGCGGCTGCCGGAGCATCCGCAGCGGGTGCGGCACCGCTGCCATCGCCGATTCGGGCCAGAAGTGCGCCTACCTCAACGGTGTCGTCTTCGGCGACCAGGATCTCCTCGACGATGCCGGCGACTGGCGAAGGGATCTCGGTGTCGACCTTGTCGGTCGAGATCTCCAGCAGGCCTTCATCCGCCTCGACGGAGTCTCCCACCTGCTTCAGCCAGCGGGTAACCGTACCCTCTGTGACGCTCTCACCGAGAGCGGGGAGGACCACGGATGTGCTCATGACGGAGTCTCCTTCAAGAATGTTTGTGACGTACTCAGCTTAGTGACCCTGACACCGATTGGTGTTCAGAGGGCGTGCAATGGTTTTCCGGCGAGTGCGAGGAATGCCTCGCCCAAGGCCTCGCTTTGCGTGGGGTGCGCATGAATGAGCGGGGCGAGATCTTCGGGATGTGCTTCCCAGGCGACTGCGAGCTGGCCCTCAGTGATGAGTTCTCCCACACGATCGCCGAGAAGGTGCATACCCACGATAGGCCCGTCCTTCAGCCGGACGACCTTGACGAGGCCGCTTGTGCCGATGATCTCGCTCTTGCCGTTTCCGGCGAGATTGTATTCATAGGATACGACCGCGTCCGCACCGTGCTCCGCGATGGCGGCCTCTTCGGTGACTCCCACCGATGCCACCTCGGGGTTGCAGTAGGTGATCTTGGGGATCTGCGATTCGGGGATCGGCGCGGGCGAGAGCCCGGCAATGCGCTCTGCAACGGCGATTCCCTGCAGGAAGCCGCGGTGCGCCAGTTGGAGTCCAGGAACAATGTCGCCGACGGCCCAGACTCCGGGAACACCGGTGCGAAGCTCTGGGTCGACGGTGACGAATCCTCGATCCAACGTGATTCCGGCATCCTCGAATCCGAGATCTGCGGTGACGGGTCCGCGCCCAACAGCGACGAGTAGGTACTCACCGCTGAAGCTCTGACCGTCTTCGAGAGTGACAGTCACACTGGAGTCATCCTGCGTCGCGGACTGGAAACGCGTGCCGAGGGAGTACTTGATGCCGCGACGTCGGAATGCCCGTTCCAGTCCCTTGCTGAGCGCGATGTCTTCGTTGGGAACCAGATGAGGCAGAGCCTCGATGATGGTGACCTCGGCACCAAAGGAGCGCCACACGCTGGCGAATTCGACTCCGATGACGCCGCCGCCGAGCACGAGAACGCGCTCCGGAACGACATCGAGTGCAAGCGCCTCTTCGCTGGTGAGGACGCGTCCGCCGATGTCCAAACCGGGCAACGAGCGGCTGTACGAGCCTGTGGCGAGCACGACATCGGCGCCCACGTACGTGTCGTCGCCGACGCTCACGCTGCGATCCGCATTCAGTCGGCCGGTGCCGGCGACGGTGGTGATGCCACGCGCCTTGATCAGGCCCTCGAGGCCCTTGAACTTCTTCGCGACGATGTTCTCGCGGTATGCGCGCACACCAGCGGCGTCGACCCCTTCGAACGTCGCCGTGACACCGACAGCTGCCGCGTCACGGACGTGGTCTGCGACCTCGGCAGCGTGCAGCAGAGCCTTCGTCGGGATGCAGCCGCGATGAAGGCAGGTGCCACCGACCTTGTCTTTCTCAATGAGGGCGACGCTCTTGCCGAGTTCGGCTGCCCGCAGGGCGGCGGCGTACCCACCGCTCCCGCCGCCCAGCACGACGATGTCGAAGGTGTGGGTGGTCATCATGCCTCCTTGGCAGTTGCTTCAGCGAATGCAACCAGCGAGCGGACGGTGGCGCCCGTTGCGCCCTTGTCAGTGAAGCCGAACGGTGCGCTGTTGTGCTCAGCGGATCCGGCAACGTCGAGGTGCACCCATGGAATGCGCGGAGCATCTTCTGCATCGCTGGTGCGGCCGATGAAACGCTGCAGGAAGAGGCCTGCGAACAATGAGCCACCGGCACGGTCGCTCATGTTGGCGTTGATCATGTCGGCGATGGGGGAGTCAAGGCTGTCCTCCATGTATTCCGGCAGCGGCAGCGGCCAGGCGAGTTCGCCGGCCGTCTCCGAAGCGGCGAGGTACTTGCTGACGGCAGCGTCATCGCCCATAACGCCGGTGTGCCGGTGGCCGAGTGCCACCAGGATCGCTCCGGTGAGAGTCGCGACATCGAAGATCACGTCGGGTTTGTCGCGGCTGGCCGCTACCAGTCCGTCGGCGAGGACAAGCCTGCCCTCAGCGTCCGTGTTCAGCACCTCGACGGTCGTGCCGTCCAGTACCCGCAGAACGTCGCCGGGGCGCGTCGCCTTCCCGGAGGGCATGTTGTCGGTGATCAGCATCCACGCGGTGACGCGCACCGGCACACGAAGCTCGGCGATCGCACGAAGAGCGGCAAGCACGGTGGCGGAGCCTGCCATGTCGAACTTCATGCCGACCATGCTGGCAGCAGGCTTCAGCGAGAGCCCGCCCGTGTCGAAGGTGATTCCCTTGCCGACCAAGGCAATATGCCGACCAGCATCGGCGGGGGAGTATTCGAGGCGAACGACGCGCGCCGGGCGGTCAGAACCCTGAGCCACACCGAGAACGCCGCCGAATCCCTGCGAGGCAAGAGCCACTTCGTCGAGCACTTCGACGGTGACATCCAGACCGGCGACGGCGTCGACTGCGCTCTGTGCGAGGTCGGCAGGGCTTTGCCACTCGGCAGGTACCGAGACGAGATCCTTGACGAGTGCAAGCGCCTCGCCGAGAATCCGTGCACGGGAGATGTCGTCGTCGGTGATCGTTGCGCTGTGCACGGTGACAGCAGTTGCGCGTGTCTTCCCGGGCTTCGCGCGGTACCCCTCGAACCGGTATCCGCCGAACGCGGCACCTTCAGCGGCCGCTGCCGCGAACTCATCGAGTGGGCCGGCAAGACCGAGCGCGACCTTCTCGAATCCGGTCAGCGTGCGCAGCGCCACGCCAGCAGCATCACGGACAGAGGCGGCGCTTGCCTTACTGCCGGATCCGACTACGGCGAAGGGGAGATCAGTGAGAGAAGGCAGATGAACGCGGGCGAATGCCGAGGTGGCTCCAGTGAAGCCAATTCCGCTCAGTACCTCTGCGAGACCGGGATACGCATCCAAAGCCTGCGGGAACGCGGTGGTGTCCGGAACGACGAGCACTGCTGCGTCGGCAGCGCCCCCGGGAAATGGATCAATTGTGTGCGAGAGCGCAGGAAGCGTCATGCATTCATCCTATGCGCCCTGTCGGTCTGTGCCCCCAGATCTGTTCGCTCTGAGCATCACGTTGCCGCCCCCTCGAGGTTCCTCGGCTCGTAGCATGGATGCATGCCCGTCTCCGGAGAGCTGTACGAACGTGTCGCGAACGTCCCCGCCGTCCCGCAGGGACTTCCACTGGTGATCCTTCTGACTGGATTCACGGATGCAGGCAACGCCGTGTCCGGGCTCATCGACCACCTGCAGGATGTGAGTGACCCGCAGCCCATCGTGATCTTCGACAACGATGTACTTCTTGATTACCGCGCGCGGCGTCCGATCATCGTGTTCGAACAGGACCACCTGACCGAGTTCCGGCCTGCGCGGCTCGAACTGTCTTTGGCGCACGACACTCTGGGTCAGCAGTTCCTGCTGCTCTCTGGGTATGAGCCGGACTTCGCGTGGAATGCGTTTACGCAGACGATCCTCGATCTTGCCGAGGAACTCAGTGTGTCCGGCGTCAGCTGGGTGCACTCGATCGCGATGCCGGTTCCGCACACTCGACCGATCAGCACGACGGTCAGCGGCAATCGCAAAGAGTTGACCGCGAGCCTTTCCGTCTGGCGCCCGCGTACGCAGGTACCCGCCACGGCAGGGCATCTGCTTGAGTACCGCTTCGCAGAGCGCGGCGACCGAGTGGTCGGCTTCGTGCTGCTCGTATCGCATTACCTGGCAGAGACCGAGAACCCCGATGCTGTCATCGCTGCCGCTGACCGTGTGATGAGCGCGACCGGTATCGTGCTTGCTCTCGACGACTTGCGGGAGAGCCGTGAGGAGTACCTCGGCAAGGTGAACGATCAAGTCGCGAACAATGACGAGTTGCGCCAGATGGTTAGTACACTCGAGAACCGTTACGACGCCTATATGGCCGGGCGCAACCCTGATGATCTGGACCGCTTCGACGAAGGCGGGTTTGATGAACGGGATCTGCCGAGCGCAGATGAACTGGCTGCAGAACTTGAACGCTATCTGGCCACGCGCCCACCGGGCGACGACGATAAACGTTCACGTTCCTGATCTCAGGTTGTTCGATGCATCGGTCTGCCCATTCGTGTGACATACTGGTTGTCTGACCCGTTGTCAATCATTTGCCGCAAGGCTGATGACTTGACAAGGGTCTTACTAGTGTCCGAAATGTCCCGGGGCGGGCACGCTGCCCCGTGAAAGGCGAAACGTGACTCCTGCCGCGACCAAAAACTCCCGGACGACCAAGACCGTAGCCGAGGGCGAAGCTGTCGAGCCTGCTGCTGTCGAACCCGAACAGACCCCCGCTGCTGCGAAGAAGCCTGCTGCGAAGAAGGCTCCCGCCGCAAAGGCTCCTGCAGCAGCGAAGGCTCCTGCCGCGAAGAAGCCGGTGGCGAAGAAGGCCCCCGTCAAGCGCAAGAAGGCCGATGACCTCGTCGAAGATGATGCCGTTGATGCGGATGCCGTCGCCGACGATGCGGATGAAGACGACAAGAAGCCTGTCTTCAGCGAGCCGCTGCCGACCGGCGCCATCGTTCTCACATCCAAGGATGAAGACGACGTCCCCGTCTACTCGACGCAGATCACCGGTGCTACAGCTGACCCGGTCAAGGACTACCTGAAGCAGATCGGCAAGGTCGCGCTGCTGAACGCGGCCGAAGAAGTCGAACTCGCGATGCGTATCGAAGCCGGTCTGTTCGCCGAAGAGAAGCTTTCGGACATGACCGACGCCGAGAAGACCGGCCAGCTTGGTCTGGATCTGCAGTGGGTCGCACGTGACGGTCAGCGCGCGAAGAGCCACCTGCTCGGCGCGAACCTCCGCCTCGTGGTCTCGCTCGCCAAGCGCTACACCGGACGAGGCATGCAGTTCCTCGACTTGATCCAGGAGGGCAACCTCGGCCTGATCCGTGCGGTCGAGAAGTTCGACTACACCAAGGGCTTCAAGTTCTCCACGTACGCCACCTGGTGGATCCGTCAGGCGATCACCCGCGCGATGGCTGACCAGGCGCGCACCATCCGCATCCCGGTGCACATGGTCGAGGTCATCAACAAGCTCGCCCGCGTGCAGCGACAGATGCTGCAGGATCTCGGTCGTGAACCTACTCCGGAAGAGCTCAGTCGTGAGCTCGACATGACGCCGGAGAAGGTCGTCGAGGTGCAGAAGTACGGGCGCGAGCCCATCTCGCTGCACACGCCTCTCGGTGAAGACGGTGACAGCGAGTTCGGTGACCTCATCGAGGACACCGAGGCTGTCGTGCCTGCTGACGCAGTGGGCTTCACCATGCTTCAGCGTCAGCTCGAGCAGCTGCTTGACTCGCTATCCGAGCGTGAAGCCGGCGTGATCCGCATGCGCTTCGGCCTCGGTGACGGTCAGCCGAAGACGCTCGACCAGATCGGTGACACCTTCGGCGTGACGCGCGAGCGCATCCGTCAGATCGAGTCGAAGACGATGGCGAAGCTTCGTCACCCGAGCCGCTCGCAGTCGCTGCGCGACTACCTCGAATGAGCCAGGCGAACGACGGCAAGGCGCTCGAGACGAGCGTCGATGGTAAGAAGTACGCGCGCATCCCGCTGCGTACGCGCGTCGTCATGCCCGATGACAATCTCGACGAGATCATCACGGAGTACGCAGCTGCCGCAGTGCAACCAGGCGACCTGCTCTTCGTCACCGAGAAGATCGTCGCGATCACGCAGGGCCGGTCCTTTCGGCTCGATGAGATCAAGCCCCGCAAGCTCGCACTGTTTCTGTCTAAGTACGTCACTCGCACGCCGTACGGCATCGGTCTGGGCATGCCAGAGACGATGGAGATGGCTCTGCGAGAGTGCGGTACACCGCGCATCCTTTTCGCGGCTGCCGTCTCGGCGGTGACCAAGGCATTCGGTCGTAAGGGCGACTTCTATCGCATCGCCGGTGACAAAGCCCGTGCGATCGACGGCCCAACTAAGCACACCATCCCGCCGTACAACGAGGCGGTCGTGCTGGGACCGAACGATCCGGATGGCGTCGCTTTGCACGTGAAGAAGCTCATCGGCGGCACTGCGGATGTCGCCGTCGTCGACATCAACGATCTCGGCGGCAACATCCTCGGTTCAACTCTTGACAAGGCTGGCGAACAGCGCCTCGTCAAGGTGCTCGGTGACAATCCACTGGGGCAGGGACGCGAATCGACGCCTCTCGGTATCGTGCGCGAAGTCTGACGCCAGCTTTTATACGAAGAAACCCCGGATGCTGAGCATCCGGGGTTTTTCGTCGAGTCCGGTCAGAACCCGATGACCTGCTGGTATCGAGGCTTGTGCCCGGTACGAATGCCGGTGACGCTGGGCTTGTTCTCGTAGACGCCTGCACCCCAGTTGCCCTCGACGAGTACTGGACCATCGGGGGAGACCACGATGTCCCAGCCGACGTACTGGATCTGAGGCACGACGCGGGCGACCTCGTCGACGAATGCGCGCACCTTGTCCATGTGCGGTAGCTGGAACTCCGCAATCGGGAAACCGGAGTCAGGGTGTGTCTCGTACACGTGGCCGTGTGAGTCGTAACCGGCGCTCACGGCGTGGCCGTTCTCGTCGAGCATCGTGTAGAAGCCACCGAAGGTCATCTGGTCGCTCACCTCACCACGGCCGAACTTCTGTGCCATGGCCAGAATGTGTGTCTTCTCACCATCAAAGAAGGCGGTGATGCGCGTCGTGTTGACCGTGCCGGGGCAGACAGCCGCGAGGTCTTCGTGCTGACGGATCACTTCTTCGATCAGTAGTTCACCGCGAGTGAGGAGACCACGGTGGAATGCCTCCCAGTCCTCGACGTCCGCTGCGTGATAGCGGTGCACACCGGTTCCGGCCTGTCCCACAGGCTCTTTGGTGACGATGGTGCCGAGGCGTTCCGTGAACTCGCGGACCTCGTCGGCATTGCCCTCTTCCACGATGATCCACTCGCGATGCAGGTGTGTAGAGAAATGCTTGTCGAACTCGACCTTGTCCTGGAAGATCCAACGAAAGTCGGGGTGGTCATATTTCTGCGAGAGTTCGTTCGATACCGGGTGTGTCATGAAGGTGGCGCGCTCGGCGCGCGTCAACATCGCGAAGTCGTAGTCGATGTAGTCCTGGAAGCCCACATTGCGGCGTGCAGCAGACCACAACATGTCGATGACGATCCCCGGCACAGGCTTGTGATGCTGCGCTGATGCTTCCTTTGCGCGCTCTACCACCGAACCTACGTCGATGCGCCGGGCGCGAGCGATCAGGTAACGGACGCGGGGCGCGAGGGACAGACGTGACATGGGGCTCCGGAGGTTGGGGACTAGACCAGTCTACGTGGGGTGCACCAGAGAAGCCGGTGGGCGAAGCTAGTGTGGAGGGCGTGGGTGAGAAGACTTCCAGCTCGGCGATACGGGCACTGATTTCACGCTCGGCGCTGGCGGATGCCGCGGCTGCGGCTGTCGCAGCCGGCGGACACATCGCGGATCTGCGCGGTGATGCTTACGGACACGGCGTGCTGTCGGTCGCGCGTGCAGTCACGGCCGCCGGTGCACAGTCTGTCACCGTGGATTCCGAAGACGAGGTGAGACTTCTGATTCGAGAAGGCATTGCCGCGACGGCGTCAGAAGCCCCCGACATCGACGCTCGGCTGCTCTATGGCATCCCGGATGCTGCAGGCCAGTTGGTGTCGCGACCGGTGCTGCGCCTCACCGGACGTGCCCTCTCGACGAAGTCTCTGCGTGCAGGCGATGCCGTCTCCTACGGATACACCTATCGCGCGCCATCCGACCGCAGCGTGGCACTGGTGACGGGTGGGTATGCGCAGGGGATCGTGCGCGCATTGGGAAACAGGACGCGGGTGGAGATCGACGGCGTACTGCGCCCCATAATCGGCCGCGTCGCGATGGATGTGTGTGTTGTCGATCTGGATGGCGTGAGCGCTGTCCCTGGCAGCGAGATCACGTTCTTCGGCGGATCAGGGCCCGCGGCTAACCAACTGGCCGAATGGGCCGCCGTGACGGGAATGACAGCCGCTGAGTTGCTGTGCGTCGCCGCGAAGCACGCCGTTCGAGGAGAAGAGGACTGATGCGACCGACTCTTCACATCTCTCGCGCTCAGTTTCTGAGGAATCTCGATGCTGTGCGCTCTCGTGTGGCTCCGTCTGCCGTCATGCTCGTCATGAAGGACGACGCGTACGGACACGGCATCGAATGGGCTGTGCACGCAGCAATCGACGCTGGCGTCGAGTGGTACGGGTCCTATGACGTGCGCACAGGCGTGCGTATCCGCGAAGCACTTGGCGACCACACAGGTCGTGTATTCGCCTGGGCGACGTCGACGGCGGAAGAAGTCGAAGCAGCGGTGCACGCAGAGATCGACCTTGGAGTCGGCACCGAGGAATACCTGCGGCTCGTGATCGCGACGGCCGAGCGTATCGGCATCCGTGCCCGCGTGCATCTCAAGATTGACACCGGCCTTCATCGCAGTGGCATCCGTCCGGAAGACTGGGCGCGTGCTGCGGTCCTGTCGCGCGAGGCAGAGCTGAGCGGCGCGTTGGCAGTTGTGGGCGTCTGGAGCCACCTCGCGGAGGCGAGCGATGATGAGGACGATGAGGCGCAGGCGATCTTCCTCGAGGCAGTGGCTACCGTGCGTGCGACGGGTTCGGCACCGGAGGCGCTTCACCTCACTGCCTCGGCCGCGTCCTGGTGGCGGCCCGAGCTGCGCGGCTCACTGTCGCGGATTGGTGCCTTCTGCTACGGCATCCGCTCTGCTGAGGGCGCTGAACTCGACGGCATCCGCCCGATCAGTGCTCTCAGCGCGCACGTGCAGGAAATCTACGACGAGCATGTGGTCATCGGAATCGGCGCCTTCGACGGGCTGCCGTCAACGCTGAGCGGCATTCACGTAGGCACACCAGCGGGTAGCAGAGAGTTGCGAAGGATCGGCCAGACAACCTCGACGGTCGCCACCTGGCCGGGGGCATCGCTCGGGGACGAAGTGTGGGTGCTCGGACCCGGCGAACACGGGGAGCAGTCTGCGACGACGCTCGCTGAGCGCATTGATACCGTCGGGGAAGAAATAATCACCCGCCTCACCTCACGGGTGCGACGGGCGATTGAGAACTGAGAAGTGGACTGTCAGACGGCTTCGGCGAGACGCGCGGTCTCGTCGTGCCAAGAGGTCGCGATGCTCCGAAGCTTCTCTTCGTACTTGCGGCCGTGGTGGGCGCAGAAGAGCAGCTCGGAACCGTTTACCTCGGCTGCGATGTAGGCCTGTGCACCGCAAGAGTCGCAACGGTCGATCGCGCTCAGACGGTACTCGACAGTGGAGGTCTCACGTTCGGTTGTAGCGTTCATCTCGGTGCCTCCTCGGGTATCGGCTTCCAGTTGGAATGTGCTCAATACAACCACGAACCGCTGTGAGTCATGCCCGGATCGCGGCGTGTTTCGCTCACCGCGTACCCGCAGGCTCAGGCATGCCTGCTATGGGGAGTGTCTGCGGACCTGCTGGGCGTGTCGAGAATAGAATTGGTGATTGTGACCTCCGAGTATTCCGCCCATCATCTTCAGGTTCTTGAAGGGCTCGAAGCGGTGCGCAAGCGCCCCGGCATGTACATCGGGTCGAACGGCTCTCCAGGGCTCATGCACTGCCTCTGGGAAGTCATCGACAACTCGGTGGACGAAGCTGTCGCAGGCAACGGCGATCGCATCGACATCATTCTGCACTCCGACGGCAGCGTCGAGGTCCACGACCACGGTCGTGGTATCCCGGTCGACATCGAGCCACGAACCGGCCTCACCGGTGTCGAAGTCGTATTCACCAAGCTGCACGCTGGTGGAAAGTTCGGTGGCGGCTCGTATGCAGCATCCGGCGGTCTGCACGGTGTCGGCGCCTCAGTCGTGAACGCTCTTTCGGAGCGACTTGACGTCGAGGTCGATCGCGGCGGCAAGACCTATGGCATGTCGTTTCATCGGGGCGAGCCTGGGTTCTTCACCGACAGCGGAGAGAAGCGACCTGACGCGCCGTTCTCCCCATTCGAGAAGAGCAGCGAGCTGCAGGTCATCGGCAAGACCAAACGCGGCGTGACCGGCACCAGAGTGCGTTATTGGGCAGATCGCCAGATCTTCACCAAGGATGCTGCTTTTCAGCTCGCAGAGCTCGAGACCCGCGCACGCCAGACGGCATTCCTGGTACCGGGACTCGAACTCGTCATTCGCGATGAGCGCAGCGAAGAGAAGTTGGAGACGTCTTACCGCTACGAGGGTGGCATTTCGGAATTCGTCGAGTTTCTGGCCGCCGATGCCCCTGTCACCGACACGTGGCGCATCCAGGGCACGGGTTCTTTCAAGGAGACCGTCCCGGTGTTGCAGGCGAACGGCCATATGGTCTCGCAGGAGGTCGAGCGCGACTGCCGCGTCGACATCGCGATGCGCTGGGGTACCGGCTACGAGACGGCGACCCGTTCTTTCGTGAACATCATCGCCACGCCCAAGGGCGGCACGCACCAGCAGGGTTTCGAGCAGGAACTGCTCAAGGTGCTGCGCGCGCAGGTAGACCAGAACTCACGTCGTCTGAAGGTCGGTAACGACAAGCTCGAAAAAGACGATGTGCTGGCGGGACTGACCGCGGTATTGACCGTCGAGGTGCCTGAACCGCAGTTCGAGGGGCAGACCAAGGAAGTGCTCGGCACCCCGGCCGTGCGCCAGATCGTCGCGCAGATCCTT
The DNA here is from genome assembly GCF_059445355.1 of Microbacterium sp. Y356. Classification (NCBI taxonomy): domain Bacteria; kingdom Bacillati; phylum Actinomycetota; class Actinomycetes; order Micrococcales; family Microbacteriaceae; genus Microbacterium; species Microbacterium sp. Y356. The sequence goes on from NZ_JCAIUE010000004.1 coordinate 153,243, forward strand.
CGCAAGGAACTCGGCGACCGTTTCACCTCGACCAAACGAGACGACAAGAACCAGGCGAGCCAGTTGCTCGACAAAGTCGTCTCCGAGATGAAGGCTCGGGTCTCAGCACGCGCTCACAAGGAGACGCAGCGTCGCAAGAATGCGCTGGAGTCTTCGTCGCTGCCCGCGAAGCTCGTCGACTGCCGCTCGAACGACGTCTCACGCAGTGAGCTCTTCATCGTCGAGGGTGACTCAGCGCTCGGGACCGCCCGCCGTGCGCGCGACAGTGAGATTCAGGCACTCCTGCCGATCCGCGGCAAGATCCTGAACGTGCAGCGCGCATCCATCGCCGACATGCTCTCGAATGCTGAGTGCGCAGCGATCATTCAGGTGATCGGTGCGGGCTCAGGCCGCAGCTTCGACATCGATGCCGCGCGCTACGGCAAGGTGATCCTGATGAGCGACGCCGACGTCGACGGCGCGCACATCCGCACGCTGCTGCTCACGCTGTTCTTCCGTTATATGCGGCCGCTGATCGAGGCTGGCCGCGTCTTCGCCGCTGTGCCGCCGCTGCATCGCGTGATCGTGATGAACCCCGGGTCTAAGCCGAACGAGACCCTCTACACGTACAGCGAGCAGGAACTGCACGCGCTGCTGGCGAAGCTCCGCAAGACCAACAAACGCTGGCACGAGCCGATCCAGCGCTACAAGGGTCTCGGTGAGATGGATGCTGATCAGCTGGCGAACACCACGATGGAGAAGTCCGGACGCCTGCTGCGTCGAGTGCGCATGGAGGATGCCGAGGCAGCCGGACGTGTATTCGAACTGCTGATGGGTAACGAGGTCGCGCCGCGGCGTGAGTTCATCATCGACTCGTCAGATCAGCTGTCGCGCGAGGCGATCGACGCGTGACGACGAGTCGGCGCGCGGGAGATAAAGACACAGGGGACACTGCCCCCGTCATCGCACTGATCTCCGCCCCGTCGAATCTCGGTCTCAGACCCCCACAGCCTGGTGCGGTGCCCGGCACAGCGAAGGCGCCAGAGGCGCTGCGAGAGGCGGGCCTGTACGAGGCGCTGCTCGCGCGCGGAGCTGTCGACTGGGGTGTCGTGCTGCCCGGTCGCTACGTCGACGACGCCGCACGCCGCGCCCCGGGCACCGTGCGCAATCAGGGTGCGATCATCTACCACGCCCGACTCCTGGCCCACCGCATCGTCGAGGCGCGCAGCGCGGGCTACGCGCCGCTCGTGCTCGGCGGAGACTGCAGTCTGCTCATCGCTGCCGGAATGGCGTCCAAGGTGAGCGGTGGTGGCGGGCTCGTGCACGTCGATGGTCACACCGACTTCCGCCATCCGGGTAACAGCGACCTCTACGGAAGTCTCGCTGGAGAAGATCTCGCGGCCGCCATCGGACATCATCTTCCGGAGATCGCCGATATCGATGGTCTCGGACCGTACTTCGAGGCTGAGGCGACGGCTCACGTCGGCTGCCGCCGTGAGGATGAGTACGTCGCCGAACTGTCGACGCTGATCGGTGTCACGATTCCGGCCGATCGGGTGATCCTGCATGGCGGGGTGCGCGCAGCGGCACAGGTCATCGCCGTGCCCGGCCTGGAACGCGGCTTCTGGCTGCAGGTCGATGTGGATGTGCTCGATCCTGAGCACATGCCGGCCGTCGACAGCCCGGATCCCGGGGGGCTTGCGCCGGACGAGCTCATCGCTCTGCTCAGTGGTCTCGCTCCACGCGCCTGGGGCGCGTCCGTCACGGTATTTGATCCAGATCTGGACCCGGAGGGAGCATACGCCGAGACCGTCGCGCGGATCATCGAAGAGGGCCTCGGCGATCTCGGGACGGACGCGGTCGAGAGCGACTGATTCCGACCGGTCGGTGCGGCTCGCACCTGAGGTCAGATGACTGGTCGGCCGATCGAGCCGATCACGCCGTCGATCAGCTGACCCGAGGCGTCACGCTTCGCGGGGATCTCCGGAAGCTTGCGCACCGCACCGTCGCTGCCGACGGCGTATGCAGGTTCTGGGCCGACCCACGCGGCGGTGAGGCGGTCTTCGCCCTTGAGGAACGCGTGCGCACGGACACCGCCGGTCGCACGACCCTTGGCAGGGAATTCCGCGAACGCTGAAACTTTCGCCCTACCGGCATCCGTTCCGGCGATCACGCCGTCGGTGCCGGAGACGGTGGCGACGGTGACCTCTTCGGACGCGATCACGACGCCGAAGAACAACACCGATGCGCCAGATGCGAGCTTGACACCCGCCATGCCGCCTGCCGGAGCGCCCTGCGGGCGCACTGTGGAGGCGGGGTAATGCAGCAGCTGGGCATCCGTCGTGAGGAAGACGACGTTGGACTCATCCGGGGCGGACGCCGCACCAACCAGGCTGTCGCCGGCCTTGAGACCGATGATCTCCTGCTCTGACCGCACAGGCAGCGCCGACACAACGATGCGCTTGACGGTTCCCTGCGCCGTGCCGAGCGCGACAGGAATGTCAGAGGCGAGGTCGACGAGCGCGAGCACCTTCTCGGAACGGGACGTGATGCCAAGGTAGTCCCGCAGCGGGGCGCCGGCGCCAAGTTGAACCGACGTCACAGGAACGGAGGGCAGATCGACAGGGGAGAAGCGCAGCAGACGACCGGTGCTTGTGATCGCACCGACCTCGCCGCGAACCGTCGCCGACACCGTCGAGAGGATGGCATCATGCTTACTGCGGCGCACGGGGCGGCTTAGCTCCTGACCCTCTGTCGCATCCACGCGCACTGCGCGACCTGTTGTGGACAGCGCGATCGTGGTCGGCGCATCCGCAATCTGCAGGTCGACCTCACCTGGCTTCACCCGGCGCGGAGTCGCAGGCTTCGCATTCATCAGCAGAGTGCGCCGAGGCGTGCCATATGCCTCGGCCGCGGCATCCAGTTCCTTCGCTACCTGACCCCGCAGCAGCACCGGGCTGCCCAGCAGTTCACGCAGCTGTGCGATCTCCGCAAGCAGCGCATCACGCTCAGTCTCAAGCTCGACACGGGAGAACTTCGTGAGACGCCGCAGACGCAACTCAAGAATGTACTCGGCCTGGGCTTCAGAGAGATCGAAAACCGACCGAAGTCTCGAGCGAGCCTGCTCAGAGTCGTCGGACGATCGGATGACCTGGATGACCTCGTCGATGTCGAGGATGGCGATGAGGAGGCCCTCAACAAGGTGCAGGCGCTCCTCGCGGCGAGTGAGCCGATAGCGGCTGCGCCTGGTGATGACCTCGAGGCGGTGGCCGACGTAGACGCTCAGCAGCTCCTTGAGCCCGAGGGTGCGAGGCTGACCCTCGACGAGGGCGACATTGTTGATGCTGAACGAATCTTCCAACGGTGTGAGCCGATAGAGCTGCTCGAGCACCGCATTCGGGTCGAACCCGGTTTTGATGCCGATCGCCACACGAAGTCCGTGCTGGCGGTCGGTGAGATCGTGGACATCACTGATGCCCTGCAGCTTCTTCGCCTGAACCGCATCACGGATCTTCTCGATCAGTCGCTCCGGGCCGATCATGTACGGCAATTCGGTGACGATGATTCCGGTGCGTCGAGGTCCGATGGACTCGACCGAGATCTTGCCACGCACCTTGAACGCGCCGCGACCGTTCGTGTAGGCATCCTTGATGCCGTCCAGGCCCATGATGATGCCCCCGGAAGGGAAGTCGGGGCCAGGCACGAATTCCATGAGCTCGTCGAGCGAAGCATCCGGATTCTCGAGCAGATGAATTGCCGCAGCGACGACCTCGACGAGGTTGTGCGGAGCCATGTTGGTGGCCATGCCCACGGCGATGCCGCTGGCACCGTTGACAAGCAGGTTGGGGAAGGCCGCCGGAAGCACGGACGGCTGCTGGAACTGGCCGTCGTAGTTCGGCACGAAATCAACGACGTCCTCGTCGAGATTCTCGGTCAGAGCCAGGGCTGAGGGAGCGAGGCGAGCTTCGGTGTAACGGGAGGCCGCGGGGCCGTCATCCAGAGAACCGAAGTTTCCATGTCCATCCACCAGCGGAACGCGCAGCGCGAAGTCCTGTGACAAGCGCACAAGGGCGTCGTAGATCGCGGAGTCACCGTGCGGGTGGAGCTTTCCCATCACTTCGCCCACGACGCGCGCGCTCTTCACATGCCCGCGCTCCGGGCGTAGGCCCATCTCGGCCATCTGATAGAGGATGCGGCGCTGCACGGGCTTGAGCCCGTCACGGGCATCGGGGAGCGCGCGAGAATAGATCACCGAGTAGGCATACTCGAGGAATGATCCTTGCATCTCGCTGGACAGATCGATGTCCTGGATGCGCTCCTCGACGGGCTCGGTTGATTCGGTGCGGGGCATGAACTTCCTGGGGACGATGCTGGGCCTGTGAAAGACTGGCTCGGATGTCACTCATTCTACCGACCACGCCACCCTCCGCTCGGATCCTGAGCGGGGTGGCGGGTGACCTGATCGCTGCGCTGGAGGGCTCAGGTGGGCCGCTGGCAGCTGCCAGATCGGTCGTACTGGTCGTTGTGGACGGGTTGGGCGCAATTCAACTGCGGGGGCACGCCGGGCACGCCAGGCATCTCACGGCCGGGTTGGGGAAGAAAGACGTCGCCTACTCTGTCTTCCCGACGACAACGGCAGCTGCGCTCACGAGCACACTCACTGGCGCTGATCCCGGCGCTCACGGGCTGGTCGGATATCAGGTACTCGATCGCTCGCGCGACGTTTTGGTCAACCAGCTCTCCGGATGGGAGAGCGACGGCATCGACCCACTTGTCTGGCAGCCGGTGCCCACCGTGTTCGAGCGGGCGTCGGCAGCAGGTCACGCCACCTATGCGATCGGCGTCGCAGCCTACGCACGCAGCGGGTTCACCAAGGCGACGCTGCGTGGCGCTGAGTTCGTGGCAGCAAAGACCCCGGCCGAGCGGGTATCTATCGCATATCAGCTGGCCTCAGACACGCCGGGAGCGCTCGTCTACTGTTATCTACCGGAAGTCGACAAGGCCGGACACAGGTACGGCGTGGACTCCGCCGAGTGGATTGCTGCGCTGGAGGAGATCGACGGTGCGCTGGCGCTGACGGTTCCACGGCAGGTCGGCGTGCTCATTACCGCCGATCACGGCATGATCGATGTTCCCTCGCACCGACAGGTGGTGCTGGAAGACGGTGATCCGCGTTTCGCCGGCATCCGCCACATCGGGGGAGAACCGCGCATGCTCCACATCTACCTGGATGCGGATGCCGATGCCGACGCCGTACTCAGCTGCTGGCGGCGCGAGAGCGAAGGGGATGCCGACGTCCTCAGCCTCGCAGAAGCGGAGGCAGCCGGACTCTTCGGCCCAGTGGTCACTCCCGATGCCAGGTCGCGTATCGGTGACCTGCTCGTGATCGCACGAGGAAATCGGGCGTTTTACGACGGCACGGCGGCTGATCAGCGGGCGCGCGAGATGATCGGACAACACGGCGCGTGGACGGCCGAGGAACGCCAGGTGCCATACATCAAGCGTGGTGCCTTCGCCAGCTGATCAGTCGTCAGTGCGCGCGCCGAACACGATTTCATCCCACGACGGCATCGCGTTGCGGCGTCGTCGACGGCCAGCAGTCTCGGGGGCGGGCTCCTGCGGGGCAGATGCCGCTTCTGGCGCGTCGTCGCGGGCGTCGGAGTCCTGCTCGAAGGCATCAAACAGTGCGATCGGGTTGGAGTTCTTCGTGTGCTCTACGGGCTCGGAGTCCTCGTCGTCGAGCAACGGGGCATTCTCACGCTGACCGCGGCGGCGACGCAGCGCCTCGAGTAGATCGGCAGTGTCGGCGCTGGTCGTCGACTGGTCAGGAGCGCGCTTGATGGCGGCCTGTTGTGCAGCGGCATTCGAACGCTCCGGCGCCGCTTCTTCGATGTCCGCGTCGGGAACGGGCAGAAGCCTTGGTCCGAATGCGCCGGAGTCGAATCGGCTTTCGTCCTTGTACGGCGATTCGACACGCTCGCTGTCGACGGCACGAAGGCGGGGAATCAGACCTTCGGGTAACGAGCCTTGGCGAGACAGCTGCGTGGCATCCGCGTTCTGCGGCGACAGCGAACTCCGGCGCGGGTCGAAGTTCCAGCGAGCGTCATGCGCCACCTCGTTGGCTGTGAACTCCAGCTTCACGATCCAGCCGGACTCGTCTTTCCAACTTGCCCAACGCTCATCGGACGCGTCGAGCTGTGCGAGCTTCGCTCGAATCGCCACGCCGAAGGTGGGTTGTGCGTCAGGCTCGACTTCGCTGCCGATGAGAACGGGAACAGCGAGTGCCTGGCCGATCACGTGTTCACGTTCCGCGAGCACGGGTCCTTCGAATCGCACGACGTCGTCGAGTCCGACGCCGAGAAGCTCGGCGACCTCGGCTGCGGTGAGCCCGGATCGGATGTGAGTCTGGATCTCACGAGGGCTCGCGGCAAGACGCGGCGACTCCTGGGTGCCGCGCCCGCGGGCGCGGCGGATCTCGCGCTGCAGTACGTCATCGATGGCGAGCGTGAATCGCTCACCAGAACCGGTGGCGAGGATCAGCAAGTCGTCTTCGGTACCGACGATTGTGACGTTTTCCATACGAATGCCCCTCTGGATGGGTGTTATTTGATGGTGTCACGGGAGTGGTGCCGGGGCCGGGAATACCCTGGGCGCGCCGTCAGTTTGATCCGTCATGCGTCGCTGCATTTGCATAATGCTTCCGTATCGTGCAAACTATGCCCGCCACTACCCGATGGCACACCGCCCACTAGCACCATGAAAGTGGAGATCTACCGCATGGCAACCGACTACGACGCCCCCAGAAAGAGCGAAGACGACTCCGAGTCGATCGAAGCCCTGAAGGAGCGTGTGCCGGACAAACTGTCTGGCACAACCGGCGATGAGGACTCTGACAACCCGTCGAGTTTCGACCTTCCGGGTGCAGACCTCTCCGACCTTGACCTTGATGTCGTCGTGCTGCCAGCGCAGCAGGACGAGTTCACCTGCATGAGCTGCTTCCTCGTGAAGCATCGCTCACAGCTTGATCACGACGGCCCAGATGGTCTGATCTGCAAGGAGTGCGCTGCCTGACAGCAGTCGCCACACGTTCACGCGCCCCAGCCATATGGCTTGGGGCGCGTTGTCGTATCCGGTGGGCTCTGGTTCGGGCCGGTGCGGGTTCAGGCTGGTGCGGATGCCTCGGCTTGAGCGTCGCGAATCGCCGCCGCAAGACGGTCCGGTGTGCGCGTGGAGATCGACCAGTGCGTGGCCGGGTCATTCGGATCGATGTTCGAGGCGACGATGATCCCGTCGATGCCGCCCCTGATCAAGTGCCAACCGCGCGCAGGAAGCACCGAGCCTCGTGCCGCTCGCGCATCATCCCCGGTGAGGGCTGTCACCGGGCCGAGCCAGCGCGCATCGATGTGCGCTCGACCGGCACGAACCACAGTGCCGTCGACGCGAACCGTCGGCGATCCGGCGATGAGCGCCGTGATCAGCAGCACAGCAGCAGCGATCCCGATGAGAAGAGCGGGAAGAGACCCTAGCGGCGTGAACGTCAGCGTGACCATCGGGGCAGCGACTGCCGCGGTCACGAGCAGCCACAGACTCGGCGAGAGACGCTCGCGGTAGCGGACACGTGTGTCAGGGGTGGGGTTCTGCATTAGCCTCTTGGGGTGAGCGATTCCGTTGATCTTCCCATTATCGCGTCTGTGATGCCGCATTACGCCCACCCGGGTGATGCCGGCGCCGATCTGGTGTCGGCCGAGGCCGTGCGCCTCGAGCCCGGCGAGCGCGCGCTCATCCCCACCGGGGTGCGAATCGCGCTGCCAGACGGATACCTGGCTTTCGTCGTGCCGCGCAGTGGTCTCGCGGCCAAGCACGGCATCACGATCGTGAACTCGCCGGGGACTGTGGATGCCGGTTACCGCGGCGAGATCAAGGTGAGTCTGCTCAATACAGACAGTTCGAGCGCGTACGATGTGGCGGTCGGGGACCGGATCGCCCAGCTGATCATCATGCCGGTGACCCGTGCGAACTTCATTCCGGTCGAGGAACTTCCGGACAGTGCGCGTGGTGCGGCCGGATTCGGCTCCACCGGGTATCAGGTGCCTACACAGGCAGCCGACTAGGCAGGAATTTACAAATGACTGAAGAGATCACCCAGCCGTCGTCGAAGTCGGCGCCTGCGAACCGCGCCACCGAGGGCCCGTTCGATGAGAGCGAGGCGAACCCGATCCGCCCGTACATCGACTTGGGCGGGATCAAGATCCTCCCGCGCGAGGGACTGAACCTGCGCCTCGAAGTTGAGGAGCAGACCAAGCGCATCGTCGCTGTCGGGCTTGACTACGAGGATTCCTCACTTCAGGTCCAACCGTTCGCTGCGCCGCGGACGCTCGGCCTCTGGCACGAGACGCGCATGCAGTTGGTCGACCAGGTTCGCCAGCAGGGTGGGCGCGTCGAAGAGCGCGATGGTCCGCTCGGTCAAGAGCTGCTCGCCGAGGTTCCCGGTCCGGCATCGGAAGGTTCGACGCTGCGTCTGGCGCGTTTCGTGGGAGTGGACGGACCGCGCTGGTTCTTGCGCGGCGTCATCGGCGGGGCCGCCGCATCCGACCCGGAGGCCGCGGCAAAGGTTGAAGATCTGTTCCGCTCGATCGTCGTGGTTCGCGGTAGCTCGCCGATGCCGCCGCGGGATCTCATTCCGCTGAAGATGCCCGCCACGCCTGGTTCCGCGTGAGTACTCCTGACGGATCCGCCGCACCTGGCTCGCAAGACCCGAACGACGAGCAAGACCCGAACGACGAGCAAGACCCGAACGACGAGCAGGACCCAACGGCATCCGATCTCGTCGGTGCGGCCATCGGCTCAGCTGCGCGCCGGGCAGGGCTCGATCCCGAGAAGGATGCGCCGGCGGGCCAGGTCGTGTGGCAGGTCATCGGCGGCTGGCGCGGCGTTGCAGAATCGGTTTTGCCGGTGCTCACCTTCATCATCACGTTCACGACAACGCAGAACCTGGTGCTTGCACTTGCGCTCTCTGTCGGGGCAGCGGCAGTATTCACGCTGATCCGCCTGTTCACCAAGTCGCCACCGGTCGCCGCACTGTCGGGGCTTGTCGCCGCGGTCGTCGCCGCTGGTCTTCCGCTGTTCACCGGGCGCGCCGAGGACCAGTTCGTAATCGGCTTCATCACCAACATCGCCTACGGATCCGCGCTATTGATCTCGGCATTCGTACGGTGGCCGCTGATCGGTGTCGTGGTGGGCTTTCTCGTGGGTGAAGGGCTTCAGTGGCGAAGCGATCGTCGCAAGCGCCGCACTTTCTTCTGGCTGACCGTCGCTTGGGCATTGCTCTTCTTCGCACGCCTCACGGTGCAGTTGCCGTTCTATTTCGCCGGAGACGTCGTCACACTCGGTACGGTGAAGATCATCATGGGCATCCCGCTCTTCGCCGTAGTTCTGGCGGCAACTTGGATTCTTTCGCGCAGGCTTTACCCGCGCGAGTCGCGCCAGGAGCAGCCGCCCGCTCCGTGATAGATTTATCTTGACATCAAGATAAATTGTACGCTTTCGCTTCGGCGCGATGCGGCGCACACTGTTAGGTGTGCCTTGCTAGCAGCCAGCGCTACAGGCGAGCAAGATGGATTCGCCTATCGCTTCCATCAGACAAGAAGGAGACGGATTCGTGTCCACGGTAAATAGCTTCGGTGCCAAGAGCACCCTGACAGTCGGCAGTACCGATTACGAGATCTTCAGAGTTGACACGGTTCCGGGCTTCGAGAAGCTCCCGTTCAGCCTGAAGGTTCTCCTCGAGAACCTTCTTCGCACCGAAGACGGTGCAAACGTGACGAAGTCGCAGATCGAGGCGCTCGGCGCGTGGGATGCCGCGGCAGAGCCCAGCACCGAGATCCAGTTCTCGCCGGCCCGCGTGGTCATGCAGGACTTCACCGGTGTGCCCTGCATCGTTGACCTCGCCACCATGCGCGAGGCAGTGACCGCTCTGGGTGGCGACCCGAACAAGATCAACCCGCTCTCGCCGGCTGAGATGGTCATCGACCACTCCGTCATCGCCGATCTGTTCGGCAGCGAGAACGCACTCGAGCGCAACGTCGAGATCGAGTACGAGCGCAACGGTGAGCGGTACCAGTTCCTTCGTTGGGGCCAGACCGCGTTCAACGACTTCAAGGTCGTTCCTCCGGGAACCGGCATCGTGCACCAGGTGAACATTGAGCACCTCGCCAAGGTCATCTACGACCGCACCAACGGCGGCGTTCTCCAGGCGTACCCCGACACCTGCGTTGGCACCGACTCGCACACCACCATGGTCAACGGCCTTGGCGTGCTGGGCTGGGGCGTCGGCGGTATCGAGGCAGAGGCCGCGATGCTCGGCCAGCCCGTGTCGATGCTCATCCCTCGCGTTGTCGGCTTCAAGCTGAACGGCGAGATCCCGGCCGGGGTCACCGCGACAGACGTTGTTCTCACGATCACCGAGTTGCTGCGCAAGCACGGCGTTGTCGGTAAGTTCGTCGAGTTCTACGGTGCCGGCGTCGCTTCTGTGCCACTCGCGAACCGCGCCACGATCGGCAACATGAGCCCCGAGTTCGGGTCCACCGCGGCAATGTTCCCCATCGACGATGTGACGCTGGACTACCTGCGTCTCACCGGTCGTGACGAGCAGGCTGTCGCCCTCGTGGAGGCATACGCCAAGGAGCAGAAGCTCTGGCACGACCCTGACAGTGAAATCATCTTCAGCGAGTACCTGGAACTCGACCTCGGCACGGTTGTTCCGTCGATCGCCGGTCCCAAGCGCCCGCAGGACCGCATTCTGCTCTCGGAAGCCAAGTCGCAGTTCGAGAAGGACATCGTCAACTACGCCGAGCCGTGTACCTCGGACTCGATCGTTGACCTCGACTCGAAGCACTCGTTCCCCGCATCCGACCCGGGGGCAGTCCCCGGTGAGGAAGACACTGACACTCGTCTGGTGCACATCTCCAGCGGTGTGAACGGCTCTTCGAAGCCGGTTCCGGTGACGACGCCTTCCGGGGAGAAATACATCCTCGACCACGGTGCGGTGACGTTGGCCGCCATCACGTCGTGCACGAACACTTCGAACCCATCGGTGATGATCGCGGCAGGTCTCCTCGCACGCAAGGCGCGCGAGCGCGGTCTGAAGCAGAAGCCGTGGGTCAAGACCACGCTCGGCCCGGGTTCCAAGGTCGTCACCGACTACTACGAGAAGTCGGGTCTCGACAAGGATCTCGAAGGCCTTGGCTTCTACACCGTCGGCTACGGCTGCACGATCTGCATCGGTAACTCCGGTCCGCTGATCGAAGAGGTCTCGGCTGCCATCAACGAAAATGACCTCGCTGTCACCGCGGTGCTCTCGGGCAACCGCAACTTCGAAGGTCGTATCAGCCCCGATGTGAAGATGAACTACCTCGCATCGCCGCCGCTGGTGGTCGCGTACGCACTGGCCGGTTCCATGCACTTCGACTTCGACGTCGACGCGCTGGGAACTGACACCGACGGCAACGACGTGTTCCTCAAGGACATCTGGCCCGCACCCGACGAGGTGCAGGCGATTGTCGATTCGTCGATCTCGCGCGAACAGTTCATCAAGCAGTACGCCACTGTCTTCGACGGTGACGAGCGCTGGACGAGCCTGCCGACGCCGACCGGTCCGATCTTCGAGTGGGATGAGAACTCCACGTACGTGCGCAAGGCGCCGTACTTCGACGGCATGTCGATGGAACTGACGCCCGTCTCTGACATCCAGGGCGCACGTGTCATGGCGACGCTGGGTGACTCGGTCACGACCGACCACATCAGCCCCGCCGGAAACATCAAGTCCGGCACGCCCGCGGCGAAGTACCTCGAGGAGCACGGAGTCCGCCAGAAGGACTTCAACTCCTTCGGATCGCGTCGTGGAAACCACGAGATCATGATTCGCGGCACGTTCGCGAACATCCGCCTGAAGAACCAGCTGGTCCGCGCCGTCAACGACGGTGCAGAGGTCGAGGGTGGCTTCACCCGCGACTTCACGCAGCCGGATGCGCCGCAGACATTCATCTACGACGCCAGCCAGAACTACCAGGCTGCCGGTACACCGCTGGTCATCTTCGGCGGCAAGGAGTACGGCTCCGGCTCGTCGCGCGACTGGGCAGCCAAGGGCACGAGTCTGCTGGGCGTCAAGGCGGTCATCACCGAAAGCTTCGAGCGTATTCACCGCTCGAACCTGATCGGCATGGGCGTCGTCCCGCTGCAGTTCCCGGCAGGCGAGAGCTGGGAGACGCTGGGTCTCGATGGCACGGAGATCGTCTCGATCTCAGGCATCGAAGAGCTCAACAACGGCACCACTCCGAAGACCGTGCATGTCACGGCCACGCCGAGCGAGCACTCGGCTGAGGGCAAGCAGACTGTGGAGTTCGACGCGGTCGTCCGCATCGATACCCCCGGTGAGGCTGACTACTACCGCAACGGCGGCATTCTGCAGTACGTGCTGCGTTCGCTGGTCTGATCCACTCTGATCACGTGAGGGCCCGGATGCTTCGGCATCCGGGCCCTTTGCGGTTCATACTCGGGGTATTCCCCGGACTCGGCGGTAGGATCGGGAGGGTCGTCGTCCGTATCCGATGAGACGATCGGCGCAGATGCTCAGGAGGTGTTGATGCCCATTCTTCCCGGCATCACGGGTCCGCGGGACCTCGACGGGCTGAGTACGACTCAGCTGAATGCGTTGGCAGCGGAGGTGCGCTCCTTTCTCGTAGAGAACGTCTCGCGCACAGGTGGGCATCTCGGTCCGAACCTCGGCGTCGTTGAACTCACAATCGCTTTGCACCGGGTGTTCGAGTCGCCGAACGACCCGATCATTTTCGATACCGGGCACCAGTCCTATGTGCACAAGCTGCTCACCGGACGTCAAGATTTTTCAGAGCTGCGCGTGCGTGGCGGCCTGGCAGGCTACCCGCAGCGCAGTGAGAGCCCCCACGACGTCGTGGAGTCCTCGCATGCCTCCAGCTCGCTGAGCTGGGCTGATGGAATCTCTCGGGCGCTGACGGCCACTGGGCGTGCTGATCGCCACGTCGTTGCAGTGGTCGGCGATGGTGCGCTCACCGGGGGAATGACCTGGGAAGCACTCAACAACATCTCCGACGACAATGACCGAAATCTCGTCATCGTCGTCAACGACAACGGCCGCTCCTACGCGCCGACGATCGGCGGAATGTCGCGGTATCTGAACCGTGTGCGCACCGCTGGCGCGTACAAAGACCTGCATCACCGCTCCGATCGACTCTTCCGCGCATTCGGGCCTGTCGGACGCGCGATGTTCCGTGGGCTCCGCGGTGGGACGCACGGATTCCTCTCGCGCTTCACGAACAACGAGGCGCTGTATTCCAACCTCGACATCAAGTACCTCGGCCCCGTTGACGGTCACGATCTGCCCGCGCTCATCGAGACACTCGAGCTCGCGAAGTCATACGGCGCACCGGTGATCGTTCACACGATTACGGAGAAGGGTCGCGGGTACCAGCCGGCGCTGGATGACGAAGCGGATCAGTTCCATGCCGTCAACCGCATGGATCCGGTGACCGGCGAGCCACTCAGCAGCAGCGGGATCGGCTGGACCGACGTGTTCGCTGATGCACTCGTCGGCGTGGGCGAGCGTGATCCCAAGATCATCGCCATGACCGCAGCCATGCTGCGCCCGACCGGTCTCGCACCGTTCGCCGAGCGTTTCCCCGACCGGGTCTACGACGTCGGGATCGCTGAGCAGCATGCCGTGGCTTCAGCCGCTGGGCTCGCCTTCGGCGGTCTGCACCCCGTCGTGGCGATGTACGCCACGTTCATGGGGCGCGCATTCGATCAGGTGCTCATGGATGTCGCGCTGCACAAGGCTGGCGTGACCTTCGTGCTGGATCGTGCGGGTGTGACCGGTCCTGACGGGCCGAGCCACCACGGCATGTGGGACCTCGCGATGCTGCAGATCGTGCCGCACATCCGCATCGCTGCGCCGCGTGATGGCACGCGATTGAAGGAAGCGCTGGACGAAGCGGTTGCCGTCGACGATGCGCCGACCGTGATTCGCTTCCCGAAGGGGTCGGTCGCAGAAGATCTGCCCGCGATCGAGCGTCTCGATGACGGCGTCGACGTGCTCTCAAGGGGCGAGAGCGAGGACGTACTGATCGTTGCCATCGGTCCGTTCGCTTCGATGGCGATGGATGTTGCCCAACGCTTGCGCGCGCAGGGCATCGGCGCCACCGTGATCGACCCGCGGTGGGCGATCCCGGTCCGGGAGTCTGTCGTCGAGCTCGCCGCCCGCCATCGCCTCGTCATCACCCTGGAGGATGGCATCCGCGTCGGCGGAATCGGAACGCGCGTGCGACAGGTGCTTCGAGAAGCAGGAATCGACACGGCGGTCGATGAACTGGGCCTTCCGGACGAGTTCATCGATCACGCATCCCGTGACCAGATTCTGGCGGATGCCGGACTCACGGCCTCCAAGATTGCGCAGGATGTCGTCGCCCAGGTACTCGGCACTCGCATCCCAGTAGCCCGCAACGCGGGGGAGACCGGCGCGATTGACCTGCCGCTGCACGATCGGCGCTGAGCGCGCCCAGACGAGCTCACCTGGGACGCGGGAACAGCAAAGCGGGGCGGCCCGAAGGCCGCCCCGCTTTCGTTGTGAACTGCTCAGCTGTTCGCGATGCCCCGGATCGGCGGGGTGTGGAACGTGCCCTTGAAGACGCGCTCTGATGCTCCTTCACGATCGAGGTACGCCGAGGCGCCGCCATCGATGAACGGCCATCCTGCCCCGAGGATCAGGCAGAGGTCGATGTCCTCGACCTCAGGTACCACGTCCTCGTCGAGCATGAGCTTGATCTCCTGTGTGAGGCCGTCCTGCACTCGACGCAGAATCGTGTCGGCGGATGCTGGTGAGGATCCGACAGCGCCCTTGAGAGCCTTCTCAGCGGCCTTCGTCCATCCGGTTACCCGACCGCCCTTGTCCTTCTCGACGACGCGGTCAAGCTCAGCCAGGACATGGAAGTTCTCATTCGCGTAAAAGCGCTCAGGGAAGTGCCGAACCATGGTGTCCTGTACGTGCGCGGCAACCTTCCAGCCCACGAGATCGATGAGCTGGAACGGCCCCATCGGCAGCCCCAGCGGACCGAAAGCCTTCTCGACGTCGGCGATGGGTGTGCCTTCGTAGACGGCGCGTGCGGCCTCACCCATGACCTTCGCGAGGAGTCGGTTGACGACGAAGCCCGGTGCGTCGGCCGTCAGAACACCGTTCTTCCCGAGTCCACGTGCCACAACGAAGGCAGTAGACAGAGTCTGTTCGTTCGTGCCCGGTGTCTTCACAATCTCGATCAGCGGCATGACCGCGACCGGGTTGAAGAAGTGGAATCCGACAAGACGCTCGGGGTGAGCGAGCTTCGCTCCGATCTCCTCGACTGACAGCGAGGAGGTGTTGGTCGCGAGGATGGCGTCGTCAGCGATGAACTGCTCGATCTCGCCGAACACCTGCTGCTTGACGCCGATCTCCTCGAACACCGCCTCGATGACGAAGTCGCAGTCCGCGTACTCACTCTTGTCGACGGTGCCGTGGATAAGACCGCGCAGCTTGTTGGCGCTGTCGGCGTCAAGACGGCCCTTGGCCTCGAGCTTGCCGATCTCCTCGTTGATGTAGGCAACACCCTTGTCGACGCGCGCCTGGTCGATGTCGGTGATGAGAACCGGCACCTGGAGCCTGCGCACGAACAGCAGCGCGAACTGGCTGGCCATGAGGCCGGCGCCGATGATGCCGACCTTTGTGACCTTCTTCGCCAGCGCCTTGTCGGGCGCACCGACGGGACGCTTGGCGCGCTTCTGCACGAGATCGAACGCATACATGGATGCTGCGAACTGATCGCCAGTGACGAGCTCGGCCAGCGCCGCGTCTTCACGCGCGAACCCCTCGGCCTTCGTGCCACTCTTTGCCTTGTCGAGCAGGTCGAGCGCGGCATACGGCGACTTGGGGACGGTGCCGATCTTCGATTCCAGCATCCCTCGTGCCATCTTGATGGCGATGGGCCACTTGGTGAGGCGTTCGAGCTTGCCCGGCTCGTTCTTACGCTCGACCTTCTTGCCTCCGAGCACACCATCGGCCCAAGCCAGCGACTTCTCGAGGTAGGTCGATGCCGGGAAGATCGCGTCGAAGATCCCGAAGTCGAACGCCTGCTGCGGCCTTAGCACCCGGTTCTGCTTCAGCGGGTTCGAAATTACGACCTCGAGGGCATTCTCGATGCCGATAAGGTTCGGCAGCAGATACGCGCCACCCCAGCCGGGGATGAGGCCCAAGAACACCTCTGGCAGCGCGATGGCGGCCGCCGAGGCATCCACGGTGCGGTAGGTCGAGTTCAGTGCGATCTCGAGCCCACCGCCGAGCGCGAGGCCGTTGACGAATGCGAACGAGGGAACACCGAGCTCGCTGAGCGAACCGATGACCTTGTGCCCGAGCTGCGCGATGAGCAGGGACTGTTCCTTCGAACCAACCTTGGAGATGTCGGAGAGATCGGCGCCGGCGGCGAGGATGTACTGCTTGCCGGTGATGCCGACGGCCTGGATCTCGCCAGCTGCTGCGCGAGCCTTGAGCGTCGTTAGAGTCTCGCCGAGTTCAGTGAGGGTGGCAGGTCCCAGCGTGTTGGGCCTGTTGTGATCACGGCCGTTGTCGAGCGTGATCAGCGCCAGCACCTTGCCGGATGCGAGGCGGACATCGCGCACGACCGAGTGCGTGATGACCTCATCATCGGCGAGCGCGAAGATGGGGGAGAAGTCGATCGCTTCGTAGTCGGTCACGTGTGTCACTTCCGCTTCTTGCCGTCGTAGTGGGGGTTCTCCCAGATGACGGAGCCGCCCTGGCCAAGACCCACGCACATGGCGGTGAGGCCGTAGCGCACGTCAGGTCGCTCAGCGAACTGCGCCGCGAGCTGGATCATCAGACGCACCCCGGAGGCTGCGAGCGGATGCCCGAGCGCAATCGCGCCGCCCCACTGGTTGACCCGAGGATCGTCATCGGCGATGCCAAAGTGGTCGAGCAATGAGATGACCTGAATGGCGAACGCCTCGTTGAGCTCGAACAGCCCGATGTCGGCGATCGAGAGACCGGCCTTCTTCAAAGCCTTCTCTGTCGAGGGGATCGGACCGATACCCATGATCTCCGGCTGAACGCCGGCGAAGGCGAACGACACCATCTTCATCTTGGGTGCGAGTCCGAACTCCTTGACGGCGCCGCCACCGGCCAGCAGCGACATGGTCGCACCGTCAGTCAGAGGTGACGAGGTGCCAGCGGTCACGCGACCGTGTGGGCGGAACGGCGTCTTGAGAGATGCCAGATCTTCCATCGTGGTCTGCGGGCGGCGGCCCTCGTCCTCGGTGGCGAGCCCCCAGGCGCCGTCGGCGCCCTTGGTGGCCACTGTCACGAGGTCGGGCTGGATCTTGCCCGCGTCGTATGCAGCCTGCACTTTCTGCTGGCTCCGCATCCCGAAGCGGTCGGAGCGTTCCTTCGTGAGATGCGGGAAACGGTCGAAGATGCGCTCGGCGGTGACGCCCATATTCAGCGCACCGGGGTCGACCATCTTCTCCGACACGAATCGCGGGTTCGGATCGGCGTTGGCACCAATCGGGTGATGCCCCATGTGCTCGACGCCGCCGGCGAGGGCGAAGTCGTACATGCCGATTCCGATGGATGCGCCCATCGTGGTGACGCTGGTCATCGCCCCGGCGCACATGCGCTCGACGGCGAGGCCGGGCACAGTGTTGGGAAGTCCGGCGAGGATGGCCACAGAACGACCAAGGGTCAGCCCCTGGTCACCGGTTTGGGATGTTGCCGCGATCGCGACGTCATCGATGCGGTCAGCGGGAACGCTTGTGTTGCGTTCCATCAGAGCGATCGTCGCCTTCACAGCGAGATCGTCTGCGCGGGTGTTCCAGTACATGCCTTTTTCGCCGGCGCGCCCGAACGGGGTGCGCACTCCATCGACGAAGAAGACGTCCGAGATCTCGGCCACTCTGCCTCCAAGGTTGGGTATGACCTCAGCCTAGGAGGCTGGACGAGACGGCGGGCATCGGTTGGTTCGAACCTACGACTCGGAGGCGACAGCCTCATCAGGCGATTGCGCTGCTTCTACAAAGGCATCCACGATCTTCTGTGCAGTCTGCTCAATCTGCCACGGTCGAGCGCCGAGTTCCGTCAGAGTACTGGCCATGGCATCCGTCGTCAGTTCCGGGGGAGTCCAGGCCAGGCGGCGCAGTATGTCCGGCTTGAGCAGATTCTCCGTTGGCATCGCCAACTCTTCCGCCTGAGCCTCGACGGCAGGCCGCGCAAGCTTGAGCCTGGCATCAGCTTCTGGGTTACGGTCTGCCCATGCGCGAGCCGGCGGCAGCGCATCGCTGGAGACGCGCACGCGGGGGAGAATTTCAGCTTCGCGACCACGCACGATCGCCTGCCACCACAGATCCAGCTGCGAACGGCTGGCCCGGCCGGTGAATGCCTGCACACTGGCGAGTGCCTGCTTGCTCTGGGGATTCGCCAGCACGGCGCCGACCAGCGAGCGATCGGGGACGAGGCGCCCTGGAGAGGTGTCCTGCTGCTGGGCGTACTCTTCGCGTGCTTCCCACAGCGAGCGAGCGATGGCGAGGCCCCGTGCGCCCTTGACCTGGTGTAGTCCGCTGAGGCGACGCCAGGGGTCTTCGCGCGGCGGCCGCGGGGGCTGAGCCAGCGTCGCTGCGAACTCCTGTCGCGCGAACTCGGTCTTGTTCTGCTCCTCGAGCTCAGCGGCGATGGCATCGCGGACGTCGATCAGGTGAAGTACGTCGAGGGCCGCATAGTCCAGCCAGGTCTTCGGCAGTGGCCTTGTTGACCAGTCAGCGGCGGAGTGTTCCTTCTTGAGCGTGATGCCGAGGGTCTCCTCGACGACGGCCGCGAGACCGACGTGATCGTGGCCGAGCAGACGGGAAGCGAGTTCGGTGTCGAAGATGCTCGCCGGTTCCAGATCGAGCTCACGCAGAGAGGGGAGATCCTGACTGGCGGCATGGAAAACCCATTCGACGTCGCCGATGGCAGCCTGTAGTGGCGAGAAATCACCGATCGCTGGGGGATCGAACAGGAATACGCCCGCGTCACGACGGAACACCTGCACGAGGTATGCGCGTTGCGAATAGCGGAACCCGGATGCCCGTTCGACGTCGACAGCAACCGGTCCGGTTCCTGCCGCGAGCAGCTCACACGCTGCTCTGAACTCGGTCGGATCCTCGATGACGGTGTACTCAGCCACGACCTGCCTTTCGCGCGCCGAACACGGCGATGTTCTCTGACCCGGGCGGAAGCCCGGCGAGCATGCCGACGAGTTCGGCCCATGCTTCTACGTGTGGCCGGAATGGTCCTTCCGGCGTCCAAGACGAGCGTAGTTCTATCTGCGCGCCGTCGCCTTCATCGGACAATCCGCCGAATCCCTTTGACAGGGTCTTCGTTGAGGTTCCGGATGCTGCGTGATAGACGGCATCCCGAGATTCCAGAGCATCGACGAGCCATGACCAGGTCACGTCTGCCAGCAGCGGGTCGGTGCCGATCTCAGGCTCCAGCGGTGCTTGCGCGAAAGTGATAACACGCCACGCACCGCCCCATGCATTGGGCTCGTCTGGATCGTGCAGAAGCACGAAGCGTCCGGTGCCATAGATCGAATCGCCATGGTCGTCTGGGCGCACGTCAGCGGCGAGCGCGAAGGCGAAGGGTGCGAGCCCCTGCGGCGCCGGAATCTCACGCACCACGATGTCATCACGGAACACCGTGTCGCGCAGTTCTGCTGCGGCACGTTCGAAGTGCGCTCCGGCATCGGGGTGTGCGGTCACGGCAACAGGCTAGAGTCAGGAAGCGATGAAAAGTCTCAGGCACGCCGTTGCACTCTTGGTACCCGCGCTGCTCGCTCTGGGCGCCGCAGTGATGTTCCTCGTGTTTTCGATCGCCCGAAAGGTGGTCAGACCGGGTGTTCGTGTCGCTGACACCGAGATTCTGGCGGTCGACACCGGCGCGCAGACGATCGAGCTCACGCGCACGCCCGATACCGAGCTACCGGGGCGATACGGACTGTTCACTACCGGCACGATGGGCTATGTGAAGCTCGGTGCGGTGCTGAGTGCGGATTCGAAGCGGGTGCGACGAAAGCTGCTGACACACGTCGAGACGGGGGCGAAGCTCGATCGTGCCGCGTCGTTCAGCGGCTGGTACTACTCGACGCCGAGCGAGTTGCATCTGCCGTGGGAGTCCGTGCTGATCGGATCGCCCGCCGGTCCGTGCCCTGCGTGGCTGTTTCCGGCCGAGTCATCGACCTGGGTCATCCAGGTGCACGGTCGTGGTGTGACGCGCGCCGAGTGCCTGCGCGCAGTGCCGGTGTTCCACGCTATGGGGCTGCCGAATCTTGTCGTCTCGTACCGCAACGACGGCGAGGCCCCGCGCAGTCGTGGTGGGTCGTACGCACTGGGCGCGTCGGAATGGCGCGATGTGGATGCCGCGATCGGGTACGCGCTTCGCCACGGCGCCGAGCGTGTGCTGCTGATGGGCTGGTCGATGGGTGGTGCAATAGCGCTGCAGACGGCTGTATCGTCCGCGCACCGCGAGAAGATCGCTGGCCTCGTGCTTGACTCGCCCGTCGTCGAATGGCGCACCGTGCTGCGATTCCAGGCGCGAGAATCCGGCATCCGAGATCCGTTCCCCGTACTGGCGATGAACGCACTGTCGTCGCCGCTGACGGCGCGTCTCAGCGGCTCAGCGGAGGCGATCCCGTTCGACAAGCTCGACATGGTCGCGCGAGCTGATGAGCTCACTGTGCCGATTCTGGTGCTGCACAGTGACGATGACGGCTTCGTGCCGGCAGATGCCTCGCATGCTCTTGCGGAAGCTCGACCCGACCTCGTGACGATGCCACGATTCACCGTGGCACGGCACACGAAGCTCTGGAACTATGACCAGATGGGCTGGACCGCGGCGATCACCGACTGGGTCAGTGCCAACGGTTTCAGCGCTTCTGAGTGACCTGTCGCTTCACGCGCATCAACATCCCGGTCATCCCACCGATCCGTAGCGGTGACACAGCGCGGGTGAGCCCGATCGACTGCGGATAGTCGTCCGGGATCGCGAGCACCTCGTCGACGCTGAGGCCAGAGATTCCTTGCACGAGGATGCTGGCGAATCCGCGCGTTGTCGGCGCCTCGGGCGGCGCGGTCGCATGCATGGTGACGACGCCGTCTGTGACCTCGACATAGATGTAGACGGGGGACTGACACTCTGCGACCCGTTCGCCCATCTCGGGGTGGTTCGCGACCTCCTCCGAGACCGCCGGAAGCTCGTAGGAGAACTCCAGCAACAGCTGAAGACGATCGGACTCGGGGAGTTCGAGGAAGTCGTCGCGGATCTCCGCGAGGGTGTCGGGAACGTGCGTGGTGCTCATCCCAGCAATTGTCACACGCTCAGAGCGTGCCAGGCTCGGAGCCGATGACGATCGGCACCCGTACGGCGCTGCCCCACTCGGTCCAAGAACCGTCATAGTTGCGCACCTTTTCGAAGCCGAGGAGGTGCTTGAGGACGAACCAGGTGTGGCTGGAGCGCTCTCCGATACGGCAGTAGGCGACTACATCGTCGCCGTCGCTGAGGCCGGCACCGTCGCGGTAGATGGCATCCAGCTCAGCACGGGTGCGGAATCCGCCGTCCTCTGCGACAGCTTTGCCCCACGGCACGCTCTGTGCGGTGGGGATGTGGCCGGCGCGCAGCGCACCCTCGTCGGGATACGCAGGCGCGGTCGTGCGCTCACCGTTGTACTCCTCGGGGGAGCGGACATCGATCAGCGGGTTGCCGAGGTGAGCGAGCACATCATCCTTGTAGGCACGCAGCAGTGAGTCATCACGCTCGACGACGGGGTAATCCGTCGTGGTCACAGCGGGGGCGTCCGTAGTGACTTCGCGGCCCTCGGCGATCCATCGGTCACGACCACCGTCGAGTAGGCGCACGTCTTCATGGCCGAACAGCGAGAACACCCAGAGCGCGTAGGCAGCCCACCAGTTGTTCTTGTCGCCGTAGATGACGACGGTGTCGTCACGAGAGATGCCCTTGCGGCTCATCAGCCGGGCGAAGCCCTCGCCATCGACGTAGTCGCGAACCACAGGGTCGTTCAGCTCGGTGTGCCAGTCGACTTTGACTGCGCTTGGAATGTGTCCGGTTTCATACAGCAACACGTCTTCATCGGATTCGACGACGACGAGCCCAGGATCACCCAGATGGGCTGCCAGCCACTCGGTAGTGACAAGACGGCCAGGTTCGGAGTACTCGGCGAACTTTGCAGAAGAAGAATCGAACTCGATCGTCACGTGGCGCTCCTCGATGGGTATGCGAGCGAAGGCTCTGGCTGCGACGGCGTAGTGTTGAGCCGTCCCCTCGACGATAGATCGGTTTGGTCTGTTCCGGACCCGTTCTGTAAGACTTCGACACAGGAAACGCATGCCCGATAACCTCAGCCCGACCGCCGTGCACCTCACTGACCGACAGCCAGTGGTCACCGGCGCCGAGATGCTCGCGAGCATGGTGCCACCACCGCAGTTCGACTCCGCGACGTTCGAGAGCTATCGATCAGATGATGCGTACCCGTCGCAGGCGGATGCCAAGGGCCTTCTGGAGCGGTTCGCCGGTCGTGGCGCGCCGGCCAAACGGGGCGGATTCTTCAGTCGAGCAAAGAAAGAGCCAGCGCTGAAGCCCGGTGTCTA
The DNA here is from genome assembly GCF_059445355.1 of Microbacterium sp. Y356. NCBI lineage: Bacteria > Bacillati > Actinomycetota > Actinomycetes > Micrococcales > Microbacteriaceae > Microbacterium > Microbacterium sp. Y356. Next base: position 175,983 of record NZ_JCAIUE010000004.1, read on the forward strand.
CCTCGATGGCGGTTTCGGCGTGGGCAAGACCCACCTCCTCGCATCGATCTACCACGCGATGCCCGCACGGCGGAAGTACTTCGGCTCGTTCATTGAGTACACCGCGCTGGTCGGGGCACTGGGATACAAGAACACCGTCGACCTTCTGCGTGGCGCTGATCTGATCTGCATCGATGAGTTCGAGCTGGATGATCCGGGCGACACCATGGTGATGACCCGGTTGCTGGGCGAGCTGGTTCCGACCGGCACACGGTTGGCCGCGACATCGAACACCCCACCGAACGCACTCGGCGAAGGACGTTTCGCCGCACAAGACTTCCTGCGCGAGATCCACGCGATGTCGGACAGCTTCGAAACCATCCGTATCGACGGCGTCGACTTCCGCCAGCGTGCACTGGACGGTCACGCGGTCGTCTTCGAGGATGTCGAGTACCAGTCACGGATCGCATCCGCTCTGGCAGCGGGCGCAGCATCCGACGATCTGTTCGACGATGTCATCCGTCATCTCGCCAAGGTTCACCCCTCGCGATACATCCGATTGATTGATGACCTGTCGCTGGTCGGTCTTCGTGATGTGCGTGTACTGACTGACCAGTCCGAGGCGCTACGGTTCGTGGCATTCGTTGACCGGGTCTATGACGCGCAGCTTCCGATCATTGCCACCGGCGTCAGTCTGGATCAGGTTTTCTCGGAAGAGATGCTGGGCGGTGGATACCGCAAGAAGTACCTGCGCGCTATCTCCCGGCTGAACGCACTCACACATTCTGCGAAAGCACCGAGCAGCGCGTAACGCGATGGTTACACACCGGCCCCGCGTGTAACACCGAGGAAACACGCAACGCGCGTCCTGGTAATCGGAACTCGGCACACTGAAGCTCTCAATTACTTCGGATGTGAGGATTTCCTATGGATGCTCCCGGCAACATCTCGTGGGGTATTACCGCCACGGCACTTGTCTTACTGATGACGCCTGGCGTCGCTTTCTTCTACGGCGGACTCGTCAAGGCGAAGAGCGTCGTCAGCATGATGATGATGAGCTTCGGCTCCATCGGACTGGTGGCGGTGCTCTGGATCCTGTTCGGCTTCTCGATGAGCGCGGTCGACAGCCCGACGGCGTTCGCGGGCAATCCGTTCGCTGACTTCGGGCTGAGCGGTCTTGCCGAAGGGGAAGGCTCGAACGTCGCTCTTCTCGGCGTCGCGTACGGCGCGACGTTCGCGATCATCACGATCGCGCTGATCTCCGGCGCGATCGCTGACCGCGCGAAGTTCGGCAGCTGGCTGATCTTCGCCGGTATCTTCGCCACGGTCGGCTACTTCCCGATCGCCGCGTGGGTCTGGGGTGGTGGCTGGATCATGAACCTGGGCACGACGCTCTTCGGCGAAGATAGTGGCATCTCCGTCATCGACTACGCCGGTGGTACCGCCGTGCACATCAACGCCGGCGCAGCGGCGCTGGCACTCGCACTGGTGCTCGGCAAGCGCATCGGCTTCCAGAAGGGCATCCTCAAGCCGCACAACGTGCCACTGACCCTGCTCGGTGCTGCACTGCTGTGGTTCGGATGGTTCGGCTTCAACGCCGGCGCCGAATGGTTGTCGGAGGACATGGGCGGTGTCGGCCTCATCGGTCTGAACACGCTCGGCGCCACGGCAGCCGCGATCCTCGGCTGGATTCTCGTTGAGCGCATCAAGGACGGCAAGCCCACCTCGGTCGGAGCCGCATCCGGTGCCGTTGCCGGTCTCGTCGCCATCACCCCCGCGTGCGCAAACCTCACGCCTGGTTGGTCGTTGCTGCTCGGCGCTCTCGCCGGTGTCGTCTGCGCTCTCGCGGTCGAGCTGAAGTTCCGTCTCGGTTTCGATGACTCGCTCGACGTCGTCGGCATCCACCTCGTCGGTGGTCTGCTCGGCACGATCTACCTGGGCTTCTTCGCCACGGAGACCGGCCTGTTCGTCGGCGGCGACGCGAGCCAGCTTGCCGTCCAGGTGATCGCCGCACTCGGTGTGCTGATTTACTCCTTCGTCGTCGCGTTCATCATCGGCTTCGCGATCGAGAAGACCATTGGCTTCCGGATCACCAACGAAGACGAGATCGCCGGTGTCGACTCGGTCGTGCACGGCGAGGAGGGCTACGCGCTCATCGACGCGTGAGAGCAGCCTGTCTCGATAGGGTGACGGGGTGAGTTCTTCCCAGAGCATCCTCTCCAAAATCGCGCAGATCGTCATCAATGCATTGACCAGCAGGACGTCCCGGTCTCCCCAGAAGGAGTCGGGACGTCCTGCTGCGTCCGAGGACGCAGGCGCATCGGCTGGCACGCTGACGATCCAGATCGATCCGGATCGCATCGGTAGCCTCACGGTCTCGTATGCGCCAGACCGCGACGGCGCACCGGATGCCGGCGAGGTGATCTGGACCTGGGTGCCCTACGAGGAGAACGACGGGCGGGGGAAAGATCGCCCCGTACTCGTCATCGGGCGGCAGTCGTCCGACCGCGCCTACGCCGTGCGTATGACCAGTAAGGCGCATGAGCGCGACCGGGACTACCTGTCGATCGGGTCCGGCTCATGGGACGCGCAAGGACGCGAGTCCTGGGTGGATGTGGACCAGCTGTACAGCGTGCACGTCGACGGAATGCGTCGCGAAGCTGCAGTGCTGGACCGCGCGCGCTTCGCGCAAGTGGCTGTGGCGCTGAAGCAGCGCTACGGCTGGAAGAGCACCGCGTAGAAACCCCGGCTCTCGGCATCCAATCCGTCAGACGCGTCGCACCGAACAACCGGTGCGGCCCGAATGACGTGGCCCAGAGCACCTGGAGGAATCATGCGCTTCATCCCTACTAAAGTCCACGGAGTCCTCGACTACCTGGTCGGCATCGCACTCATCGTCGCCCCCTGGCTGTTCGGCTTCTCCAGTGTCGGCGGCGCCGCCGTCGTGATTCCGATCGTCCTCGGCATTGGACTGATCGTCTACAGCCTGTTCACCAAGTACGAGTGGGGTCCCTTCGGGCTTATCCCGATGCCTGTTCACCTGGTGTTCGATATCGTCGCGAGCCTATTCCTCGCGCTGTCGCCATGGCTCTTTGGCTTCGCCGATGAGGCGCTGAACGTGTGGCTGCCGCACGTCGTGGTCGGCTTGACCGTCATCATCGTGGTGCTGTTCTCGAAGACGCAGCCGGCGAATTCCGGGAATCGCGCCTAAGAACGAAACGGCCACGCGCATCCTCCTCGTTATCGAGGAGTGATGCGCGTAGCCGTGTTGTGGCGCCGGTGTGAGACGTCAGGGTCTCTCGCGTCAGTGTCTGTCGCGTCAGAGTTTCTCGCGTCAGTGGGCGCCGGAAGCGAGTGTCGGGGTCAGCTCAGGGAACGCGCGAAGCACCATGTCGACCAGTGCGTCCAGCGGGCGGGTCAACGGATCTGTCGCTGGCACACCGAGCTCCAGTTCGATCTCGTCGATCGCTTCGCCGATCTGCGCGTCGGTGAGATTCTCGTGGTTCACGGTGACACCGATCACGCTGGTGTCCGCAAACGCCTCGATCAGAGCGACCTCACTCGCGACGGTCGGCATCGGCATCATCGGGAAATCCCCGAGCACACGTCGTGCAGGGGCGTGCTGCACGATGACGCCAGCCGGGCGGCTGCCGCGGAGGATGTGAGCGGAAGTCAGATACGCCGGATGGCTCAGCGCGCCCTGGCCCTCGACGATGATGATGTCCGGGTTCTCGCCCTCGAACGCGGCGACCACCTGGTTCTCGACTTCTCCAGAGCAGAACTGGGGGACAAGCGCGTCGAGAGCGACACCGTATCGGCCGCCCTGGATGATCGTGGTCTGTCCGGTACCGACCATGACGGCACGGATGCCGTGATCGTTGAGGGCCTGAACCAGGAGCGTCGCTGTCGTACGCTTGCCGATCGCGCCGTCTGTGCCGAGGATCGCGATCCGCGGGCAGGTCACGTCGAAGATGCGGCCGGAGAAGAGATGCAGGTCCTTCTTATCGCGGGGACGACGCACGTCGGTGATGGTGACTCCGGCGAGCAGGCTCGCGGCTGCGAACTCCGCGTCGTCGTTGAGGAACTCGTGAAGGCCGTTGATGATGTGCATGCCTCGCGCGATGCCGTCGAGCAGCACGATGCGCTGGGCCGCCGAGAGCAAGCCATCCGCCGGGGCAACGCCGCAGATTAAGTAGTCGGGCACGACGCCCGCGTGCGCGATGGCGAGAGCGAGGTTACCCAATACGGGGATGCCGTTGGGTGCGTTGTCAAGAAAAGCGCCGGCATCCATACCCTCATGGCGACTGTCGATGACGCTGAGGATTTCGTACTTCTCAGAGTGGCGCACGAGTCCGTTGGCGGTCTTGCCGTCTTGCTCGCCGAACTGGCCTTCGCAGTAGACAACGGCCGTTGTGCCTACCGGCAGGGGAATGGGCTCGGCCCAAATCTGCGCTGAGGGGTCGATGGAACGGGGAAGGGACGGGGTAGACATGGGTCTCCTCAAGCTCTCACAGAGGAGGCGACGGAGAACGAAATGGCCAAAGAGCACCCGTTGGTCGACAAGAAGTCTTCCCTGGTGCCGACAAGATGCCGGCGCGGTCACCGTATCAGCGGCGGCTGGGAGTACGTCGGTGATGCGTGCTCCATAGGGCCCAGGCGATCAGGACCGGTTGCATGAATAACCGAACGAACCGTTTCCTGTCTGTGTCCAGACCAGGCGTCGATCGCTGTGTTCGCCACTGGTGCACGTTGCCGGGAAAGACGGCGACAAAGAGTGCAGCTGTTGCCCAGCCGACGCGTCGATGCTCTCTCGGTAAGGCCACGAGCCCGATAGCGAGGGCAACTTCGGCGGCACCGGAGGCGATCACGATGGCATCCTCGTCGAGCCCTGTCGCCCGCGTTGCCCAATCCGGAATGAGAGGGCGGAATCCTCTCGACTGTACGAAGTGGGCGACGCCCATGATTCCAAGACCGAGGGCCAGTGCCCAGCGCGCGATTTCACGGATCATCCGTTCACGGTACAGCGCCAGCGAATATCTGGAAGTGGTGGGCGATGCGGGACTTGAACCCACGACCTCTTCCGTGTGAACGGACAAGTACTTTCGCGGAACTGCGCGCCACAACCGGGCTTCTGTCACCGACTATGCGCTCATTGGATGTCCCACGATATCACCGGCGAACAGAGGTCTTGGGCATATCGTGGGCAGTGATTGATGCGCGTTTACTGTTGTACTCGGCCTCGGCCTCGGCCTCGGCCTCGGCGTCAGCGCGGTTCGGTACTTTGAATGGGATGGCAGCATCTGCTGCGCAGCCGATCCTCATGCTCGAATAGGACCATGGACGGAGCCGAATATGACTAAGGACTATCCGCTCGAGGAACTTAGCCCACGCGCGTTCGAGCAAATGGCTGTCGCCCTTTGCCTGGAGTTGTTCGGGCCCGGTCTCGAGGCCTTTGGCTCGGGGCCGGACGGCGGCCGCGAGGCCACCTTCCACGGACGGTTTCGATGGTCGAACGAACCCGAAGATTCGAACCTGTGGGATGGCTATACCGTAATCCAAGCCAAACAACGAGAACATCATTCTTCCGACCCTGCGAATAATCTCGCTTGGCTGATCAAGCAGATCGATGCAGAAGTTGATGCGTGGCTGGACACGTCAAGTAAGCGAACACCGTTTCCCGAGTATCTCCTGTTCGTCACCAACGCGCGCATTTCCAGCGTCCCAGGCGCCGGCATCGACTACCTGAAAAAGTACCTCGCGAGATTGATGGACAAACCCGCGCCGGGCGCTCCCAAAGTCACCCTCCGTAAGCGCGGACTTCGCGAGATACGGGTGTGGCATCGCAACCAGGTCAACGGCCTCTTGACTACGCACGGATCGGTCCGCAACGCGTTCAAAGCGCTCCTCACGGTCGGTGACTTGCTCGAGCGGCTCAACCAGATGTCCGACACGTTGAAGCCAGACGAACTCCACCCAGTCCTCCACGCTCACGCGAGAGCCGCGCTCTCCGCAGAGCGATGGGTCAACTTCCAGGAAGCTGGTGGAAGCGATCGCGAGTCAGTCGAACAAATCGTTATCGACCTGAAGACCAGCGACGAGGATGGCAACGAATCGACCATTCTCGCGGAGATCTTTAAACGATCCGATGCAGTACTGAAGCCATCCATGGCCGATCGAGAGCACCGCCCACACGTGGTACTCACGGGTCGAGCAGGAAGCGGCAAAAGCACGATCACGAAGTTCATCACCCAGGTGTTTCGAGCGCAATTCTCCGCGGACGAGTTAATGTCTCCCACGCCACTGGAAGTTCGCGAGGCGACCACGGCAGCTCTCCATGGGCTACCTTCGGATGGGCCAATGGGGCGGCGCTGGCCGGTCCTCGTGCGACTCACCGATTTCGCGGCCGCGATAGGCCCGAGCGGCGACCTCACCTTGTTGCGATTCCTTGCTGACACGATCTCCCGCCGGGCTGAAATCGACATCAAACCGAACGTGCTCAAAAAGTGGTTCATCTTTTGGCCCTCGATCGTCATCCTGGACGGGCTGGATGAAGTCACCGCACTCGAGGTTCGCCCCCGCGTGCTAGATGCGATCACAGATTTTGTCGAGGAACTCGAAAGCAACAACGCCGACCTTCTCTGCATCGTGACCACCCGGCCGACTAGTGACGCGGAGCGCCTCATGCCGGAACGATTCCGTCAACTCAATCTCACCTCACTCGACCTTGAAACCGCCGAGCGCTATGGGCGCATCGTGACAAGTCGACGCCTGTCCGACGACCCCGATCGGCGAGACGCGCTCCTCGCGTCCCTGGAACGCCAACTGGCGCAAAGCACCATGCAGCGACTCATGAAGACCCCGCTCCAAGTGTTGATCATGACGATCATCCTGGAGCGAGTCGGCACTCTGCCCGCTGATCGCTACCAGCTCTACTCGCAGTACTTCAACACCATGTACACGCGCGAATCAGGAAAGCCCACCACCCTAGCCCCGTTGCTCGCGACCCAAAACCAGGCCATCATCTACTTGCACGAGACCGTGGGCCGAGTCCTCCATATGAAAGCGGAGACCTCGGAAGGGGCGAAGTCCGTCATGCCTCGTCTTCAATTACGCGAGCTACTGGACGCCCGTCTAGCCGAACTTGAACACGACGCTGACCATCTCCGAACCCGAATCGGCGATCGCATCATGCAGGCTGCGACCGAACGGCTCGTTCTCCTGGTCCCGGCTGAGGATGACGGGTTCGCTTTCGAGATCCGAAGTTTGCAAGAACTCATGGCCGCCCGGTCTCTGGTTAAAACGAGTGACGATTCCCTGCGCAGACGCCTCATTGCCCTCGCTCCCAGTCCGCACTGGAGAGCAACATGGGTATTCATGGCCGGGTACGTGTTCTCAAATGGGACTGATGAGCAACGAGAGATGGTCGTTCAGACCGTCGAAAACTTCGACACCGGTGAAACATGGCCGGGCTGGTTGAGTCCCATCGGCCCGGAGCTCGCCGCAGCCCTCCTCGACGATGGGCTCGCGGCCCAAACTCCTAAATGGCTCCGACGACTGGTTTACGTCGCCCTGCGTGCACTAACAGGGCCTGCCCCGCGCAACATGGGCGCGTTCGCCGATGGTCTCGCCGCAGCCGCCAGCGCAGATCCCACAACGAGCAGCCTTATCCGCAACACGCTGAAGCAGGCGCTTTCAGGGAACCCCCGGGCAAGCTCCATCGCCCGATTACTGCTCGCGATGACAAAGTTGGACTCCGGAATCAACCAGTCGGCGATGCAGGAGGCCACGGAACCGATCCTGTCGAGGTCCACAGAACTGTTCGATTGCGTCGGCACGGTCCTTGAAGCACACGTCTCGGCGCTACCCGACCCAGACGCCGCAATGATGACGCTTCGACCGCTGCTCGATGCCCTGGAGGTTCATCATGTCCCTCAATTCGGCAGCGGAGAAATCGGCAGCCTGACCGTCCAAAGCGACACATTCACAGACACTTCGACTGCCCGGCTGATCGACGAACCACAGACAGCCGCTCTCCTCGAAATACTCATCGCTTGTCTACCGCCGGAGTCATGGCGCGTTGCCCATGCTGTGTCGATTGTGTACGAGCGAGGCGCCGGACGCCGCCCCGTGTCGAACGAGCTCGATTGATCGCCGCCGTGCGCTCAAGATCAATAGGTGCACCCGGAGGCGTTCGTCCCCAGCTGAGACTTCGTTCTCCCGAGCACATACCTGGTTTGTCGGGGTCGCATGGGAGATATGGTCGCCCATCTACATCTTGTCCCACGCGCAAGGACCGGGCGCTCTCGCCTGTCCGGCATCTGCGGACGATCTCGAGTTCGGTCCGCCTCGACCGCGACTGAGTGCGATGCGATACCCCGTGCTGCAGGCTAAGGAGCCGAGAGCACGCAGACGTTCGCGCGTACATAGCGCCGCGAGAAGGCGGTTTGGCGGCTAATTTTAGTGTGCTCGCGCCCTACTCGCCCTCCGGCGTCTGTCGCTGCGCCGCTGCATGAAGTCTTTCTGCGACATCGTCCAAGTCGGAGTCAAAGAGGTCTGCATAGGTGTCGAGCGTCATTGAGGCGCTCTCATGCCCCAGCATGCGCTGGATGGCTTTGACATTCGCGCCGGCCTGGACGGCGAGAGATGCGGCCGTATGGCGAAGGTCTTGGGGAGTGATCGCAGGGAAGGGGTGAAGGCCCTTCTCGCGCCGCTTTGCGTTGATTTCCTTGATGGTGGCGTACAAGTAGCGGTTACGCCACGTGTTGAGCCTGAGTGGTCCGCCGGCGGGGGCGGTGAGGATGAGGACGTCGGGCCCGAGCCCGAGCGTCGCGTTCCTGAGTGGGGCGTCGAGGAACTCGGGGTACGCGACGGTGCGGTTCTTGCCATTCTTGGTGTTGCCCCAGACAAGTTCGCCTTGGACCTCGGCTACTGCGCGTGTGATATTTAGACGCTTGCGCGTGAGGTTGAGTGATGCTGTGGTGAGGGCAGCGGCTTCTCCGAACCGAATCCCGGTGTAGGCCAGGACTTGGATGAGGAGGCGGAACCGTGGCCCGATCGCGTCGACGAGTTCGGCAACCTCGGCATGCGTAAGATAGGCGCGCGGTTGGTTGTTCTGCTTGACCTGAGAAAGCGTTGGCGTGGGGTTGGTGTGCAGGTGTCGCTTGGCGACGGCGATGTCCAGGGCGCCTTTCAGGATGCGGTGGGATTTCGCGACTGTGTCCCGTCCGGCGCCGTGGGCACGCATGGCTTCGACCCATTCGTCGATCATGTCCGCGTTGATGTTGCCGATTCGCTTACCCTCCCAGTAGGGCGTAACCCAGTTCGCGGCTTGGCTTTCGCGCGCGACGAGGGTGTTGCGGGCGCGGGTTCCGTGACGGTTGATGAACTCGGTGATGAAATCATCAATTGGGGTCCGAGAACGTGCCGGGTCGATGAACGTGCCCATGTGGCGGTCGATGATGTGCTGGGACCTCCAGAGTTCCGCTTGCTTCCGGGTATGAAACCCGCGTCTGTCGGTTGGACGGCCGTTGTCTTGTATGTAGCGGACCCGGTAGCGTTTCCCGGCCTTGGTTTCGTACGAATTGATTGTTGCCATGATTAACGCTTCCTTCCGAATGTGTTCTTTGCCTTAGTGGGTCTGGTTGTGACGGTGCGAGAAGTGCTCGTTTCGTCGCTGGAGACGTGGGCGTTGAGCCATGCGTCGATGTCGGCGAGTCGATAGCGGATATATCGCCCGTGTTTGATATACGCGGGGCCCCAATACCTCGCTCGCTTAGCTACAAGCGCGGTCTTGGTGATGCCCAGGTAGTCAGCGGTCTGTTCTTGGGTAAGTAAGGCGGGGATGGACGTGGGCAGTGGCTGGCGTGTGACACGCGGTTCGTGGTTCATGAGTCCTCTATGCGCGGTCGTCGGAACTTCGTGAACCGCATGTTGTTACCGTCGGTCGGCTATTAGGTCGCGCCTAAGTCGAGTCGTGCGGTGCGCCCAACGGACATGTGTCGTGATGGACGGCTACCGTCGCTTTGCGGGAGGCTTGTTTGCGGGGAATCGCGGGGCGTGAGGTCGCGCAGCCACAACGTCGGTATCAGTTGGGTCGGGCGTTTCGCGGTTCTCGTCGAGCCAGCGGATGATGTCGTCGTGATGGAAGCCGAGTTTTCGTTTACCCACTCGCACGGCCAGCGGTCCTTCGCCACGCTGTCGCATTTGAAGGAGGGCGTCCTTAGATATCTGGAGCCAGTCGGCAACCTGCTCAACCGTGTACATCCGAGGCAGACTGTCGGAGTGGGTGGGAATGGGATTCTCAACTGGCATACGAGGGTCCATTGGAGCGCGGCATCAACACGGTGAGGTGTTTGAAAGTCCTGGAGAATTTCACAATGACAAGGGCGTGGTAGACGTTTCGAGTCACATCACTCGCCTTTGGGACGAGGCGGGCTCGTCCCGAGGAGCACGTCAATGAACTTGGTGAACGCGTGGGGTTGTTCGAGAGCAAGCGCGGCGCGTAGCGACTCGGCGAGCATGTCGGGAGTCGTGTCCGTGTCATCGGTATCGTCGAGGCGGAGGATGATCAGGACGTGACTTGTGGTGCGGATGGTTCCGACGTAGGGCAGGTCGGGCCGGTCGTAGTCTGCGGGCTTGTCTTTCCACCAGCGGATCTCGCCGTGCCCGGTGAGGGTGTCGAAGTAGAACGCTTCAACACCGGGCAATGGCGTGCCATCTTTGTTGAGAGCCGCGTCCTTCGGATATCTGATGATGGTGGGTACCGTGTCGTGGTCGACAAGTTCGACGCAGTAGATGGTCCCGGACTGGGTGACGACGAGATATCTGCCGGGGGTGGACTGCTCGGTCAGGGGGCCGTTCTGATGGGGCTGTCCGTCGGGTGCGCTCAATTCGCGTGTCATTATTCTCTCCCTGTTCGGGGGCGGTATTCGCGGAGGATGCGGGCAATGTTCTCGATGTGCACGTCCTTGGCTTCACACCATTCGGCCATGAGGTCCGCGACCTCTGTGGTGTCGATGCTCTCCGAGTGACTGCGGGCGTATGCCGCGAGCATGTCGATGTCGTCGGTGCCCAGGCCGAGCTCGGTGTTGAGGCGTGATTGCACGGGCTGCCAGGCACGGTAGTTGGCGTCGCTTCCCCAGATGGAGCGGCGGTGCGCTTGCGCCGCGTGTACGCGGTCGCGTCGCCGGCGACGGCGGAGCTCGTGCTGGCCGTGCCGGGTGCGGGTCAGTTCGACCCACTCGTCCATCTCGGCGACGTCGTAGATGGTGATCCCGATGTGTGGTTTGCGGACCCAGTGGAAGTGGGTGAGGACGCGGTCTTCCCGGCGGCGGAGTTCTTCGAGCGTCGTTTCTCTGAGTACGTTGTCGTCGACCCACAGCAATGGTCTGCCATCGAATTGCCGGGCGAGGCGGTGTGCCTTCCACGACGGGGACGACTCGGTAAACCGGCCCGGTCCCTGCACGGCGACGGGCAACTCCGGCAACCCGAGGACCTGTGCAAAGTAGGTATGTACATACTGCTGCCAGGTCGTGGCCCACACGACGTCGATCCCACGATCCAGCAGACTCTGTACCCAGGCTGCACCGATACCGGAAAACCAGTGCTCCTCGGTCCACTCGCCGTGCTCGTCCCAGTCGGGCTCCCGGTGCAGGTACGTCGAGTACTGCGTCTTGCGCATCGTGATCATCGCGCCGAAGACCGCGGGGGCTATTGTCGCGCCGAGGCCCGGGGGATTCACGCGTAGGACGCCGTCGACGTCGATGGCGACGACGGGTCGGAATCGGGAGTCGGTCACAGGTGCACCGCCACGTCTGTCACGGACAGGTCATCCAGGCGCAGGAGTACGAGGTTCCCGTCCTGGTCGTCGATGCCCAGCGCCTCCACCCGTGGGAGTCCTTCGCGTTCGATGGTGGCGGTGTCGCGGACGTGGTAACGGCCGAACACATGGAGCAGGGGAGTGGTCCCGGTGACGACCTTGCCGATGAGTGCCGGGCTGGCGTCCGAGTAGCTGCGAGCGGCCGGCCACCAGTCGGTGGGGCTATCCACAATCGCCGTCACACGAGGGGACGTCAGCTGCCCGGCGTCATGGGTGAGCAGTACCTCGGTGATGCCACCGGTGACCGCCGCTTCAACGTCATCGAGGGAGGGGAGCTCGGCGGGCCACCAGGATTGGCCCAGGACCCGGTAGTTGGCATCGATGCTGGCGGCACCGCCGAAGCTGACGAATGACCGGTTCCCAATGGTAAAACGGAACCCGCGGGGGAGCACCCACACGGACTCACTGACCCGGACCGCATGACCCGGGGACGCCGCGAACAGTGCCTCGAGGTCGTCCCAGTCCTCGTGATTCCCGGGCGTGACCAGGACACGTTCAATCCCTGGCGTTGTCGGCTGTTCCCAGGTTTTTGCTACCCAATACTCGACGGTCGTCAGCAGGTCGGCGCTGCCGCCTGGCCAGAATCCGATGTCCCCGGCGTGCAGCAGGGTAGGGGCGCCTGTGCGGGCGGCGGCGGGGATTGCGCGGCCGATCCACGAGCGGTTGGCGTGCCAGTCGCCGGCTACGACGACCTCGTTCTCGGGAAGGTCGAATGTTGCCGCTGTCTCCTGTGCGGTCATCGTCATCTGTGCTCCTGTCAGTCCGATCTCAGGCGCCATAAGGACGCACGGGACGACACGCTATGCGAACTGTCCGGCCGAATTTGGGCGAATCTACTGACCTGACGGACCGACTGCGCTGGCGCACCGCGCATGGAAGGGGGTATGAGCAATGAAGACCAAAACACACCCGTCCCTGGCGACCAGATTGATGAGTCGGCCGGGCCCCGAGAGGTTGCATGGACCCGCCGTGCTGATGATGTCGACCGGTTAGTTCGGGCGCTGGGGCGTATGCCTCGCGCCGGCGACGAGGGTGTGGACAGCACGCTGCTGCGCTGGATACGACGACAGCAATGGGCCAAGCGTCAAGACGTCCAGCACCCGCCCGAAGACCACCGGCCACGCCTCAGCGCACTGCGTGAGAATCGCCTCAATAGAATCCCGGGTTGGATCTGGGACCCGCGCATCGATAGCTGGTGCGCGAACTTCGACAAACTCGAACAGTTCCTCGTACTGTACGGGCGTCCCCCGAGCGCTTCCAGGAAGGGGGCGAACAAGGAAGAGCGCGAGCTCGCGTATTGGATCGCGAATGAACGGCGGAAACCAAATTCCCGGTTCACCCAGGGCCAAGTTGAGCGAATCATGAGCCTTCTTGGTCGGGACCTCAGACACGGCCCGGGGAAGACGTGCGAGCCGTTCCAAGAAGCACGCGGCGACTTCATGAGTGTGTGTGGAATCACCACCAGCTGTAGTTGACGCCTGCTTCCAGTTCTTCACGTGTAAAGACGCCCACGGACGCGCTGTATCCCTGCTGCATGAGTTCGATCTCGTAAAGGTCGTCGGCCTGTACCGACAATTGTTTTATTGCCGCGGGAACAAGGCAGTAGATTTCTTCGCCCACGTTTCCGACAACGCCTTTGTCCGCGAATGACCCTGTCGCCAGGACTTTGCCGTCCGAGTTGGAAATCGTCAAGCGACTGTCGCTGGGCATCACTCCGCCGGAGTATCCCGTCGCCGTACAGGTGTCACCAGTTTCGGCTTCCGGTTCGGTCTGCATTCCCGGGATCGACATGGTCGCATCGAACGCGTCCGCGGAACAGCCCGCGAGAGCAAACAATGCCACTCCCGCGAGCACCCCGATCATCCGACGCCGTGCTGAAGATTTTTCCCACATGCGCTCCACCGTAGTTCCACATTGGTCGCGATGTTTTGCTATCGCTGCTGGCGTCATGTTGTCGAACCCGACGCGGACGAGCCACCGATCTCTGGACTAGCGTGGCCAGGACCCTTCTAGGTCACGTCACAGAATCCCGTGTTCGGGGCGCACATCTATCGCTGGGACTCGGTCGTTGTCGAGATTGAGGGGCATCGCACAGCGAAGTCAGGCGCACTGCGTGTGTAATCGCCGCCACTGCCAGCTGATCCGGCGCACGCAGTTCCGAAACGCGAGCAATATGTCGATCTCATTGAAAATGAGGACAAGTCCTGACTGTCGGAGACGGGACGAGATGACACTGAGTGTCACACCGCAGGGTTACTACCAGCGCCTCCGAGCTCACTTTGTCGTGACACGTTCCTGGTCGGCGCGCCTGCTGGCCGGTGTCGATCAGGACAGCGGTTTTCTAGAGGTGGTAGTGGCATCGTGCCCGCGACCATGGATATCGCTTCAGCAAAGTCGGAGGCGGGCGATACAGTCGGCACAACAGGAGACGAGTTCGGCTGCGCGGCAACGCTTCGGCAAGTTAAGGCGGGGGTCTGTTTCCCCGCCGAACCTATGGGGGTGAACGTGGGGGATGGTCTGCACAGTGCAGTGGCGCGTATCAAGGCTGCATTGGACACTCCGACGCTGAAGCTGTTGGACCGTCGGTCCGCCGTCGTCGCCATGCCGATCTTCGATCAGGTCTTCAGCGAAGGCGCGAAGCCGATCGTGGTCGAACGATTTCATACTCGCGTCGAAGCGCTGCTCGATGATATGCGCGCCGTCGGCTACGAAACTCCAAGAGGCAACGGCAAATCGCTCTCGATGCAGTGGGTCCGTGACGGCTGGCTGTACCGCGACCCTGGCGAGGGACAGGAAACATATCAACTCACCGGTGATGCCAAGCAGGCCATGGACTACGTTGCCAGAGCGACCCGCACACAGCTCAACGTCTCTGCGTCACGGATTGAGACCATGCGGCGCGTGGTCTCTGAGGCGGCGCTGGCCGCGAATCCTGATGTGCGGGAGCGAAAGCGACGTCTAACCGAGGAGATCGCACGTCTCCAGGCTGAGTACGACAGGCTTGATCAGGGCGGAGAGCTTCCGGAAGCCTCGGAGGCAGAGTTGACTGAGCAGTTCGCGAATGTCTTGCGCGAACTGGACGGACTCCCATCGGACTTCCGTCGCGTCGAAGAAGCGATGCGCGAGATGCATCGCGGGATTACCAAGCGCTTCCGTGAGGAAGACCGACCCGTCGCTGAGGTGCTCGACGACTATCTTGAGCAGGCCTCAGGGTTGCTTGTCTCGACGCAAGAGGGACGCGCGTTTGCGGGAGCGCTGGAACTGCTCCGCAAGCCCGACTGGTTGAGCAGACTGCGGGACGACTTGAACACTGTGCTCGCGCATCCCTGGTCGGGAACCTTGCTGCGAGAGGAGCAGCGTCAGCTGCGGACCGCTGTCGAGGTCATTCGCCACGGCATCGACAACGTGCTGAACCAGCGCCGGCGCCTGACCTCGACGCTTCGAGAGCACATCGAGAACTACGACCACGTCAAGAACCGCGAACTGGACCAGGTCCTGCGCGGGATCGACCACGAGATACGGATATGGATGCGGTCCGCACGCGCACGCGATCACGTGGGTGTGGAGTTGATTCCGCCACCGTTGGGTATCACAGGCTTACGCCTACGGGTATTCGACCCGGACAGTGCAAGGCCGCCCGAGCCCTTGCGCGATGTCTCCGCAGCGGCTCCCGAGGCGCTCTCGCTGGAGGATCTCCGCAAGCAGGGCGGCCCTTCGCTCGCTCATCTGCGCGAGCGTATCGAGGGGAAGCTCCAGGCAGGTGATCTGGATACGGCGGCCGAGCTGTTCAACGCGCTGCCAGTCGACCTGCGGCGGCCGGTGGAGATCCTCGGGCTGTTGCACCTATTCACCGGCATGGGTGCGACGTTCGAAGTCGGGCGCGAGCTCGTGACGGCGATTCGCCCAGACGGGAGCACGCGGCAGTTCCTGATGCCCACGGCAGCGATCGAGGGTTCAGTGCCTGTAGCGCCAGATCCGGTCGGCGCGCTTGGCGACTCCACACAGGAAGGCGATGCGCGATGACGCAGACCCCGTTCGACGAGACCGAAGCTGAGACCGTGGCTGAGCCCGCTGACGAGTTCGATGTCGACGAGCTGTTCGGGGAATCGAACTCGTCCGGCAGCGAAGACCTAGAGGCTGACGTTCAGAGCGTGGCGATGTTCGAAGGCGACACCGGCGAGTTGTACCCCGAACAGCGGCGCTGCCTGCACGCGCTGCTGAAGCTCCGCTACATCTCTGCCGAGCGCCATCCGGAGCACTGGGCCGTGCTGATGAGAAACCCACCGCTCATCAAGAGCCGGCTCAACGACCTGTTCCTTGACCTAGAAGTGAACAGGGGCTACAAGGTCGCCTTCAAACGTCAGGCCAGCGCCGACACAGGGGATCCGTTGCCGTCACTGCTTCGTGATCTCAGTCACACGAAGGAGGAGACCATCGTGATGATGTACCTCCGACGTCGGTTCTTCACTCAGCAACAAGAAGGTGAGGACTATGTGTTCGTCGACCGAGTCGCCATGCTCGAAGAAGTCGCCGACATGCGACCGGAGCACAGCACTCATCGGGCTATGGACCGAAAGCGCGCCGATAAGGCGATCGAGTCGCTCACCGCGGCCGGCGTGCTCTTGAAGACGGGCGACGCCGACCGATTCCGCATCTCGCCCATCATCGATGTGTTGTTGCCTATCGGGCGTCAGCGCGCGTTGTGGACATGGATGATGATGCAGAACGGCACTGTGCAGTCGGCAAGCGAGAGCGACGTTGTCGAGGATTTCGATGACGACTTCGACCAGGAGCTGTCTCTCGAGGACGAGGAAGAGCGACCATGACTCTCGAGCAGGTTATGCCGGACGAGGCCCTAGTGCCGATGCCGGCTTTGGATCAGGCTCAGTGGCGGATCGAGTCCGTGCAGATGGTCAACTGGGGCGGCTTTGAAGGCTGCCACGAAGTGACATTCGCCAGCGGTTCGACGTTGCTCTCCGGCGCATCGGGCACCGGCAAATCTACCCTGCTGGATGCCTACATTGCTCTAATGATGCCGTCGGACACTCCTTTCAACGGTGCGTCCAACGACGCCGGAGGGCGCGCGCGCTCGTCCGAGCAGCGCAACCTGCTGACGTACCTGCGCGGAAAGATGGACGACGGCCGCGCAGACGGATCGAAGGCGCTGCGCGATCAGGTCCTGCGCGGAGTGAATGGTGAGCCGGTCTGGGGTGCGCTGGGCGCGACCTTTGTCGGTAGCGACGACCGTCGCTACACGGTCCTGCGCGCATTCTTCGCCAAAGGCGGCGCGATTCTCGGGGGTGACGTCACGACGACTTTTGCGACGTTCGATGGCTATCTTGACTTGGCCAGGCTGGAGCCGGTGGCGGCACAGCGGTTCGAGAAGCGTGCACTGAAGACCGCGATCGCGGGGCTCGTGACCTTCAACACCTTCTGGGAGTTTGAAGAGATGGTCCACACCCGCATCGGTATCGGCGGAGGCGACGGCGGCCGCAAAGCGATGAGGCTGCTCGCCCGCGTCCAAGCGGGGATGCAGGTCAAGCGGGTCGACGACCTGTACAAGAACATGGTTCTCGAACGACCCATCACCTACGACGTTGCCGACGCCGCGCTCGAGCACTTCGCGGACCTTGAGGCGTCCTACAAGAAGATGCTCGACGAAGCGGGCAAAGTGAGAGCGCTGCAGCGCCTTCCTCAACTGCAGCATGACCTCGCAGAAGCAGAAGCCCGGGAGATGCAGATCCGTCAGTTCGGTGCAGACGACGAGGGACCAACACCATTCAAGCTGTGGCGATCCTGCACCGAGCGTGCGCTCCTTGATGTCGCTGTCGACGAGAACCGTCGCGATCATGCGGCGACGGGCGCTGCGGTTGCAAAGGCCAAGAATGAAGAGGTCGACTTCGAAGCTCGACTCGTTCAGATTAGTGAGGATAAGCGCGCTAACGGCGGCGATGCGATCGATGAGCGCAACCGGGAGATCGCGCGGCTTCGCGCGAACCGAGACGACGTGTACGCCCGGAATGTGAAGTTCCAGACCCGCACCGAAGCCATCGGCCTAGTCGTTCCCGAAACCGCCGAACAGTTCGCACAGGCGCAGGCGGAAGCCGCGGGGTTTCTCGGCCGATATGAGTCTCGCAAGGATCAGTTGCAGCGGGAGCAAGACGACCTCCGCGACCAGCTCGGGCCACTCGCATCCAGGCAGCGCGATCTGCTGACGGAGAAACGTTCGCTAGAGGCGCGCAGGCACGGCATGGTTCCGGAACGGCTTCATCGAGCACGGGTCACAATGGCGGAGGCTGCTGGTTTGGATCCGATGGAGGATCTGCCTTTCGTCGCGGAGCTCATTGACGTGCAGCCAGGCGAGGAACATTGGCGCACAGCCATCGAGAACACCCTCGGCGGCATCGCTCGTACTCTGCTTGTCGACCGTCGGATCCGTGGGAAGCTTGCCGATGCCATCGACGGAGTGCGCATCAGTCCTCGGCTGCGTTTCCAGGCAGTGACGCTCGAAGCCCACGAGGACTGGCGGGGGGATTCCGACTACGTCTCGGGGAAGCTCCGCTTCAAAGACTCGCCGTTCTCGCGATGGGTTCAGGACCGCGTTTCAGAGCGCGGTGTCGACCATCTGTGTGTTCCGAATTCGGGGGCACTCGAAGGATCGGGTCCTCGCGTCACGCCGTCAGGGCAGACCCGCGACGGTGATCGCGGTGCCCACGGTGAATCCGGTGACGGCAACATCATCGGATTTTCCAGCGGTCGAAGGCTCGCCGATATCGAGGTCTTGCTCGAACAGCTTCAGCCGCAGATCGACCATCTGCAGGACCAGAACAAGCAACTGACGGTGCGACTGGGTGACCTCCAACAACAGCGGGACTCTCACCTTTACGTCCAGGACGCTGTGTGGGCCTTGATTGATCACCTCGGTCTTGACAGAGCGATCGAGGCCCTCGCGGAGGACGTCGTGCGTCTGCGTCGTGCCAGCTCTGTGCTGGACGAGCTTCAGGCCGAGGAAGAGCGAATCAAGCCGCTAAAGGAGCAGGCCACGCGAGCAAAGGTGCTGGCCGAGGACAGGCTCAAGAAGCTGGCCGAAGAGCACAGCAGACTCGCCACAGAGCAGGACGTCACGCAGGACGCGATTGACCGGATCGAGGATGCCCAAACAGCCACGGTCAGCGACGCGCAGCAGCAATTCCTCGACGCCCTGTTCACGGGCAGCTGGGACTCGACGGACCTGCGCGGCTTCACCGCCAATATGCGAGCGCTTCGCGGCAGGCTTCGAGAAGAGGTCATCGCCGCTCAGCGCGGCGCGAGGACCGCGACCGGCGCGATGGAGAACATGTTCGAGTCCTTCCAGCGACAGTGGACTGAACTGAATCTGGGGACGACGGTCGCCTCGGCGGACGGCTATCGCGAGATCTTCGACCGGATCCAGGGCGAGGGTCTGCACGAGCGTCGAGAGAAGTGGCGGCGCGAGTTCGCGGCGTGGTCCAGCGATGACCTCCTGCGCCTGAATGACGCGTTCGACACGGCACTGGATGACATCGTGAGCCGGCTCGATCCGATCAACCGGATCCTGGAGACGTTGCCGTTCGGCGGGAAAGGCGTTCTCCAGATCAACCCGCGCAAACTCCACAGCGATGACCTCACGAAGTTTCGTCGTGGCCTGCGGGAGCTCTCTGCCGGTCTTGCCGTGGAGCTCACCGAGCAGCAGGTGGAGATCCGCTTCACGAAACTTCGCGCATTCATGTCGGCGTTGCGCGTCCCGGAGGGTCACACGAAGTCCTCGACGTCGCACCGAGATCGCTTCCTCGACGTCAGACAGCATGTGATGATCACCGCGACCTGCGTCGACGAGAACCGTCGCGAGATTGCCACCTACGACTCCCTCGGTGGGAAGTCTGGCGGCGAGACCCAGGAACTGGTCGCGTTCATTGTCGGTTCAGCACTTCGGTACCAGCTCGGCGACGAGACGCGTTCCAAGCCACGGTTCGCGCCGGTGTTCCTTGACGAGGGGTTCGTGAAGTCCGACAGTGAGTTCGCCGGTCGAAGCGTCAAGGCCTGGCAGGACCTCGGGTTCCAGCTGATCATCGGTGCGCCGCTTGACAAAGCCACGGCGCTGGAGCCGCACATGGATCTGATGCTGTCTGCGACCAAGAGCGCAGAGGGCTACTCGTATGTTCGCGAAGTGCTCGATGCGAACGGCGCAGGCTTGCGCAACACGGACGTACAGGGCGCCCCCATTGAGGAGACCGTCGCATGAAGGCACCGGAGCAGATCACGGCCGATGTCGAGAGGCGCCTGGCAGGGCGCTGGCACGCCCACCTGACGGGGCAGGAGCAGTCGTTCCCGCACGGGTTCCCCCTCGGCAAGCCGTCCGCTGCATCGCTGCAGGCCGACTATTCGAAGACGTTCGAGCTGACCCGGCGGTGGCAGGAATGGGCTCGCGAGCACGATGTGGTCCTCGACTACGAGAACCGCAGAGCCGTCGGCGGAGTCACCCAGGTTGTGCCGGTCAGAGCGCGCGTCGGGTCGCTGGATCAGGCTGCGCGCGTCGTCGGCTCCGGATGGCCGAGCAGGCTCGCGCGTGCGCGCGCCTGTCTCGATGTCTTGCGTGCAGGATATCCGGCTATCGCAAAGGCTCCCGATCTTGCGAGGGCGCTCAGGCTGGTCGAGGGATACAGTGACGTGGATTTCCAGCTGCTACAGGTAGTTGCAGATTGGTATTCCGAAGATCCATCACGGGCCGTTCTGGGCGTCACGCCCCGGCAGGTCCCAATACCCGGCGTGCACGCGAAGTGGCTTCAATCGCACCAGGCCGGAGTGAAGGCGCTGACGGGGTTGGATGAACTCGGGCTTTTGCCGGCGCACCCGGCGCGCATCCACTTCACGTACCTCGACCCGGAGCATCGCGCAGCGGGAGGCCGTGTCCATGACTCGGCGACCGTCGGGGACTCATTCATGCCGGAGTACGTTCCTGAGATGGTGATCGTCTCCGAAAACAAAGACACCGCCATACACTTCCCCCTACTTGCCCGAGCGATCTCCGTCGAGGGCGTGGGCCGAGGAGGCAAGACACCCGCGGCCTTCCCGTGGATCAGAAACGCGCCGGTGCTCATCTACTGGGGGGATATGGATCGGGACGGATACGAGATACTCGCCGGCTACAGAGCAGATTTCGACCGAGACATCGACACAGTCCTCATGGACGAGGCGGCGTACCTCGAATATGAGCGGTACGGCACGGATCATGACCAGCACGGGAAGCCGCTGCAGCCGGGGGAGGTCCGCGTGACCGGATCACTCCGTGTCGGCGAGCGCGCCGTTTATGAGAAACTGCTCGCAGCCAGGCATACCGGACATCGCCGAATCGAACAGGAGCGGATCCCGCTTGAAGTCGCCCGCGACGCCGTCATCGCAATCCCCGGCAGCACAACAACGCGATGAAGCGTGGCACTTTCCTGCGCGCTTAGGTGGTGCTTGCCACTGTCACCTGTGCCTATGCAGAGATCTAGTCTCCTTTCGTCGCAACTGCATGCCTCTTGGCCATGCGTGACGGTGGCGCGGTCCGCGACCGCGTCACCGCTTCGCTGAGGTAGTCAGTCACCGAGCAGGATCCGACGCGCTCGCACTCGAAGCAGAGTTCGGTTCCCCCGCGACGTACGCCAAGGGATTCACGCAGCAGCGGCACCTCACGCTTGGTGAGAAGGTGCAAATCGCGGCTGGGATCGTGCTCGTGGTGATGATAGCTTGGACTCTCTCACCGCTTCCTGTACGGGATGAAATGGGTCCGCCCTTGGCTCCCGTTCTCCTGTCGGCGGTCCTAGCGGTGGCGGTCGTAATCGCTGCTCGCTATTACGATCTTCGCGTTCCGAAGGGTGAACGTTTAACGGACTGAGGAGTCTCGTCGCCGCAAGTAGCCTGCACGAACATCGGCCTGCGCAACAGCAATCCGTCAGGTGCTGGTCTGTGCGGTGCGCGCGTCCGATCGCTAGTCCGTGTTATGGCGAGGTGTGAATATGTCTCGGAACCTCGGTGCCTCGAAACCTATAAGTGTCTGAGGCACTGTCTACTCGCTGTCGAGGAAGACGCCGACGCGATCACCGTCAAGCGCGAACTGCAACGCTCTACCCGCTGGAAAGCGCGCACTCAGTTCGTCCGGCACCTCGTCGCCAAAGGGCACTTCGACGACAGCAGGGAATGCGCCGACGCTGCAACCCGAGTACTGCGCGCCGCTGAAGGTCCATGAGGATGGATCGAAGCCTTCTTCGGCCGGAACTTGGTCCGTCTTCACGATGGTAAGACACATTGAGTCGGGCGCTGAGTCCAAGTAACTTTCGACTGTGAAGAGCGTGAATCCATAGAAGTTGAACACCGATGTAGTTTCGTCTGCGCCGAACCAACCAGCCGGAACCGCGACTGCGGTGCTTGGTTCCAGGGTGGCGACCTGGGGAGCGCCCGAGGACGCGGAGACCGGAGAAATCGCAGTCAGCGCGTAGGCGGCACTCGCCGCCAACGCGCTCGAAGCGACGACAGACGCGATCCATAACTTCCTTGTTCGAGGTCGAATGCGCGCAGTCGGCACTTCCGCAGACGGTCGGGTAGCTGCGGGGGCGTGTGGCTCCGGATCTCCGTCGATGCTTGGAAGGTCAGTCGCTTCGTCCCTCGCCCCCGGAGGTATCGACTCAACGGACGTGGCTTCCGTCACTGATCTCAGTGTGTCGTCGTTGGGAGACTCGAACTCTCTCCTCGCGTGGCGAGTTTCCAACTCCTGAAGGCGTTGAAGCGCCGCATGGTCTTCCGCAATATCTGCGTTTGGACCGTATGCGCGAGCTTGGAGCTTACGAAGTTCTTCATCAGCTGTGGTATCCATCTCCGGGATCGTCTCACGATGTTGAACTGCTACATTCCGACGCCCACGGGTGTCTCCCAAATCATCGTCGCAAAAGTCATGGAATGCGAGCTGCATTTCGGGTGTGACGCCGAGAGGGAACCACCGTAGAGCGGAGCAAAGCACATTGCGGCAGGCGCGGAGGCTTCCGCAAGGTGTGTGTCGGATCGCCATCTCTGCTGGCTGGCCTGCAATACATCGCGGGGAGGTTGTGACTATTCGGGCGGCTGCGGACATTATGAAGTGTGGCGGATGATTCGGATGAGATGGTGTGGGTGCTCGTGCTGGCGGGCGATATGCGTCGTTACGGCGTGATTTGGGACCGGCACCGTGACCGTGTCTTCCGTCATCTGATTGCGAGCGGCAATACCGCGAGTGACTCCGAGGACCTGACTGCGGCCACGTTTCTGGAGTTGTGGCGACGCCGGGGATCGGTGAGGTTCGTTGACGGGTCACTGCTGCCATGGTTGATCGTCACGGCGCAGAACGTGTCGCGGAACGCGGCCCGCGCGAGACGTCGTTATGACCGGTTCCTTGCGGCGTTGCCTGCCCCGCCCGTCGTGCCCGATCCTGCAGATCGGATCGCGGATCGCGCAGACGAAAAACTGGTCGCGCTGCGGGAAGCGATCGCGGCTGCACGCCCGGCGGACGCGAAGCTTCTCGCGATGACGGCCCTGGAGGGTTTTACAATCCGTGAGGCTGCGACCGTGTTGGGGCTGTCCGAGTCAGCTGCCAAGATGCGACTCTCTCGAATCCGCACACGACTGCGATCCGCGGTCGCTCCGCATCTGCTCACTGAAGGAGGGTCATGATGACAGGTTTCACCCCGGAACGCTCAGACATCATCAGAGCGAACCTCATCAACCACGTCGCCGAGAACCCGCCCTCCCGCCGGAAGCGGAGGCTGTGGGCTGCGGGCTTTGTTCTGGTTGGCGCACTGGCAGGTGCCGGAGTATCTGCGGGAGCGTTCGCCGCCACCGGGATATTCACCGTGGCGCCGGCGCAACCGTCAGGGGAGCCCACACCCCGCTACTCGGATGCTGTCACGGCGCCCGCAGGCGTGATACCGGGCGCGCCCATCATCTCTCTGCTCGGCGAACCGATCAGCCGAAACGTCGAGACTGCGACGCAGATCTCGCTGCAAGACCGACCGGACGCGGCGACTCACGCCCGCGTCACGATCACCGCGTCGACCGCGGGATCCCTCAACTGGGGCACCGATCCGGGCGGGAACAATCCTTCCGCTTCGTGGAGCGTCGAGGACCTTTCCGCGGGCCCGAACTCCGGCACCTGGTACGACTTCCCCCTAGATAGCTCCATCGACACCCTGTACTTGACGCCCTCCGCGTTCACCGGGATCGTGACTGTTCAATACGTCACCCACGTACCCACCAGCCTCGGCATCAACGCGAACGGGCAGACATACGGCATCATGGGCTCAACCCAAGGCGACCCAGACCTGGTCAGCGTGGTCGGTATCGCCCCAGACGGCGCAGCCGTCGAGGGATATGCGTTCGCAAGCGAACTGTACGCGACCAGTCCTGACCATGAGGGACTGCCGACGAATCCAGATGATGCACTGCGCTGGCAGGAAGAAGCCGCCGAGAAGTACCCGAACGGCTGGACGATTCCCGTCTACACTTTCGACGGTGAAACCGAGATCGGGGTCGTCCGTATCGCTGGGTAGCGATCAGTGCTGTTCCCCGAGAGCTCCGGCCGATGTGTCTCGAAACCCGGGTGTATCGACACTCATGGGATGAGACAGATCGGCTATGAATCGCGTCCGAGCCAGGCGTTCGGTGAGAGCGCGGATCCTTCAGCAGCCCAAGTTCGTGGTCAGAATGCGCTTGCAAACCAGCGTTTAGCAGCGATGTCAGTAGCCCCTCGTAGTGTGCTGCTATGAATCACCGTGATGACCACGAGCCGTCCTTCGTCGAGATCCAGGAAGCAATCCTTCAGAAGGAGGAAGATCTAAAGACATGGTGCCCATCGAGCGGAGAAAATATCGGCCGAATGATCGAGATCCGCGGATCCGATGACTGGAACATCTCGTGCCCGACGTGCGGCAGGAGATGGGCAGGTGGGAGCACCGTCCTCGATGATCATGACCGCCCATGGGGTCGAACTCACGACGCCGGCTGGAGTGAGCGCGCATGACGTCAGCTGATGACGAGATCCGCATACACAAGGAAGGCTGGCGACTGCTGGGTCGCGACGTCCAGGCAGAGCTGGTCGCCCGCGGCTGGGCGGTCGCGGACCTGAACGTCGCCGACGATGCGCCACTGGAGTTCTACTGGCCGCCGACCGCGCCGCTCGGGTACGGCGGACTGCCGGAGCGGGGCAACCCCGCTATACAAAAGCCCCCGGAAACGTACGGCGCTCGGCACACGCCCTGGATCAGGCCGACGCGGATCACCCGCGTCGGATCTTCCTGGCGCATCGACTTCGGCGAGGCGATAGCGCAAGCACCCGACGCCCCGGTTGAACACACTGACGACAAGTCGCTCCTCGACGACCTTCCGCGCGTCGAGTGGTGGCCTATGTCCGTCGAGGAGGCCCGCAGGATTGAGCACGAACGCGTGCTCCACAGGACCTATGCCGATGCCTATGATCAGCACAGCCTCGGTTATTTCATCAGGACTGATCCATACGAGGGCCGGCTGCAGGAAGTGTATGACCGGATCCGGTCGAAGACGCCGATCATGATGGGAGACCCGGAGGCGTGGAAGTGGGCCGGCGACCTTCGGGCTCGGGCGCGCATAGTCGACGGAGAGATGTGGGCCTCCGCCGTCCGCACTGCCCGAGCGGGCGGCGAGCACTGGGACACCAGCGGCCCGAAGAACGCCCCAGACGAGCAATGATGTCTCCGCCAAAGTGCGTGTCGCGCTCGATTCGCCGATCAAGAAGATTGACTCGCGGGTACCCAGAACCAGAGATCGGCACAGCAATCCGTCGCATTGAGGGGTAGCAAGTCTAGAACGACTGTTCTATCCCCTCGACGCATGAGCATGAGCATGATCCTTGAGTGCCTGGGGCACACGCGCACGCACGACCGGCGACGGGCCGCGCTTCGCGCCAACTATCGGTAACCCCACCGCCGACTGCACCGCCTCCTGCGGAGTCTCTGCGCCGGTCGCCGCCATGAGAGCGCTTCGCGCTTCGGCAGCGGCCTCGTCACCGCGTCGGATGGTGCTGGGCTTCACGGTCAGCTCGCCGCGCTCAGCGCGAGCTGCCAGCTCGTACTTGTCGGTAGCCATTGTGCTTCTCCTTCGTACAGCAAGTAGCGGAACATATCGGTCAAGGGCATGACATGGAAGATCTAGATCCTGCGCCGCAGGTGGTGCGCGGCGATCCCTTCGAGGTAACGGCCAGCCTGCCCGTGCGGGTGGCCGACGTATGCGATGACATGCTCCCGGCTCACCGTCGACCTCGGAGAACGTCAGCACAGGTGGGACAGGCAGCCGCGTCAACTATTGAGTCACCGAGGTGAATCTCGATGGCAACTGCGCACGCCCTCAGCGTACTTCCAATGCCACTATCCGTTGTATCAACCTGGTCCCAGCTTCACCATTCGTCGTCCTCAAGAAGTGACAGAACTTCGGCATGTCAGTGCGGCATGGTAGATGTGTAATTGCGGGTGGCGGTACTCACTCGCGCTTCGGTTGTATCGCGGCTCGACAGAACAGGGAGATGCAAATGGGGAAGGCTAGCCGGCGGAAGAGAGAAACTCGTCAGGGTTCTGAATCGAGTGGTCTCGCTGATCAGAAGCGGCATGACCGACTTGTCCGTATCATCGACTCTCCTACGGTATCGAAGGAAGTGAAGCTCCGTGAGCTGTCGCTGAACGGTGCTTATTCGTACCGCGAATTGTCGCGCTTGCACGAAGTTCTTCTGTCTCGAGGATGGGAACTCCTGGATGCCTCATGGAGTGGGATCGAGTGGGACTTTCCTCGCGTCGACATCGCTGATTGGGAGCAGGTTCAGGACGAGGGAGGAAACACAGTCATGTCGATCGACGTCGACGTGACATATGAGGATGCTGCTTTCGAGGTAACCGTGCCGTATAGGGGCTCGGATAGTGAGACCGCGCCCGACAGCGCCTACCTTATGGACGTGGATGCGCTGATATCCGGGCTGGATCAGATCGAAGCGCACACAATTGACGAGGATCGGGTCGCGCTATTCGACGCTATCGGGGCGAGCACAGCGCCTCCGGCTCGTGGAGTCCAGATCATCGAAGTTTCTCGCAGTTTACTGATGCCCCCGTGGTAGTCGCGCTCGCACTCCCCGCCCCGGAAACACTGACCAGGCGCAGTTGCTGACAACTCTCGTGAGACAGACCCCCTCATCGTGAAGATCAGGTCGCTACGCTGACCGCGCGGTCTCGTCTCGCCGCTCGCAGCACTATGCAACGACGTAGTGGCGTGTCACTTGTCCCATGGATTATGAGACTCCGTCACGCTCAAGCGACAGTGCTTCTTTGAGATCCGCTCGCGCCCTTTGGTATCGGGTACGTGCTGTCGATGCAGGAACACCGAGGATTGCGCCGGCATCGGCGACACTGAACCCCTCCCAATGGACCAACCGCACGAGTTCGGCCTGCTCCCCAGAAAGTCGAGCAATCGCGTCTCTCACTTCGAGACCGCGATCTGCTGGGTGTCCATGAACGCGCGCCGACGAGAGCGCTCCTCGGAGGCGCTCTGCGAGCCGCCCGCGTCGATGAACGCTCCGTGTGGCGTTTGCGACAACGTTTCGGGCAATCCCGAATAGCCACATTCGTGCTTGCTCACTCTCGCGCGGCATCGAATCAACGCGACGCCATGCCGTCAGCATCACTTCGGCAAGGGCGTCAGCGGCATCCTCTCTGCCGATACGGCGTTCGGCGTACCTCAGGACGTCAGCGGAGTCCCGGGCGAGGACAACTGTCAACGCTGCAGCGTCGACCTCTTTGCGTGTCACCAGTCCGCGCCCGGACAATTCGCTTCGCCTTGGAATGACAGGTCCGTGTCGATTCCGTCGATACCCGCTCGCTTGAGGTCATCGTCAAGCGCTGTCGTGACCACATCCCAAACCGCCGTCCAGTACTCCTTATCGGCGTTGTAGTGCTCGGTTCCCAAACCGCCAGGTTCGGTCGATCCGTCCGGGTTCCTGTAGATAATCTCGCCGGTGCGGCGCTGAATGATGGTCGCATTGATCGCATCATCCGTGAGAAGTGCTTCGAGATCGGTGCTGCGGTAAAAGTTCTCCACGGCAGCAATCTCGTCAGGTGCAAGCCCCGTCACGTTGCCGATGCGCTGCTCACACACGGCACCACTCGGGAGAGTGAAATCAAACGAAGCCACAGGATCATCAGCCCACGGCATGGTCCAGATCCCGGTTGCAGCAGCTGCGGCCGTTGCACCACCCAGAACGAGGACGGACGCCAGTGCCGCGACCGCTGGCCGTCGCCACCGGCGCACGCGCGTTGACATACCTACTTCTGCTTGCGTCACTCCACGAAGGCGTGTGATCTCGTTCGCAACGCTCGCAGTGATCGGTGCGGTCTCCGGAACCGACTCCCCAAGAAGTCGATCCAGTTGGTCGTCGTCGGGTGTCAAACTCATGATGATCTCCTAGAAATAGGGTTACACCATGGACATGTCCGGCCGCGCCCAAAACGTCTGCCGACGCGTCAGACAGCCGAAATGACTGTCTCAAAACCCTAGGGATGCGACACCATCGCGGCACAGCCCGGCGTAGCACCACATCGCTGAGGGCACCCGCCCTCTCATCGGTCCCGCGCTGGCGAGTGACTAGCGGATCAAGCAGCGGCGTAGCCGCGGTGCCCGCGTGATTGTGGAATGGTGGAATAAGGGAGGGACTTTCCCCATGGTCACAAAGAGCAACACGGCCAAACGCGCTAGGGACACCACCATCTGGGGACC
Source organism: Microbacterium sp. Y356 (assembly GCF_059445355.1). Classification (NCBI taxonomy): domain Bacteria; kingdom Bacillati; phylum Actinomycetota; class Actinomycetes; order Micrococcales; family Microbacteriaceae; genus Microbacterium; species Microbacterium sp. Y356. The sequence goes on from NZ_JCAIUE010000004.1 coordinate 204,652, forward strand.
GTTCTTCCGGCGATGGCCAGCGGCCGCAGGATTCGCGGGCATGGTCGCTCTGGTCCCGGCGAGCATTGTCAGTCTCACCGTTCCGGGCCGGTTCGAGCTCCTGAGCATCGCGGGAACGTTGGGTTTATCGTTCTTCGGCGCAGGATCGTTCGGAGGCACCGCAATTGCAATCCAGCACACCTTCCGCCAACAGCGAGTAGTTGCGCCGCTCTTCGCCGCTGGAATCGTGCTACTCGTCGGCGGCATCCTGTGGGTCTCGATTGGCCTGCTCGATCCCAGGGCATACGCTCTTTACACCCTTGCGGTGATCGCACCATTCGTCCTTGTGCTCGTCTTCATTGTGACGTTGATAGCAGTTCTGATACCGACCCGATACCGCAAATGGGTAAGCATCACAGCCGCGGCCGTCAGTGCTGCGATCACGATATTGAGCCTTCTTACGTAGCCGAAGGTGCACCGAGTGGGTGTCTTGCAACCGCGATGTCTCTCGTAGCCCATGGGATACGAGATAGATCGGCTGTGAAACAGGTCCGTGAGAGGCCTTCGGTGAGAGCGCGGATCCTTCAGCGACCCCAGTTCCTGCTTTGACTATGCCTCCCGACTGGTCGTGAACGAGCCCCTGCCCGCAGCCCCGCGTCGAGAAATAATCCTTTGTATCAAACAGCGGGTAGCGCGCTCCTTAACTGAAGAGAGCTCTACGAACGGGAAGAAAATCTTCGCATACGAACCCGCAAATGATCCGATGTCACCCGACCTCACAAACCGGATGGTCCGCATTATAGATGCTGCGATCGCCGCTGCTTGTGGTGCTCAGGATATGGTCAACCCTCGACGCGAGACGTTACTCGTAGCGAGGGCCCGGTCAGTGACCCGGCTCGCTCCAGGACGAACTGCTGCGACTGATGTTCTGGGGCCGCTGCTCTTGGTGGAGACACAGAAGGATCCGCTATGAGAAACGCACTGGTGTCTCATAACCTCGCTCTCTCATGTCCCATCGGATAGGCGACACCAAGGTTTGGGATCGTCGGGTCGGCGCCGCTCTACGCCAGTCGCTCAGGATCACAGGCGTGGGTGGTCGGGCGAGTCGAGAACTCGAGACGCACACGGAAGAGTTCGTCTCGCGTGACGACAGCGGTGAGGAAAGTGGAGTCGTCGACGAGTGCTCCGATCGCGAAGACGTGCGGGTCGGTGTCGATCCGTGCCGCGGGGTGGTCTGCTCCGTCGATGCTGAGGAGCGCGTCGTGTTGGACGGCGGCCGTCGTGAGGTCAGGCGCGGGCGGGAGGCCGCCGAGCTTGCCTTCGAGTCCGCGCTCGCGTCGAAAGCTCGTCCTGAGCACGTCCGTCGCGTGTTCGACAAGCGCTTCGTCGAGAGAGGGCCGGTTGTCGATGTCGCGATACCAGCTTGTGTGCACCGCGTTATGCAGCATCGGGAATCGTTGTCGCTCAATCTGCTCGGTCAGCCATCGCGGATACGGCGTCGGCGGAACCAAGTCGAGCTGGCGCTGGACGTCTTCATCGAGTCGCGCAAAGTTCGCAGGGTCAGCCCGATCTCCCGGATTGCGAATGACGACATAACTGATCCCGACGTGGCCGTCGCGAACACCAGCGCCGTCCGATCCGCTTCCGTGGGAGCCGAGCCCAAACTCCTCGACAGTGGGCTGCGGAACGAACCCGAAGACACAGAACGGCATGCGCGCGACGCGGGCCCACCGCTCGTCCGCCGGATCCGCCGCATCCTCCGCCAAGCGCTCTCCAAACTCCATGTATCCCAGTCTCGTCCACCACTGCAAAAAGGTGAAGCAGAAAGCCAGCCCTCGGTTCCGACTGCCCCGGAGCCTCGGCAACAGTGAGTGTCTCGCAACCTCGGTGTCGCTTACCCCATGGGTTTCGAGACAGTCAGGTTACGAGACACTTCGACCAGCTGAAGAAACGGATCGATTGAGGAAGTCCGCAACGAGGGACGGAGAGCTCGAAATGGCTGGGTTTGGATCACGTACGTGCAGACCAGATTGCTTGTAGTGCGCTCTGCAAATCGTCTGCGGAGACGTGCGCGGATTGTGCCATCTCTACGAGTTCACGAATCTTGATGACCAAGGGTCCGGGCAGCGGGGATGCGCCCTCGGCAACTCGCGTTCCAGCACCTTTTCGTGTGTCGATGAGTCGGTCTTGTTCGAGTTGCTTGAATGCGCGCGCGGCAGTACCAGGCGACACACCGAAGTCCACAGCCGTTTGCCGAACCGTGGGAAGCCGCTCCCCGTTCCCAAGATAGCCGCTGGCAATGAGCCCCCGGAATCGTTCATAGATAGCCGACGACGACGCAGCGTCGTCCTCACGCGGAGTCATCGTGTCTGCGCTTCCTTGACTGCTACGTCACCCACGCCTGAAGTGGCAGATCTGAGCGGGACGAATCCGAGGACCAAAACAATCAGCATCACGAACGACGCAACTTGCATGACCCAACCGCTCCAGGTGAAGAACTCCGCGAACGACGAGTAACCAGGGCTCCACACAAAATCTCCGACTCCTGGGATGCCTACGCCGGCGGAGCCCGATCCTGATCCGCCGATCATCGTCAGTATCCCGCCCAGCGTCAGAGTGAGGGCAGACCCGGTGAGATACACCACTGCGTTGGAGACAGTGCGGCGCGAGACGGTTTCATTCTGCGCTGCAAGCGGGCTCGAGAATGGTGGGGTGGTGATCCTGGAAAGGGCCGCCAAGGTGGCCATGATGAGCAGCAGCAGGCCGATCAGGACAGGGACACCGAACATCCATCCGTAGAAGGTCGCAACGCCGGCGTCACCAAAATTGATGAGGACATATCTGCCGTACTCATCTGGCGACGACACAACCCCGCAGATTAACGTGACCACAAGGATGAGCGCACCTGCAGTTCCCGTCGCCATCAACGGAAGCCGATCCGTGAAGCTCGACCAAGTGCGTCGGATGCCAATCAGAGTTGGCTCGCCCGTGCGTCGTACGAGTCTGGGGATGGAGAGTCCTACGGCCAGAGCGCCCGCCGCGGTGATCACGAGCGGCAGGGCAAAGTTCCACCACAGAATCGTTGGGAACGCCACCCAAAGCGATTGCGCGACGACGTCCAGGGCCCAAGCTGCAATTACCGCTCCCGAAGTGACCCGAACTACCATCGGCACTCGTCGTCGGCCAGAGGCAGCGCCCCTCATCTGCCTATGACGAAGAATCATCGCCACACCCACTACCAGAACCGCAACAACCAGTTCCGCACCAGGCGCAAGCGGCAACAGAAACCAGCTATCCAGCAGCTTTTCAATCATCGCTCACCCTCCCGGTAGTTTGTACCTGGACGCTAGCACAATTTTGTACCCGCCCAAGGATACAATTACCCGAGTCGCCTCCAAACGCAGTTTCTGCCACGCCGAGGGCAGCAGTCGCATATCTCATGGGTTACAAGACAGGTAAGTTACGAGATACCGACTCGCCTGAGGGTATGTGACGGACAGCCCGCGACGTACTCTGTTCTCATGCGCGGAGAGTATGTCGATGAGCGGGACTCCACATGGGAGCGTGACGACCCTCGCTTCCGCATCCTGGTGTTCAAGGGCCCTGACAACGATGTGACAGCCGTGGACCTCGTTGACGCCACCCTCGACGAAGCCATGGATTCCGCGCGTGCGCTTTCGGACGGCGACCAATACCTCTGGTCGTTGGCGATCGTGGATGACGAGCCGCATGGTGCACGCGGGTTGATTTGGCTTTCTGGGATGGATTACAACGACACTCCTGTCACTGCACGTCAATGGCTGCTCCGCCGACAGATGCAGAGCCGCTACCTGTTGGCCAGGACTCAACGCGGGCTACAACCGCTCCTACCCAATGGCCTGCGACTGCTTCGCGTGTTCCCCGAGTGGATCAGCGGCTGGCCGCTATGGGAGGACTTCTCCGACGAATACCGCCTCGGCGTCAGCTCCATCGATATCTCACCTGATTTGGGCTCTGCATTGTTTGATTGGAACGAGGAGTGGTTGTCGAGGCAAGTGGATGAACCGCTCGCCGATCCCAGCGACTGGCGCGACCGGGGCTCGCTACTTGTCGATCAGCTCCAGCACGAGTTGAATGCTGTGGCAGAAGTTCGTCCCGAGTTCTTATAGTGAGCTGAACCTCCCTTCGCCGCTCGCGGGGAGAGGGGGCGACCAGATCGTCGGTCAGGCGGCGGGCGGTGTCGCCGAAAGTGTTCAGGCAAGCTTCCCGGTGAACCTGCTCCACGCGGGTGCCTCTTATGCGGCATGCCAGACCGTCTCAAAGCCCTAGAGATACGAGCCGTCTCATCGACGCCGCCTGGGCCGTGACGTCAGCCGAATCGCAGCCGGTGTCTTGAAACCAATGGGATGTAAGAGGGCTAGGCCACGTCGTCCGATGCCCTTATGGGCTAGGAAGATCCATCGTTTAGGGACGTGGGCGGGCCCTCGGCTCTTGGTTGGAATGAGTCAAAGACGCCATACGCGACGATGCGCTCGGCGAGCGAGCCCAACGGAGAGCACGCAGTGAGGGTGATGTAGCGATCCTCGGTTTGCATCTCGGGCATTTGGGGTACGTCGAGGAGTACGTCGACCTCGGATGGCTTGACGTACTCCAGGTTGCGGAAGCGGTACGTGTACCAGCCGCCTAGAGTCTGGACAACGATCGCGTCATTCAGCTTCAGCTGGTCGATGTATCTGAAGGGCATGCCCCAAGTTGTGCGGTGTCCGGCCAGTGAGAAGTTACCGACCTCTCCCGGCATCTTTGACTGTGTGTACACGCCGATGCCGATGTGGTCGAGGGTTCGCGAACGTGTCGTGCCGCCGGCAACCTTCACGTTGTACTCCGGACCGAACCGCGGAATGAGCATTTGTGCGAACTCTTCAGCGTCGGCAGGGTGAGGGAGGATCGGAGGCTCGTAATACATCTCGCCATCATCGGACTCGATGAGAGGCGGCGGCTCAGGGACCGGCGCTCGCTCCCAAGCTTCGGAGATCTCCGCACCTTCCCGATTGTGCTGAGCGCTGATAATGATGTCGCCGATCCATACCTGCCACGACACAAACAGCAGAACCAGCACCCCCGCAGTCAGCAGCAATTCCCCGAGCATGCTGGTGAATGTCGCACGAGGGCGTCTATGACGGCGCTGGCGTCTGGTCTTGGACACAGCACGCGCGGTCATGGGGAGATCCTACCCACCCACCTCCCAAACATGACATGTCTCATAGCCTTACTGTCTCGAATCCCATAGGTTTCGAGACACCGAGGTTACGAGACAGTCTGAACACTCATGCTCACGCGTTCGGAATCCACATTTGCGTGGGCTATTGGGTGGAGTCCACCACACTGGCGGGGTGGTGGCCCTGTTTGCGAACGAATATGTGCCCATCGGATTGGAGGGTGGCTTCGAGACGCCGAAGCGCACGCACATGACGAGTGCGTGCGGTTGATTCGTTGATAGATAGAAGCCGAGCAGCATTGGCAATGCTGAATCCGTCCCAATAGATGAGCATGAGGAGCTCCCGCGCCCGTTCGTCGAGGTGCGTGATCGCTCGACGGACGTCGCCAGCCCTCATCGCAGTCTCCGTAGCGACATCTGCGGAATTGTCCTGCTGAGTCGTGTCGCGGATATGGTCTCGCAACTCATTCGCAAGTTCGATCGCCCTGAACGTCTTCCGGCGGTGCTCACGCAGCACGTTGCGTGCGATCTCGAAGCACCACATTCTTGCGCCCTCATCGGTGGTGGGCACCCGCGCGCCTTGTTGCCAAAGAACGAGGAACACGTTCCCGAGGAGATCTGCTGCATCCTCTGGCGGAGTCACGCGTCGTTGAAAATAGCGGAGAAGGTCGCCAGCGTTCTCTTCGACGACGATCTCAACCCAATCGCGAAGTTCCGGGGGGAGCGGTCGCCGGCGCATCAACGGAGCTGACCCTTGCAATCTGATGGACTGCCCGAAGACTGCCCTTCCTGCACCAATTCCTCCGGAATCTCTTCCCAGATCACTGTCGACGTTGCGTTATTGAACGAGAACTGGTCCCGGATCTCCTGGGTGTCAACTTCCCAATCATCGTTCGGACCGGGGACAAACGGATTCGCAATTGCCTCGTCGTAGATGCGTTGTCCGATACCGGTCCAGTCGTGAGTCTGCACGAAGTCGGCGAGCTTTTCGTCCGCGTCCGTTCGGTCGGCTGGATCACCAAAGTAGAAGCCGTAGCGACAGCTCACGTCGACGCCGGTGTCCGTCGTGTAGATGATCGGAATTTCCGCGTCGAGATCGACGAGAGTGTCGTTCACGCGAAGTTGCAGCGGGATCAGAACTGCTGCACCGGTTATGGCCACAAGAGTCCCGAGACCAATCGGGATCAGGGCGCGTCGACGCTTCCACCAAGGAACACGTCCGCCTGTGGCCGGACGTCGTCGGCCTGCATCCGTTACGGCCCGAGCATCCGCTGCTGCTCGGCGTACAAGGGCACGAAGTTTCACGTCTTCGCTGTCGACCACCGGATCGGCAGACGCGAGATCCGACTTCACTTGTTCATTCATAGTGCGCTCCTCATCATCGTCCCTTACCTAGGACATGACTGGATCGCTCAAACCGTCTCACATCGGCTCGCCTTGTGTCTCAAAACCCTAGCGACACGAGACGTCTCGTGGGTGCTGGGTGCTGGACCTAGCGCAGTGACAGCTGCCTCGCATCCCATGGGTTACAAGACAGGGAGGTTAGACAGTCCGGAAAATCCTCACCACGCGTAAACGTTCTCGGAGACTTGGGTTGCTCCTTCTGGTGCTACTGCGCCGTCTGGTAAAACTTCGAAGGTGCCAGCTCCACCATGTGCTCCTATCGGCGCGCCGCCGCAAGCCACGATCCAGCCGTCGTCCCCGGGATCTGCAATAAGGCACACTGTTGACGGCTCAAGGCCCCGAGCGAGCCAGAGCGATGTCCCATCGTGCTCGCCGACAAACCGGCTGGAGGAGACGTCAACAGGGTCGTAGGAATAGTCTTCTAGTTGCGGCAACTCGTCGTGCGTCTCGCGCTCGCTTTGGAGTTCCGCGAATGGTTCCTGAGCGGTGCAGCCAGCAAGGAGCACGATAGATGCCACGGCGATAACAGACGCGGCGATTTGGCGTACGTGAGACATAGTTTCATCCTGTACCACCTAAGTTCCGACCGCCAGAGTTCACATCCGGATCTTTCATCTGAGGTTACTCGCGACACCCGAGATGTCCGTACGTGGTTCCCATATTGTGCGTGACTAGAACCGTCACCTAACCGTGCAGCAGTCCCCCTTGGATGGGCTGCCATTGAGGGCAGAGCAAGGTCTCGTGGCAGGCATCGTGTGGCGGGAATACAGAGCCCCTTTGGCGAAGAGCCTCGTTCGTCGTCCTGAACCTGGGCAGCCGCAGCTACCCGGCCGGCGTGGTAGCAGGCGGCGACGCCGCGCTTGAGCGATCGAGCCCGATCACCACAGCGACCTGCTTGCCCTCACCGCCGCTCAGCACCGGGTACTCCGGATCCTGTTGAACCTCAGCGCCGCCGATCACTTCAGCAATTCCCAGCGCAGCTGCCCTGTCATCGTCGTTCACATAGATGACCGTTGTTGCAGGGAAGTCGCTCGCTGCACCACTGCTGAGCAGAGAGCTATCTGCCCAACCGGCGTCTATCAACACAGCCCGCATCTCTGCGTCCAAGCCCTCTTCTGGGGTTGCGTTGAGAATGAGCACCTCATAAGAGGTGTCGACGATACCTGTCTCAGATGGCGTTGGGGATGGCGCCGGCTCACTGCCGAACGTGATGCGGCCCATCAACACGAACGAGACGAATATCCCAGCGACGATCAGAATTAGGGCAGCGACAAATGCCCACAGAAGGACAGCCCAGCGGTTCAGCCGAGGCTGTTCGGCGCGGTGAGCACCGACACGTCCTACTTCACGCGGGACATCGTCGAACCGATCGCGCTGCTGTGTGGCCATTCCATCATGCTAGTGACGTCAAGGGATTTTCCTGGAACACCGCCTATGCTGTCGCGCAGCGCTTCCCGCGGAGGAAGCGAACACTGACGAGGGATCTACGTGGCACGTAATAGGACTTATAGCCGGACGACGACCGCCCGACACGGGCAGCAGCATACACCGAGTGCGCTCAGCCTGCTGCTCAAGCTGGTTGGCATTGCGGTAGCCGTTGTACTCGTGAGCGGTGTAAGTGTCGCCGCGGTTGTGGTTTCGGATCTCTACGGGACGGCGACCGCTGATGCGGTGGAACTCGAGGGCCAGCGTCCTGTGCCGCCGGACATCAGTGAGTTCGAGGGCGGGTTCAATCTGCTGCTGATGGGCTTGGATGTGTGCGAGCCTGACTACGCGCATTTGTTCCCTGGCCGGTGCGATGGGCCTGACGCCGAAGGTGACTTGAATGACGTCAACCTCCTTGTGCATGTCTCTGACGAGCCGCGACGGATCACGGCCGTGAGCTTGCCCCGCGATCTCATGATCGGGATTCCGGAATGCACCCGCGAGGACGGCAGCACGATTTCTGCAATGGAGAAGCGGCCGTTGAACAGCGCCTATATGGATGGCGGTATCAACTGCGTGGCTGCAACGGTCCAGCAACTCACAGGCCAGGGCATAGATTTTGCCGCGTCGGTCACCTTCGGAGGGGTGATCGAAATCACCAACGCCATCGGCGGAGTGGACGTCTGTCTTGCCTCACCGATCAGGGATTACCACACGCAGCTCAACCTACCTGCGGGCAACCATACGCTTCAGGGATATGACGCTTTGCAGTTCCTCCGCACCCGCCATGGCGTTGGTGATGGGGGCGACCTCAGCCGTATCGGCAACCAGCAGCAGTACATGTCTAATCTCGCCAAGAAGTTGATCAGCGGCGAAGTACTCGGTGACATTCCGACGATGCTGCGCCTGGCAAACGCCGCGCTGAGCAACGTACAGCCAAGCAGCACCTTGACGAATCCAATGACCCTTGTTCAGATCGGACTCGCGGTCAAAGACGTGTCGTTCGAAGACATCGTTTTCCTGCAGTATCCGACGTTCACCGATCCGGACGACGTCAACAAGGTCGTACCGAACTACGATTCGGCGCAGATCATGTGGGACGCGATCGCCGCAAATCAGCGCCTCGAAGTCACCCACCAGAACACAGACCACGATGGAGTCGTTGTCCAAGAACCGGCGACGCCGACTGAGGAAACGCCGACTGAGGAAACGCCTATCGCCCTCCCCGACGACATCAGGGGCAACTCTGCTGCACAGCCGACCTGCTCGAACGGGAAGACCGACTGAATCGACGTGCTGCCAGACCTGCCTGGCTGTTTAGTGAGTCGCAGAGGGGTGTCTCGGAACGCATGGGTTGAAAGACACCGAGGTTACGAGACAGGTGTGCTGTCTTCAGAGCGAGATCAGATTTGCAGATCGTTGCTTCGAGCACGCGAGACGGCAAGGATGAGTGGAACTGAGAGTGGGACTATGAGAGACAGTGCACCAATACCGGGCAACCCGTGGCCGCACGACATGTCGATCACCGTTGAGGATCGACCTCACACCCTCCTGGAGTTACTCTGGATCCGGGAGGCGTATGAGTTGCGGCCTCCAAGTGAAGACCTTCCTCCGTTGCTGTTGGACACGCCCGTGACCGTTCAGGATTCTGCGGTCAGCGCCGAAACTCGCGACGAGTGGGAGGCCGCGTGGCCCGGCATCTGGCATGCCGCCGTGGCGGACGTGGGTCAGGACAGTGACCCAGGACTGTTCGAGGAGCTTCAGCACACCGCGGACGGTTCGACTGAACGCGCCAATCTTCTCCACCGAATCGTCGGACGCAGCTGGCGCGACAGCTTCGGAGACAGCGCGTTCGACGACTCGCACAGTACCTGGTCCCAACGCGGAATGGATGCTCACCTGGCGGGGATGCCGACGCAACTCGAAGACCACCCCGAGCGGCGTGATCTGCCGGCACTGATCCCGGCGTGGCGTGCCGGCCTGACGAAAATCGTGACCATTCCTTGTTCGGGTGAATTCATCCGCAGAGTCGGCGAGAACGCCCTTCTCACCACCGCCGCAACGCGTGAGAACAGTGACAGCTACCGGCGCGCGTTGAGCACGTTCATCTGAGTGTCTCGCAGCTTCGACGTCTCGTAACTCATGGGTGGCGAATATGAGACAGCCAGGTTACGAGACAGGTGCTCGATCGGCTTCGAAGCCTTCCAAAAAGGTTCTCAAGACTAGGCGCGTGCGCCACGACGGGCAGTATCGGCTATCCGACGATTAAGGCTTCATTGATCATGAAACTTGCGGCGATGAAAGTTGCGAGCGTGACGGCGATTCCGGTTGCTGGAGCGAGCCAGGCATGTCGAACCCGTGACCTAAGCAGAAAATATGTGGCGGCCGCAACGATCAAGACGATCCAGTTGAGCGGCCAGAATACTCGGGTTACGTCCTCAAGGACCGGGTAGTTGCATCGGTCCACGCAGCCCGGGACTCTCAAAATATTCGTGACAACTAAGAACGCAGCCACCACTGCAGCCAGCACATGCGCGCCGACCAGGGCATCGCCCAACGCCGATCGAGAGTCCCGCTCCTCGTCCACTACTGATCCTTGCTCGCGATTGATCGCACTCTACCGCTGGCGGGGCACTCGGTCATGCCGGATACTCTAGTGGCCACCTCGCGATCATCGGAGACCGCACGACGCTTGTGCCCTGCTGAACTCGCACCTTTCAATTCAGTCAGAGGCGTGTCTGACGCCTAGACGTTCTGGTCTCTCTCGAGGGCGGCGACAGTCCCGGCAGTCCCGCCTGGAGTGAGCCGGGTCACTGACCGGGCCCCGCTACGGGTAGCATCGCGCGTCGAGGGTTGACCGTCCTGAGCACCACAAGCAGCGGCGATCGCAGCACCTACAATGCGGACCATCCGGTTTGTGAGGTCGGGTGACATCGGATCATTTGCGGGTTCGTATGCGAAGATTTTCTTCCTGTTCGTAGAGTTCTCTTCAGTTAAGGAGCGAGCTGTCCGCTGTTTGATACAAAGGCTTTTTCTCGACGCTGGGCTGCGGGCAGGGGCTCTCGTTCGCTTACGGGTTTCTCTTGTGGGTTGCCTCAGCGCTGGCTAGTGTGTGGATTAATTTCACGCAGTCCTGGAGCTCGGAGGCGAAAGTGCGCTACATGCGGATTGTCCTTGCAGGGACTGGTGTTCTCGCACTGGTCACTGTCGCCTTGTTGCCGCTAACGGTGCAACGTGCCAAGGCCGCGCCCTCCCAGGAACCAGTTCGTGCGGCTCAAACTTCCGAGATGCCTAGTTATGAGGAGCTGGTGGCGCTCGAGCGGGCTGCGGCCGCGAGCGGTGAGGACACATGGGGGGTTTCGTTCTCTCACACCGTGGATCGCGTCAAAGAAGCCTTCCCCGACGATTATGGAGCCGCGGAGGTGAATGCGGACCAGAGTTCTGGGTGGATTGCCTTCAAGGGCGCGATTCCCCACGGCGCGGAGGACGCGGTCAGAGAGCTGTCAGGCATCGAACTGCGCGGAGATCTTGGGCTGAGTGAGAAAGAGATTTCTGCGTTGGTTGATCTGCTGTTCCAGTCGCTTCTAGACACGCACGGTAATGACATTGCGGTGACTGTGGTGCCGGTGCCGCGGGACCGTGAGATCGTGGTGGAGTACTCGCCGTCGGTGACCGCGAGCATCTCTGCGGAAGCCATAGCGGAGTCAATACGATCGGCGACTCTGGCAACCGACCTCGGGGGATTCTCTGTCCGTGCTGAAGCTACCGATGGTGGCATTGTCACGGAGATCCTTTAGCGCGACGCACGCGTTCTTGCCCAAAGGTGCATCGGCGTATTCCCGGTGAAGCACAAGTATGGTCCCGAACTCGGGATCCTTACCCTACGTGGCTCATCACCTCGGTGTCTGACGCGTAGATGTGCTGGTGAGTGGGCGCGGTGAGAGCTCCGCCGTCACGGCCTTGATCTGTCTCGTATCCCTACGGAATCGAGGCGTCTCACCGACGCCGAGAGCTGGCCGCCGTTCAAGACGCCACGATAGGTGTCGCGTATCCCATGGGTTTTGAGACGCCGAGGTTACGAGACACATGCCGGGCATTGGCTCACGAAGCTGGCGAGTCTCGTTCGACGTCGTCCACTGCGCGTCTTCAACTCAACGTCTACGATGAGCGGGTGGAACCTACCGCGCCCGAAAGGTCGAGTCCTGCAATGAAGCCCTCGGGAATGCGACCTCGTACGGGCAAACGAGCGCTCTTCTTCGTCCGCGACGTGATCATAATCGTCATCATCGCTGCTCTCGTCTCATGGGCAGTGAAGACCTACCTGGTGCGATCCTTCTTCATCCCATCAGCATCGATGGAAAATACGCTGCAAGTGGACGATCGCATTCTTGTCGACGAGTTGAGCGCCAACGAATCTGCGCTCGGACGGGGGGACGTAATTGTGTTCCGCGACCCCGGCGGCTGGCTTCGGGAATACACAACATCGCCCACCCCTATTGATCACGTGCTCGGGTTCATTGGCCTTGCCCCAGCCGATGGTAACGACCACCTCATCAAACGCATTATCGGCCTGCCCGGCGACCACGTGATTTGTTGTGATGCGCTCGGCCAGCTCGTCATCAACGACACCTCGATCGAAGAGCCCTACCTAGCTGACCCCAGCCGTCCAAGCTCCGCCATCGCGTTCGATGTCACCGTCCCGCCCGGGGCTCTTTGGGTCATGGGTGACAACCGGAACTCATCTGCCGACTCTCGAGCACACCAGGAGCAACCGACCCACGGTTTTGTTCCCATCGAGAACGTCGAGGGACGCGCGTTTCTTGTGACCTGGCCCCTCGATCGCCTCGGGTGGATCGACGCCTACAAGGACCAATTCAGGCACGTTCCCGACCCACGCTAGCGTCCCCGTCCGAACCGCACGGGGCTGCCTCTTATCGCATGGGTTACGAGACACTTAGGTTAGGAGACATCGCCGTTCGGTGGTGCATCGTGCGGAACGACCACGATCTGGACGTCGTCCTCGTAGATGATTCGTCCTGGGGCGTCGGAATCGACGCGTTGGCATTCCACGCCGTGCGCTTGCAGGATCTCTAAATACTCTGGGATGCGCTCGAGCAAATGTGTCGCAGTGCTCTTGAACCAGGCAGTGGCCTGCGGATTGATGGACTGGTCGTACACGCTCGGATCAGAGGTGGTCGGATCAGGATAGGCGTCGTTGTACCAGTCGTTCCCCGCGCGCCATGTGGCATGTTCTTCAGCAGTCAGAGCACCACCTCTGCCGAGGCCATTCGCCAACCCGAACACGCCAGTATGTACGCCGCGCTTGCCTGGATGCGGCGATTGGAAGCGGATGTACATGTGCCTATCTCAGCACACGGGACACACGCACATGCAGGTCACGGACCGTACATGCGCGTCCAGGCGGTGCGATCAAGCGCGCGACGTGCCGCTTCGTCGCCGTCGAGGTCTCCCGCCGTGTCCGTCCTGATCCCGTCATCGCGGTTCATGCTTCGCTCCCAGCGGTTCTTGCGCACACGCCAGATGATGGCGCCGACAAAGAAAGCCATCACTGCGATTGCCCCGAACGCCTCGATCATGCGTCCACCCTACGTCCCGCCGAAACGCAATGAGTGAACAGTGGATGAACGGTCTCGCGGTGACGTTTGATGATCTCGGGACAGTCCAAGGCGCCTCGCATCCCATGGGTTGCGAGACACCGGAGTTACGAGACAGTCAGTTGATTCTGCGAAACTCATCGGATGACATCCGACGATCGCGTAACTCTCGTTGCGAGCGAGCACGAAGATTGGGCGCGAAACGCCGCGGAGATGGCGGTCGGACTCTTAGAGCACTTACCTAGCGCCAAGATCGAGCACATTGGATCCACGTCTGTTCCAGGGTTACCGGCGAAACCCGTCGTCGATCTGGCGGTTGGCGTGGCTGCGGGTGAGATCGTTCTTTCTGGTCGCGAGTTGGCGCAGTGCGGGTTCGACCTTGAGGGATAACGATCCGATCATGTGTGGCTGAGCTATCCGGATCGTTCAGCTCGCGCGTTCATAATCCACATTCTCGAGTTTCAAGGTGAGGAGTGGAACAAGCGGCTGCGCTTCCGAGACATCCTGCTGACGGATAAGAAGAGCCGGGAGAAGTACCTCGCCGCCAAACGGGAAGCAGCAGCGTTGGCCATTGGATGGGGCGAGTACACCAGGGCGAAATCTTCTGTTGTGTCCGAGATCCTCACGAATGCGACTCGTTCGACCGAATCCGCTGAGGACTGAGCGTCTCGAAACCCATGGAATATGCGACAGGCTGCAGCATTTCGAGACTGCCGCCTGGTTCGCTCGCCGCCAATCGACTGACGTAGCGTGTAATACATGCCCGCCAGCTCTAGTGACGAAGAACTCAACGCGCTATTGGCCCTCGCATACTCTCCTGAAGCGCGCGGCCTTTCGCTCGACGAGCAAGCCCGCTTGAAAGAGCTGCAAACGCCTCGCGCGACGGACGATCCGCAGAGCTCCGAGGACGAAATCGACGAGATGCCCGAGGCGGAGGCACACCCTCACCCAGTGGACTCGGCGTCCACGTCCAGGGTGTTCGGGTGGCGCGGGCTGCTGTCTGCCGCCGCCGCTTGTCTAGTGCTGGGCGGGCTGGTCGGTGGGTTCGTGGGGGCGCTGAACTCGTCTTCGCCATATCTAAGCCCGGACGAGATATTGGCCACTTACGGCAGTCAGTTCACCAGTGAATTGGAGATCGAACCCCCCTCGGACGTCGATTATGATTCGGGGTCCCTGTTCCTCTCGACTGTCATTAACGACAGGCCCGTCTGGATCGGAACGCAGGATGAGGGCAAAAGTACCTGCATGTACGTCGACTTCGGGGTCCCCGGTGCCAATGCTGGAGCCTGTCTCGAAACTGCAACTGTGGGCAGTATCGGGGCCACCTCAAACAATCCCAAGCTATCCCCCGAAGATCGCGGAACCTACACACTCATGATCTTCGAGGATGCTTTGCCCTTTGTAACGTATGCACCGCCCACGCCGTAGATCAGGCGGATTGGTCCTGTGCAGTTTCACGAGTCGCTGCGTGCGTATTCCGAGAGCGAAGGGCACCGAAGCCTCGCGGAGAGTGTCTCGTAACCCAGATGTCTCATAACCGGCGAGTTCAAGCGGTGTCTGCAACACCGATTTGATTTGTTGGATTTGAGAGTAGCGCGGCAAGGACTTCTGCGGGCGT
>NZ_JCAIUE010000005.1:0-127938 GCF_059445355.1 Microbacterium sp. Y356
CCCAACGGCGACAATGGTCGAACCATCGAGAACACCCCGCAGAACTCAGGGCGTTGCGCTCACCGCTTGAACTCGCCACCCATGGGTTTCGAGACACCGAGGTTGCTAGACACCTCTCACGTGAATCGGATTGCGAGGGGCGAGCTGCGCGGCACTATTTCTCGTGGTGCCCGCAAGAGCAACGGCCAATCGGAACGGTTAAGAGGCGTCGACGCGTTCGGTGAAGGCCAGGATCGCTTCGGCGAGGGCATCGGGGGCCTCGAGCGCGACGTAGTGCCCGATGCCTTCGAGCTGGACTGATTCGACGTCGCCCCTGACGACCTGGCTGAGTGTCCCGAAGGTGAAGGGGCCGCCGAAGCCGCCTACGGCAAGTGCGGGAACTGTGAGCGGGTTCGATTCGGCGAGGGCCTTGATGGTGTCGGCTTCGGCGAGCATCGACTGGTAGAGGCCAATGGCACCACGCCACCCGTCGATGCGGGAGTAAACCCGGACGAACTCATCTACATCATCGCTAGTGATCGAACCGCTCACCGCGGTCATGGAAGGGAATGCCCATTGCCCGAGGACCTCGTGCTCGCGTCCCGTGAAGAGCATCTCTGCAATTCCGGGGGCGGCGAGAACGCCGATGTGCCAGGAGCCGCCGTGGGTGATATCGCCCAGGCCTTCGAGTCCGAAGCCAGCCAGACCCATCTCGGTCGCCGTGAAGCTCGCAACGTCGTCGGGGAAAGTCGCGGCGAGCCGGAAAACGGTTCCGCCGGAGATGTCCTGGCCGGCCAGGTGAACAGGGCCCACATTGAGGCTCTGGATGAGCCGGTGCAGGTCTTCGGCGGCCGTCGCGCTGTCGAAACCGTCAATCGCAGTGGCGGAATCACCGAAACCTCGGAGGTCGACTGCGAAGACCCGGTGTGTTGTGGCCAGTAGCGGGATCAGTTTATGGAACGCCCACCACGACTCAGGGAAACCGTGGACGAGCAAGATCGGAGAGCCACTAGTCCCGGAAGAGACATAGTGCAGGGTCGTGCCGTTGACGTCGACGTAATGGTGATCCACGCCGGGGATAGTGGCGGGGGTGCCGTGTGCGCTCATGGTATTTCTCCCTATTTTTGGATAGCTAATCGACAATGTGGTTGTCATTCTGACACTGGACAACGTGGTTGTCAAAGTGCGCCTGGGCGGGATACTCTGGTCGAGTGGATGAAACTCGAGGTGCCGAGCTAGCGAAGCTCTTGCTAGATGGCTTCAACGCGATGGTTGAGGAAGTCGTCGCTGAGCTTGGACGCCGGGGCCACCCAGGAGTGACCGCCACACATGAGTTCGCATTGCAGGCTATCGACGGAGGAGCCCAGAGCGCGTCCGCGCTGGGTCGGAGCCTCAACGTGTCTAAGCAAGCCGCAGCAAAGTCCATTGCTGCCCTCGAAGAGTTTGGGTATCTCCAGCGGCAACGCGACCCAGCCGACGCCCGTCGGAAGGAGCTCCTCGTCACGTCTCGGGGCTACGAGATGATGACCATCGGGGCAGCAGCCTTCGATGAACTCCGCACACGCCTGTCAATACAGGTCGGCGCGGCTCAGCTTGAGGCCCTCGAGACGGTTCTGAAATCACTCACCGTGCCCGTCAATCTGGAGAGCAGTTCAATGGTCTGAACAATCGCCATTCCACGATCCGCGTCTGAAAACTATGTATTGGTTGGTGCCTACGCTGCAGTTTCCAGCAGCCTTTATCGCCAGCGGACATCCTCCGAGGCAACATCGAAACCACCGGCAAGCCGGACCTCCTACGGGTGGTCCCCGGGAAGCTCGCGGTTCTGAGCGCGCCGGATTGTGACGGTGTCCGTTTGGCTGTCCCGACTTTAGGCCCGATGACCGGGCGTCATACCCATGAGGTCGAGCGCGTCCTTATGGCGTCTCACAACCCTACGGATACGAGACGTGTCACCACGGATTCGCCCGTTGGAGGGTAATTCCGGAGATCACCCGGTGCGATCGAGTCTTACAACTATGTGTCACAACCTCTTGGTCGTATCGGAGTGCAAGCTCTTAGTTGTGAGACGCCAGAGAGCGCGGTTTGAAGCTGCTATTCGTGCGCTCTTGCGATGATCGTCGGGCGGGAGGTAGCGAGGGGCATCAGGTTCTCATTTACCCCTGCGAGCGTGTGCGCCACGAAGGTCGCGCGTAGCGTGCGAGAGGCGAGGCATCTCGAATCGTGCGACCGTGGTGCCCCGGGGAGACTGTTCGCATTCGTCGCGCATAGAGCAGCTATGAACAAGATCATGGCGCTGCTGTTTCACGATGGATTCACTGACGAGGAGAGGGAGGATCGCTCACGGGTGTGGAACGTTGATGTGCACGCCCGTTCGCGTGTGCAGTTCGCGTACACGGCGGATTACTCGGGGATCCTTGCAATCCGCCACCTGTCGACGACTGCTGATGAGGATGATCCGGAGGCGCTCGAGGGGTGCTTTAGCGTGTCCCCCAGGGGAGGGCATGGGCGGCGTTTTGACGTCTGTCCTGTCGCTGCCTGCCGGATCGGCGGGTTTACGGCGGGTGCGGTATATGTCAGGGGGAGTGCTGGCGGCGGATGTGGTTTTGTCTGAAGGAGAGTGGGAGCGTGCGCTGGTGCGGTGGAGTGACGGGGGAGTGTTCCTGCCGTAGCGCGAATCGCCCCTCACTCGGGGCGAGGAAGTCCGCAGCCAGCGGCCTCGGTCTCCAGACCGCCCGACGTAGGTGGTAGTGCTAATTGTTCCTGTCGGCGGCGGGTTGATGTTCGTATCATCAGGTATGGGTACTTCGGTTTCTTTTCAGCCCGAGCGCAGCGGCCTTGACCGCTTCGTCCGTGCTCTTCGAGAGCGTGGAGTTCCCGAAGAGCACGTCGCTACTGTGCTCGACGTGCTGGCGGAAATGGAATCGGCGGAGACACCGACGGACGCCGAGCTGGCGTTCCTTCGGACGGCCGGCATCCCCGCCGAAGTGTTCTTGGCTGAGGCCGCGCAGCAGAACGCCCTGTATCTGCTGTACTCAGAGACCGTCATCGCTGAAGAAACAGCCCGCACACTCATGTCGACGAAAGATGTTGCCGACATGCTTGGCGTCACTCCGGCAGAGGTGCGTGAACTCGCCGACAAGGGGGACATCATGGCTGCCGGTGAGATCGCTGGGCAAGCAGGTTATCCGCGCTGGCAGTTCACTAAGGCGGGCACGGTGGTTCCGGGCTTGCGTGAGATCCTGCATGCGTTTCCGCGCGACTACCACCCGCTCGATATCCAGCTGGTGATGACAACCGTGGACCCTAAGCTAGGGGACCGGTCGCCGAAGGAGCGGCTCGAGGCTGGCATGGATCGACACACTATCGTTCACTTGGTGGCCGATCTCTCGTACATGTAGACCCGCGCGTGTGGACTGATAGCCCGATTGGTGGAGCGATGGCAGATCCTTCCCTGGCTGAGGTCGCCGCCGAGCTTTACACGCTTCCCCCTTCCGAGTTCGTCGCCGAGCGAAACGCGCGCGCGAAACAGTCCTCGGATCGGGAGCTAGCCGAGCAGATTCGGTCGTTGCGGAAGCCGTCGATTACCGCAGCGGTCGTGAACCTGTTCGCTCAAGAGCGTGCTGATCGGCTCGGACAGGTGCTTCAGCTGGCCGCGGACCTCCGCGACGCGCAGGAGGGCCTCGATGCGCAGACGCTCTCAAAGCTCGGGAGTGAACGGCGCACGCTGACCCGTCAGCTCGCGCAGGAAGCAGTTGCGCTGTCGACGGCCCAGGGGTGGCGGGTCGCGGACGCCACGGTGCAGAGCGTTGAGCAGACGATTACGGCGGCG
The DNA here is from genome assembly GCF_059445355.1 of Microbacterium sp. Y356. Classification (NCBI taxonomy): domain Bacteria; kingdom Bacillati; phylum Actinomycetota; class Actinomycetes; order Micrococcales; family Microbacteriaceae; genus Microbacterium; species Microbacterium sp. Y356. The sequence goes on from NZ_JCAIUE010000005.1 coordinate 3,812, forward strand.
TTCTTTGATCCGGATGCGGCGGCTGCTGTCGCTTCTGGAAGGCTTCTTCGCGGGCTGGAACCGTCAAACGATTTACCGCTCGACTTCGACACGGTCCTCGGCGGTGGGGCACCGGGCCGAAAGGCAGTGTCTGTGACGGTTCCTGCGGATGAGGTGCGCGTGCGCCGTGAGCAGAGGGAAGCGGAGAAGGTCGTTCAAGCGGGGGAGCGAGAACTCGAACGTGCGCAGCGCGAGCAGTCGAAGGCGAACAGAGCGCGAGAAGCCGCCGCTGCGGACGTTCGGCGGCTGGACACGAACATCGAGGAGCTCAAGGCCGAATTCGAGCGGGCGAGAGGCGACGCAGAGAATGCTCGAATCACCGCGGAAGAGACAGCCGTCGATGCTGCAAAAGCAGATGAGCTCGTCCGCGACGCCGAATCCACCCTGAATGCCGCGCGCTTGGCACTTGAACGAAATCGGCAATCCTAAGTCGTGATGAGGATCCTGACGCCCGAATGCTTCTTGGAGACCCGGAGCCTGTATGGATGTTGCGCGCATCCTGTCGGGGCACTCGATATGGCCAGCGCATGATCGGAGTTGTTTTACGCTCCTACGCTGGTCCGGGGGCAACTCCCGAGCTGGCTGGGCATTCGCTCGTCATATGGCCCGTCACAGAGAACTGTGTAGCCGCTTTCGACGGGCGGTGCTAGGGCGCCGATTGCCGTTTCTGTTGCCTCCAGTGCCTCGCGGGACAAATTTCTGACAACAATCGAATACGTGGTCGCGGAAACCGTTCAGTAATCGTAAGCCCGATGCACGTGCCAACCGTCCTCGCCTTTGTAGACGTCGAAGATCAGCGACAAACCAGCGTCATCGGTTCCTTGGAACCTCCACCCATAAAGTCCAAGGATCGACTCCCGTGGGGCCTCCCAGATCGAATGTCTCAGGCGCGTGGGAGTGTCAGTGATCTCCCAACGCTTGCCTGCGTAGACCATCCGTGCAGGCACATCATCGATCATCCACAGGGTCACCTGGTGTTCGATAGTAGTAGTGCTCATGGGTAAAGAGAATAGAACACTTGTTCGAGACTTGCTACTCTTGATGTAGGCCGGAGGGAGGAGCCGGCATGGGTACTAGCAAGCGGCTCGCTGAGCATTACGATCTGCGCGCCGAGGAGAAACAGCTCGAACGCTACGCGAAGACTGCCGGGCCATTGCAGACCCTCAGCGAACAGGAGCTGGCACTGGACAAGGTCCCCCTGACTGTCTATCCCCGCCCTCAGCGAGTCAAAGCCTGGGTGCGGTTTGGGTCCCAGCATGCCCGGGTTACTGCTCTACTGGTGCGCAGTACAGAGACTGCTGTCGGCATCGAGTTCGAGATTGCGGAGAAGACCTACCGGTGTTGGGTCTGGGGTAACGCTGTTGAGCTGATGGGGTAGTGATCAGGGCACGAACACGTCGTTGTCGATGCCGAGCTGGAACAGCTCCCCGTCCCAGAGCAACTGTGCAACGCCGATGCCGATGACTGATGCGATGACCACGGCCAGAACCGCGAGAGCGATGCCACGACCGCGCTGTCCCTTCCATCCCAGCACCAAAAGAGTGACCAGTCCGACGAGGTGGGCCAAGACGAGTGGTACCCCACCCATGATTTCCCCAGTACCGGCCATGGTGGTTCCGGCTGCAAGAGCTTTGCTTTGTTCGGTCTGCGCCTCGAACTGCGCGAGGCCATACCAAGTCCATGCGACAGCGGCAGTTGGGACGCCCAGGACAGCGACCACGATGAATCCGATTCCCATACCGCCTGAAGGCGGGGTTTTCGTGGATACGTCAGGCCGAGTCATGCCCCTGATCCTAGGCATCTGCCCGGCAGCCGCGCTGTGAGTCATGAGCACGCGCAGCTTGGCTAGGCTCCCAGTCATGACAGAACGTCAGCAGCATCCGGCCTGGAAGTTCTGGCTGAGCATCCTATTCTGCTTCCTTCAGGTGGCCGTGGGCCTGCCGGCCATGGGGTACTTGATGTTTCGCGGGCTTGGCTGCGGACAGGGGTGCGACGCCGCGGGCTTCGGCTACGCCGTCTATGGCTTTTCCATGTTTGGCTTCGTAGTCGCACTCGCAAGCATCGTGCTGCTGTTCCTACTCAATAAGCGCACCTGGGCCTGGATGATCCCCGGTGTCGCCATCTTGATCGTCTTGATCTATTAGGCCAATGGGTTCAGGGTTCAAGTCCCTGGGGGTGCACGGATTAAGCCTCAGAGATCTCGCCATCTCCGGGGCTTTTTCTCTGTCCGGCGCGCTCACCCCGAAAGGCCGAACAGCGCGAAAACAGCGCGTGTGTCTCAGAGGGGCAGCGTCGGAAGCGTCGGCCAAGATAGGGATATGGCATGGTATCCAATGGGCAGCACTCCCGATAAGCAGGCGGCCCTTGTCTCTGGTATCCCGATGTGGATGCGTCGCCCGCTCGCCGAGTGGTTGGAACCGCTCATTACGCCGACGGGTTCACGCGAAGCCAAGATGTTGCGCGTCTTTGACCAGAAGCGGCGCATACCCGGCGTCCTGTACAGCGGAATGATGGAGGACTACGGGTTCCGCCACCTCGAATCACACCTCAACGACTATCCGAGCGAGTACATCCAACTACTGGACTTCATGGTTTACTCGCTCACGGCTGCTGACTACGACAGCACACTCAGCAACCTGGAGCGGATTCTCCTCGACTGCGGGTCAGAGTGGAAGATCGGGACACGCGCCGGTTCGGCCGGTCTGGAGAAGCGCGTGCCAGAAGGAGTGCAGGACGCCGCGGATACAGCGATTTCGACACCCGGCCACGCTGGCCCGCTGCTGTCAGAGGCTTGGCATGCAGTCTTCGGCGTGAACCCGAAGCCTGAGACGGGTTATCGCCAGGCGGTTCTCGCAGTCGAAGCCGCTGCTATCCCGGTCGTGATTCCGACCGACCCAAGCGCGACCCTCGGCAAGGTTTTCGCGGTGATGCGCGACCAGAAAGACTGGGCACTCGACATCAAGAAGCAGCACAAGGATTACCCAACCACGGCTGTGCTCTTGAGCATGGTGCAGATGCTCTGGGCAGGTCAGGGACGTCACGCGGGTCAGCCGGACTGGGTTCCCAACACACAGGCGGAGGCTGAGGCGGCGGTGGTGCTGGCGGTACCGCTGGTGCAGTGGTTCTCGTCTGGCGCTATCGCCCGTCGCCCCTAGATCGACCGCCGTAACGGAGTGACGTTCGCGGCGTCCGCCTCAGCTGCGCGGGTGTCGGCGGGCTAGGGCAGTATGAGCACATGCACATGGATGTAAACGACGCGGTCATCGCAGTTTCGACGGCGGACGTCTGGATTCAAGCCATCATCGCGCTCGTGACCCTCGGCGGTATTATCGCGTCCATCTGGATCGCGCGAAGCGGCCAGAAGAACGACCTCAAGCTTGCCAGGAGCGAGGCGGACAGGGCCGAGCGAGCCGATGCTGCCAGCCAAGCCGCATCCGAGCGATCCGAGGCCGCGAGTCGGCTGAGCATCGACACGATGACGCGTATCGCGGACGCGCTCGACAATCTCGCTGCCGACGGGATTAACGTCGGCGATCTGCACGTTCTCGGTACCGAGACTGCCTCTGCGAAGGTCACCTGGGTGCTCAGGCACTTTGAGGGCGACATGTACCTGCTTGAGAACGTCGGTGACGCGACGGCCTACGACGTGACCCTCGACGCTGATGAGACTCTAAGGCGGTTCGCGAGTGCGTGGGAGCCAACCCCTGAAGTCAAGTCCGGTGAGGTAGTGCAGTTCGGAGCCGTGCGGACTATGGGCACGCGTGACTCGACCATCACTGTGCAGTGGCGCAATGCTCCTGACGGCGAAGAGCAAACGTGGCGTTATCCGCTCCCGCCACGCCCACCCCGACGCTAGCCAAGTCTCCTGAGCGGAGCGATGACGCGCGAGTCTGCCTCTGCCGCCTTTATGATGTAGTCGAGGACATCCACATCAGGACGCGTGTCGAGCAGATGTCCGTACACGTCTACTGTCGTCTGTGAGCGCCCAGCGCTGTGGCGCTAGGTCAGAATGGCGTCTCGAAGCTCTTGAGGACGCGAGCCTCAAACGCTTTCAGGGCGGGGCGCTCATTGAGTCGGTCGTAGGCCTTTCGGATTGTGCGGGTGATGGCGGCGTTCGCTTGATCGACCTGCTGGTTGACGCGCTCGTCGGTGGTCAGCGGGTTCAGACCCTTGTTCTTGTCCATGATGTTGCCTCTCTCGTCGGTGCCACGTTGCGCGGCGTGGGACAACCTTCCGACACACCTTCCAAGTCGGCAACTGTGAGCGCCGATCAGCGCGAAAGTAGCGCGGCCCACTCAAACCGACGCCGACCAGTGGTGACCGATGCCGTCCGGATTTCCGCTGATTCGGCGGGGATCGGGCAGCACCGGTTGACCCGGTAGCCCATCCCCAGGCTCTCTTAATCAATGGGTTCTCGGTTCAAGTCCGAGGGGGTGCACGGAAAAGCTTCGAAGACTCTCGCCAGTCTTCGAAGCTCTTCAGTTTTCTACTGGATCCCTGAAAATACTGGAATCACAGCCGATAGGATGCTGTTCTCACATGCCCTGGAGCGACTGCTGAGTCACGCTTTCTCGGGTGAGCATTTGACTCTTAGGACACGCTGCGAGGTGTGGGCAAGTGATGAAATTCTCCACGGGCGAATTCGGAAACACTCGTTTCGTGCGCCTCCCCGGTGACGACGACACGTTGTCGTGACATACGAGCGTCTGGATGTCCGAGCATGTCTGTCGCGAGTCCGTTCATGGTCGTCGTCAAAGTGTGATTGCGGAACGATTCCAGCATGAGGCATTTCGGAGCAATATTAAGGGCTGTGAGCGCATCGATGTTCTGGTCACGGAAGGCTCGTAGCACGCGCCGAACCTTCGCGATCTTGATCGTTCCGCCGGAACGTCCCGGAAACAGCAGACAGTCTTCCCGCTCCGCAGTCGCGGTCAGCCGACGTTCAAATATCGGCCGCGCGAAGTTCGCTGCTGGAATAGTGCGGGTTTGATCAGCGTGTCTTGTGGCGTCTTGGCGATCAAGCCCGTCTCTCCGGAGAAGGGTGAGCGTCCCGTTGACGTCGATTTCCGGGTGCGGCGTCGACAGGTCGATGTCCTGCACTCGCAGACCAAGAATCTCCGACGGCCTCAGTGCCGTCGCCAGCATGAGCAGCATGAGGTCTTCAAAGAGCGCAATATCAGGGTTAACTCCTCCGGGACGGCCGGGGTGAACACCTAGCCACTTTCGTAACAAGCACACCAACCCTGCAAGCTGTTCATCGGACATCTCTAAGTGCTTCGTCTCGCTCCGCGGGAGCCTGGGAGCGTCGCGCACGGGATTCGTCGGCAGCGCGCCGTGTTCCACCGCGAGCGTGAACATTTGATTCAACACAGCCTTTGCGTTCCTTGCCTTTGATGGTGAGGATGTGGCCAGCGTGGCGAGGAAGCGGTTGCAGAACGCGACAGTAGCGACTCCGATGGGGACAGCGCCAATGGTCGACACGATAAGCGTTCTAACCGTGTTCTCATGAGCCTCGACAACGCTGTGCCGCCTGCCGCCTGCCGCCTGGAAACTTTTCGGATGCCCGCACCTGTTCGAGCCAATAGTCGGAAAGCTCCCGGATCGTCATGTCGGGCATCACGGGGTTGAATAGTCCCCTCCATGCGGAGTGAGCTTTTCGACCGATGCTACGCAGGGCGCCTTCTCTTGAACCGCTGCTTGAATCGAGGAAAATGAGTTCCCCGGCGAGGCCGCGGATCGAGACGCGTGCGTGCCATTTCTCACCATCGATGTGGACGGAGACTTTGCCGAGCTCGCCGGGGTTCTTACGGGGTTTCGCCATGATCGTTGATTCTTTCTGGGTCGTGTGACCCGATTTTTCATTTGGAGAAGAGCGGTCGCGCTTCTCCTGCTCCATGCGCGGTGTCTTTGTGGAGATCGGGACACTTGCGGTTTCGCCCGTTGCTGCGGGCCTCGGAGACTTACGTCCTCTATGCGCGGTGTCTTGATAGTTCGTGACACGGGCCGCGCTCGACGTTGCGCTGGCCGCAGCACTTTGATTTCTTCAAGAGCTGCGTTACATAAAGTGCATGAGGCTTCGTGCGACGCTGTCCCGAGACGCAGCGCTCGGGCATGCGGAACGGCCAGGGAGGCCTGCCGTAAATACGACGGCTTGTCATGCGGCAAGTAGAGGGAAATGAGGGACATGCGCCTTGCGCAGGTGTCGCACATTCGAACTGCATGGTCATGAAACTGTGATCCTGATGCTGTTCACCTGACGACAGGCATTCGTGATGCTGCGGATCCTCGAACGCACCTTGGAACTGCCGCTACCATGGCAGCGGCGCTTACTACGCGACTCTTGGCCGGCACATTCGCTACGCCGACCGTGCGCTCGTTGCGTTCATCAGCGCATCAAGCTCGGCACCCTAGGCGCCGAACTAGTTAGCTCTGCTCGAGCGCTCGTCAAGGGATATGACCCTTCCAATGCTCAGGACAAGGCGTCCGACTGTCAGTTCGGCGTGGATGCGAAGAACCGGAACACCTGCGACCGCCGGTACCTGCGGGAGTACCTGCGGGCCTCGCCTTTGATGAAGAGTCCTTGCTCGGAGGCCTCCACCACCTGGTACTCGTGCAAGCCGAACATCTCCGCGACCTGAGCGGCGGTCATCCACCCTTCGGCGGCCTGAGCTCTGGCGTACTCGGCGATGACGTCGCGGCGATAGTGCACCGTTCGGCCGACCTTCAGGTAAGCAGGTCCTCGTGCGCCTTTGCGCCCTTGCGCAAGTGCCTCCGTGGTCGTGCCCAGCGTTCTGGCGGCCTCGGAGGGGGTCATGGTCATGGATTCGATTGGCGTCGGGGGCTTCATGGTGGCTCTATGCGCGACGAGACGGATACGGGCGGGAGAGCGATACGCGGGCGTGCTGGCATTGGTCGTGGTTGTCATGCTGTAGATGTACGCGGCGGATACGCAAAGCGCCTCAGCACGTGCTTCCGAGCCCGCGCGGGAGGGATTCTTCGACGTGCGCGCGCGGTCGTGTCGGGCCGACGGAGATCAGGCTTCCCTCGCTCCGGATACGGGGACTGAGATCGCTCGGCCGAGAATCTGTCGCTACTCGGTCGTACGGCGAGCTGACGCTTGCCCACGTCTGATGACAGATGATCACAGTCGATGACCGCAAGCGTGCCCAATTCTTGCCCACCGTGTCCCATGAGCTTTTTGTAGGGACCTCGAGACGCGATTTCGGCCAAACGCAGAAAAACCCCGGAATTCCGGGGTTTTTAGGGCAATTTTTTGTGGGCGATGCGGGACTTGAACCCACGACCTCTTCCGTGTGAAGGAAGCGCGCTACCAACTGCGCCAATCGCCCATGACCCAAGGGGTCGAGAAACGATACTACCGGAACGATTCGGGCAGATTAGACCAAACTGTGAGACACGCGCGAGATCCGACTTGAGTTTTGCGCCTCGGGAATCATCGGCTAATGTTTTACGAGTGCCCGGTTCGCCGGAAACAAAATGCGGATGTAGCGCAGTGGTAGCGCATCACCTTGCCAAGGTGAGGGTCGCGAGTTCGAATCTCGTCATCCGCTCGAGTGTAGAGAGTTTCTTTTTGAGGCTCACAGCACGTGGGGTCAATCCACACGGTGGCGTGGCCGAGCGGCTAGGCACCGGCCTGCAAAGCCGTTTACACGGGTTCGAATCCCGTCGCCACCTCACTGTCACAACTGAATAGCCTTTATAGGCGCGATTGGCGCAGCGGTAGCGCGCTTCCCTGACACGGAAGAGGTCACTGGTTCGATCCCAGTATCGCGCACACACAAAACCCCCGGATTTCCGGGGGTTTTTTCGTGTGCCGTCATCTTCTGGTTCTGGGAACCACCCGGGTAGGTCTCGTTAGACGAGTTGGTCGAGGACAAGCTCGCCGCGGGCGTTGAGGAGTTCCATCATGTGCTCGACCCTTTTTGCATCGATCGTGGGCATCTTGGGGTCATCGAACGCGAAGACCAGAGGGATGCTCGGGTGCATCCAGATTGTGAGGCGACCGGCAGGGCTCGTCTCGTCTGTCAGCCAGGTCATCATGAAGCTCTCCTGACGGCGAAGCTTTGTCCCGATCACGATTTTCAGGTGCGCCAACGTTTCGTCGTCGACGTCGATCGGAGGGCGAGAGCTGTTGTACTCGAGTGTTCCCATGGAGTGAACATTACTCGTCCTGGGAACGACGAAAAGCCCCTCCCTGGCACGAAGGCCGAGTGAGGGGCTCATCGTTGTTCAGCCGCCCGATGGGTTTTCGAGTGGCATGCCTTCATCGTCGGTGGTCTCATCCTCGAGTATCTGTTCAGTGTCCTCAGGGGCACCACCGGAAGCGGTGTCAGCTTCCTCATCGCTGCCGGGGGTTCCTTGAGTGTTCTTCGGATCGCTCATCATCTCTCCTCTTGATTGGTCTGGTTACGGTACGTCGAGACGTGCGTAGTGATGAGGGGGTTGACCTCGCCCCAACAGAAGGCGACACTGCGAGGTGGGTCAGTTCCGACCCCCGCATCCGGTTAGTGGGGGAATGGTTTCCCGGACCCGCGGGAAACAACAGGATCCGGCATCCCCGAGGGAATGCCGGATCCAGTCGAGGATGCCGCAGCGTTAGTGCTTCGGCTTCTTCGAGCTCAGCTCGAACTCCACGATCTTCACGTTGCCGGCGACGTCGTGTACTTCAAGGACGTTCTGTCCCTTCACAGCGCCGTCTTTGCCGGGCTTGATCTTCTTCAGAGTGATCTGCGTGCTGTTCGCCAGATCCTTCTCGACCCCGTTCAGAACGATTTTGTCCACCTGGTGCTCGTCGGTCACGACGAAGCTCACCGAGTCGTGGCCACCTTTCTTGCCTTTCGGCTCGGGCTTCATGGTCGCCTCTGGCGCAGTCGTGTCCAGTGTGAAGTTCAGGGTCGTCACGTTGCCGGCGAGGTCGTACACATCGAGCACGTTGCCGCCCTCGACACCGCCGAAGACTCCGGGCTTCACACCATTCAGATCACTCCAGGTGTTGTCCGTGAGGTCCTTTTCGGCTCCGTTGAGCACGATCTTGTCGATCTTGCCGTCATCGAACAGCTTGAAGCCCACCTCGCGGTAGATTCCCTCGGCGCCCAGCGACTCCTCCTTGACCGTCACCGTCGGCGCGGTCTGGTCGCTCGGGGTAGATACCGTGTGGATCTCGGGAGAGTCGATCGCCCAGTATCCATCCTTCGCGGCATCCGTCGCCGTCAGCTGCCAGCCAATGCGCACACTCGACGACGCATCCGGAGCCGTTGTGTTCAGCGCAGTCGGCAGGCTCACATCGAATAGGGCTCCGGCAGCAGCATCCTGCTCCCACAGCACTGTCTGAGTGCCGTCATCAAACTCGGCGACGACCCGCGCGTGCTGCGAACCTCCGGCGTGCTGGCGGTAGTGACTGACGAACGACAGATCAACAGCCGTTCCCGCATCGACACCCTGCCAGGGAGACCACAGCGTCGAGTCGAACGGCTCGGTCGGGTCGCCCAGATCGCTCCACTCGTCCGGATCGGCGACCGCAATAACATCTCGTCCGCGCACGAACGAGCCGCGGCCTTCGCCTTCCTGGCTGGTCGTCCAGAACTCGCCCGAAGCGAACGACCACCCGCGGTATTCAGCTACGCCGCCTTCTGTCTTCTCATCGATCGTCCAGTCGGTCGGCGTCTGCTTCGTCCAGCCGCCGGCGTCGGCGGGCTTTGCTGCCTCATCGACCACAGCGCCCAGTTGATCCTTCACGGTGTCGAACGGATCGGTCGAAGCCGTGCCGATCGGGATGCCGTCAAGACCCCACGCGGGGTCGATGGCGACGCCCATGTGGTCGAGGATCGTGGCCGCGACATCGACCTGCCGGTACTCGCGATCCGCGGGACCTGCAGGAATGCCGTCGCCGACTGCCAGCGTCCACACCTTGCGGGTGAGGTGCTGGTCGCCACCGTGGCCGGTGCCGGTGAATCCGTGATCGGTGGAGGAGATGATCAGCCAGTTCTCCTCGTCATAGGTCTCACGCGACTTCACAGCACGCACGAGCTCGCCCACGCGGCGGTCGAGGTTCTCGATCGCGATCTTGTACTCGATCGACTCGGCGGTGCAGCAGTGCCCGGTCGCGTCGCCATCATGCAAATAGACGAAGAGCGCATCGGGGTTGCGAGTGGTGAGCGCCTCGACGGCGTCGTTGGTGCTCATCTGATCGGTGACCTTCGTGCCCGCACCGGTCTGCTGCAATTTCACGTCTGGCGCGTCGAGGATGAACTGGTTGATCGGAGACCAGTCGAGCGTCGTGAACGTCGAGAAGTCTGGGTTGGCCGTTTCCAAGCGGTCGTAGACGCTGGGGTACTGGTCGATGTGGATGTCGACGAAGTTGTTGTCCTCGACGCCGTGCTTGTCGCTCCAGACACCGGTGAGCATGTTCGAGTGTCCGTTGCCGGAAACTGTCGGTCCCAGAATGTTGTCGTGCATGTAGGAGATGCCGAACGAACCCTGTTCGGCGAGCGCGTCGATGTTCGGGGTGTCGTACTTGACGAGCTCGTCATAGCGCACGCCGTCGAAGTCGATGAAGAGAACCTTGTTCTCGCTGATTCCGTTCGGTACGTCGGCCGGGCTCGGCGGTGCCGGCGGCATCGGAGCCTCGGTGCCTTCACGCGGCAAGTCATCCACCGAGATATTGTCGATCGCCCAGTACCAGTCGTTGTGCGCGTTCTCGATGACGTAATCGAGTTGCATAGACGTCGCACCCTCGGGCACGTCGATCGGAACGGTCAGAGCTCGGTTCTCGAGGTAGACCTGGTCACCCAGCGAAGCCGTGCTCCACTCATACAGCCGGGTGGGAGCGCCGCCATCGAAGCGCACATCGAGGGCACCGATCTGGTCGCCCGTCTGCCGGTAGCTGGAATCGAAGTTTGCGTGCACCGTCGACTTCGAGGTGACGTCGATCTCCGGCGTCGTCAGCGTGCTCTCCCACAGGGTCGAGTCTCCGCCGCCGGTGATGGAGTCGCTCCACTCGTCGTTCTCAGCGACGGCGAGCACACCGGAGGCCTTCGTGAAGTTTTCGCGACCCTGCGCGGTCTGCGCCGCGGACCAGAACTCGGGTGTGGCGAAGGTCCAGCCGCGCCACTCCGTGACGCCTGTGGTCTCGATGCTGGGCTCGTTCGTGACGGTCCAGCCTTCGGGGGTGGTGTCCGTCCATCCCAGCAGATCCACCGGGATGTGCTTCTCGTCGACTCGCGGCTGCAGCGCAGACTCGAGTCCATCGAAGTTCTCCGCGAAGGATGCCGCGGTCGGCTCTGCGGCGAAGGCCGATGTTGCAGGCGCAAGCAAGGCGACGAGCGCGGTCGCTCCCACCCCTAGCTTTATTGCTTTGTGCATGGTGTTCCCTCCAGTCGAATGGACCATTCCTGTCTGACAGTGGCGAGCCAGGGGGTACATGGCGGGGTGAAGTGATGTGCACGTGATGAACGGATGCTGTCGGTGCTGACTGCTTGCACGCACAAGGTCAGGTCACACACCGTTCATCTCGCATGGGCACACTCGCGCCATGTCGACCGTTCAGTTCCGAGAGATCGCTGACGTGCTCGGCGTGGAGATCGAACAGCTCGCGCCCGGCGCGCGAGTGACGAGCGAGCACCAGATCGCCGACCGGTTCGGCGTCAGCCGCGCCACGGCCCGCGCTACGCTCGAGGAGCTTCGTCGACGCCAGCTGGTGCGGCGTACACAGGGCCTCGGTACATTCCGCGCAGGACGCATCGACTACCGCATCTCGTCGACACGAACACCTTCCTGGTCCACGACGGTTCGCGAGGCCGGCGCAGAGCCGCGCTCGGTCGTGCAGTCCTGCGATTCGATGTCCCCACCCGCCGATGTGGCCGAACGGCTGGGCGTGGATGTCGATTCCGCCTGCTTCGAGCTCCGTCGACGCTCCTTCGCCGATGGGCTGCCCGCCGCCTGGGGGAGCGAGTGGGTGCCGGTCGATGTGGTGCCGGAGCTACCGACCGCTCTACGATTCGAAGGATCGTTAGACAGGATCCTCCGCGACATGACGAAGGGCGAGCCCAAGCGGGCATCCTTCGTGGCCAGCATGGACATCGCCTCCGCCGAGGTGGCACGCGAACTCGATCTGAGGAGGGGCGACCTGGTCTGGTTGGTCGAGAGCGTCAATCGCGATGCCGTCTCTGGCCGCGCGCTGTGCTTCACCCGGCGCTGGATCCGCGCAGATGCGATTCGAGTGGTGTTCGAACTCGGCGACTGATCTGGCTGGGGACGCGCCTCAGTGGCTGTCGCCCAGCTCACCCTGGGGATGATCGGACTCGGCGAGATCCATGAGAAAGCGAATCACTATTTCGCGGTCATCCGTGCTCATTCCGGCAGCGACGGCAAATCGGCGGGCGTGTTGGCGGCCGATTGTGTTGTGAGCTGATTCTCGTGTGTGCTCCGTGACTTCGATACACATTGTTCGTCGGTCGCTCGGATGCGGTACGCGAACGAGATGGCCTCCGGCGACGAGACGGTCCACCAGTTTCGTCGTAGATGCGCTGGATATCCCGACTTCTCGTGCGATGTCCTTCGGCGTGACGATCTGATTCTGCTTCTGAGCTCGCATGATCATCCGGATCGCCCGCATGTCGCTTTCGTTGAGCTTCATGTATCGCTTGGATGCCTCGGACAGAGTGCGGGCGGCTTCTTGCCACTCGCGAAGTGCTTCCATGACGCGGATGCTCTGGTCGAGCTCCTGATCGGAGAGCCGTTGACGGTCAATGAGGTCCGAATCGCTCGAAAAGTAGCTCAGCTGTGAGCTTTGTGGAACTTTCTTGTCTGATTCGGTCACTTTCACAGCATACATTTCTTATGCTACGTTAAACTCTCGCTTAGCTAACGAAACGGAGGTCAAGTGATGGAGATGGTCGTTCTGGTCGACAGCAACGGATGCCCCGTCGGCATCCAGAGTAAGGAGAGTGTACATGGGGTCGATACGCCGCGGCACCTTGCATTTTCCTGCCACGTCGTTGATGCTGATGGGCGTCTTCTCGTGACCAGACGCGCGCTGGAAAAGAAGACGTGGCCAGGTGTCTGGACCAACGCGTTCTGCGGCCACCCGGGTCCTGGTGAGACGCTTGAGAGTGCGGTGAGACGTCGCGCCGCTTTCGAACTCGGACTCACCGTCGACAGGATCGTATGCGCGCTTCCCGATTTCGGATACTCCGCGCGCGATGCCTCAGGGATTGAGGAAAACGAACACTGTCCGGTATTCATCGCCCAGGCGGCGTCAGCCTTGGATCCGAACCCCGCTGAGGTGGCCGAGACGCAGTGGACGACGGTGTCGGCGCTCACCTCCGCAACGGAAGCGGCTCCCTGGGCATTCAGCCCTTGGCTGATCGAGCATCTTCCTGCGCTTACCTCACATTTCCCCGCTGCTGCCTTGGACGTTGATGATGATGTCTGACTCGTCTACTCGGGTCGACGACATCGCTCTCGCCTTCGAGTCGAGGCTGATGGAAGTGCTTGCGAAGGGTCGTGAACGTTCGCGAGATTTCTCCGCTCCGTACACGAAGCTTTGGGAATCTCTGGAACGGATGGCGGCGGGTGGGAAGAGAATTCGACCACGCTTGCTCATGGGCGCATATGAAGCGCTCGGAGGTATCGACGAGCGTGTCGCCGTGGATGCCGCATGCGCGATGGAACTTCTACATATCGCACTCGTGATCCACGACGACGTCATCGACAAAGACTTGATGCGGCGCGGCGAGATGAATATCTCCGGACGGTTCGCATCGGAAGCGATGCTCCGTGGAACCACACGAAGGGACGCAAACGCCTGGGGCGAGGCATCATCGCTACTTGCCGGTGACCTCATGCTCACCCTCGCGCATTCACTTCTCGCGCGGCTCGACATCCACGACGAGCGACGGCAAGCAGTTCTCGATGTTTTCGATGACACTGTATTCGAGAGCGCAGCGGGAGAACACTACGACGTTTGGCTCAGCATGCGTCTCCAGCAGGCGACTGCGCAGGATGTCCTGGCGATGGTCGATCAGAAGACCGCCGCGTATTCGTTTCAAGCCCCGCTTGTACTCGCGGCGATTCTTGCCGGCTCCACGACGAGCGTCATCGACGAGTTGACGGCCATCGCCCGGCGGATCGGTGTCATCTACCAATTGCGTGATGACGTACTCGGCCTATTCGGAGACGAACGAGAAACCGGCAAATCAACTATCAGCGACCTGCGTGAAGGGAAAGAGACCCTCCTGATCGCATATGCACGCTCTGACGTGGCGTGGGCGGAGGTCGAATCCCTCTTCGGCGACAGCGCACTCAGCGTCGCCGACAGCCGTCGGCTCAAGCGGGTGATCGAGGAATCAGGAGCACTGGTTTTTGTGGAATCCTTCATCCGCGAACGTTGTGATGAGGTCCACCAGCTGGTCCGGGAAGCGGCTCTGCCCGCAACGCTGAAAAGCCAACTGCTCACTTTGACCTCCGCCTGCAATTCGCGTGTCTCATGAAAAACACAGACCTCGATCTCTACAACGCGACGGCGACTGCCGCCGCCTCAACCGTCATCCGTGAATACTCGACATCGTTCGCGTGGGCTAGCCGTCTGCTTGATGCCCCCGTGCGGGATCACATAGCCCGCATCTACGCACTGGTGCGCATCGCCGACGAGCTTGTCGATGGTCCGGCAGAGATGGCCGGAGTAGATACTCGAACGCGCGCAGTGCTGCTCGATGAACTCGAAGCAGAGACCGAACGGGCCTTGCGGCTGGGCTTCAGCACAAACCTTGTGGTGCACGCGTTCGCGTTGAGCGGGCGAGAACATGGGATCGGCATGGACCTGTGTCAACCGTTCTTCGCTTCGATGAGACGAGATCTCGAATCCGCGGTGTTCACCCAGACAGAGCTCAACGACTATATCTACGGCTCCGCCGAAGTCGTCGGACTCATGTGTCTGGCCGTCTTCGAATCTGGCATGAATCGCGAGGACGACGAGCGCGGGCGACTCGACCGCGGTGCCCGCAGCCTTGGCGCAGCGTTCCAGAAGGTCAACTTCCTCCGCGACTTCGCTGGAGATCATGATGACCTCGGCCGTGCGTACTTCCCAGGGACAGAGAACGAACTGACTGAGGCGGCCAAGGCCGACATCGTTGCATCCATCAGGGACGACTTGCGCGTCGCGGACGAATCGATTCCGCTTCTGGCTCCAGGCTGCCGGGCGTCGGTATGGGCCGCGCGGGCAATGTTCGGTGAACTCGCCGACCGCATTGAGTCGACACCGGTGTCTGAGCTGATCAAAACCCGGGTACGAGTTCCGAATTCCGTGAAAGCGCGGATTCTGGCTCGTGCGCTCGCAATGAAGGCAATCCGGTGAAGGCGTCCCGCGTCGTCGTCATCGGTGGAGGGGTCAGCGGGCTCGCCACCGCCTGTCTTCTTGCCCGGGACGGACATCAAGTGACGGTGCTCGAGAAGAACAGCGAACTCGGTGGAAGAGCAGGGGCATGGGAACAGGACGGATTCACCTTTGACACCGGTCCCTCCTGGTACCTCATGCCCGAGGTCTTCGAACACTTCTATCGCATGATGGGCACGACAACGGCGGAACACCTCGACCTGGTGCCACTTCAACCCGGCTACCGCATTTATGGCGAGCCAGAAGGGCGAGAGGCAGAGCGTCCTATTGATGTGCGTTCAGGGGCGGACGCGGCTGCAACGCTGTTCGAGAGCCGTGAACGCGGGGGAGGCGACCGAGTTCGCAGGTATCTTGCGTCTGCGACCAGGACCTATCACGCGGCGGTGAGCTCGTTCCTCTACAACCCGTTCTCTTCATGGCGAGACTTCCTGTCGGCGAAGGTGCTCACCTCCGTGCCCGCCGTTCTCCCGCTGCTCACGCGTTCGCTGTGGACGTTCATCGCGCGCCGTTTCGATGACGTGCGCCTGCGCCAGATCCTCGGCTACC
Source organism: Microbacterium sp. Y356 (assembly GCF_059445355.1). Classification (NCBI taxonomy): domain Bacteria; kingdom Bacillati; phylum Actinomycetota; class Actinomycetes; order Micrococcales; family Microbacteriaceae; genus Microbacterium; species Microbacterium sp. Y356. Next base: position 19,809 of record NZ_JCAIUE010000005.1, read on the forward strand.
CTGCGGTGTTCCTCGGCACATCACCGTTTGACGCACCCGCGCTGTACCAACTGATGAGTCACATGGACCTGGTGGATGGGGTCAAGTACCCGCTCGGCGGATTCCGAAGTTTCGTCACCTCGCTCGTCGAGATCGCAAGGGAGAACAACGTCGAACTTCTCACCGACAGCGATGTCTTCACCATCACCAGTGAAAGCGGTTCCGTTCGCTCAGTCGGTTTCACGCGGGACAGTCAGATGCGGTGGCTCCACGCTGACATCGTCGTTTCGGCGATCGACGAACACCACACCGAGACGGTGCTGCTCAAGGAAGCCGACCGTTCCTACCCACCGAAGCGGTGGGACAAGCAGGTCTCCAGTCCGAGCGCCGTACTCATCATGCTGGGTGTCGATGGGGCGCTGCCGGAACTGCTGCATCACACGCTGTTCTTCTCCAACGACTGGCACGACAATTTTGAAGCGATCTTCGGAACGTCGACGCGTATTCCCAAGGCACCGTCACTGTATGTCTGCAAGCCGAGCGCGACCGACGACGATGTGGCCCCGGATGGCCATGAGAACCTGTTCGTGCTCATTCCGCTGCCACCGGACACCACCATCGGGCATGGCGGAACTGGCTCCTCTGGCGATGAGCTGGTGACTGCGGTCGCTGACCGCGCCATCGACCAGATCGCTACGTGGGCGGGCATTCCCGATCTGGCATCGCGCGTCGTCGTGCGACGTACCGTGGGTCCTGCGGACTTCGCCGAGCAGTTCAACACGTTCCGAGGGAGCGCCCTCGGGCCTGCCCACACACTGGGTCAGAGTGCGTTCTTTCGCGGCGTGACTCGTTCCCGTCGGGTTGATGGCCTCTTCTACACAGGTGCGACCTCCGTGCCGGGAGTCGGGCTGCCGATGTGTCTCATCAGTGCAGAACTGGTCCTCAAGCACGTGCGAGGCGACCACTCGCCAGGACCACTGGAGGAGTCATGAGTGGTGTCTATGCGGCATCGCTGCTTGTCAGCGCAGTGTGTCTTGTGCTGCTTGACCTGCGCTTCGCGCTCGTGTTCCGCCGTAGTCCGCTGATCGGGGGAGTGGCGCTCGTCATCGGCGTCATTTTCTTCATTGCATGGGATGCCGTGGGCATCGGTCTCGGAGTGTTCCGGCATCTCGATTCACGATGGGCAACCGGCATTCTTCTTGCGCCGGATTTCCCGGTCGAAGAACTCCTTTTCTTGGGGTTTCTCTGCTACCTCACGCTCATTCTGATGAGCGGCTGGCAACGCTGGCGAGAGAGGGAGGACAACCGATGACATATCTGGTCATGTCGCTGCCCTTCGTCGGCACAGCACTCATCGTCTTCGCTGTCGGTGTCGTTCATGCGGGGCGGCGAGGAACCGTAACGCGGTACTTCTCCTCGTGGGCGGTGACAACGGCCGCGCTCCTGGTGCTGACTGCCGTGTTCGACAACGTGATGATGGCGGCCGGATTCTTCGATTACGGCGCCGATGAGATCTCCGGCATCCGGTTTGGTCTCATGCCAGTAGAGGACTTTCTCTATCCGATTGCCGGCGCTCTGCTGATCGCCGGAGTCTGGCAGCTGTTCGGCGGAGCACAAGAGAGGAGAGCTGGCACCGATGTCTGATGGCTCATCCATGATTCGCACGTTACTCACCGCCTCACGGCCGCTGAGCTGGATCAACACGGCGTACCCATTCGCCGCCGTCTACTTTCTGACGACCGGGAGGATCGACGTGTCGTTGGTGGTCGGCACCATCTTCTTCCTCGTGCCGTACAACTTGGCGATGTACGGCGTGAACGACGTGTTCGACTACGAGTCAGACCTGGCGAATCCCCGAAAAGGCGGCGCTGAGGGCGCGAAGCTGCCACCCCGACTACACCGGGCGACTCTCGTCGCTTCCTCGGTGCTCGTTGTGCCATTTGTTATCACCCTCGTGGTCCTCGGTTCTGATCGACCGATCTCCTGGCTCATCTTGGCCGTAAGCCTCTTCGCTGTCCTCGCGTACTCGGTGCCCGGACCGCGATTCAAGGAAATCCCGGTGCTCGATTCGATCACCTCGAGTACCCACTTCGTCACCCCGGCGCTTTACGCGCTCGCGCTCGCGGGGACGACCATCACCCCCGCGATTGTCGTGACCATGGTCGCGTTCTTCTGTTGGGGCATGGCAAGTCATGCGTTCGGCGCTGTGCAGGACATCGTGCCTGACCGCGAGGCAGGCATCGGCTCCATCGCCACCGCCCTCGGCGCCATGACGACCGTCAGAATCGCGGTGGTGCTGTGGACTGCCGCCGGAATCCTCATGCTCTTCACGCCATGGCCAGCGAACCTGGCCGCGCTGGCCGCGCTACCGTACATCGTCAGCGCCGCACCATATCTGCGCATAGATGATGCGCAATCGGGAACGGCGAACCGCGCCTGGCGCCGCTTTCTCGGCATCAACTATGCAGTGGGATTCGCAATCACCTTGCTACTCATCGTCTGCGCGATGGAAGGACTTTTTTCATGACCCATGTGCTTGTCACTGGCGCGACCGGGTATATCGGTGGACGTCTGGTTCCCCAGCTACTTGACGCCGGCCATGAGGTGAGCGTGTACGTTCGTGCCCCGTGGAAGCTGCGAGATGTCCCGTGGCGGGAACGGGTAAGTGTATTCAAAGGCGACCTTTCGGATCCAGTCGCGACCCGTCGAGCAATGAACGGCGTGGACGTTGCGTTCTATCTCGTGCACTCGATGAGTGCCGGGCGTGACTTCGTGACCGCCGAGAAAGAGGCCGCGCAGGTCTTCGCTGATGCCGCTTCCGCGGCGGAGGTCGGAAGAATCGTTTACCTTGGCGGTCTGCACCCCGACAACGTCACGCTGTCGAAACACCTCGCGTCGCGAGCAGCAGTCGGCCAGGTCTTTCTAGGATGCGCTGTGCCCGCCGTCGTGTTCCAGGCGGGCATCGTGATCGGATCCGGTTCGGCGTCGTTCGAGATGATTCGCCATCTCACCGAGGTTCTTCCGTACATGCCCGCGCCGCGCTGGGTGCGCAACCATGTGCAGCCCATAGCCATCCGCGACGTGCTCCGTTACCTGGTGCAGGCCGTCTCGATCGAAGAAGAACTCAACCGAACCTTCGATATCGGCGGCCCAGACATCCTGCGCTATGGGCAGATGATGAATGGATATGCAGTCGAAGCCGGGCTTCCTCAACGACACATCGCATCGCTACCCGTGCTCACGCCGTGGCTTGCATCTCAGTGGGTGAGCCTGGTCAGCCCTGTTCCTCGCCAGATTGCTGTGCCGATCATCGCATCCCTTCAGAACGACTGCGTCGTTGAGGAAACCGACATCGACAAGTACATCCCGCTGCCTGAGGAAGGACTCCTCCCATATCGGACATCAGTGCGTCTGGCACTCACTCGTGAAGCTGAGGGCCAAGTCGAAACGAGCTGGCAGAGCGCCACCGTCCCTGGGGCACCGAGCGATCCATTGCCGAGTGATCCGGAATGGGCGGGCCACACCGTCTTCACTGACCTGCGCGAGCGTGAGAGCACCGCATCCACAGACGCCGTATGGGACGTGATCGAAGCAATCGGCGGAGAGAAGGGATGGCATTCCTTCCCACTGGCATGGGCGGCACGCGGCTGGATCGACCGGATCGTCGGCGGAGTCGGCATGCGTCGTGGCAGACGACATCCGTCGCGGGTGAACAGCGGTGACGTGATCGATGTGTGGCGGGTTGAGTCCATCGATCGAGGACGCATGCTGCGTCTGAGGGCCGAGATGCGGATGCCTGGTCGCGGCTGGCTCGAGCTGGGAGTGGAGCCGACCGAGAACGGAAGTCGTTACCGCCAGCGCGCCGTGTACTTCCCGAAGGGGCTCACCGGCCGGTTGTACTGGGCCGTGTTACTACCGTTCCACGGCATCATCTTCAATGGCATGGCCGCCAGCATCTTGCGGGACGCCGAGCAGACGATGGTGGATGCAACATGAGGCTGTGGTCGATGCATCCACGGTACTTCGACCGCCAAGCGCTTACAGCGTGCTGGCGCGAGGGGCTCCTCGCCCAAGCGGTGATCACTGAACCGGGCCGAGGCTACTCTCACCATCCTCAATTGCGGCGCTTCCAACAAACGGATAATCCGCGAGCAGCGATCGGAGACTACCTCGGCGCCATCGTCGACGAGGCAGACGCGCGTGGGTATCACTTCGCCAGAGAAAAGATTCGAACCGTGGGTGCTGAAGCACGGCTGACCGTCAACGACGCGCAGCTCACGTACGAGTGGACGCATCTTCTCACCAAACTGCGACTACGCAGCCCCTCCGTATGGGAACGCTGGCAGAGCATCGCGTTCCCCGACCCACATCCGAGTTTCATCGTCATCGACGGGTCAATCGCAGACTGGGAGAAAGTCGATGCCCGCCCCACTACCGCGCAGTCTCACAGTCTGAGAAAAGCCAGTGATCTGGAGGAATCATCACCATGAGCAACACACCTGACCGTCGCGACACGAAACCGCCCGCTGCTTCGCGTGTGCATCTGGAAGCCGGCTCTCTCGTTCCAGGCGCCACAGAGGCGACGCGGAGCGGTCCAGAACACGCCACCCAGCCGATGAGCTACGACGCGGTTCTCCTCTCCGGATTCGGTGGCCCCGAAGGACAAGACGATGTTCTACCGTTCTTGCGGAACGTCACGCGCGGGCGAGGTATCCCCGATGAGCGGCTCGAAGAAGTCGCACACCACTATCGGCAGTTCGGCGGGGTCAGCCCCATCAACGAACAAAACCGCGAACTCAAGCGGGCGCTCCAAGATGCGCTGTCACAGGCAGGTCTTGACCTCCCTGTTTACTGGGGCAACCGTAACTGGGCTCCCTATCTCGACGAGGCACTCGCGCAAGCTGCACGGGACGGCGTCAGGACGATGATCGCGATTCCGACAAGCGCGTACTCGTCGTACTCCTCGTGTCGTCAGTACCGTGAGGACTGGGCCGATGCCCTGGAGGCCACCGGACTGCAACGGACCCTCCAGATCGACAAGGTTCGGCAGTTCTTCTCACACCCGGGCTTCATCCAGCCCTTCATCGACGGGGTGCGCGAAGGCGTGGCTGAAGCGGTGCGGGAGGGTCACGACTTCTCGCGAATCGAAGTGCTGTTCTCCACGCACAGCATCCCGACGGACGATGCGGCTCGATCCGGCGCTGGCCTTTTCGCCGACGTCGATGGGGGAGGCTACGCCGCGCAACACCTCGCTGTCGCTGAGGAGGTCATCGCCAAAGCTGCTCCGGGGATCTCCTGGCAGCTCGTCTACCAGTCGCGATCCGGCCCGCCGTCGCAGCCTTGGCTCGAGCCCGACATCAACGATGCACTCGAAGCGCTCGAAGGACGCACCGCGGTGTTGATCGTCCCCGTGGGGTTCGTCAGCGACCATATGGAGGTCATGTGGGATCTCGACACGGAGGCTCGCGAAACGGCGGCCCGGCTCGGACTGTGGGTTACGCGCACCCCCACGCCTGGCACGAACCCTGCGTTTGTGCAGGCGCTCGTTGATCTCGTGCAGGAAAGAGTCTCTGGGCGCCCTGCACAGCAGCGCGCCAACTCCACCAACATCGGGCCTTGGTTCGACGTGTGTCGTCCCGGCTGCTGTGAAAACCCCCGGCTCGGCTTCAAACCAGCGATTGCCGGGTTGCAACCGTAGGGCACGTGCGAATTCAGTGATCAGTCGGCGACAGCACGCTTTTCGCGCGCCCAGCGTACGGGCGTGTGTGGGCCGTCCCAGACCTGGATGACGCCCCACAATGCGGCGGTGATCGGAACGGCGAGCACTGCGCCCACAATTCCTCCGAGCACTGTTCCGACGGTCAAGGCGACCAGGATGACGAAGGCATGCAACTTCATGGATCTTCCCATCAAGACGGGCTGCAGGAAGTTGCCTTCGAGCTGGTTGACGAGCACGACGACTCCGACGACGACGAGCGCGTTCACCCAGCCGTTGGCGACCAATGCCACCAGGGCCGCGAGGATTCCTGCGACGGTGGCGCCGACGATGGGGATGAAGGCGAGGAGGAAGACCAGAACGGCAAGCGGCAGCGCGAGCGGCACCTGCAAGATGAGCAGACCGATCAGGATGCCGATGGCGTCGACGGCCGCGACCGTCGCGGTGCCGCGCACATAGGAGCCAAGGGTGCTCACGGTTTTGTCGCCGATTCGGCGTGCCCGCTGGTAGTTCTGACCGTGAAACGGGCGCAGCAGGAACTCCCACATCTGCGGTCCGTCCTTGAGGAAGAAGAACAGGATCGTCACCATGAGAACCGCTCCGGTGACGAAGCTGGCGACGGCGCCGACGCCGGCGATCGCTCCGGATCCGAACTGTGCACTTGTGACGAAGTCGGTGAGGGTGTTGATCCACTCATCGATCTGCTCGGGTTTGAGGAAGTCGAACGGCAACGTCTTGCCCCAAGTGATCAGATGCTGGACGCCTTCCTCCGCCTGGGAGTACAGATCATCCCACTGATCGCGAACGGCCCACACGATCAACCAGCCGAGCGCGCTGAGGATTATGACGATCCCGAGAAGTGTCATCATGGTCGCCAGCAGCGACGGAACTCCGCGCCGTCGCAGCCAATTCATTACCGGGTTGAACGCGCAGGCGAGGATCAGCGCGATCATGACGGGGATTGCGACGAGGGTGATCTGTTGGATGGCGAAGATGATCGCGGCCGCGACGGCGACGACAACGATGATCTGAACTGAGCGGATGCCGAGACGTCCAAAGCCGTCAGCCCAAAGACTCCACGGCGCGCGGGACGCCTTCAGTTCAACCTCTGGCATCTGCAATTGCACCCGTTGCGGGTCGTTTCTGAACAGTCCCATGGGAACGAGGCTAACCCGATGTCACCTGGATCAAAGGAATCTGACGGCGCCGAGTCGCGCCGAGATGTGAGATGATTGAGGAGTTCACGCGTCGTCCCTTCTAGACGAACGTGTTCGCCGCTCCCGGGGGCTTCCACCCTTCGGGAGCACTTTTCGTTAACGGGGCCCATTCAAGGCGGGTAATCTGGGGAACGACCTTATGGAGTGATCTGTGCCTGAAAATGCCCAGCCGAATGACGGCTTCGCCCTGTTCTCTGATCGATCCGTTGTCGCCATGCGCGTCAATGGCGAGCTGAAGGATCTCGCAGTCACTGTGACTGAGACCGACGACGTCGAACCGGTCACGATTGACAGCGAAGACGGACTGGCGATTCTGCGTCACTCCACGGCACACGTGCTCGCCCAGGCGGTGCAGCGGATCAACCCACAAGCGAACCTCGGTATCGGCCCGCCGATCACTGACGGCTTCTATTACGACTTCGGCGTCGACACTCCATTCACGCCGGAAGACGTCAAAGCGATCTCGAAGGAGATGCAGCGCATCATCCGCGAGGGGCAGCGCTTCACCCGCCGTGTCGTCACCGATGACGAGGCACGGGCAGAGCTTGCCGATGAACCGTTCAAGCTGGAGCTGATCGGACTCAAGGGCAGCAACAGCGAAGCCGCCGAAGGTGCATCCGTCGAGGTCGGCGCCGGCGAGCTGACGATCTACGACAACGTCAGCAAGGACGGCGAGGTCATCTGGAAGGATCTCTGCCGAGGACCGCACCTGCCGAGCACTCGCATGATCGGCAACGGCTGGGATCTCACCCGCATCGCCGCGGCCTACTGGCGCGGCAGCGAGAAGAACCCGCAGTTGCAGCGCATCTATGGAACGGCCTGGCCGACCAAGGACGAACTGCGCGAGTACAAGGACCGCATCGCAGAGGCCGAGCGTCGCGATCACCGCAAGCTCGGTGTCGAGATGGACCTCTTCTCCTTCCCGGACGAAATCGGTTCTGGCCTTGCCGTCTTCCATCCCAAGGGCGGCATCATCCGCTACGAGATCGAAGAGAACCTCCGTCGCCACCTGCTGCGCAACGGCTACGACGTCGTCAACAGCCCGCACATCACCAAGAAGGATCTGTTCGAGACTTCCGGTCACCTGCAGACCTACGCGGACGGCATGTTCCCGCCGATGCACCTCGACGAGGTCACCGACGAGGACGGCAACATCACGAAGCAGGGCCAGGACTACTACCTGAAGCCCATGAACTGCCCGTTCCACAACCTCATTTACCGCTCCCGTGGTCGCTCCTACCGCGAGCTTCCGTTGCGCCTCGCTGAGTTCGGGACCGTGTACCGCTACGAGAAGAGCGGCACGCTGTCCGGACTCACTCGAGTGCGTGGTCTCACCCAGGATGACGCGCACATCTACGTCGCCCAGGATCAGGTACAAGAAGAGCTCACCACGAACCTCAATCTTGTGCTCGATCTGCTGCGCGATTACGGTCTGAACGACTTCTACCTCGAGCTGTCCACAAATGAAGAGGGCAATCCGAAGTTCCTCGGCGATCCAGAGCAATGGACCAGCGCCATTGAGTCGCTGCGTGAGGTCGCTGTGGCATCCGGACTCGAGCTTGTCTCCGACCCGGGTGGCGCTGCTTTCTACGGCCCAAAGATCTCGGTGCAGGCGCGCGACGCCATTGGCCGTACCTGGCAGATGTCGACCATTCAGCTCGACTTCAACCAGCCTGAGCGCTTCGAGCTCGAGTACACCGGCTCTGACGGGCAGAGGCACCGGCCCGTCATGATTCACCGCGCGCTGCTGGGTTCAGTCGAACGGTTCTTCGCGATCCTGCTCGAGCACTACGCCGGCGACTTCCCCGTGTGGCTCGCCCCGATGCAGGTGGTCGGCGTGCCCGTCGCAGAACAGTATGGCGATTACCTGAACGGCGTCATCGCGCAACTGCGTTCCGGCGACGTACGCGCTGAGGTCGACCACTCTGACGATCGCATGCAGAAGAAGATCCGCAACCACACCACCTCGAAGGTGCCGTTGATCCTCATCGCTGGAGAGAAGGATCAAGAAGCCGGTACCGTCTCGTTCCGCTTCCGTGATGGCACCCAGCAGAACGGCGTTCCCATCGCGGATGCCGTGGCTCGCATTCGAGCGGCGATCGATTCGCACGCACTCGTGCACACTGCGGAGGATCTGGCGTGACCGACGGGGATGCTGTCGAGGATGCCGCGCATCTTGCCGGTGTCCCTGACGACTTCCAGCGACTGTGGACTCCGCACCGGATGGCGTACATCCAGGCGGGGCCCGAGCCGCTGCGTGAGGAGTGCCCGTTCTGTGAGGCGCCGAAGCACCCAGATGCGGAACGCCTCATCGTCGCGCGCGGCGAGACCGCGTACGTGCTGCTGAACCTGTTCCCGTACAACTCGGGCCACCTGCTTGTCTGCCCGTATCGCCACATCGCGACCTACGACCAGGCGACGCCGCAGGAGGTCGCCGAGATCGGCGAGCTCACTCAGATCGGGATGCGTGTGCTCCGAGAAGTCTCGAACTGCGACGGTTTCAACTTGGGCATGAACCAGGGTGCAGTTGCCGGAGCAGGCGTCGACGGGCATCTGCACCAGCACATTGTGCCGCGCTGGCAGTCGGATGCGAACTTCTTCCCGATCATCGCCAAGACGAAGGCGCTGCCGCAGCTGCTCGGAGAAGTGCGTGAGGCCGTCGCGAATGCCTGGCCAGCGCCTGCCGTCAGCTAGATCGGGCCTAGCGAACCTGCCGGGCTGTGAACTGCAACTTCGGGTGCGCGTATGATTCCTGCGCCTCGATGAGCTTCAGCTCACGGTCTCCAGAATCCAGCGTCAGCTGCAGCAAATCGAATACGCTCGATGCCGTGCGCTCGAGCGCAATCTTCGCGCTGCCCGTCTCGACGTAGTGTGCGGTGAACAGAGCTGCGGTGACGTCGCCTGAGCCGTTGGCTTTCATCGGCAGGTACGGAGTCTGTACGATCCACGCACCGTCATCGTCAGCTGCGAGCATCTCGATCGTGCCCGCTTCGCGGTCGGGGCGCTCCACGCTCGTAACGAGCACCGTTGACGGCCCCATCGCGCGTGCCACATCAACTGAGGCGAGTGTTGATTCGAGGGTGTCGGGTTCGGTGCCGGTGAGGAATCCGAGCTCGAACTGGTTCGGCGTGATGATGTCGGCCACTGGGACAACGCGCTCGCGCAGCAGCAGAGGAATCGCCGGCGCGACAAAGCATCCGGATTTCGCATTGCCCATCACCGGATCGCACGCATACAGTGCCTTCGGGTTTGCCGCCTTGACCCGCGCGACGGCGTCGATGATCACATCACCGATGCCCTCGCCGCCCTGATAGCCGGAGAGAATCGCATCCACTTCGCCGAACATGCCGCGTTCTTCGATGCCGGTGATGACATCCGCCACATCGGCGGGAGGGATCAGGGGCCCGCGCCACGACCCGTAGCCGGTGTGGTTGGAGAAGTTCACCGTGTTGACGGGAATCACATCGACGCCGATGCGCTGGAGCGGAAAGACAGCGGCGGAGTTGCCCACGTGGCCGTAGGCGACAGCTGACTGGATCGAGAGGATCTTCATCCCTCGATCTTCTCACTGCTGCGGGCTGCGCTCGTGCACATCACCGCACCGCCGCCGCGATATCCGTGACCAGCTGCTCGGCATCCTCGGGCGAGAGATCGTGCACGGTGAGCCTCAGGTGGCGCGATGGCGTATCCCGATCCGACAGCGAGAATCCGTCGCCGGTGCGCACCAACCAGCCGCGCCGCATGAGACGCTCCGACACTGTCTGCGCGTGGATCGGGAGTTCGACCCAGAGATTCATGCCGTCGGCGTAGTGGGTGCTGATCCCGTGCGCCCTGAGCCGCCCGGCGAAGTCGGCATTGCGTTCGGCGTAGTGCCCGCCCGCGGCGCGAATCGAGGCGCGAACCTCGCTGTCGCTCAGCAAGCCCAACGCCAGGCGCTGCAGCAGATGGCTCACCCAGGTCGTCCCTGGGCTCAATCGCATCGCGAGGCGTTCGGCGGTCTCGGTGTCGGTGGCCGCAACGGCAAGACACATGTCAGGGCCGAGGAACTTCGACACTGAACGCAGCAGCGCAAATCTCTTGTGCTCCGGGCCGATCAGGCTCTCGTATGGCTGTGCGGACAGCATTGAGAAGTGATCATCTTCGATGATCAAGACGTACGGATGCTCCGCCAGCACGGCGCGCAATGCGACAGCCCGTTCGGGGGAGAGACTCGCACCCGTCGGATTCTGCGCCCGAGGCGTACAGATCACGGCCCGGACTCCTGCATCCAGCGCTGCGCGCAGACCTTCGACCGTCATCCCCTCATCATCGACGGGAACGGGAACCGCCCGATAGCCACCGAGACGCACAGTGTGGATGCTGGCAAGGAAACACGGATCCTCAAGAGCTACCGCGTCGTCGCGGGTCAGCGCCTGCGCGAGCAGTCGTTCTACCGCATCCACCGCACCGCTGGTGATAGTGATACGGAAATCCGCCGACTGCAGATCAGGGGAGACCCACGCGCGTGCCCAAGCATCGAGCGCCGGATCGATGACGGGCTCGCCATAGAGCACGGGGCGACCAGTCACGCTCGCCAGCACAGGGGTCGGGTCGGGGATGAGGCGTGGATCGGGGTTCCCGGTGCCGACATCGCGCAGAACAGTGTCGGCGGCATAGCCCTCCTGGGCGACCGTGTCGTGTTCGACGAGCATGGTGCCTGCCCGCCCTCGGCTGACCACGAGACCCGCCTGCGCGAGTTGGCGGTAGGCGGCGACCGTGGTGTTGCGGTTGACGCCGAGACGTGTTGCGAGCTCGCGGACAGGCGGCAGAACGGTACCGGGGCGCAAGACGCCGCGCTCGCGTAGCTCACGCACGCTCATCGCAATATCGGCGGCCGTCGTGCCAGTGATCTCGTCGTTCATGTCACCCCTCGACATCCGAGTCTAGGGGCTGCCAACATGGTGCTATCTTTTGGCATAGATCAATGTTGATGTTTGGATACCCGAAAGGACCAGCTCATGGCTGCAGACCAGAATTCCTCCACCGGATCGGCGCGCGTCAAGCGCGGCCTCGCCGAGATGCTGAAGGGCGGCGTCATCATGGACGTGGTCACGGCGGAGCAGGCCAAGATCGCTGAGGATGCCGGTGCCGTCGCAGTCATGGCGCTGGAGCGGGTGCCGGCAGACATCCGCGCTCAGGGTGGCGTCTCGCGAATGAGTGACCCTGACATGATCGACAGCATCATCGCGACGGTCTCGATCCCGGTGATGGCGAAAGCCCGCATCGGCCACTTCGTCGAGGCGCAGATTCTCCAGGAGCTCGGCGTCGACTACATCGACGAGTCCGAAGTGCTTTCACCTGCCGACTATGTGAACCACATCGACAAGTGGGGCTACACCGTCCCATTCGTCTGTGGTGCCACCAACCTCGGCGAGGCGCTGCGCCGCATCAACGAGGGCGCGGCGATGATCCGTTCCAAGGGCGAGGCGGGCACGGGGGATGTGTCTGAGGCGACGAAGCACATTCGCACGATCACCAGCGAGATCAACGTGCTGCGTTCGAAGACGAAGGACGAACTCTACGTCGCGGCCAAAGAGCTGCAGGCGCCATACGAGCTGGTCGCCGAGATCGCGGAGACGGGCAAGCTGCCTGTGGTCCTCTTCGTCGCCGGTGGAGTCGCGACCCCCGCAGACGCCGCCATGATGATGCAGCTCGGTGCCGACGGCGTCTTCGTCGGCTCTGGCATCTTCAAATCCGGAAACCCTGCCGAGCGTGCCGCGGCAATCGTGAAGGCGACGACCTTCTATGACGATGCCAAGGTCGTCGCTGAGGTGTCTCGTGGCCTGGGCGAAGCGATGGTTGGGATCAACGTCAGCGACCTGCCCGCGCCGCACCGCCTCGCAGAGCGTGGCTGGTAAGCCCCGGGTCGGCGTCCTCGCGCTGCAGGGCGACGTGCGCGAGCATGCCGCCCTGCTCGCGGAACTTGGTGCCGACGTCTCGCTCGTCCGGCGCCCTGGCGAGCTCGCAGCCGTCGACGGGCTGGTAATCCCCGGTGGGGAGTCCAGCGTCATCGACAAGCTGTCGCGGATTTTCGGGATGCAGGCGCCCGTCCGCGACGCGATCGCCGGCGGAATGCCTGTCCTCGGTACGTGCGCCGGGCTTATCATGCTCGCGGACTCGATCGTGGACGCGATCGACGGTCAGGAGTCGTTCGGCGGGCTCGACGTGGTCGTGCGCCGCAACGCCTTCGGCCGGCAGGTCGAATCGTTCGAGGCGGAGCTCGATGTTCCGGTGCTCGGTGCTCGACCGGTGAAGGCCGCCTTCATCCGCGGTCCGGTCGTCGAAACCGTCGGATCGGCTGCAGTGGTCCTCGCCGCGTTGCCGGATGGACGTGTCGTCGCCGTCGAACAGGGGAACCTGCTCGGCCTCAGTTTCCACCCCGAGATCACGGGCGAGAAGCGTTTCCACGAACGGTTCCTCGACCGGGTCGGCGCGCGCCGCTGATCTCGGCTTCAGACCAGCCTGTCGAGCCAGCGCAGCGCCGGTACTGCTTGCGAGCGTTGGAAAGCGCGCAATCCCGGCAGCTGGGGGATCTCGGGCTGCGCCTGACTGAACCAGAGGAATGACGCGAAGCCGGAGATCACGGGAAGCATCGCCTCCGATGCAGGGGCACCGTGCTCCTCGAAGATCGACCAGGCGTCCTCGCACGACGGGCCGGCGGTCGCTTCGATGCTGGGCAGCAGTAAAGGCAGGTCGATCCATGCCGCCCCTCGCCGCGCATGCGGCCAGGCCAGCAGCTGTGCGCGTCCATCCGTGATCATGATGTTGTCTGCTCGTACGTCGTTGTGCACGATCGCGTCGCCACTGACTGCGGCGGGGAAGCGGCGCTCGAGGTCGTGCAGTTCCGGCATCCGTTCCTGCAGCCGTGCGGGGAGACCGCCGAGAATTCGATCGTCTTCAGAGATCTCTTGCCAACGAGTGAATCCGGGCACAGAGCGGTGCTCGGTGCGTGTCATCGTGCTGGGCGCGGCACTCGTTGCGAGGTGTCGCAGACTTCTCGCTATCGCGTGCAGATCATCCGAACGCCACGGACTTCCTGGATGCCGGCCTTCAATCACCTCGAGCACCAGAGCGGCTCCCGTCTCGTCGTCGACGACCGCGCGCACCCGCGGCAAGATCGCGGAGGGCAGCACCGCCATGCTCGTGATCTCGTCACGGAGAAAACGGAGCGAATCAGGGTGCCAATCGGCGGCGCACGCCTTCACGAAGGCGCGTCCGGAGGTCGTCGTCACGACGCCGGCGTAACCGGCGCTGAATCCGCCATGAGCGCGGGCATCGCCGACGAATTCACCGCCGATGGCGGCGAGGATGCGCGCGCGCAGGAGCACCGGAAGCGTCGTCCAGTCCGGGCGCAGCCGGTCGGCGCCTGCGTTCATCGCACGACCGTCTACCGCGAAACCAGTCGGCGGACCGCCGCAACCGTGCGCTCGACGTCTTCGTCGCTCGTCAACCAGGACGACATCGAGCAGCGAATCGCCGCTCGCCCTCGCCACACGGCACCGGTCATCGCCGCGGTGCCATCCGCGAGGATCGCCTCGCCGAGGGAGCGCGTCTCGGCATCTGATCCGGCGCGGAACATAACCTGGGTGTAGTCCACGTCGTTGACGACCTCGATCTCGTCGATCGACGAGAGGCCGGTGGCCATGGCGACGGCGTTCTCATGCAGACGGTCGATCAAGGCAGCGATGCCCGACGTGCCCAAGCTCCGCATCGCTGCCCACGCGGGTACGCCGCGCCCGCGTCGGGAGAGCTCAGGCGTGACGTCCCACGGGTCGAGACCGGAGTAAATGAGATAGTCGCCGCCGGTCCGGAATGCCGCGATCGAGTCTGCCGGATCACGAACGATCGCCATGCCGCAGTCGTAGGGCACATTCAGCGTCTTGTGTGCATCCGTCGCCCAGGAATCCGCCTGCTCCATCCCTGCTGTGAGATGACGCAGCGCTCCGGACGCAGCAGCCCAGAGGCCGAACGCACCGTCGACATGCACCCAGGCCCCATGTCGTTTCGCGATTGGGATCAGCTCGCGGAAGTCGTCGAACGCACCGGTGTGCACCTCGCCTGCCTGGAGACAGACGATCAGCGGACCGTCCGCGGCAGCGAGCGCCTGCTCCAGAGCCTCGGCCCGCATCCGCCCCTGATCGTCGGAATCGACGACCGTCAGCTCTGTCCGCCCGATCCCGAGAAAGCGCGCCGCACGATCGATCGAGCCATGCCTGTCAGCGCCGACGACGAAGCGCAGCGCAGGCGCACCGCGGAGACCACTCTCGGAGACATCCCATCCCTCGCGTGCCAGCACCGACTGGCGGGCCGAGGCGAGACACGTGAAGTTCGCGATCTGTCCGCCAGTTACGAAGCCAACGCTGGCGGATGCGGGAAGGCCAAACAGCTCGAGCATCCACTGACCGGCGACGCGTTCCATCGCGACGGTGGCGGGAGTCAGCGTGGAGGAGCCCGAGTTCTGGTCCCACGCTGACACGAGCCAGTCAGCGGCCAGGGCGGCGGGATGCGTGGACCCGATCACAAAGCCGAAGAAGCGGCCGCCGGGGATCGCGACGAGCCCGGGGTCGGCACGCTCTGCGATCTCCTCGATCACCGAGGCCGGAGCGATGCCGTCCGCTGCGAGCGGCCCGCCGAAGGCGGCGAGCATGTCGTCGAGGTTCGCGCGTGGCCACACTGGTCGCTCGTTGACAGATCCGAGAAATGCTGATGCCGCGCGATGAGCCGCTTCGAGTGCGAGGGCAGTGTCGTCGATGCCGCTGTCGTCCATGAGTCAGGACTACACCCGTCAGGCTCCTGGCGCCAGGTCTCGTCGCGTGCGACCTGTCAGGCTACGCAGCGGGGACCCGGTTAGTTAGACTGGATGACGCCCTGCGATGGCAGCAGGGCGGAAACACGAGCGGAGATATATGTCCGGGCATTCCAAGTGGGCGACGACGAAGCACAAGAAGGCCGTCATCGACTCCAGGCGCGCGAAGTCGTGGGCCAAGCTCATCAAGAACATTGAAGTGGCGGCGAAGCTGGGCGGCGCCGACATGCAAGGCAACCCGACGCTGTTCGATGCCGTTCTCAAGGCCAAGAAGATGTCGGTCCCCAAGGACAACATCGACCGCGCGGTGAAGCGCGGCGCTGGCATCGGTGGCCAGGCCGTCGAGTACACCTCAATCATGTACGAGGGCTACGGTCCGAACGGTGTCGCACTCATGATCGAGTGTCTAACCGACAACAAGAACCGTGCCGCGGCCGAGGTGCGCACCACTCTCAGCCGCAACGGTGGCAACCTCGCCGACCCCGGCAGCGTGGCGTACAACTTCACGCGCAAGGGCATCATCGTGGTGAGTGGCGATGGCACCTCTGAGGATGATGTCATGATGGCTGCTTTGGAGGCAGGTGCCGAGGAGATCGAACCTCACGCCGACGGCTTCGAAGTCACCACCGAGCCCGCCGACCTGGTTGCGGTTCGCTCCGCGCTGGTCGACGCAGGCATCGAGTACGAATCTGCCGATATCGAGTTCGTGCCGAATGTGAAGGTGGAGGTCGACGCCGATACTGCACGCAAGATCTTCCGCCTCATCGATGCCCTCGAGGAGAGCGAAGACGTTCAGAATATCTACAGCAACTTCGACCTCACAGCAGAGGTGCACGCTGAGCTTGAGAGCGACGAGTCAGACGAGTAAGGCGCGCCGCCTCCGCCGTCACTCTCCTGGCGCTTAGCCTGGGGGAGTGGCGGCTTCCTCTTTGCGCGTGCTGGGCATCGACCCCGGACTCACCCGGTGCGGTGTCGGTGTCGTCGACGTCGATCGCGCCAGGCGGGGAACTCTCGTGCACGTCGGTGTGATCCATACGCCTCCTGATGCTCCCATCGGCGAACGCCTCGCGGCCGTGGCCGCCGGCATCCGCGCAGTCCTCGAAGAACACCAACCGGACGCCGTGGCTGTCGAGCGTGTTTTCGCACAGCACAACAGCCATACCGTCATGGGCACGGCTCAGGCAAGCGGTGTCGCGTTGCTGATCGCCGCAGAAGCAGGCCTACCGGCCGCGACGCACACGCCCAGCGAGGTGAAAGCTGCCGTTACCGGCTACGGCTCGGCCGACAAGAAGCAGGTGCAGGCGATGATCGCACGCATCCTGCGCCTTGATGCGCCCCCGCAGCCTGCCGACGCCGCGGATGCTTTGGCGATCGCGCTGTGTCACGCGTGGCGGCGTGGCGGTGCATCTCCGGGTACCAAGGAAACGCTGACGCCCGCACAACGCGCGTGGGCCGATGCTGAGCGTGTCGCTCGAACATACATACGATCGGGCTCGTAGGCTGAGAGGATGATCTCCTCACTGCACGGGACCGTGCTCTCCGTCGGCGCCGATCATGTCGTGATCGAAGTCGGGGGCGTCGGATTCTTCGTGTTCGTCCCTGGCGATGTTGCACACACCGCGCGAGCGGGCGAGCAGTTGCGACTGCACACCAGTCTCATCGTCCGTGAAGACGCGCTCACCCTGTTCGGCTTCGCCGAATCCGTGCAACTCGAGGTCTTCTCGCTGCTGCTGAGCGTGACCGGCGTCGGCCCGAAATCCGCGCTGGGAGTGCTCGGGCACCTCACTGTCGATCAGATCGCCACAGCCGTTGCTGACGATGATGACGCTCCCTTCCGTCGTGTTTCCGGCATCGGCCCGAAGACAGCGAAGCTGATCGTCGTACAGCTCGCCGGCAAGTTGCAGCGGCCGGTTGCCAGCACTGCTGCCCGCCCTTCCGGTGCAGGCGACGTCGTCGCGCAGCTCGCGACGGCATTGGTCGGTCTCGGCTGGTCAGAGAAAGTCGCCCTCGAAGCGGCCAGCGAGACGGCGGAGGCAGCTAGCGCTGCTGATCGTGATTCGGTCTCCGCGCTGCTGCGGCACGCACTCGCGGCGCTCGGCCCCGCCAAGGCTGGAGCTTCGCGTGTCTGATGGTCGCGTCTCTGACGGTAAAGACGCTTCGGAACCGATTGACGAGGTAGAACTCGCAATCGAAGGCGCACTTCGCCCTGGCAGTCTTGGTGAGTTCGTCGGACAGCCAAAGGTGCGCGGTCAGCTGCAGCTGCTGCTCGATGCGGCACGCATCCAGAATCGCCCGCCGGATCACATCCTGCTCGCCGGCCCTCCTGGCCTCGGCAAGACGACGCTTGCAATGATCGTGGCCTACGAGAGCGAGCGTCCGCTGCGACTCTCCAGCGGGCCAGCAATCCAGCACGCCGGTGATCTGGCAGCGCTGCTGTCGAGCCTCGTTCCGGGTGAAGTGCTCTTCATCGATGAGATTCACCGCATGGCCCGCTCGGCAGAAGAGATGCTCTATCTCGCGATGGAAGACTTCCGCATCGACATCATGGTCGGCAAGGGTGCGGGCGCCACCAGCATCCCGCTCGATCTCGCACCGTTCACTCTCGTCGGCGCGACCACCCGTTCCGGGTTGCTGCCCAATCCGCTGCGCGACCGATTCGGGTTCACTGGCCATCTTGAGTTCTATGACGACAGTGATCTTGAGAAAGTCATCGAACGTTCCTCGAATGTTCTCGGTGTCGGCATGCCACCCGATGCACTGAATGAGATTGCTCGACGGTCCAGAGGAACCCCGCGTATCGCGAACCGGCTTCTTCGACGTGTGCGTGATTACGCTCTCGTGCATGGTGAGCATGGCTCTGCAACGATTTCAGATGTCAACGCGGCTCTTGAGCTCTATGACGTCGATCCAATCGGCCTTGACCGGCTCGACCGCGCCGTTCTGGAGACGTTGGTCCGACGCTTCCGTGGTGGGCCAGTGGGACTCAGCACTCTGGCCGTAGCAGTCGGCGAGGAAGCGGAGACGGTCGAGAGCGTGGTCGAGCCTTTCCTCGTGCGCATCGGGTTCCTCGGACGAACGCCGCGCGGGCGTGTCGCGATGCCTGAGGCGTATCAACACCTCGGGCTCCAGCATCCCGAGACTGCCGCATTGCTCAATGACCTATAATCACTGAAGACTTCCCCCCGAATCCTCTGCGCGTCCATCGTTGGCGTGCGCACTTTGAAAGGCACTGCCTGATGGAAATCGTCCTTTTCGGCCTACTGGCTGTTCTCCTCGTCTTCATGTTCTTCAACACGCGTAAGCGTCAGAAGGCTCAGAAGGCCGAGCAGGAGGAGAAGGCCACCAAGACCGTCCCCGGTGTCAAGGTGCTGCTGCAGGGTGGCCTGTACGGCACGATCGTCGCCTACGACCCCGAAGACCTCGATTCGCCTGCGCTCGTCGAGATCGCACCCGGCACCATCATCGAAGTGCACAGCCAGGCGATTCTGCGCATCGTGGAGCCGAAGGACGTCATCGAGGAGAACGACGCCATCGAGGAGATCGACGCCGTCGAAGAAATCGCGGATGCGGATGACGCAGTCGAGGCTGACCTCAATGTCGAGACGCCCGAGGAGACCCGCGCCCGTCTGGATCGCGACTCCGACGGCAAGTAACCCCCTCTGCCCACCCGGCATCGTAGAAAGCTGAACATACGTGGCTTCTTCTTCTCCAGTTCGTCATGCCTGGAAGGTTCTTCTCAGCCTCGTCATCGTGACGGCTGCGCTGTTCGGCATCAATGCGGTTGGCGTGGGGCTCGGGAAGAGCTCATGGTCGCCTGAACTCGCACTCGACCTCCAGGGCGGCACCCAGATCGTGCTCAGCGCGGTCACGGAGGATGGCGCCGACCCCACGCAGGAACAGCTTGCTCAGGCCGCCGCGATCATTCGCCAGCGTGTAGACGCTGCAGGCGTGGCCGAGTCCGACATCACCACCGAGGGTGGACGAAACATCGTCGTCCAGATTCCTGGGATCGCTGATGAAGAGACCCGCGCACGTATCGAGGCGAGCGCACAGCTCGAGTTCCGCACGGTGATCTTCGTCGGGAGCCCTGCCACCGACTTCGTCGGCGAAGATGGCACTTCGACGCCGTATCCGACCCCGGACCCGGCCGCCAATGCCATTCCGACACCGGAGCCGACCGACGGCAGCGATCTGGCCTGGGTCACGGAGAAACTTCAGGCAGAGTTCCTCGCCTATGACTGCTCGAATCCCGAGAACGACGCGGCGAACGCGCCAGCCGATGAGCCCCTGATTACCTGTGACCCTCTCAACTCGGTCAAGTACATCCTTGGCCCGACAGAGCTGACCGGAGACTCGATCGATGACGCGAGCAGTGGTCGGGACCAGACCAACGGTGCCTGGACGGTACAGCTGACGCTCGACAGCCACGGCACTGAGGTCTTCGGCAAGATCAGCCAGCGCCTGTACCAGAACAAGCTCGCAGGCCTCAGCCCGCGTGACCAGTTCGCGTTCGTGCTGGATGGCTCAGTGATCTCTGCACCGCAGATGAACGGCGTTATCCTCAACGGCAAGCCCAGCATCTCCGGTTCTTTCACACAGGAGTCAGCGGAGGCACTCGCGGACCAGCTCAAGTACGGCGCGCTGCCGCTGAGCTTCACGACCGAGAGCTCTGCGAGCATCTCGGCGACACTCGGAACCCAGCAGCTGATGATCGGCCTGATCGCAGGACTCATCGGCCTCGCGCTGGTAGCCGTGTACTCGCTGCTCAGCTACCGTGCACTCGGCGCCGTGATCATCGCATCCATCGCGGTCATGGGCGTACTGACCTACATCATCGTCTGCATCCTGGCCTGGCGACTCGGCTTCCGCCTTTCGCTCGCCGGTGTCGCAGGTCTGATCGTGTCGATCGGTTTCGTCGCCGACTCGTTCATCGTCTATTTCGAACGAATACGAGATGAGCTGCGCGACGGTAAATCCATCACGAACGCGGTGGAAGACGGTTGGGGTCGCGCCAAGCGCACGATCTACATCTCCAAGTCGATCAACATCCTCGCTGCCGTCGTGCTGTACATCCTTGCGGACTCCACAGTGAAGGGCTTTGCCTTCACCCTGGGACTCACGACGATCATCGACGTGTTCATCTTCGTGATCTTCACGCACCCGGTGATGCAGATCCTGGCACGTACGAAGTTCTTCGGTAATGGCCACAAGCTGTCCGGTCTTGACCCCGATGCGCTCGGAGCGGTTTATCACACCCGCACGCAGTACCGTCAGGTCGAGCCTGGCAAGGGCGGCCGTGCCGCGAAGACCAGCCGATCACGTGCAGAAGCGGAACGCCGCCAGACGATTGCCGAGCGTAAGCGCGCAGATGCCCTCGTGGGCAGTAAAAAGACCGACGCCGGAAGCGAGGGAGAGCGCTGATGGCCTCTATGAATGAGTTCGGCAACAACCTCTACACGGGTAAGACTTCTTTCCCGTTCGTTGGCAGGCGACGCCTGTGGTTCATCATCGCGATCATCCTGGTCGCAGGTTCGGCGCTTGTGCCGTTCCTGCGTCCGGTGCAGTTCTCGATCGAGTTCACCGGGGGCTCGCAGTTCACGGTCGTCGCCCCGGCATCGACTGATCAGCAGACTGCCACCGACGCGGTGCAATCGATCGTTCCAGATGCCGCCACCAAGGTGGCGATCGTCGGTGAAACCGACGTGCGTGTGCAGACCGACCAGATGACCCAGAGCGAGACGCTTGCGGTCGGAAATGCTCTGGCCGAGGCGTTCGAGGTCGACCCGCAAGAGGTCACATCGTCGTACATCGGCCCGGCCTGGGGCGCGAATGTCACCCGCCAGTCGCTATGGGGCCTCGCGATCTTCCTCGCGCTGACGTTCTTGATCCTCGCGATCTACTTCCGCACCTGGAAGATGTCTGCCGCTGCGATCATCGGTCTGTTGGACGTTCTCGTGATCACGGTCGGCGTGTATGCGCTTGCCGGATTTGAGATCTCACCTGCTGCGGTGATCGGCTTCCTGACGATTCTGTCGTACTCGCTGTATGACACCACTGTGGTGTTCGACAAGATCAGAGAGAACACCATCGAAGACGGCGAGAACTCATCTCGTACCTTCGGTGAGTCAGTGAACCTTGCCGTGAACCAGACCCTGATTCGTTCGATCAACACCTCGATCGTCGCGGCATTGCCGGTCGGCGCGATCCTGTTCATCGGCGCGTTCTGGTTGGGGGCCGAGACCCTCACAGACATCTCGCTGTCGATCTTCGTCGGCATCATCGTGGCGACCTACTCCACACTGTTCGTGGCTGCGCCGTTGTACTCGCTGTTCCGCGAGAAGGAGCCGAACATCATCGAGCGAGACAAGCGCGTTCTCGAGTTGCGCACGCGCGCAACCGCAGACGCCTGATCTCGTTCGCTACGCGGGCCGGCCATAGCCGGCCCGCGTAGAATGTTCTGACCCGGAGGTGAAGTGATGGCGGAGGCGAATACGTCGTCGCAGGGCTCGAGCTTGAGAAGGCTCGTACCCCGCATCTTCTCTCGCGCGCCCCGGATCAACGACCTCGATAATCTGATCCGCTCGGTGCGGGTGAACCACCCCAAGGGTGATCTCGCCATCATCGAACGCGCATACAGCGTTGCGAAGGAAAAGCACGAGGGTCAGAAGCGCCAGAGCGGCGAACCGTACATCACGCACCCGCTCGCCGTTGCGCAGATCCTTGCCGAAATGGGGCTCGGGCCCCGCGCGATCGCTGCGGCGCTTTTGCACGACACCGTCGAGGACACCGGCTATGCACTGTCCGAGCTGACGGAGACATTCGGCGACGAGGTCGCCATGCTCGTTGACGGGGTCACGAAGCTCGACAAGGTCAAGTACGGCGAAAGCGCTCAGGCAGAGACTGTCCGCAAGATGATCGTCGCGATGTCCAAGGACCTCCGCGTGCTGCTGATCAAGCTCGCTGACCGTCTGCACAATGCGCGCACCTGGGGTTTCGTTCCACCTGAGAAGGCGGAGAAGAAGGCCAGGGAGACCCTGGAGATTTACGCGCCCCTGGCGAATCGCCTCGGTATTCAGGCGATCAAGTCTGAGCTGGAGGACCTCTCCTTCGCTGTGCTGCATCCCAAGATCTACGTCGAGATCAACAGCCTGATCGCGCAGCGCACTCCGCAACGTGAGAAGTATCTGAAGCAGGTCATCGAGTCGATCAACGAAGATCTGCACGACTTGCGCATCCGCGGCAAGGTCGCAGGTCGACCCAAGCAGCTCTATTCGGTATACCAGAAGATGGTCATCCGAGGGCGTGAGTTCGACGACATCTACGATCTCCTCGGCATTCGGGTGCTGGTGAACTCGGTGCGCGACTGCTACGCCGTACTCGGCGCGATTCATGCCAGGTGGACGCCACTGCCGGGGCGCTTCAAGGACTACATCGCCACCCCGAAGTTCAACCTGTATCAGTCGTTGCACACCACGGTCATCGGGCCGAACGGTCGCACGGTGGAGATCCAGATCCGCACGCACGAGATGCACCAGCAGGCCGAGTTCGGCGTCGCCGCGCACTGGATGTACAAGGAGCGGATGAACGGGGGCAAGCCGGGGTCCCTGCCCAGCGACACGGATATGACGTGGCTCGCGCACATCTCCGACTGGCAGGCCGAGACCGCAGACCCCAGTGAGTTCCTCGATTCGCTGCGCTTTGAGATCGGCGCCAAGGAAGTTTACGTCTTCACGCCCAAGGGGCGTGTCATCGGCCTTCCGGCTGGCGCGACTCCGGTCGACTTCGCCTACGCCGTGCACACCGAGATCGGGCATCGCACGATGGGTGCGAAGGTCAACGGGCGCCTCGTTCCCTTGGAGACCGAGGTCAAGAGCGGTGACGTGATCGAGGTCTTCACGTCGAAGAACCCGGACTCGGGGCCGAGCCAGGACTGGCTCAGTTTCGTCAAGAGCACCCGTGCACGCAATAAGATTCGTGGCTGGTTCACGAAGGAGCGTCGCGAAGAGGCGATCGAACAGGGCAAAGAATCCATCGCCAGGGCGATGCGTCGGCAGAACCTGCCGCTGCAGCGTCTGATGAACCAGGATTCTTTCACCGAGGTAGCCCATCAGCTGCGCTACGAAGATGTCTCCGCGCTATACGCAGCGGTTGGTGAAGGACACATCTCCACCCAGTCCGTGCTGGAAAAGGTCACCGCGATCATCGCGGCGAACGACACCAGCACCGGAGCCATCGATATACCCAGCAGGGCACCCTCGCGCGAGCCCCGCTCTGGTGACTCCGGCATTCTGGTGCGTGGAGCTGATGACATTCTCGTCAAGCTCGCCAAGTGCTGCACGCCAGTGCCGGGGGACTCAATCGTCGGATTCGTGACGCGAGGAAGCGGTGTCTCGGTGCACCGGTCGGACTGCACCAATGTGAAGGCTCTCAGCGCAGAGCAGGAGCGGTTTGTTGACGTCGAGTGGGCGCCCACGACGAAGAGCGTCTTCCGCGTGCAGATCCAAGTCGAGGCTCTCGACCGTTCCGCGCTCCTCTCTGATGTCACGCGAGTGCTCAGCGAGCACCACGTGAATATTCTCTCTGCCACGGTCAACACCAACGATGATCGCCTTGCCATCAGCCGGTTCGTGTTCGAGATGGGCGACTCGGTGCATCTGGATCGCGTGCTCAACGCCGTACGGCGGATCGACGCCGTCTATGACGTTTACCGGGTGACGACATCCTGACACTGGGCGTTCAACAAGCGGTCGAGAGCAGCAACCGCTGACCTTTTGCCCGGCATCCGCGTTCGTGAAGCTATCTCGTCACGCACCGGCAGCAGCAGTTCGGGCATTGCGGTTGCGAGAGCGCGCATCCATCGCTCGTGTTCGCCGTCACGATCCGCACGGAGGGCAAGATCAGTCATCGTGCGGGAGAGCGTGGTGACCGGCCTCCCTGCGATCGTCTGCACATCACTTGGCGCGAGCTGGATCTCATGAACGATCACATTGCGCTGCGGCGTGACGCGCTGGCGCCGCGGGGTCGCTCTTTGAATATGGTGACGAAGTGGTGCCGCGTCACCGACACCGTGGATCCACGCTGCGGTCGGTCCGCTTGCTGCGTACCCCGGGGAGAGCACTGACTGGAGTGAGGCTACTCGAGCCACCGCATCCTCAGGGACATCCGCATACATGTAGCCGTCGCCGACCTCGAAGAGGAGACCATCGAGGCGTGCCGCGCTCAGCTCTGGCTGCGACAGCAAAGCCCCTGGGCGGTAGAACAGCAACGGATGCACACCTTCAGTGTGCCCGTGCTGTCCTCGGCCCAGGGGCGGCTGTGGATAACGTTCAGCCCTCGAGGGCGTTCAACCATGCCTTGCGTGCATCGAGTGCGTCTGCGGCTTCCTTCGCGGCCCGCTTGTCGCCAGCTTTCTCCGCAGCGGCCTTCTCTGCTTCGAGCTTCTCGATCGCGTCGAGAAGCTGCTGGCTCATGTCGTTGGCGCGCGCCTTGGTCTCTGGGTTGTTGCGCTTCCAATCGACCTCTTCGCGCGACTTCAGTGCCTGCTCGATAACGCGGAGCTTGTCATCGAGTGTGCGTTCCTTGTCACGCGGGAAGACACGTCCGATTTCATCCCACTGGGTCTGAATTCGCGTCAACAGGGCACGAGCCTGTTTGATGTTGGATTCGTCAGCAACGGCCTTCGCCTCTTCGATAAGAGCCGTCTTGGCCTCGATCTTCGGAGCCGACTCGGCTTCCTCAGCGGCGGACTGCTCGGCTCGAGCCGAGTAGAGAGCGTCACCGGCGGCCTTGAAGCGGGCCCACAGTGCGTCATCTGCCTTGCGTCCGGCGCGGCCGGATGCCTTCCACTCATCGAGAAGGTTGCGGTAGGCAGGGATGCCGTCGACACCCTTGGATGCCAGCGCTTCTGCACGCTCGATCAGCTGGCTCTTCTCGTTGCGAGCCGACTTGTGTGTCTCATCAAGGTCTGCGTAGAAGGTGCGACGGCTCTTGTCGATGACAGAGCGTGCGTCGCGGAATCGCTTCCAGAGCTGCTGCGAGATGCCCTTCGGAAGGCGCGGGCCGGTCTGCTGCTGGGCCTGCCAGGTGTCGAAGAGTACGGTGACCTCTTCGGTGACCTGCTTCCACTGCACCTTGGAGAGGTCACGTGCAGCGATCGTCTCGATGCTCTCGACCAGAACGGTGCGCTCAGCGATTGCCGCGTCAACGAGCTCTTTGGCCTGCTGGGCTTCTGCTTCGCTCGCCTCTGCCAGTGCGGCAGTGAGCGCATCCAAGCGCGCACGCAATGAAGCCAGGTCTCCGACTGCAGCGGCGCCCGTCACTTCATCGACCAGGTGCTTTGCCTGCGAGGTCAGCTCGTTGGCGGATGCTCCGCCGCTCTGGTGGCGCTGCTCGAGCGTGTGCACCTTGAACGCGAGGTCATCGAACTTGCGGACGTAATAGGCCAGGGCCTCATCCGAGGTGCCATCAGGATATTGGCCGACGACACGCCAGTCGTCGCCCTCTTGCACCTCGACGGTGCCGTCGTCAGCGACGCGACCGAAGTTTGCGGAATCGGCTGAGGCGACGGGCGCGACCGGTGCAGCGGCGGCTGCGGGCGCAGTCGGACGCTGTGGCATCGGAATGCGTGGAGGTGAGGGTACCGGTGGAGTCGGCGTCGAAGGTTCGGTGGCAGACACAATGTGCTCCTTGCGCGGTCAGCCCGCGTGAGGGGGGAAGGGACGCTGTTCAGCCTAGTACGCGCGGAGCGATGTGCGATGAGGCCTCACCCCTCACGACGTCGTTATCGATTTGTGAGGAGAACGTTCGACGGGCGTAACGGGAGCCGCCCGGTTGGTGAAACAACGCGCTCGTAGTGTCTGGACAACCCCGAACCGCAGGAGCCGCCATGAATGAGAAGACCGTGACCGAGTCCCAGATTCTTGTCGTCGGCGCCGGGATGGTCGCGCACCGGTTCGTCGAGAGCCTGCTCAGCCGGGCTGAGGGCGGAGTGCACATCACTGTCGTTGGTGACGAGGGTCGTGGCCCATACGACCGGGTAGGACTGACCAGCTACTTCTCCGGTGCGACGCCCGATGACCTGGTGTTGGACCGATCGGTTTTCGACGACGAGCGGGTCACGCTGATCCCCGGCGAGCGCGTGACGCGCATTGATCGGCGCACACAGACCGTGGTCACTCGTGATCAAGGAGTGATCGCCTACGACACGTTGGTGCTCGCCACAGGTTCCTACGCCGCGCGCGTTGCGGTCGACGGCGCGGATCTGCCCGGATGCTTCGTCTATCGCACGCTCGACGATGTTCAGGCGCTGCGCCGATTCGTGCAGCAGCGCAGTGGTGAGCTCGGGCGCCCGTTGCGGGGTGCCGTGATTGGCGGGGGCTTGCTGGGACTCGAGGCCGCCGGCGCGTTGCAGGGGCTCGACGTGGACTGCACCGTGGTGCAATCATCCGATCGCCTGATGTCTGCACAGCTTGACCTGGCAGGCGGCAGCATGTTGCGGCGTCTGATCGAAGCGCGGGGGATCTCCGTGCGCACAGAGTCGCGTACGACGCGTCTTGACCCGGACGAGTCCGGTGCTGTCACAGCGTTGGAGTTCCAGGACGGCAGTTTTCAGCGTGCGGACGTCGTGATCTTCACCGTCGGCGTGCGACCGCGCGATGAACTCGCCAGAAACGCCCAGCTCGAAGTACATCCCCGTGGCGGCGTGCTGATTGACGATCGCTGTCGCACCAGTGACCCAGCGATCCTCGCGATCGGTGAAGTCGCCAACTTCGACGGGCGCAGCGTCGGTCTCGTCGCCCCCGGCTACGCGATGGCCGAGGTCGCAGCGACCCGTCTGCTCGGGGGCGATGCCACCTTCCCCGGTTATGACGAGTCCGCCAAGCTCAAACTCTCCGGTGTCGACGTCGCCAGCTTCGGCGATGCGTTCGCTCAGACCCCGAACGCCCTTGACGTGGTCTATGCCGACCCCGTGGCAGGTGTGTACAAGAAGCTGGTGTTGTCGGATGACGCGCAGACGCTGCTGGGAGGCATCCTCATCGGTGATGCTTCGGCATACGGCTCGCTGCGTCCGCTGGTCGGCGCGCGTCTCGGCGCGGATCCCGTCGCTTATCTGATGCCGGAAGGCGGTGTGGAGGCGCCCGGCGGGGAGTTGCCGGACGCCGCGGTCGTCTGCTCATGCTCGAACGTCACGGCCGGTCGAATCCGTCAGGCCGTCCACGAAGAGGGCTGCATGGACGCGGCAGCGGTCAAGGCGTGCACCAAGGCCGGCGCGACCTGCGGCTCGTGCGTGCTCATGGTCAAGAAAGTCGTGGGACAGGAGCTCACGAAGCTTGGCCAGACCGTGTCGAACGCGCTCTGCGAGCACTTCGACATGTCTCGCCGGCAGCTTTTCGATGCGGTCAGGGTCGCCGAGCTGACGACGTTCAGTGCCGTTGTCGAGCGCTTCGGTCGCGGTCGAGGCTGCGATATCTGCAAGCCCGCTCTCGCCAGCATCCTGTCGGTCCTGGTCGGCGCGCACGTCCTTGACGGCGAGAACGCGACGCTGCAAGACACCAACGATCACGTCATGGCCAACATGCAGAAGGACGGCACATACTCGGTGGTGCCGCGGATGCCGGGTGGGGAGGTGACGCCGGCCGGTCTGGTCGTGATCGGACAAGTCGCGGAGGACTTCGGCCTGTACACCAAGCTCACCGGCGGTCAGCGCATCGACATGTTCGGCGCGCGACTCGAGCAGCTGCCGCTGATCTGGCAGCGCCTCGTCGACGCGGGCTTCGAGTCGGGGCAGGCCTACGGCAAGTCGCTGCGCACGGTGAAATCGTGCGTCGGCTCGACCTGGTGCCGCTTCGGCGTGTTGGATTCCGTGGGCATGGCCGTGCGGTTGGAACTGCGCTATCGCGGGCTGAGGGCGCCGCACAAGCTCAAGATCGGCGTCTCTGGCTGCGCACGCGAGTGCGCTGAGGCGAGGGGTAAGGACGTCGGAGTTATCGCGACCGAGACGGGTTGGAACATGTACGTCGGCGGCAACGGCGGTTTTACGCCACGGCACGCCGAGCTGCTCGCGTCCGACCTCTCCGACGAGCAGCTGATCCAGGCGATCGACCGGTTCTTCATGTATTACATCCGCACCGCCGATCGATTGCAGCGCACTGCGCCGTGGTGCGAGGAACTCGAGGGTGGACTTGCCGGGCTCAAGGAGGTCATCTTCGATGACTCGCTGGGCATCTGCGCGGACCTCGACACCGCCATGGTCCGACACGTCGACAACTACGAGGATGAATGGGCGGCGACCCTGCGGGACCCGCAAAAGCTGAAGCGGTTCGAATCATTCGTGAACGCCGCCGAGACTCCGGATCCTTCGCTCGCTTACGTCGCGACGCGGGGTCAGATGCGGCCTGCGACTGCTGAGGAGCGGGAACTTGGCGGCGTGATGATCGCGGGAACAACACTGGAGGTGCGCCGATGACGCTCATGATCGATCACGCGACTGCGGTGCGCGTGTGCGCGATACAGGATCTCGAGGTGGAGCGCGGACGCGCGGCGCTCCTCGGCAGCGAGCAGGTCGCGTTGTTCCTGCTGCGTGACGGCAGCGTGCACGCAGTGTCGAATTTCGACCCGTACAGCGGCGCGCATGTGATCTCGCGCGGGATCGTCGGCACCAGGGGAGATGCACCAACGGTCGCCTCGCCAATGCATAAGCAGGTGTTCGATCTGCGCACCGGAGAATGCGTGGAGAGCCAAGGAAAGCCGTCAGCGCATCTCGCGGTCTGGCCGGTACTGCGTGACGGAGACGAGGTCTATCTTCAGACCCCAGTGACTGCGAACGAGGAAGGCTGACATGACCACGATGCTCGGGCTGTCATTGACCGGACGCCAGGTGTTACTCGTGGGCGGTGGGGTCGTCGCCGCTCGTCGCCTCGGCCGGTTCCTTGCCGATGGCGCCGTAGTGCGGGTGGTGGCGCCGCAGCTTGCTCCGCAGACGAGGGCTCTCGTTCACGAACATGGCGTCGAATGGGCGGAGCGCGGCTTCGACGTCGGTGATGTCCAGGACGTGTGGCTCGTGCACACGGCGACCGGCGACACGGCGATCGACCGTGAGGTCGCTGCGCTGTGTGAGCAGCGTCGAGTGTTCTGCATCAATGCCTCAGATGGTGCGCACGGCAGCGCCAGGATGACCGCTCAGACGACGTCGGGGGAGGTCGTCATCGGTGTCGCCAGCGAAGTAGGGGCTGATCCGCGAAGGGCCGCCGGTGTGCGTGACGCGATCGAAGGGCTGCTCGAATCTGGACGGCTTCCACTTCGGCGGCGTCGCACGGCCCGCGCCGGCCGGGTGGACCTCATCGGCGGAGGACCAGGCCCGGTTGACCTCATGACGGTGCGCGCGAGACGGCTGCTCGCCGAGGCCGATGTCGTGATCGCTGACCGACTCGGTCCGACCGGTGAGGTCCTGGCTGAGCTCGACCCGGACGTGCTCGTCATCGATGTGGGCAAGCGGCCGCACCATCATCCTGTGCCGCAGGACCAGATCAATGCGCTTCTGGTCGAGCATGCCGCCGCAGGAAAGCGGGTTGTACGACTCAAGGGTGGCGATCCGTTCGTCTACGGACGAGGCGGTGAAGAGGTCATCGCCTGCCAGCAGGCCGGTATCCCGGTCGAGGTGACTCCAGGCCCGTCGAGCGCGATCTCCGTGCCGCAGGCGGCTGGCATCCCCGTCACCCATCGAGGTACCGCATCCGCTTTACATGTCGTGAACGGTCAGGGCGAGGTGTCTGAAACGACGTTGCGTTCGTTGGCGGACGCGCAGGTGACCACCGTGATGCTGATGGGAGTAGCGGCGCTACCGAGGGTGGTGGATGCTGCACGCGCTCACGGCATCAGCGACAATCTCCCGATGGCGATCGTGGAGAACGGCCACACGCCACGGCAGAGGACGACTCGCAGCACACTGGGTGCGGTGGTTGCCGACGCTGCGGCGGTGGGTGTCAGTAACCCTGCCGTGATCGTGTTCGGCGAGGTGGCGCGCGCGGGGCTGCTCCTGCCGGACCCTGCGCAGGTGGGAGAATCCAATACGTGACCTCCCGCAGGATTCTGGATGCCGCCCTCGTTGGCTGCACGATCGTCGTTGCCGCTGACAGGCGCGCTGGCGATCTCGCGAGCGCACTGGAGCGACGCGGGGCACAGGTCTACCGTGCCCCGGCGTTGAGCGTCGTCCCCAACGCAGATGACGAAGAGCTCATTAAACGCACGCGCGAACTGGTGGCGAGCCCACCCGACATCGTCGTTGTGACGACTGGGGTAGGTTTTCGCGGCTGGATCGACGCGGCCCATGAGCACGACCTTGCCGAAGCGCTCACCGGTGCGCTGCAGGACACGCAGTTCGTTGCCAGAGGTCCGAAGGCCCATGGTGCGATTCAGCAGGCCGGTTTCACCGCCGACTGGGTCGCGGAGTCCGAAACGGCCGCGGAGGTGGGGGAGTATCTGCTCTCAGCATCCCTCACGGGCAAGCGTGTGGCGGTGCAGCATCACGGCGCAGGGTCTGACGGCCTCGATGAACTCCTCGCTGGTGCGGGTGCCGACGTAGTGAGTCTCACCGTCTACCGCTGGGGACCGCCGCCTGAGCCGCACCTGGTCGAACGTTCGGTCACCCAGGCGGCGTCCGGTGAGGTCGACGCCGTGCTGTTCACGTCCGCGCCAGGTGCTGCGGAGTGGATTCGCTGCGTAGAGCGGCTGCAGGCGACGGATGCGATTCGGCAACGCGCGGCATCTGGGCGTCTGCTGCTCGCGGCCGTCGGACCGGTCACCGCCACGCCACTTCAAAATGCCGACTTTCACACGACCATCGCGGAGCGCGGGCGCCTCGGTTCCCTTGCCCGTTGCGTGATCGGCTACTTCGGTGCGGGTGGGGCAGCACCGGAGCTGGCGACCACGTCTGGAATCCTCTCGATGCGCAGCGGTGGGGCGGTCGTCGATGGCGAGTTCATCGCGCTGTCGCGAGCTGGGGCGAGTCTGCTCGGAGCACTGTTCGACGGCGGAGGACGTGTGCTTTCCCGCGAGCAGATCGCGCAGTCGCTGCCGCGTGCAGGCCAGAACGCGCACGCTGTCGAGATGGCAGTTGCTCGAGTGCGGGAAGCGCTCGGAGACATCGATGTCGTCAAGACCGTCGTGAAGCGCGGCTATCGCCTCGCCGTGAAAGAGCCGGTATGACGACGCTCATCGCATGCTCCCACGGGACCAGCGATGCCGCCGGGCAGGAAGCGATCCGCACACTGGTCGAGTCGGTCAGGCTACTGCTACCTGATGTGCGAGTCGTCGCGGCCGTCGTCGACGTCGAGCAGCCGCAGATCGGCGAGGTGCTGGAGCGCGAAGCGGGATCAGACGGAGTGATCGTCGTTCCGCTGCTGCTGTCAGTCGGCTACCACACGGCTGTCGACATCTCTCAAGCGGTGGGTCAGCATGCCGGCGCGCGTCAGGCCGAGCCGCTTGGGACGCATCCGCTGATCGCAGATGTTCTTGTTGATCGCCTGGCGGCCGCGCTTCCTGACGGCTGGTTGCCGGGTGATCATGTTGTGCTCGCCGCCGCAGGTTCCAGCAACTCCGCGGCCATGACGGATGTCGAGAGCGTTGCCGAGCGACTGCGCGCTCTGATTGCTGTCCCGGTCACCGTCGGGTATGCCTCTGCGTCGGTTCCCCGGATCGGGAATGCGGTGGCAGCGGCGCGTGCGAGTGGTGCGACACGCGTCATCGCCGCCAGTCACGTACTGGCTCCTGGATTCTTCGCCGGACTCATCGCTCGCGCAGGCGCTGACGTCGTCAGCCTTCCGCTCGCTCCCGATGCACGCATCGCACGGGTGATCGTCGACCGTTACCTCGCGGCGTCGGCGACGGCCTGACGCATAAGAATGTCCCGGTGAGCTTCGGTCTCACCGGGACATCCTTGTTCTCTGATCAGCGGACGCTGACCGGCTCATGGGCGCGATCGGTCGCTGCGGGTAGCTCGACGACAGGCTGTGCTGCCGTGACGGGCGTGCTGGACGCCGTGGCGGCGGCTGTGTCGGCAACGCCGACGGCGGTGTCATCGACGACTTTGGCGCCGCCGGTGCGCTTGTTGGCGCGAATCTTGCGTACAGCGGGACGGCCGTGGGTGATGTACAGCGGGAGACCCACGAAGAGCAGCCCCCCGACGAGGTTACCGACCACAGTGGGGATCTCGTTCCAGATCAGGTAGTCCATGATCGTGAAGTCGGCGCCGAGGAGCAGACCGGACGGGAAGAGGAACATGTTGACGATCGAGTGCTCGAACCCCATGTAGAAGAACAGCATGATGGGCAGCCACATCGCCAGGATCTTGGCGACCACGTTGTCCGAGATCATTGACAGCACGACTCCGGTGGAGACCATCCAGTTGCAGAGCACGGCACGGATGAACAGCGTCAGCATGCCAGCTGCTCCGTGTTCGGCGTAGCCGACTGTGCGGCCGTGACCGATCTCGCTGATCGCCTCACCGACCGCACTCGGCTCAGTGGAGAAGCCGTATGTGAAGTAGATCGCCATCAGGATCGCGACCATAAATGCGCCGCCGAAGTTGCCGAGGAACACGAGACCCCAGTTTCGGAACATCGCACCGAGCGTTGCCCCTGGCCGCTTGTCGAGCACGGCCAAAGGGCCAAGAGTGAAGACGCCGGTGAGGAGGTCGAAGCCGAACAAGTAGAGGATGACGAAACCGACCGGGAACAGCAAGGCCCCCAGCAGGGGTTGCCCGGTGTTCGTGGAGACGGTGATCGCGAAGGCGGCCGCGATGGTGAGGAGAGCTGCGCCCATGAAAGCGCGGATGAGTGTGTCACGCACTGACAGCTGCATCTTGTAAGCGCCGGCGTCGACCATACGGGTGACGAGTTCGGCGGGCTTGACGTAGGACACGGGCGACCTCCACGGACGGATCAAATGAGCACAGGAGCTGAGCTTTGACCCAGCGTGACTCACCGGCGTTTCCGACAGAGGTGCCGATCGTTACAGGTGTGGAGCCAAACTCTCACATCTGTGGTGCGCGTGCGTGAAGTACTGGCCTATTCGCCAGCGATGTCGGCCGGGAACAACTCGGCGAACGGATTCTCGAGCGGTGCTGGCGTCGAGGTCTCGGTCGGCTCCGGCTCAGGTGCTGTGACAGCGGCGTGCACAGACTGGCTGGCGATCGCGCCGACGATGATCAGACCGCCCACAATGCCTGCGATCGTGTTGTCACGCACACGACGACTGATCTGGCCATCGTGCCATGCCGTGCGAGCCGCATACAGCCGGGCACGCTCGGTCTCTGCGCGCGAGCGCTGGGCGTTCTTCGATCCACGGACGGCCATCATGTTCCTTCCAGCGACACCTCGCCTGGGCGCCGTCTGCGAGCCTACCGTCACTGCGGCGGTGCGCCGGTGTCTGCCGTGCGCATTAGCCTGGATTCATGACATCCGCACCACTGCTCTCGGGACAAACGCCCCTTGCCGTGCGGATGCGCCCCGTGTCGCTCGACGAGGTCGCGGGCCAACAGCACCTGCTGCGTGCTGGCTCTCCGATCGTTGCGCTGGCCGACCCTGAGGCAGCGTCGCCCGGTGCGGTCTCGATAATTCTCTGGGGTCCGCCAGGCACAGGCAAGACGACGCTCGCACAGTCGATCGCGCGCTCCTCCGGGCGTCGATTCGTCGAACTTTCTGCGATCACCGCTGGTGTGAAAGACGTGCGCGAGGTGATGCAAGAGGCAATCACGCAGCGCGATCTCTACGGACAGACCACGATTCTGTTCCTCGACGAGATCCACCGCTTCACGAAGGCGCAACAGGATGCGCTGTTGCCCGGGGTCGAGAACGGTTGGGTGATTCTCATCGCCGCGACAACCGAGAATCCGTCCTTCTCGGTGATCTCTCCCTTGATGTCGCGCTCATTGCTGCTGACGCTGCAGCCGCTCACTGACGATGACATTGCGCTGCTCATCGATCGAGCTGTCTCCGATGCCCGGGGACTGAACGGCACCGTGTCGATCGAGGATGCTGCGCGTGCCGCGCTCGTACGGCTGGCCTCTGGCGATGCGCGCCGCGCGTTGACAGGGTTGGAGGCCGCTGCTGCTGTGGCGCAGTCCTCAGTCGCCGAAACAGACGACGGCGTACCGGCGATCACCGACGAAGATGTCGCTCAGGCCGTCGACCGGGCGTTGCTGCGTTACGACCGTCAAGGGGACGAGCACTACGACGTCATCAGCGCGTTCATCAAATCGATCCGCGGGTCGGATCCGGATGCCGCGCTGCATTACCTCGCCCGCATGATCGAAGCTGGGGAGGACCCGCGCTTCATCGCGCGTCGTCTGGTGATCTCAGCCTCCGAAGATATCGGCCTTGCCGACCCGCAGGGGCTTGTCATCGCGGTAGCCGCTTCTGACGCCGTCGCGTTCATCGGCATGCCGGAGGGGCGCATCCCGCTTGCCGAGGCGACCGTATATCTAGCCACGACGGCGAAGTCGAACGCCGCCTACCTCGGGATCAACGCGGCCATCGCTGATGTGCGTGCGGGGAGTTTCGGTCGGGTGCCTCCACATCTGCGTGACGCGCACTATCCCGGTGCCAAGCGCCTCGGTCATGGCAAGGGCTACGTCTATCCGCACGACAGCGAGCACGGCGTCGTGCCGCAGCAATATCTTCCAGACGAACTCGATGGTCGCCGCTATTACCAGCCGAAGGGGTTGGGAGCCGAGCGCGACATCTCAGCACGGCTGGAACGCATCCGCCGCATCCTCGACGATCGCTGAATTGGCACGCGCGGCGGTCTGTTAGACTTGGGCGGTTCGAAACAGAGTTTTCGGGCATCCCTTCGTTCACTCCCCACCTTCTCTGCGCCCCGGCGTGCGCCTGAAGGCAGAACGCCGGAGATACGTCCGTGAGCCGTGAAAGTCACGTCCACGTCATCGGAAGGAATACTTCGTGGTTACGAAGTCCCAGGACCGCCGCAAGGTCCGCCTGTCCCGTGCCCTCGGCATCCCCCTCACACCGAAGGCTGCCCGCTACCTCGAGAAGCGTCCCTACGCTCCGGGCGAGCACGGCCGCACCAAGCGCAAGACCGACAGCGACTACGCCGTCCGCCTGCGCGAGAAGCAGCGTCTGCGTGAGCAGTACGGCATCCGCGAGAAGCAGCTGCGTATCGCGTTCAACGAGGCTCGTCGCGTTGACGGCCTGACCGGTGAGAACCTGGTTGAGCTCCTCGAAATGCGTCTCGACGCCCTCGTCGTCCGTTCGGGCTTCGCCCGCACCACCGCGCAGGCTCGCCAGATGGTCGTGCACCGTCACATCATGGTCGACGGCCAGCTCGTCGACCGCCCGTCCTTCCGCGTGAAGCCGGGTCAGGTCATCCACGTCAAGCCCAAGAGCGAGGGCACCGAGCCCTTCCAGGTGGCAGCAGCCGGCGGTCACGCCGAGGTGCTTCCTCCCGTTCCCGGCTACCTCGAGGTTGAGCTCGACAAGCTTCAGGCTCGTCTGCTTCGTCGTCCGAAGCGCGCTGAGGTCCCCGTGACCTGTGAAGTGCAGCTCGTCGTCGAGTACTACGCAGCTCGCTAAAGCTCTTTCAGAGAGTTTCTGCACAAGAGGCGTCGGGGATCTCCCGACGCCTCTTGTCGTTTCCGCATACGATGGAGAGACCGCGCTTCGCGGTCCAAGGGCGAGGATGACGACATGAAGAATCTGCTGTGGTTCCTGATCGGTGTGATCGGCGGGTTCGTCGCTGCCCATTTCATGAACAAGGACCCACGCGGACACGTCCTTCTGTCGGATGTCGACGCACGCATCACCGAGTTCACTGCGATCCTCGGCGACTCATTCCGCGAGCAGGAAGCTCGCCTGGTCGAGCCGCTCGACCGCTGATCATCAGCGCCGGACACCGCGATCGGCGTGGTGCCCATCCGCCTCACACAAGGACAGCCGTACTCCTATGAACACTGCGGACATCGCGCAGCGCTATCTCAACTTCTTCGAGAAGAACGATCACACGATCGTGCCATCCGCATCGCTCGTGAGCGACGACCCGACGGTGATGTTCACTATCGCCGGGATGGTGCCCTTCGTGCCCTACCTGACTGGTCTCGTTCCCGCGCCCTACTCGCGCGCGGCAGACCTGCAGAAGTGCATCCGCACTAACGACATCGAAGAGGTCGGCAAGACCGCGCGCCACGGTACTTTCTTCCAGATGCTCGGCAACTGGTCGTTCGGCGATTACTTCAAGGAAGGCGCGATCGCCTACGCGTGGGAGCTGCTGACTTCATCTGAGGCCGATGGTGGTCTCGGGTTCGCTGAGAAGGACATCTGGGTCACGGTCTACGACACCGATGACGAGGCTGCTCAGCTGTGGCAGAAGGTCGCGGGACTTCCCGCCGAGCGTATCCAGCGCATGGGCAAGGAAGACAACTACTGGCACACCGGCCAGCCTGGCCCCGCTGGCCCCTGCTCGGAGATCTACATCGACCGTGGCCCCGCCTACGGCCGCGATGGCGGTCCGATCGTCGACGACAACCGATTTACCGAGATCTGGAATCTCGTGTTCATGCAGGAGATGCTCTCTGAAGTCCGATCCAAGGTCGACTTCGACATCGCAGGACCCCTGCCGAAGAAGAACATCGACACCGGCATGGGCCTTGAGCGCGTCGCGATGTTCAAGCAGGGCGTCGAGAACATGTACGAGACCGACCAGGTCCGTCCTGTGCTCGACCGCGCTATCGAGATCTCCGGCCGCAAGTACGGCGTGAACCACGAGGACGACGTGCGTTTCCGCGTCATCGCCGACCATGTGCGCTCTTCGCTCATGCTGCTCTCAGACGGTGTGAAGCCTGCCAACGACGGTCGCGGATACATCCTGCGTCGTCTGATGCGTCGCACTGTCCGCTCCATGCGCCTGCTCGGCGTCGATGCGCCAGTGTTTCCGGAGCTGTTCAGCGCATCCCGTGACGCGATGAAGTCGGCGTACCCGGTGCTGGAAACCGAGTGGGATCGACTCTCCGGCCTCGCCGTTGCAGAGGAAGAGACCTTCCTGCGCACCCTCGCACAGGGGTCCACAATTCTTGATCTGGCACTGGTTGACACCAAGAAGGCCGGCAAGCAGACGCTCGCGGGCCCCGAAGCTTTCCTGCTGCACGACACCTACGGCTTCCCGATCGATCTCACGCTCGAGATCGCCGAAGAAGCAGGGCTCAACGTAGACCGCACGGCATTCGATGATCTGATGCTCGAGCAGAGGACGCGTGCGAAGGCCGACGCCAAGAGCCGTCGCCGCCAGCTTGCCGATGTCTCTGTGTATGGCGAGTTCCGTGCGCTCGGCTCGACCGGTTTCGCCGGTTACACCGATCTCGACATTGAGTCTCGTGTGCTCGGGATCCTCGTCGACGGTCAGCCCGCGACTTCGGCGAGCGAAGGCCAGGTCGCTGAGATCATCCTCGCCGAGACGACGCTGTACGCAGAGTCTGGTGGACAGGTCGCAGACAAGGGCACGATCATCGGTGCCGGATTCGAACTCGACGTCCTCGATGTGCAGAAGCCGGTCGCCGGCCTCATCAGTCATACCGTGCAGGTTGCCAGCGGAACCGTTGCAATCGACGATCGGGCCACGGCGCTCGTGGATGCGGGAAATCGCCGCGCCGCACGCCAGGCACACTCGGCGACGCACCTCGTGCACGCAGCGCTTCGCGACACACTCGGCGCCAACGCAACTCAGGCCGGATCACTCAACCGTGCCGGCTACATGCGTTTCGACTTCTCGTGGTCGCAGGCGCTGTCTGCCGACACGCGCACTGAGATCGAAGACATCACGAACCGCGCTGTGCAGGACGCCCTCGAAGTGACGACGCGCATCGTTTCGCTCGATGAAGCCAAGGAAGCCGGCGCTATGGCGCTGTTCGGTGAGAAGTACGGCGATGTCGTGCGTATGGTCGACATTGGCGGTCCGTGGTCGCGCGAGCTCTGTGCGGGAACGCATGTGAGCTCCAGCGCCGAGATCGGTCTGGTCAGCATCGTGGGGGAGTCCTCGGTTGGGGCCTCCAACCGTCGTATCGAAGCACTCGTCGGTCAAGATGCCTTCCGTGAACTCGCTGCAGAGCGCGCGATCGTCTCCCAGCTGACCGCAGCGTTGAAGACTCCGCGCGAGCAGCTTCCGGAGCGTATCGCCGAGATCGCTGCGAACCTGAAGACCGCGGAAAAGCGCATTGCGCAGTTCGAAGCCAAGGAGCGCGAGGGGCGAGTTCCTGCGATCGCCGAAGCCGCAGAACGCGTTGGCGCTTACCGCGTTGCTGCTCTCTCGATTGGCGAGGTCGGTTCTGCCGACGACGTTCGTGGTCTCGCGTTGAGCGTGCGTGAGCGTCTTGGATCTGACGCCGCGGTTGTTGCTCTCGGCGCTATTGCCGCTGGTCGCCCGATCGTCGTGGTCGCCACGAACGATGCGGCCCGCGCTGTCGGCGCCAAGGCCGGAGCGCTCGCGAAGCGCGCAGCCGCTGTGCTCGGTGGCGGTGGCGGCGGTCGCGACGACGTTGCTCAGGGTGGCGGCACGGATGCCTCGGCACTCGGCGCTGCGCTCGAGACCGTGACTCAGGAGCTTCGCGGCGCGTGAGTGGGTTCCGTCGCGGTGTGCGACTCGGCATCGATGTCGGCAAGGCGCGAATAGGAGTCTCGCGGTGCGATCCCGACGGGATGTTGGCCGTGCCTGTGGAGACGGTGCCGCGCTCGGATGCCTCGCTCGCACGGATCTCAGAGCTCGCTGCGGAGTACGAACCGCTCGAGTTCGTCGTGGGGCTTCCGGTCAACATGCAGGGTACCGACACCCCCTCGACGACGGATGCACGTGAGTTCGCAGCAGCTCTGCAGCGGCTCACCGGGGTGCCGGTGCGCATGATGGACGAGCGGCTGAGCACCGTCACCGCGCACGCAGCTTTGCGCTCTTCGGGGAGAAATCAGCGAAACTCTCGTAGCATTGTCGATCAGGTCGCGGCAGTAGTGCTGCTGCAGCACGCGATTGACACGGAGAAGAGCACCGGTACCCCGGCCGGTGTTGCTGTTCCGCTTGATGAGGAGTCCTCCTGAGCATGCCCGAACGTGACACCCCTGCCAACGGCTCGAACTCTGTTTCTGACGATCTGTTTGCGAATCTTCCAGAGCCCGCGCACCGCGCACCAGTGTCCGACGCAGCGCCGCCCGTGCCTGGATCGCGCCGCGCGATGCGAGAAGCCTCGGCATCCGGAACGCCGACGGCGCCGTCTGAGGGTGCGCCGTCTGAGGGAGCGCCGTCTGACATCTCGGAGCCGGCCGCGAGCGAACCGAATATTTCGACCGCGCCTGAGCCAGCGCCCGAGCCGAAGAAGTCATCGACTTCGTCGCTGGATGACCTGTTCCGGCCGGATCACGATGACATGTTGGGCGCTCCGCGGAAGAAGAAGCGCCGCACCGGTTGTTTCGTGGCGCTCATCATCGTTCTCGTGCTGATCGGTGGAGCCGTCTACGGCGGGTTCTGGGCGATGAACACCTACGGTGACAAGATCAATGAGGTCATGGGCTGGGGTGAGCCCAAGGATTGGGAGCCGGGGCTCGCCACTGGCGAGGTCATGGTCACAATCCGCGAGGGTGATACCGGTGGGCCGGTCTCTGCGACCCTGTTCGAGTCAGGCGTCACCAAGACAGAGGACGTGTTCTACGACTACCTCGTCAAAGAGGGCGTCGACTTCACGGTGTACCCCGGAATTTACACACTTCAGGAAAAGATGACGGCCGCGGCAGCGCTCGAAGCGCTGAACGACCCCGCCAACAAGCTGGAGAACACCGTCGGCATCGCAGAGGGCGGCACGATCGAATCTTCGCTGCCGTTGATCAGCGAGAGCATCGGCATCCCGGTGGAGGATCTGCAGGCTGCCGTCGCCGACCCGAGTGCATACGGCGTTGCCGCCGACACTCTCGAGGGGTGGCTGTTTCCCGCCGTCTACACATTCGACCCCGAGGTCACCGCCACACAGGTGATCCAGCGGATGGTCGATCGGACTCGCGAATCGCTGACCGCGGCGAGCGTTCCTGCCGGGGATGAGAACCGGGTTCTCACGATCGCCTCCATCATCGAGCGGGAGGGTCGCACGGACGACTTCGGCAAGGTCTCGCGCGTGATTCAGAACCGCCTTGACGACGGCATGATGCTGCAGATGGACTCGACCGCGCAGTTCGGCTACGGAGAGCTGCACGCCGGCGTCGTCAGCACCTCGGAAGAAGCACAGTTCGACGAAAACCCTTGGAACACGTATGTGATCGAGGGGCTCCCGATCGGTCCGATCGCGAATCCGGGTGATGCGGCGATCGATGCCGCGATGCATCCGGTCGATGGACCGTGGTTCTATTTCGTGACGATCAACCCGCAGAGCGGCGAGACAGTGTTCTCGACCACATATGCGGAGCATCAGGCGGCGATCGAGGTCTGGCACGAGTGGTGCCGGGCCAACCCCGATCAAGGATGCTGAACGCATGACGGGGCATCGCCTCGCCGTCTGGGGTGATCCGATCGCCCACAGTATGTCGCCGGCGCTGCACGGCGCCGCATACCGAGTGCTGGGCCTTGATTGGGAGTACGGACGCCGACAGGTGGATGCCGCGGGCTTTGCCGCCGCATTCGACGCTCTCGACGGTTCTTGGCGGGGGCTCTCATTGACGATGCCTCTCAAAGAACAGGCATTCCGGGTCGCTGCGAGCCGCGATCGTCATGCTGAGTTGACCGGAGCAGTGAACACGCTTCTGCTCGGAAGCGCCCCGGCGGGCTTCAACACAGACGTCGGAGGGATCATCGATGCCCTTGCCACCAGCGGTGTGAACACTGCGGAAAGCGCGCGCATCATCGGGGCCGGCGCCACAGCATCGTCTGCGATGGTCGCGGCAGCGGAGATCGGTGCGCAGCGCATCGACGTCCGCGCACGCCGTCCAGAGAGCACCGAGGCGATACGAGCAGTGGGGGAGAAGCTCGGAATCGCCGTCACCGTAAGTGGTTTCGATGCGCCGTCCGCTTCGGTGGATCTGACTATTGCAACGCTGCCAGGCGGAACAGCGCTCGACGACTCGCTCGCAACATCGCTCGCGGCCGGTGGTGGCACGCTGCTCGACGCAGCCTACGCGCCGTGGCCCTCTGCTTTGGCCACCGCGTGGCAGCACGAGCAGGTGATCTGCGGGCTCGAGATGCTTCTTCACCAGGCGGTGCGCCAGGTGCGCATCTTCGTGAACGGTGATCCGCTGCAGAAGCTTGAGAACGAAGCCCTCGTGCGTGACGAAATGCGGTCGGCTCTCGTGGGAGACTAGAGCAATGCTCCGCGTGCTCACGGCCGGCGAATCTCACGGTCCAGAACTCATTGCCGTTATGGAAGGGCTGCCGTCCGGCGTCCCGATCTCCTCCGAGGCGATCCAGGCCGACCTCGCTCGACGCAAGCTCGGCTATGGTCGCGGCTCTCGGATGAAGTTCGAGCAGGACGAACTCACCATCTCCGGCGGTGTGCGCCACGGCAAGAGCCTCGGCAGCCCCATCGCACTGCGCATCGGCAACACTGAGTGGCCGAAGTGGATCGAGGTGATGAACCCCGAGCCGGTCGAGATCACCGACAAGTCCCGGGGGCGTTCGGCACCGCTGACTCGGCCTCGCCCCGGTCACGCCGACCTCGTCGGCATGCAGAAGTACGACTTCGATGAGGCCCGTCCGATCCTGGAGCGCGCCAGCGCACGCGAGACCGCCGCACGGGTGGCACTCGGCGCCGTTGCGCGTTCGTTCCTCAGCGAACTCGGCATCCGCCTCGTCAGCCACACACTCTCGATCGGCCCAGTGCGCGTCCCCGACGACGCCCCGCTGCCAACTGCTGATGACGTCGATGCGCTGGATGCAGATCCGCTGCGCTGCTTCGACGCCACCACCTCTGCGCTGATGGTCGCTGAGGTCGATGATGCCCGCAAGGAAGGCGACACCCTCGGCGGCATCGTCGAAGTGCTTGCCTACGGCCTTCCGCCGGGGCTCGGCTCACACGTGCACTGGGACCGCAGACTGGACGGCCGCCTTGCGCAGGCGCTCATGAGCATCCAGGCGATCAAGGGCGTCGAGGTCGGAGACGGCTTCGAGACCACTCGTCGTCGCGGTTCCGCCGCTCACGACGAGCTCTTTGCTGCGGAGGCGGGGATCACCCGCTCTTCTGATCGTGCCGGCGGCACGGAGGGTGGCATGTCCACTGGCACTGTGCTGCGCGTGCGCGCAGGCATGAAGCCGATCGCCACGGTTCCGCACTCGCTGCGGACGATCGACACTGCGACCGGCGAGGCCGCGACTGCACACCACCAGCGCTCTGACGTATGCGCCGTTCCCGCAGCCGGAGTCGTTGCCGAAGCAATGGTGGCCGTCGAGCTCGCGAACGCCGTGCTGGAGAAGTTCGGTGGCGACAGCATCCGCGAGACGCGCCGCAATGTCGAGAGCTATCTCGCTGCGATCCCGGCTGAGTTGCGTACCGCACCCGCTTCCGAAGCCGCGTTGATCGCCCACGATGAGCAGTCCTGAACAGCTGACACTCGTGCTCGTCGGCCCGATGGGTGCGGGCAAGACGAGCGTCGGCAGGCAGGTCGCCAAACGACTCGGCGTCGGCTTCATCGACACTGACAAACGCATCGTCGCTGCGCACGGGCCGATCCCCGAGATCTTCGCGCAGCACGGCGAGGAACACTTCCGCGCCCTCGAGAGCGCTGCTGTCGCCGATTCGCTCGGGCAAGGCGGAGTCATTTCCGTCGGCGGTGGCGCCGTCACCTCGGCGCAGACGCGGGAACTGCTGCGTCAGCATCCGGTCGTCTTCCTTGCTGTCACGGCGGAAGCGGTGTCCGCGCGCATCCGCACTGGCGGACGACCGATGCTCGCGGGCGACGAAGACCCACTGGAACGGTGGAAGACTATCTATGAAGAGCGTCGCGCCTGGTACGACGAGGTCGCGACCGTGACATTCGACACCTCTCGACGTCCGATGCAGCGCATCGCCGACGAGATCGTTGCCTGGAGGAAGAACCTGATATGAGCACGACCACCATCAGTGTCACAGGACAGGCGGAGTACGACATTACGATCGGACGCGGCATCCTCGATCAGGTGTCTGCCGCGCTCGACCCCGCAGTTCGCAAGGTTCTCGTCGTGCACCCGCCGACGCTCGGTGCCCGCGCGGCGGAGCTGCGCGACAGGCTGCTCGCCGACACCACGAACGGTCAGCGCGAGGTGCTGCTGGCCGAGGTGCCAGATGCCGAGCAGGGCAAGCGCATCGAGGTCGCAGCCTTCTGCTGGCAGGTCATGGGACAGTCCGACTTCACGCGCACCGATGCGGTGGTCGGTTACGGCGGAGGGGCCGTGACAGACCTGGCCGGATTCGTCGCTGCCACGTGGCTGCGCGGCGTGCAGATCATCCAGGTTCCGACGACCGTGCTCGGCCTTGTCGATGCCTCCGTCGGCGGCAAGACCGGTG
The DNA here is from genome assembly GCF_059445355.1 of Microbacterium sp. Y356. Lineage (NCBI taxonomy): Bacteria > Bacillati > Actinomycetota > Actinomycetes > Micrococcales > Microbacteriaceae > Microbacterium > Microbacterium sp. Y356. The sequence continues at coordinate 64,070 of NZ_JCAIUE010000005.1, forward strand.
TGAACACCGCCGAGGGAAAGAACCTGGTCGGCGCCTTCTGGCCACCGCTCGCCGTGATCGGCGATCTGGATGAGCTCGCCAGCCTCAGCGCGCACGAGGCGACCGCGGGATTCGCCGAGGTTGTCAAGGCCGGATTCATCTGGGCTCCGGAGATTCTCGACATCATCGAGGCTGATCCCGCGCGCGCCGTCGATACGACCACGCCGGAGTTCCGTCGAGCCGTCGAGCTTGCGATCGATATGAAGGCACGTGTCGTCTCGGAGGACTTCCGTGAGGCCGGTCAGCGCGAGATCCTCAACTACGGGCACACTCTCGGTCACGCGATCGAGCATGCGGAGCGCTACCGCTGGCGCCACGGCGCGGCGATCTCCGTTGGCATGATTTTCGCAGCCGAGATCTCGCGGCTGGCGGGCCGGCTGTCTGATGTGAACGCAGACCGCCACCGCTCCGTGCTGGAGTCGCTTGGATTGCCGACTAGCTATCGTGCTGGCGCATGGCCGCAGCTGTTGGCGAGCATGCAGCGCGACAAGAAGAGCCGCGGCGGGATGCTGCGCTTCATCGTCCTCGACGACATCGCCAAGCCCACCGTGCTGCAGGCTCCGGATGAGTCGCTGCTGTTTGCCGCCTACCAGGAGGTCGGGGCATGAGTGTCACCATTCGACGCGTGCGCGCAGAAGAGTGGCGGCTGGTGCGTGATCTGCGGCTGGATGCGGTTCGCGACCCCGCGGCACCCGTCGCCTTCCTGCACTCTTACGAAGAAGAATCTTCGCACGCCGATGAATTCTGGCAGAACCGCTCTGCAGGAGCCGCTGAAGGCGATTCTGTAGCGCAGTTCGTCGCTGAGGCTGACGGGTCGTGGGTCGGAACGCTTTCCGTGCTGCGCTGGGCTGTGGGATCCAACGACTACAACGATCGTCCGGTGACCATTCCGACCGCCGGCGTGGTCGGTGTCTTCGTACGCCAGGAGCACCGTGGGCAGGGCGTCATCGATGCGCTGTTTGATGCGGCTGCCGGATGGAGCGACGCTCTCGGCGATGTTCAGCTCACGCTGGACGTGCACACGGAGAACGAGCGTGCTCAGGGTGCCTACCGGCGACTCGGTTTCGCGGATACCGGGCGACGATTCACCGCGTCGATCGGTGTGGAGATCGAGATGGCGCGATCGCTCGGCGCTGGGGATAGGGTGCAATCGTGACTACACCTCGCCGTATCCTGCTCGTCAACGGCCCGAATCTGAATCTGCTCGGCACGCGTGATCCCGAGGTGTACGGCACCGCGACGCTGGCAGACGTCGAGCGGATCACTGCCGATGCCGCATCAGCCGTGGGCTTCGAGGTGCGCAGCATCCAGAGCAATCATGAAGGCGTGCTCATCGACGCGATTCACGCGGCGCGTGAGGATTGCGTCGGCATCGTGATCAACCCCGGCGGTCTCACGCATACCTCCATCGCGCTTCGCGACGCGCTCACCGGCGTGCTGCTGCCGTTTGCCGAAGTACACATCTCCGACGTCAACGCGAGAGAAGAGTTCAGGCGCTTCTCATACCTGCATGACGTCGCCGCAGTGCGCGTGATCGGCGAAGGCGCAAACGGCTACGCGAACGCCGTTCGTCAGCTCACAGCGCTCATCAGGGACTGATTCTCGCCGCCGGCGCGGCTGGCGCGATCTCGGCCTTCTTCCGCGGCGCGGCAGGCAGAAGAAGACAGACCAGGATCGCCACCGCCGACATCCCGGCAGCCCACCAGAACGCGACATCGAATCCGTCGGCGAGTCCGGCGATCGAGGTGGCGTCCGCCACCGCTGATTCCAGGATCACCACGAGAACGGCCGTGCCGAAGGCGCCGCCCAACTGCTGCGCGAGCCGCGTGATGATGCTCGCGTGCGGAACGTCATCGCGGTCGAGACCGACATAGGCCACCGACATTACCGGAATCATCACCGCTCCCATGCCGAAGCCGCGCACCAGCAGCACGATGAGCAACCACACCTGGTTCGTGGATGCATCTGCTAAGGCGAACGGAATCGTTGCGACGGCGAGCAGCAAGAACCCGCTCATCGCCACCACGCGCGCGCCGATGGTGTCGGTGAGGCGGCCGGCGAGAGTGCGGCTCAGCAGCGCCCCTATGCCCTGCGGAATGAGCAGGAGTCCGGCCGCGAGTGCATCCGCCCCTCGGACCTGCTGGAAGAACAGCGGAAGGAGCAGCATGCCGCCGTACACGGCGATGCTGGACAGGAACAGCACCGCACTCGACGATGACACCGCCCGCTGACGCAGCAGTCGGACGTCAACGAGCGCGCCGTCTGCCTTTCGCACCTGCGACCAGGCGAATGCCGCCAGGAGGATGAGCCCGACTCCGACGGGTGCCCAGAAATCGACGCGGGTCAGTCCGCCGTCACCACCTGCGTTCGAGAGCCCGTAAAGGATTCCGGCAACGGCGGGGGAGATGAGGATGAGTCCGACCCAGTCCAGGACGGCGGAGCCCTTCGGACCGTCAACGGGGATGAAGCGCCAGGCGAGGGCAAGCCCGAGGAGGCACAGCGGCACGTTGACCCAGAAGATCGACCGCCAGCCGAGGCCGTTCAGCAGCAGCCCGCCGATCGTCGGGCCCAGGATCGGACCGAGCGCCGCAGGCAGGCTGACCATCGCCATGAGCCTGCCCATGGAAGCCCCCTTGGGTACCTGTTGGATCGCGAGTGTCGCCATCAACGGCATCATTAGACCGCCGCCGATGCCCTGGACGACGCGGAAGGCGATAAGGCTCGTGGCATCCCACGCGAAGCTGCATGCTATTGACGCGAACAGGAAGATCGTGAGCGCGGTCATCCACACACGCCTGCCGCCGAATCGCGCCTGCGCCCAGCCGACGACGGGGATCGCCACGGCCAGGGCCAGCAGGTATCCCGTGGTGACCCACTGGATGGTGCTGAGGGGGACCTCAAGCTCGCTGGCGAGCGTCTTCAACGCGATGCTCATGATCGTGCTGTCGAAGATGACGGCCATGCCCCCGACCACAAGTACCAACGCCGTGACGATGGCGTTGTGTGGGAGCGCGACGGTGCGAGTTCCGGTCACAGAATCCTCCAATAAGCAACAGTGGTGTATCTAATTAAATGGAAGCGTACGCCGTTGAGATAAGATACACAAATGGATCTTCAGAGGCAGTCCCGCCGGCGCGGCGAAGAACTGAACGCTGCAATCCTCGACGCCGCGTGGCTGCAGCTGCAGGATGCCGGATACGGCAGCTTCACGATCGACGCGGTCGCCGAGCGTGCCGGCACGAGCCGCTCCGTCATTTACCGCCGCTGGGAGGACCGTGGGGCGCTGCTGGAAGCGACCCTGGCCTTCGGGCTCGCGCAGGATCGCCCCGAAGTGCCGGACACGGGAGCACTGAGGGAGGACATGATCGAGCTCCTGCGTCGCTCGAATGTCTCACGCGGTCGCCTTGCGCCCCTTCTCAGCGTGCTGGTCGCCGCGTACTACGCCGACTCCGGACGCAGCTTCGCCGACGTGAGAGAGCTCTTCTTGAGCACACTGGGCGTCCGGCCTGCCACCGAGGAGATCCTGGAGCGCGCAGTGACGCGCGGGGAGGCAGACCCCGCTCGGCTCACGCCGCGGGTACAAACAGTGGCATTCGACCTGTTTCGACACGACCTGATGATGACGATGCGCGAGATCGACGACGCCTCGATCGAGGCGATCGTGGATGAGGTGTTCCTGCCGCTCGTGCGCCCCTCTGACCGGGGATCCGTTCCCGCGGCGTGAGATCCCGTAGAATCGACTGTCGGCCGCAACCATCGAACCCGAAACGGCGAAGTCCGACCCCTCAACAACGAAACGGAACATTCAGCGCATGGCATCCACCGCAGATATCAAGAACGGCGTCGTCCTCAGTATCGACGGGCAGCTCTGGAACGTGATCGAGTTCCAGCACGTCAAGCCTGGCAAGGGTGGCGCGTTCGTGCGTACCAAGCTGAAGAACGTCGTCTCGGGCAAGACCGTGGACCGCACTTACAACGCCGGTGCGAAGATCGAGATCGAGAACGTCGATCGCCGCGACTTCACCTACCTGTACGCAGACGGTGACGGTTTCGTCTTCATGGACATCGCAGACTACGACCAGATCACTGTCGGCGGTGCGACCGTCGGCGACGCGAAGAACTTCCTCCTGGAGAACCAGCAGGTCACCATCGCGCTGAACAACGGCAACCCGCTTTACATCGACCTTCCGGCCTCTGTCACCCTCGAGGTGACCTACACCGAGCCTGGCCTGCAGGGTGACCGCTCCTCGGCAGGCACCAAGCCTGCCACCGTCGAGACCGGCTACGAGATGCAGGTTCCGCTGTTCGTGGAGACCGGCACGAAGATCAAGGTCGACACCCGCACCGGCGACTACCTCGGTCGCGAGAAGTAAGGCGTGGGTGCCAGGACGAAGGCGCGCAAGCGCGCTCTCGACATTCTCTTCTCTTCGGATGTCCGTGGAGATGACCTCGCCGTAACACTTGCGGCAGAAGCCAAGCGCGCGGCCAGTGAGCCGGCTCGTGAGGCCTCATGGCTGTATGCCCGCGAGATCGTCGATGGGATCTCTGATCACCGCGACGAGATCGACGAGAGCATTGTCACGCACAGCCGTGACTGGAAGCTCGAGCGCATGCCGGCCGTTGACCGCGCCCTGCTGCGCATCGGCGTATGGGAGATCGTTTACAACGGCGAAGTGCCTACCGCGGTAGCAATTGATGAAGCGGTGGAACTCGCGAAAGAGTTTTCCACTGACGACTCGGGCTCATTCGTGCACGGCGTACTTGCTCGGGTGGCTCGCGCGAGCTGAGGCTGACCACCCAGCGTTCTGATGTCGGTTGCGAGGGAGAGAGTGTCTTCATGTCCGCTCCGCACATCGACGAATTTGCGCTTGCGCAATTCACTGATCGCGGGAGCTTCGAGCGAGGCCGTGCATACTTCCACGGCGGGATGGTCGCTGAGATCCACTGGAGTGCGGAATCGGACACGCTCAGCGCGAGCGTGCACGGATCGGGCGGCGCCGTATATCGCTGCACCGTGCGTCTCAAACCCGAAACCGCACTGATCGCATCGACATCGTGTTCCTGCCCGGTGCCGACCACGTGCAAGCACGTGGTCGCTGTCGTACTCGCCAGCAACGCGCAACGCGATGAGACGTCAGCCGTAGTTTCGCCTGCGACGCCAGAGCCGGCGTCTCCCGGCTGGCGCACGCTGCTGGACGGAACCTCGCCGGGAAAGAACACAACGCCCCTGGCCCTCGGTATCGAGTTGCGCTATCGCGCGGCGCGCGGCATCCACCAGTGGGCACCGCGTCCGGTGCGCCCTGCGACCGTGCGTGACCTCGCGAAAAGTGAGGGGGAGTTCCTCCTCGGCATCCGACCATTGATGCAAAGCGATGCGACCGGTGCCTGGATCCAGGGCAACGTCTCCTGGGACTCGGTACGGCGCTCTGGGGTGCAGTTCGGTCATGATCGGGTGCGGTGGTTCGCCGATCTGCTGAGCATCTCGCGCGACTCGCTGCTGTCCGGCACTGCCGGTGACTGGCTCATCCTCGATCATGTCGAATCGAGCCTGCTCTGGCCGCATCTGCGCGCTGCGGCTGCCACCGGCATCCCATTCATCTCGACGCAGAAGAGTTTCAGCGTCACGATGGCCGAAGAGGGATTCATCACCGCACAGGTCACCCGAGAAGACAGCGGAGACCTGTCCGTGGCCGCCGAGGTGGTGCTGGACGGGCAGAGTATCGACGGTGGCACTGTTCACCCGATCGGCCACACGGGTATCTTCGCCGTGACCCCGCTCGGCGCACGGGCATCGGTGACGTTGGCAGAGGTGGCGTTGAGTAAGCCTGTGCGGGCGCTTTTGGATGCAGGGGAACCACTGGCTGTTCCCGCTACAGACGAGCCTGCCTTTCTGCGCGAGGCCTATCCAGCACTGGCACGCCAGGTCGCAGTTCGTGCAGTGGGGAAGATCACACTACCCACGGTCCCCGTTCCCGTCCCGACGATCTCGGTCTCCCATCACCCCGGCGACACCGTGCGATACATATTCGAATGGACATACCGAGGATTCGGCCGCTATCCGTTCGAGTCGACGGCGGATGCCGTGCGAGATGTCGGCGCAGAATCCGCTCGCCGCGCAGAGGTGGAGTCGGTATGGGCCGAGGCGACGGGAGCGCGATTCGAGGCATCCGGCTCGTTCCAGGACGTCGAGGCTGCGGAATTCGTCACGCACATCGTTCCCGCGCTTGAGAAACACGGCATCAAGGCAGTCGTCTCCGGTAAGCGCAAGACATACACCGAGCTCAGCGGCGTGCCGGAGATCACGGTATCCACCGTCGAGAGCACCGATCCCGACTGGTTCGATCTCGGCGTTCTGGTCAAGATCGACGGCCGGAGCATCCCGTTCACTCCGCTGTTCACCGCGCTGAGCATGCGACGCACGAAACTGCTTCTCGCCGACGGCAACTATTTCTCGCTTGCCCACCCCGCCCTGGACACGCTGCGCGAGCTCATCGATGAGGCGACCGAGCTGACCGAATGGGAGGCAGGCCCACGCATCAGCAAGTACCAGACCGACCTCTGGGAAGAATTCGAGGACCTCGCCGATGAGGCGCTGCCTGCGACGAGCTGGAGGGCGACCGCTGACGGCCTGCGGGCCGCGACCGGGGTGCCTGCCACGACGCTGCCGCAGGGATTGCAGGCCGAACTGCGTCCGTACCAGAAAGCCGGATTCGATTGGCTGGCATTCCTCTGGTCGCATCACCTGGGCGGAATCCTTGCGGACGATATGGGCCTCGGCAAGACGATTCAGCTGCTCACGCTCATCTTGCACACGCGTGAGGCGGGGGAGCGGCGGCCGTTCCTCGTCATCGCACCGACTTCGGTGCTGACGACCTGGCAGGAGGAGTCAGCACGCTTCGCGCCCGGACTGCGCACACGCATCATTGACGGCACGCGCACGAAGCGAGACGCCTCCATCGCGGACATTGCTCAGGATGCCGATCTCATCGTCACCTCGTACACGCTGTCCCGCTTGGACTCCGAAGAGTACGAGGTCGTTGAGTGGGCAGGCCTCATCCTCGACGAAGCACAGTTCGTGAAGAACGCCGACACGAAACAGCACCGTGCGGTGGCGTCCTTTCGTGCTGACGTGACGTTCGCGGTCACTGGGACACCCATGGAGAACAGCCTCAGCGACATCTGGTCGCTGCTGAAGCTCTCAGCGCCTGGACTCTTCGCCTCAGCACGCAAGTTTCGCCAGGACTACATTCAGCCGATCGAGCAGGGAAAGGTGCCGGAAAACGAGGAGGGCGGCGAGTACCGTCAGCTACGGCTGGAACGTCTGCGCCGGCGCATCCGTCCGCTGATGCTGCGCCGCACCAAAGAACTCGTGGCCAGTGACCTTCCGGAGAAGCAGGAACAGCTGCTGCACGTCGAGCTGAGTCCCGCGCATCGTGCGCTGTACGACACCGTGCTCCAGCGCGAGCGGCAGAAGGTGCTCGGGCTGCTGAAGGACCTCGATCGCAACCGATTCATCGTCTTCCGCTCGCTCACGATGCTGCGGATGCTGAGTCTCGCACCCGGACTGGTAGACGAGACCGATGCGAAGCTCGGATCGCGCAAGCTGGACACCCTGGTCGAGCGGGTCATCGAATTGCACGCCGAACATCACCGCGCGCTGGTTTTCAGCCAGTTCACGTCATTTCTTCAAATGGCCGCGGCGCGACTGGAGCGAGCCGGCATCCCGTACGTCTATCTCGACGGGTCCACGCGGAAACGGCAGAGTGTCATCGACGAGTTCCGGGCGGGGGAGCAACCCGTGTTCCTCATCAGCCTGAAGTCCGGTGGCTTCGGGCTCACCCTCACCGAAGCCGACTACGTCTTCGTGCTTGATCCGTGGTGGAACCCCGCGGCCGAGGCTCAGGCCGTCGACCGCGCACATCGCATCGGTCAGGACAAGCAGGTGTTCGTCTATCGGATGATCTCTGCGGGAACCATCGAGGAGAAGGTGCTGGCGCTGCAGCAGCGCAAGGCGCGGTTGTTCACGGCGGTGATGGATGATGACGCGATGTTCGCGCAAGCGCTCACCGCCGACGACATCCGCGGTCTCTTCGAAAGCTGAGCGCGGATCACCCCGGCACAGCGCAGGGATCGTGCAGAGCCCTCTGGGTAGAATTGCAGGGTTCAGTTCAGAAGGAGTGCAATGCGGATTACGGGACTCGGCCACGCCGGGATGTTCATCGAGACGGCCGGCGGAAACATTATCTGTGACCCCGTTCTCGGACCGTCGTTCTACGGATCCTGGTTCCCGTTCCCTGACAACCGAGGGCTCGACTGGGCGAAGTTCGGCCGCGAAGCGGACTTCCTGTACATCTCGCACCGCCACCGCGATCACTTCGATATGGCGCTCCTGGAGCGCTACATCCGCAAGGACATCGAAGTACTCCTCCCGGATTACCCCATCGATGACCTCGAGCAGGACCTCCGCGCGCTGGGCTACACCAACATCACTTATGCGCCGGCGGGCGAGGTCATCCAGCGCGGTGACCTGAAGATCATGATCACCCCGCTGCGTGCTCCCAGCGATGGTCCGATCGGCGACTCCTCGCTGAGCGTCGACGACGGTACCGCCTCGATACTCAATCAGAACGATTCGCACCCGCTGGACCTGGACGCGCTGCTCAGCTTCGGCAAGCCGGATGCCTACTTCACTCAGACATCAGGAGCCATCTGGTGGCCGATGGTCTACGATCTGCCGCAGGACGCCAAGCAGAACTTCGCACGGCTTAAGCGTGAGTCGCAGAACAAGCGCGCGATGTTCTACATCGAGAAGGTCGATGCGCCGTACGTCTTTCCGATGGCCGGCCCGCCGATGTTCCTGCGGGACGATCTGTTCAAGTACAACGGCTTCGGTCTGGACAACGACTCGATCTTCACGGATCAGAAGCAGTTCCTCGCGCATCTGAAGGAACAGGCGCCGCAGTATGACGGGCAACTGTTCGTTCCCGGCACCGTTGTGACGCTGAACGGCGGCAAGTTGTCGATGCAGCAGTCGCTTTACACGGATGCTGAGATCGCCCACATCTTCGATGAGAAGTGGGAGTACCTCGAATCTCAGCGCGCCAGCCGTCAGCAGGAGATCCTCGACGAGGAAGCATCCCGTGCCGAGGTTCTTCCCCCCGCAGAGATGCTCGCTGCGATCAAGGCATGGTGGGAGCCGCTGCTGAAGAAATCCCGCACCATCCGACTCGGTGTCGGGGGAAACGTTCGATTCCGCATCGGCGATCTCGATATGGTCGTCGACTTCCCCAAGGCGAAGGTTCGCGAGTACGCAGGCGAAGAGTGCATCTACTGGTACACGATCCCCGCCGATCTCGTGTCGACCAACATCGCCGACCACGAGATCGACTGGTCGAACTCGATCTTCCTCTCGATGCAGTTCTCGGTCGGCCGCAGTGGGAAGTTCAACGAGTTCCTCACCACCTTCCTGAAGTGCCTGTCCGTGGACCGCATCGAGTACGTCGAGAACTGGTACTCCGAGCAGACCGACCAGACCGAGGATGCCGAGATCGGCGACTGGACCGTTCAGCGTCGTTGCCCGCACCTGCGCGCGGACCTCACCAAGACCGGAAAGGTCGACGAGGACGGCGTGCTCACCTGCAGCATGCACGACTGGAAATGGGATCTGAAGACCGGGAAATGCCTCAGCACGACCGGCCATGAGATCCGTGCGACGCAGTCCGCCGGTTGACTCGCCGAAAACAGGACGACAGCCCGAGATCAGGATGATTCTGCGGATTCTTCCTGATCTCGGGACAAGGTCCTGATTTCGGGAGTGGGCCGACCCGGTAGACTGAACGCACAAGCAACCTTTAACACCGTCCAGAGAGGCGGAGAAGGGAGCGGCGAATGAGCACGCGCACTGTGCTGCAAGAAGCCGATATCTCGCGGGCATTGACCCGTATCGCCCATGAAATCCTCGAGTCCAATCGGGGAGCAGCCGATCTGGTGCTGCTGGGCATTCCTACTCGAGGTGTAGCCCTCGCGCAGCGCCTCGGCGCTCTGATCAGTGACATCGCGCAAACCGCGGTTCCGGTCGGTTCGCTGGATGTCACGCTGTTCCGCGATGATCTCGCGAAGCATCCGACCAGGTCGCCTCGCCCGACGGATATCCCCGCCGGGGGCATCGAGGGTAAGACGGTCGTCCTCGTCGACGACGTGCTCTTCTCCGGTCGCAGCATCCGTGCCGCCCTCGACGCGATCCAGTCGATCGGACGGCCATCCGTGGTCCGCCTCGCGATCCTCGTCGACCGCGGTCACCGGGAGCTGCCGATCCGCCCCGACTTCGTCGGCAAGAACATTCCGTCGTCCCGCGCAGAGCGCGTCAACGTGCGCCTTCGCGAGTACGACGGCGCCGAGGAGGTGACGATCGAAGCATGAGACACCTCCTCGACACTCAGACGCTCGACCGCGAGACGGCCCTGCGCATCCTTGACGTCGCCGAAGACATGTCCGACACGCAGTCACGCGAGGTCAAGAAGCTCCCGACTCTGCGCGGCAAGACCGTGGTCAACCTGTTCTTCGAAGACTCGACACGCACCCGCATCTCCTTCGAGGCCGCTGCTAAACGTCTTTCCGCTGACGTCATCAACTTCGCGGCCAAGGGCTCCAGCGTCTCCAAGGGCGAGAGCTTGAAAGACACCGCGCAGACGCTGCAGGCGATGGGAGCGGATGCCGTCGTCATCCGTCATCCGGCATCCGGAGCGCCGCGCACGCTCGCGACGAGCGGCTGGATCTCGGCCGGCATCGTGAACGCCGGCGACGGCACACACGAGCACCCGACTCAAGCGCTGTTGGATGCCTTCACCATCCGCAAACGCCGCTTCGGCGCCGACAGCCGTGGTCAAGATCTCACCGGAATCAAGGTCGTGATCGTCGGCGATGTGCTGCACTCACGGGTCGCCCGTTCCAACGTTTGGCTGCTCGCAACGCTGGGCGCCGAGATCACTCTGGTGTCGTCACCGACCCTCGTTCCTCAGAACGTCTCGAACTGGCCAGTGCGCGTGCTCTACGACCTGGACGAGGCTCTCGCCGAGGGGCCCGACGCTGTCATGATGCTCCGCATCCAGCTCGAGCGTATGAACGCGGCATATTTCCCGAGTGAGCGGGAGTATTCCAGGCGTTGGGGACTGGATGCTGTGCGCGCAGCATCGCTTCCGAGCGATAGCATTGTCATGCACCCAGGGCCGATGAATCGCGGCCTGGAGATCTCCTCCGCAGCCGCAGATTCTCCGCGCTCCACCGTGCTGGAACAGGTCACCAACGGGGTGTCTGTACGCATGGCTGTGCTGTACCTGCTGCTTGCAGGAGAACGAAACGACGAACGAGGGGAAGACCAATGACCGAGACCCTCGTGATCACCGGCGCTCAGCTGCTTGGCGCCGCGAGCGCCGACATTGTGGTGGAGAACGGCATCATCGCTGAGATCGGCACCGGCCTCAGCCGTTCAGGCGCCCGTGTCATCGACGCTGCAGGCTTGATCGCCCTGCCCGGACTCGTTGACCTGCACACGCACCTTCGTGAGCCAGGCTACGAAGCATCCGAGACCATCCTCACCGGCACGAAGGCCGCAGCAGCTGGTGGGTTCACCGCCGTCTTCGCCATGCCGAACACTTCGCCCGTCGCGGATTCCGCAGGTGTCGTCGAGCAGGAACTCGCCCTAGGCGAGGCCGCAGGCTACGCCACGGTGCAGCCGATCGGCGCAGTCACCATCGGCCAGAAGGGCGAGCGACTCGCCGAGCTCGGCGCGATGGCCACTTCACGCGCGAAGGTCCGCGTTTTCAGCGACGACGGCTTCTGCGTGTTCGATCCGCTCATCATGCGCCGTGCACTCGAGTACGTGAAATCCTTCGGCGGCGTCATTGCACAGCACGCTCAGGATCCGCGTCTCACCGAAGGCGCCCAGATGAACGAGGGCAGCGTCTCGGCCGAGCTGGGCCTCACCGGCTGGCCCGCCGTCGCGGAAGAGTCGATCATCGCCCGCGATGTGCTGCTGGCTGAGCATGTCGGCTCGCGGCTGCACGTCTGCCACCTTTCGACGGCAGGGTCAGTCGACATCATCCGGTGGGCCAAGAAGCGCGGCATCAACGTCACTGCTGAGGTCACCCCGCATCACCTGCTGCTGACCGACGAACTCGTACGCGGCTACGACGCGCGCTACAAGGTCAACCCGCCGTTGCGCCGCGAAGAGGACGTGCTCGCCGTGCGCGAGGGACTCGCCGACGGCACGATCGACATCGTCGCCACAGACCACGCCCCGCACCCCAGCGAGAGCAAGGCCTGTGAATGGCAGGCGGCCGCCAACGGAATGGTGGGCCTGGAGAGCGCGCTGCGCGTCGTGCATCAGTCGATGGTGCAGACCGGCCTGATCGGCTGGAACGATGTTGCGCGCGTCATGAGCGCAACACCCGCTCGCATCGGGCAGCTGGAAGGTCACGGCACACCGCTAGAGGCCGGGCAACCCGCTCAGATCACCCTCTACGATCCCCGCATCGAAGGCACGTTCACCACTGCTGATCTGCACGGTCGCAGCGAGAACTCTCCCTATCTCGGTCGTGACCTGCCCGGTCGCGTCGAGTACACCATCCATCATGGTCTCGTCACCGTCGAGGCCGGCACTGTCGTCGAGGAGCTTTACGCGTGAGCATGCGTGACATCGCCATCGCCATCACCATCGGGGTCGCGCTGCTGATCCTTCTGACGATGTACCTTGCGTGGCGCCGACGTCTGCGTCGTGACTCAGTGCATGACGCCCCGCTGGGTGTTCCCGAACACGCCGAGGTTCTCGCGCGCCACGAAGTGCTCTACGTATCGACCACCCGCCACGACCAGCCACTCGAGCGTCTGGCGATCAAGCCGCTGGCCTATCGTGCGCGGGGTGAGCTCGCGGTCACCGATCGCGGCGCCGCACTCTGCTTGGATGGCTCGCCCACGGTGTTCCTCGCCTCGGCCAAGATCGTCACCGTAGATCGCGCATCCGTCACCATCGACCGCGTTGTCGAACCCGGTGGGCTTGTGCGCCTGGCGTGGAAGATCGATGACTCAACGATCGTCGACTCGTACCTGCGTGTCAGCGCCGGTGACCCCAACAACCTCATTTCAGAACTGCAGCGGCTGATCCCCGCTGATAACTCAGGAGCCACGTCATGACACTGCCTGATCCCGCCGTCCTCGTCTTAGAAGACGGCACACGTCACACGGGCCGCGCCTACGGCGCTCAGGGAACCACACTCGGCGAGGTCGTCTTCGCGACCGGCATGAGTGGCTACCAGGAGACGCTCACCGACCCGTCTTACGCCGGACAAATCGTCCTGCAGACCGCACCTCATATCGGCAACACCGGAATGAACGACGAGGACTCAGAGTCCCGACGCATCTGGGTCGCCGGCTACATCGTGCGCGACCCCTCACGCGTGGTGTCCAACTGGCGCGCCAACGCTTCTCTCGACGAGATCCTCGTTCGCGACGGCATCGTCGGCATCAGCGGCATCGACACACGCTCCATCACACGTCACATCCGATCGGCCGGCTCCATGCGCGGAGGCATCTTCTCCGGTGCGGATGCCGCGCTCGACCCAGAAGAGCAACTGCGTATTGTGCAGCAGGTGCCCGAGATGAGCGGACAGAATCTGTCGGCCCAGGTCTCGGTCGACGTCGTCACCGTGACGACTGCGCTGGGGGACCGGGTCGGAAACCTCGCCGTGCTCGACCTCGGTGTGAAGCAGGCCACGATCGACAACCTCGCCGCACGCGGCTTCGAAGTTCACGTTCTGCCGCAGAGCGCGACGATTGAGGAGATCCGCGCGATCGACCCGGTGGCCGTGTTCTACTCGAACGGCCCTGGCGACCCCGCTGCTTCCGGCGATCACGTCGCTCTCCTGCGCAGCGTGCTCGATGAGGGACTTCCCTTCTTCGGCATCTGCTTCGGCAACCAGTTGCTCGGCCGCGCGCTCGGCCTCGAAACCTACAAGCTTCCGTTCGGACACCGCGGAATCAACCAGCCCGTGCTTGACAAGGTCACCGGCAAGGTGGAGATCACCTCCCACAACCACGGGTTTGCTGTGGAGGCGCCTCTTGAGGGATCCTTCGAAAGCCCGAACGGCTACGGCCAGGTCGAGGTCAGCCACATCGGGTTGAACGACAACGTGGTGGAGGGCCTGCGTGCCCTCGACATCCCCGCGTTCTCGGTGCAGTACCACCCCGAGGCCGCAGCCGGCCCGCACGACGCCAACTACCTCTTCGACCGTTTCCGCGATCTGGTCATCGCCACCCAGGGAGACAAAAACTAATGCCAAAGCGCGACGACATCAACTCCGTCCTCGTTATCGGCTCTGGTCCGATCGTGATCGGTCAGGCTGCTGAGTTCGACTACTCCGGAACGCAGGCATGCCGTGTGCTGCGCGAGGAGGGCGTACGCGTCATCCTCGTGAACTCCAACCCGGCCACGATCATGACCGATCCGGACTTCGCTGACGCCACCTACATCGAGCCGATCACGTGGCAGGTCATCGAGACGATCATCGCGAAGGAACGTCCAGACGCGATTCTGCCCACACTGGGTGGGCAGACAGCACTGAACGCCGCGATAGAGCTGCACAACCACGGCATCCTCGAGAAGTACGATGTCGAGCTCATCGGCGCGAGTTTCGAGGCGATCAACAAGGGCGAGGATCGCCAGATCTTCAAGCAGTTGGTTCTCGATGCGGGTGCTGATGTCGCTGACAGCCGTATCGCTCACACCATGGACGAGGTTCTCGCCGGTGCCGCAGAACTCGGCTACCCGCTGGTCGTCCGCCCGAGCTTCACGATGGGTGGACTCGGATCTGGCTTTGCCTACGACGAAACCGACCTTCGCCGCATCGCCGGTGCAGGGCTCCACGACTCGCCGACCAACGAGGTGCTCCTGGAGGAGTCCATCCTCGGTTGGAAGGAGTACGAGCTCGAGCTCATGCGCGACACCGCCGACAACACGGTGGTGGTGTGCTCGATCGAGAACGTCGACCCCGTGGGCGTTCACACGGGCGATTCGATCACCGTGGCGCCCGCGCTGACGCTCACTGACCGTGAGTACCAGCAGATGCGTGACATCGGCATCGACATCATTCGCGCAGTGGGCGTGGACACTGGCGGATGCAACATCCAGTTCGCGGTCGACCCCAGCAACGGTCGTATCATCGTGATCGAGATGAACCCTCGCGTCTCCCGTTCGAGCGCGCTGGCGTCTAAGGCGACAGGTTTCCCGATCGCGAAGCTCGCCGCGAAGCTCGCGCTCGGCTACCGACTCGATGAGATCCCGAACGACATCACCGGTGTCACCCCGGCGAGTTTCGAGCCGACGCTGGACTACGTCGTCGTCAAGGTGCCGCGCTTCGCATTCGAGAAGTTCCCGGCGGCAGATGCCACGTTGACCACCACCATGAAGTCGGTGGGCGAGGCGATGGCGTTCGGTCGCAACTACGCAACAGCTCTGCAGAAGGCGCTCCGCTCGCTGGAGAAGCGCGGATCGAGCTTCCATTGGGGTGAGGAGACGCGCAGTCTCGAGGAGCTCCTGGAGATCTCCCAGACACCGACCGATGGCCGCATCGTCGTGCTGCAGCAGGCTCTCCGCAAGGGCGCTACCGTCGAGCAAGCATTCGAGGCTACTGCGATCGATCCCTGGTTCGTCGACCAGATCGTGCTGATCAACGAGGTCGCCGAGACCGTGCGCACTGCCGCTGAACTCGATGCTGAGACGATCCGCTACGCGAAGGAGCACGGCTTCTCCGACGCGCAGCTGGCCGAGATTCGAGGCATCAGCGAGGCAGAGGTGCGGAGCCAGCGTCACGGGTTCGGTGTCCGCCCGGTCTTCAAGACGGTTGACACCTGCGCCGGCGAGTTCCCGGCCCTGACGCCGTATCACTACTCGAGCTACGACTTCGAGACGGAAATTGTGCCGTCAGAGCGAACGAAGGTCGTCATCATCGGCTCTGGCCCGAACCGTATCGGCCAGGGCATCGAGTTCGACTATTCATGCGTGCATGCGTCCTTCGCACTGTCGGATGCAGGCTTCGAGACCATCATGGTCAACTGCAACCCCGAGACGGTCTCGACAGACTACGACACCTCCGACCGGCTCTACTTCGAGCCGTTGACGCTGGAGGATGTGCTCGAAGTGCTTGACGCGGAAGCCGCGAGCGGCACCATCCTCGGAGTCGTCTGCCAGCTCGGCGGACAGACGCCGCTCGGGCTCGCCAAGGGTATCGAGGCGGCTGGCTACACCGTGCTCGGCACCAGCCCGGAAGCCATCGACATCGCTGAGGAGCGCGAGCTGTTCTCTCAGCTGCTCGACTCCGCTGGCCTCGTCGCGCCGCGGCATGGCACCGCCATCGACGCAGACGGTGCGGTAGTGATCGCCGAAGACATCGGCTACCCGGTGCTTGTGCGTCCGAGCTTCGTGCTCGGTGGTCGCGGCATGGAGATCGTCTACGACACCCCGAGCTTGCGTGACTACTTCGTTCGCACGGCGGGTGAGGTCATTGTTGGCCCCGGCACACCGCTGCTCGTGGACCGGTTCCTGGATGACGCCATCGAGATCGACGTCGATGCGCTTTACGACGGCAACGAGCTGTACATCGGCGGTGTCATGGAGCACCTCGAAGAGGCCGGTATCCACTCCGGGGATTCCAGCTGTACTCTGCCGCCGATCTCGCTTGGACGGAGTGACATCGACCGTGTGCGTGTCGCCACACTTGCGATCGCCGAGGGCGTGGGAGTTCGCGGCCTTCTGAACGTGCAGTTCGCGATCAGTGCCGGAGTGCTCTACGTCATCGAGGCGAACCCCCGGGCAAGTCGCACGGTGCCGTTCGTATCAAAGGCGCTTGGCATCCCAATGGCGAAGGCAGCCAGCCGCATCATGGTCGGTGCGACGATCGACGAGCTCAAGGCCGAGGGCATGTTGCCTGTGTCGGATGGTTCGAGAGTGCCGATGGATGCCCCCGTCTCAGTCAAGGAGGCGGTGCTGCCGTTCAAGCGGTTCCGCACCAAGGACGGCAAGATCGTCGATTCCGTACTTGGGCCGGAGATGCGCTCCACCGGTGAGGTGATGGGCATCGACAAGGACTTCCCGACCGCGTTCGCGAAGAGTCAGGCTGCCGCATACGGCGGCATGCCGACGTCCGGCACGGTGTTCATCTCCGTCGCCGACGCCGACAAGCGTGCAGTGATCCTTCCCGCACACCGCCTGCAGCAACTGGGCTTCAACCTGGTTGCCACTGAGGGCACAGCCGAGATCCTTTCCCGCAACGGGATCAAAGTGCAGGTCGTCGCGAAGTACAGCGAGACGCTTGACGGCGGCGAGAACATCGTCGACCTCATCAACGATGGTGCGATCGACATCATCGTCAACACCCCCTCTGGCGGTGCTGCGCGCGCCGACGGCTACGAAATTCGAGCCGCTGCTGTGGCGGCCGACAAGGCTCTGTTCACCACGATGGCCGTCCTCGGTGCCGCAGTCAGCGCCATGGATGCTGCGGACGAGGGTTTCAACGTCAAAAGTCTCCAGGAGTATGCGATCGAACGGCAGGCCGCGCTGTGACCGAACGGTTCGGAGAGAAGGTCCGTGCAGCTCTCAGCACGCGCGGACCGCTGTGCGTAGGAATTGATCCGCACCAGTCACTGCTGGCCTCGTGGGGCCTGCCGGACTCTGCTGCGGGTGTCAGGGAATTCGGCTTGCGAACAGTGGACGCGGCCGCAGGCCGCGTCGGCCTGGTGAAGCCGCAGGTGTCTTTCTTCGAGCGCTTCGGCTCCGCCGGATTCGTTGCACTGGAAGATGTGCTGCGCGCCGCGCGTGAGGCAGAGATCCTTGTGATCGCGGATGCCAAGCGCGGTGACATCGGCTCCACGATGGACGCTTACGCGTCAGCATGGCTGACGCCGGGGTCCCCGCTCGAAGCGGATGCGCTCACGGTAAACCCGTTCCTCGGAGTCGGCGCGCTGGAGAGTACATTCGCGCTTGCAGAGTCGAACGGAAAGGGCGTCTTCGTACTTGCTGCGACGAGCAACCCTGAGGCCGCAACGGTGCAGCAGGCACGTGCTGGAGTGACCGGAACCCAGACCGTGTCTGCCTCGATCATCGAGCAGGTCAGCGCCCGCAATGCCCGCGCGACGCCCGATGGCCAGTGGGGGAGTCTCGGCATTGTCATCGGCGCGACAGTCGACTGGACAGAAGCAGGCCTTTCGGCATTCGCTCCGGCCGCACCCATCCTCGGCCCAGGGTTCGGGGCTCAAGGAGCAGGACCTGCCGACCTCATCGGACGATTCGGCGCCTCGGCGCCGATGGTCATCGTTGCCGAGAGTCGCAGCATCCTCTCGGCAGGACCTGACGGCCTTGTCGACGCAATCGAATCTCGTGCTGTGGCCTACCAGGAGGCTCTGAATGGCTGAGCGCACCGTTCCCGAAGTTGATCGCGCCGCCGCAGCCCGTAAGGCCGTGGAGCGTCGCCGTGCGCGCGCCGCCGTCAAACGCTCTCTGACCATGCGCGTCGTCGCTCCGCAGTCCGTCGCACGGGAAGCATTCGCGGATGCTGAATCAGTTGCAGGCTCGATGCGCATCACGGACTTCCTCCTCGCGCTGCCTGCCATCGGAATCGGCAAGCGCGACCGCATCCTGCTTAACCTCGACATCTCGCACGTCAAGCGTCTGGGCGGACTCGGGGTGCGCCAGCGTGCCAGTCTGATGCAGTGGCTCGACTCGCGATTCCCCGAACAGCGGCCGCGCTCGGGTCGCAGCCGGCTTCTTGTGCTGGCTGGTCCCACTGCCGTGGGCAAAGGCACGGTCGCCGCTCACGTCCGTGAACACAATCCGGAGATCCATCTCTCCGTCTCGGCGACGACACGCGCGGCACGCCCGGGTGAGATCGACGGTGTGCACTACTACTTCGTCGACGACACCGAGTTCGATCGGCTGATTGACGAGGGCGCCCTGCTCGAGCACGCCGTCGTTCACAACCGCTCCCGCTACGGCACTCCGCGGGAGCCCATCGAGGCCGCTCTCGCCGCTGGGAAGACCGTTCTGTTGGAGATCGATCTGCAGGGTGCCCGCCAGGTGCGGGCCGCAGAGCCATCGGCGACGCTCATCTTCCTGCTGCCGCCATCCTGGGACGAGTTGGTGCACAGACTCATCGGTCGCGGCACCGAAGATGAAGAGGAACGTGCTCGCCGACTGCGCTCCGCGAAGGTCGAATTGGCCGCGCAAGGCGAGTTCGATTACTGCATTGTGAACGACGACGTCGCCACAGCAGCGCGCGAGGTCGTAGAATTGTCTGAGGCAACTGCGCGCTGAGGGTATTCGCGCGCCCGCCGATTCGACTTTGCGACGATCCCGTCGCCTGATCAGGAGGTCTCACCATGGCCGGACACCACACCAAGGGCATCATCGATCCCCCCATCGCCAACCTGCTCTCCCGCGTCGACTCGAAGTACGAACTGGTCATCTACGCGTCCAAGCGCGCCCGCCAGATCAACGACTACTACGCAGACCTCCACGAGNGACAACCTGCTCTCCCGCGTCGACTCGAAGTACGAACTGGTCATCTACGCGTCCAAGCGCGCCCGCCAGATCAACGACTACTACGCAGACCTCCACGAGGGAAATCTGTTCGACAACGTCGGGCCTCTGGTCGACTCGTCCGTCGAGGACAAGCCGCTCACCATCGCGCTCCACGAGATCAACGAGGACAAGCTCCGCATTCGCCACGCTGAGTGAGGGCTGCTTCCTCGATGAGCGCACTGCGCCTTTTCACATCGGAGTCCGTCACCGAGGGACACCCTGACAAGATCTGCGACCAGATCTCTGACAGCATTCTCGACGGGCTGATCGCCAAAGACCCCGGCTCACGAGTCGCTGTGGAGACCCTCGTCACCACGGGGCTCGTGCACGTCGCAGGAGAGATCCGCACCGAGGCGTACGTCGACATCCCGACCATCGTCCGCGAGGTCGTCAACAGCATCGGCTATACCTCTAGCGAGACCGGGTTCGACGGCGATTCCTGCGGCGTGAGCATCTCCGTAGGAGAGCAGTCTGGCGACATCGCGCACGGTGTGGATCAGGCGCAGGAACATCGAGATGGCAGCTCCGTCGACGCGCTCGACGGTCTGGGCGCAGGCGACCAAGGCATCATGTTCGGCTTCGCCACGATCGAAACGCCGGAGTTCATGCCCATGGCAGGGCACACCGCGCATCGCATCGCAGAACGTCTTGCAGAGGTGCGCCGCTCCGGCGAACTCGGATTCCTTCGACCAGACGGCAAGACGCAGGTCACGCTCGGCTACGAAGGCTTCACGCCCAAGACGATCGACGCCGTCGTACTCTCCACGCAGCATCACCCTGACATCTCGCAGGAGGAGCTCAAGGAGCAGGTCAGGCGTCTCGTCATCGATCCGGTTCTAGAGAACACCGGTCTTGAGATGCCGGCAAGCGATCGCTATTTCATCAACCCTGCCGGACCATTCGTCACGGGCGGACCCAAGGGTGATGCGGGGCTCACCGGGCGCAAGATCATCATCGACACCTATGGTGGCGCTGCTCGCCACGGTGGCGGTGCGTTCAGCGGCAAAGATCCGTCGAAGGTTGACCGCTCCGGCGCCTACGCCATGCGCTGGGTGGCGAAGAACGCCGTCGCGGCCGGCCTCGCAGAACGCCTCGAGGTTCAGGTCGCCTATGCGATCGGCGTCGCACGTCCTGTTGGCCTCTACGTCGAGAGCTTCGGCACCGGCAAGGTGTCCGACGAGGCAATCACCGACGCGATCCGCGAGGTCTTCGACCTGCGGCCGCAGGCGATCATCGAAGAGCTTGACCTGCTGCGTCCGGTCTATCGTCAGACTGCGGCGTACGGACACTTCGGACGCGAGCTGCCTGACTTCACCTGGGAGCGCATCAACCGCGCTGACGAGTTGCGCCGCGCCGCGGGGCTGTGATGCGCTTGCGCGGAGCGCGGCGATGAGCCGGCGCATCGCGCGGGTGCAGCTGGAATCTCCGCTTCCCCAGCTGGATCGACTGTTCGATTACGCGCTGCCGGACGAACTCGGTGATGTCCCTATCGGCGTGCGCGTGCGCGTGCCGCTGCGGACCGCAGGACGCCTCGTCGACGCCTATGTGATCGAGGTCGCCGAGGAAGACGACGCCGAGCGTCCGCTGTCCGCAGTCGAGACGGTCGTCTCTGAAGTATCAGTTCTGCCTGAGCGTCTTTACCGTCTCGCGCGCCGCACCGCTGATCGTGCGGCGGGCTCCGCATCCGACATCCTGCGCCTGGTCATCCCCAAGCGACAGGTGCGCGTCGAGAAGGCGTGGAAAGCGGATGCCGCGACTCCAGTGCCCACGGCCGAAGCTGCCGAACGCGCGAACGCGGTGATCGAGGAGTACGACGGGCTCGGCGCACTGCTCGATGATCGCCAGCGTGGTGCCGTCGAAGCTGTCCCTGGTATCCGCGACGGCGTGTCGCGGTGGACGGAGCTGCTCGCCGCTGCGGCGGCGCGCATGCTGGCGTCCGGGTCCTCCTCGATTCTCGTGGTGCCCGATCACCGTGACCTCGATCGACTGCTGGCGACGCTGGAGACGCTTCTGCCGAGCGAAGCCATCGTCCGACACGATTCGAGGCAAACCAACCCCGACCGCTATCGCGGGTTTTTGCGCACGCTGGAAGACGCTCCCTGTGTCGTCGTTGGCAACCGCTCGGCTGTGTACTCTCCGGTGCAGGCCGGCCTGGTGGCGATCTGGGACGATGGCGACTCGCTGCTGGGTGAACCGCTCGCACCCTACGTGCACGCGAGGGATGCCGCCCTTCTTCGCCAGGAGCAAGAGGGCTCTGCTCTGATCCTCGCCGGACACACCCGCACGACCGACGTCGAGCGGCTCGTGATCAGAGGGTGGCTGCAGGATGTCCGTGCCGGGCGCCGACTACTGCCGAAGGTGGTGCTGAGCACCTCGCAGGAGATGGAGGCACCCACTCAGCGTGTGCACTCCAGCGCGTTCAGGGCTGCGCGGAAGGCCACCGAGGACGGCCCGGTGCTCGTGCAGGTGTCCCGACCCGGTTTCTCACCGAGTCTGGTGTGTGCGCAGTGCCGTGCTCCTGCTCGCTGTGCGCCCTGCGGCGGACCTCTCGGTGCACGCCACCGCGGCGCTGTGCCGGTGTGCGCCTGGTGCGGGCGCTCTGCACGTGCGTGGACCTGCCCGTCATGCTCGTCCACTCAGTTGCGCCTCGCATCATCGGGGAGTGAGCGCACCGCCGATGAGCTCGGCCGTGCATTTCCAGGAGTGCGCGTGATCGTCGCTGACGGTGCGCACCCGGTCGAATCAGTCTCCGCGAAACCTGCGCTGGTCGTCGCGACCCGCGGCGCAGAGCCAGTGGCCGAGGGCGGCTACCGCGCTGTCGTGCTGTTGGACGGCCCGCGGATGCTGCAGGCCCCTGATCTGCGAATCGGCGAGTCTTGCCTGCGCTGGTGGTCCAATGCTGCGGCCCTCGCCGCGCCTGGGGCGCCAATTCACCTGGTCGGCGTTGATGGCCCGGTCGGACGAGCACTCGCCACCTGGAACCAGGCGGGCTACGCGCGTTCTGAACTGGAGGAGCGCACACCGCTGCACATGCCGCCCGCGACTCGAGTTGCCCTCGTCGAGGGTCTTCCCGAATCCGTCGGGCGCGCGCTCGATGCGCTGCGAGAGTTGCCGCTGCCCGCCGATGCCGTCCTCGGGCCGGTGCCGATCGAGACCGACGAAGGGCGCGTGCGCGCGCTGGTCCGCTTTGAATACGCCGCGGGTGGCACCGTTTCTGCAACCCTTCGCGCTGCTGTGGTGGCGGAGGCTGTCAAGCGACGGCGCCGGCGAGGGCAGAACAACACCCGCATCCCGCTATCGTTGCGCCTCGATATCCTCGATCCAGAGCTCTAACCCATTCCTTCCGGAGAACCTTTATGCGACTTGTTTTCGCCGGCACACCCGCCGCTGCCGTTCCCACCCTGCGCACGCTTGCGCTTTCACACGAGATCGTCGCGGTTGTCACGCGCCCTGATGCGCCGCTGGGGCGCAAGCGCGTGCTGACTCCCTCCGCGGTCGCGCAGGCTGCCACCGAGTTGGGATTGCCGATCATCAAGGCGGCCCGCCTCGACGATGAAGCGACCGGGCGGATCAGCGCGCTGCGTCCAGAGCTCGGTGTGATCGTGGCGTACGGCGGACTGGTTCGCGAGCCGCTGCTTTCCACACCAACTCATGGCTGGATTAACCTGCACTTCTCGTTGCTTCCGCAGTGGCGCGGTGCGGCGCCACTGCAACGTGCTCTGATTGCCGGAGATGCAGAGCTGGGAGTGAGCGTGTTCCAGCTCGTCGCCGCGCTGGATGCTGGCGACGTCTTCGCGGCGCGCACTGTGCCGCTGCTGCCTGATGCCGCCGCAGATTCTGCGCTTGACGTGCTCGCCCACGACGGCGCCGCCCTCACCGCCGAGGTCGTGGCGGGTATCGCGGCCGGCACGGCGACGGCGCGCCCGCAGGAGGGCGACGTCACGGTGGCGCCGAAGCTCACGCTCGACGACGGGCAGCTGGACTGGACTCTTCCTGTTGACGAGATCTACGCACGCTTTCGCGGCGTGACGCCCGAACCAGGAGCGCACACGACCTTCGGTGATCTTCGAGTCAAGATTCTCGCGGCGTCTCCCGCCGACGGTGTGGACGTGTCTGAGGCGGGTGTGCTTGAGCCCGGCGTCATCGCGGCGACGAAGCACTCGCTGTTGATCGGCACGGCGACAACGCCGCTCGAGGTCACTCGCGTACAGCCCGCAGGCAAGGGATCCATGAGCGCCACCGACTGGTGGCGCGGCGTCCGAGGCGACGACAGTCTGCGAGCCGGCGCATGAGCGGCGACCAGCGGCGCCCCGCACAGAATCGCCCCGCGCGCCCCGCGCAGAGTCGTCCAGTGCAGCCCGCCAGGCGGGTCGCCTATGACGTGCTGCGCGCGGTCAGTGAATCTGATGCTTACGCCAACCTGCTCCTGCCCTCAGCGATCGCCGAGGCAGGACTCAATACGCAAGATGCCGCCCTCGCGACCGAACTGACCTACGGGACTCTGCGGCGTCGCGGCACCTATGACGCAATCATCGCCTCTGCTGCGGGGCGCCCAGCCGATGAGATCGACGGTGCGGTGCTCGATGCGCTGCGACTTGCCACGCACCAACTGCTCGCCACGCGCGTTGCATCGCATGCCGCTGTCAACGAGTCGGTGAATCTGGTCGCGTCCACCCTCGGGCGTGGCCCGTCCAGCTTCACGAATGCGGTACTGAGACGGATCTCCCGCGACACGCCAGGACAGTGGGAGGAACTTATCGAGCAGGAAGCCCGCTCGGACGATGAGCGTCTCGGACTGCGCACCGCGCATCCGGTCTGGATCATCCGTGCGATGCGTCGTGCTCTTGCAGCTCAGGGACGCGCCGATGAACTCGAGGCTCTGCTCGACGCGGACAACGTCTCGCCCGAAGTCACACTCGTCGCGCTGCCCGGCCTCGCCGAGCGCGGCGCTCCGGCAAAGCCTTATGCGGCAACGGCGTACGGCTCGCCAGGCGGCGACCCGCAGAAGATTATGGCTGCCGCAGGCGGCACGGTACGCGTTCAAGATGAGGGATCGCAGCTGGTCGCGCTGGCGCTGACTGCGGCCAAGCCGATCGCGGCGGGGGAGCTATGGCTGGATCTGTGCGCAGGTCCCGGCGGCAAGACCGCGCTGCTGGCCGCGATCGCACGTCAGCACGACGTGACGCTCGAGGCCAACGAGGTGATCCACGCTCGCGCCGGGCTCGTGCGCAGAGCGCTGAAGGCCGTGCCGGGCGACATCACCGTCCATGAACAGGATGGGCGCGAGCTCACGGCCGCGAACCCTGGCCGATTCGACCGTATCCTCGTGGATGCGCCGTGCACCGGCCTCGGCGCTCTCCGTCGGCGACCAGAGGCGCGATGGCGCAAGACCCCTGCAGACGTCGCAGCGCTCGTGCCCCTGCAGGAGGAGTTGCTTGCCGGGGCCCTCGATGCGCTCGCGCCTGGTGGCATCGTCGCCTACGTGACGTGCTCGCCTCACCTCGCCGAGACGTCGGGTGTGGTGGCGGAAGTGCTGCGCAGCCGCGACGACATCGTCGAGCTGGATGCCAAAGCCGTGATGACCCAGATCGCACAGAGCCCCATCGATCTGGGCTCGAACGATTCCGGTCACGTGCAACTCTGGCCACATCGACACAACACCGACGCGATGTTCCTCGCGCTGTTGCAGCGCACGGACCGTCAGAACACTGAGAACGGAGAATGACCAGATGAGCCTTCCCAGCGCTCCACGCATCAATCCCAGCATCCTCTCCGCCGATTTCGTCAACATGCAGGCAGATCTCGCCCGCATCGCGACCGCAGATTTCGCGCATGTCGACGTCATGGACAACCACTTCGTGCCGAACCTGACGTTCGGACCTCAGATGGTGGAGCGCATTCAGGCCACGAGTCCCGTGCCGCTCGACGTGCACCTGATGATCGACGATCCTGATCGGTGGGCGCCCGGCTATGCCGAACTCGGAGCTGCCAGCGTCACCTTCCACCTCGAGGCCGCAGCCGAACCGGTGGCGCTCGCACGGCGCCTGCGCGACATCGGTTCCCGCGCGGGCATCGCCATCAAGCCCGGTACTTCCGGCGACAGCCTGTATGAGATCCTCGACGAGTTCGATCAGATCCTCGTGATGACGGTGGAGCCCGGCTTCGGGGGACAGGGGTTCATGACCGAGACGATGCCGAAGCTGAGCGCGCTGGTCGCCGAGGCCAGACGTCGTGGCTCCAACGTCTGGATCCAGGTGGATGGCGGCATCTCCGACGACACGATCGCCCAGGCTGCACAGGCTGGTGCCGACACATTCGTCGCCGGATCTGCTGTATACGGTGCGGTGAACATCGAAGCTGCCATCAGCGGGCTTCGAGAGCGCGCGCGAGCCGCTAGCCTTGAAGCGTGAAGACTTTCGACGAGCTGTTCGCTGAGCTCAGCGTCAAGGCCGAGACCCGCCCTGCCGGTTCCGGCACCGTCGCCGAGCTCGACGGCGGAGTGCACACGATCGGCAAGAAGATCGTCGAGGAAGCTGCCGAAGTATGGATGGCATCCGAGTACGAATCAGACGACGAGGCCGCAGAGGAGATCTCGCAGCTGCTCTACCACGTGCAGGTGATGATGATCGCGAAGGGGTTGAGCCTCGAAGATGTCTACCGACATCTCTGACCTGCTCCGTCCCTCTCCTCTGATCTGAAAGTTCCCCATGCTTCGTATTGCTGTTCCCAACAAGGGCTCGCTCGCCGAGACCGCTGCCGAGATGCTCGCTGAGGCCGGTTACTCCGGTCGTCGAGACTCCAAGACCCTGCACGTCGTTGACGCGCCGAACGACGTCGAGTTCTTCTTCCTTCGTCCACGCGACATCGCCACATATGTGGAATCCGGCGCGCTTGATGTCGGAATCACCGGGCGCGACCTCCTGCGCGATGTTCCCCAGCAGGCACGTGAGATTCAGGCGCTCGGCTTCGCCCACTCCACGTTCCGCTTTGCCGCCCCTGCCGGAAAGTTCTCCTCGATCGAGGATCTGGCTGGCGTCCGCATCGCATCCGCTTACCCCGGCCTCGTGGACGCATTCCTGCGTGAGCACGGCGTCGAGGCGACTCTTGTGCCGCTCGACGGCGCGGTCGAATCAGCCGTTCAACTCGGCGTCGCCGACGCAATCGCAGATGTCGTCGAGACCGGGACCACGCTCCGCCAGGCCGGTCTGGAGATCTTCGGCCCCGTCATCATCGAATCCGAGGCAGTGCTCATCAGCCGGCCAGGCGATGCCGAGGGCACCGACAGGCTGCTGCGGCGCCTGCGCGGAGTGATCGTCGCGCGTCGCTATGTGCTGCTTGATTACGATCTTCCTGCCGAACTGCTCGACCAGGCCGCTGCGATCGCCTCTGGCCGCGAGTCGCCGACCATCTCGCCGCTGCAGGATCCGAAGTGGATCGCCGTGCGCGTGATGCTGCCGCGAAAGGGAATCAACCAGGTGATGGACGACCTCTACGCGCTCGGCGCTCGGGCGCTGCTGGTCACCGCCATCCACGCTGCGAGGCTCTGATGACGCTCACCAGTCGCGTCATCCCATGCCTTGATGTCGCTGCTGGCCGCGTCGTCAAGGGCGTGAACTTCGAGAACTTGCGCGACATGGGTGACCCTGTCGAACTTGCGGCGCACTATGCCGCGCAGGGTGCCGATGAGATCACTTTCCTTGACGTCACCGCCACTGTCGATGACCGCGCCACTACTTACGATGTCGTGCAGCGCACGGCCGAGCAGGTGTTCGTACCGCTCACCGTCGGAGGCGGCGTACGCAGCGCGGACGATGTCGCGCGCCTGCAAGGCGTCGGTGCAGACAAGGTCGGAGTGAACTCCGCAGCGATCGCGCGTCCCGACCTGATCGGCGAGATCGCTGACCGCTTCGGTGCACAGGTTCTCGTACTCTCACTGGACATCAAGCGCGCACCCACGACGCCGTCCGGCTTCGTGGTGACCACGCACGGCGGACGCACGGCGACCACGCTGGACGCACTCGATTGGGCACGCGAAGCGATCGAACGCGGTGCCGGAGAGCTTCTCGTGAACTCGATTGACGCCGACGGTACTCGAGATGGTTTCGACCTGGAACTGGTGCGTCTCATGCGTGAAGTGTCATCAGTGCCGGTGATCGCCTCGGGCGGCGCAGGTGCGGTCACCGACTTCGCGCCCGCGATCAAAGCAGGAGCCGATGCCGTGCTCGCCGCGAGTGTGTTCCACTCCGGTGCGCTGACGGTGGGGGATGTGAAGGTCGCCATGCGCGCCGAAGGGATTTTGGTTCGATGAGCGATCTCGAAACTCGCAT
Organism: Microbacterium sp. Y356; assembly: GCF_059445355.1. Taxonomy (NCBI): domain Bacteria; kingdom Bacillati; phylum Actinomycetota; class Actinomycetes; order Micrococcales; family Microbacteriaceae; genus Microbacterium; species Microbacterium sp. Y356. Next base: position 92,060 of record NZ_JCAIUE010000005.1, read on the forward strand.
CGCACAGGTCGACTGGAACGCCGATGGGCTTGTTCCGGCAATCGTGCAGCAGTGGGACACCCATGAGGTGCTGATGCTCGCATGGCTGGATGCTGAGGCGCTGCGTCGCACGCTGACCAGCGGTCGCGTCACCTACTGGTCTCGCTCACGCCAGGAGTACTGGCGAAAGGGCGACACCTCCGGCAATGTGCAGCACATCCACGAAGCTCGACTCGACTGCGACGGCGATGCCGTTCTGCTGCTCGTCGATCAGCAGGGTCCTGCCTGTCACACCGGCACGCGTACGTGTTTTGATGCAGCCGATCTCGAAGCCGTCGACGGACTGTCTGCGGAGCGGACGGAATCAGGCGGCGCGGAATGAGTTTCGTCCGCAGGGGCCGAAGCATGTCCGTCATGGGCCTTCTGCTCGCAGGAGGAATCGGCATCATTTCCTCCACGCAGACTTGGTTGACGGTCGATCGAGCGGATGCCGGTGAGCCGATTTTCGTGCCGGGAGCGGATGCAATCGCGCTGCTCGCCCCATTGAGCCTCGCTGTGCTCGCGCTCGGCGCCGCACTCGCGATCGTCGGCCTCGTGTTGCGCTACATCTTCGCGGCGCTGGCGCTTGTGACGGGTGGCCTGCTCGCTTGGTGGACCGCTGAGATTCTCATCAGCATGCCTGTTTCCGCGGTCGCACCGACTGTGACCGAGACCACGGGGCTTGCGGGAGGAACAGCGGTCGTTGATCTGATCGAGACGATCACGCCATCGGCCTGGCCTGTGCTCGCCCTGATCGGCTGGGTGCTGCTGATTGTGACATCCGTGTTCGTGCTCCTGACGGCGAACCGATGGAAGACCGGCGGCAAACGCTTTCGCACGGATGCCCAGTCGCATGAGGATGCTGACGGCGCAGTCGACGCGATCGATTCTTGGGATGACCTGTCGCGTGGCACGGACCCCACGCGGTGACCCGGATAGACTGAACGTGAAACACCACGACTGCTTCGGAGGAGAACATGACCAACCCCATCGCTGACCCCGGCCACGGACACTCGCCTGCGGCTTGGACCGCCGTGGTGGTCATGCTGTTCGGCTTCACGCTGGGCACCGTGGCGTTCTGCCTCTCGGAGTTCAGCCCGATCTGGACCCCCATCCTGTGGGTCTCCGTCGGCATCATCGTCGTTGGTCTGCTGCTCGGCTGGATTTTGGCGAAGGCCGGCTACGGCGTCAACGGATCCAAGTACACGCCGAAGGCCCACTAGTGGTCCTCGCCGACCTGACGGCCGGCGCAGTCGAGGATGCCGAGCGCCGCGCACAGTCGCGTCCGCTCGCAGAGGTCGAGAAGGCCGCTCTCGAGCGCCCCGCAGCCAAGGATGCCCTCGCAGCTCTCGCGCCCGCCGCACGGGTGAAGATCATCGCCGAAGTGAAGCGCGCTAGTCCTTCTCGCGGCGCGCTTGCTGACATTCCCGATCCGGCACACCAGGCTTCGCAGTATGAGCTCGGTGGTGCATCCGCGATCAGCGTGCTGACCGAGGAACGGCGATTCGGCGGCAGCCTCGCGGACCTTGAGGCGGTCACCTCCCGAGTTTCCCTCCCCGTGCTGCGTAAAGATTTCATCGCGACGCCGTACCAAGTGCTCGAGGCTCGGGCCGCCGGAGCAGACCTTGCTCTGCTAATCGTTGCTGGCCTTGAGCCCAAGGTTTTGCACGAGCTGTTCGCGTTGATTACCGAATTGGGCATGACGCCGTTGGTGGAGACGCACTCGGCAGAGGAGCTGGAGGCCGCAATCGACCTCGGAGCTTCTCTCATCGGAGTCAACGCGCGCAACCTGAAGACCCTTGAACTTGATCGTGATCTGTTCGGCCGACTTGTCGATCGGATCCCTGCTGGTGCGGTGAAGATCGCGGAATCCGCCGTCCTTACACCGGCCGATGTCGCGCACTACCGCTCTGCGGGCGCCGATGTCGTTTTGATTGGCGAAGCACTGGTTACCGGTGATCCGGTCGCCACGCTGAAGAGCTTTCTGGAGGTGGGATGAGGATGAGTCTGCGCGATCAGCCGGGGCCGTTCTTCGGCGAATTTGGCGGACGTTACATGCCGGAGTCGCTGATTGCGGCGATCGACGAGCTCACGGTGGCCTATGAGCAGGCCATCGCTGATCCGGAATTCCGTGCTGAACTCGCACGCCTGCTCAGCTCGTATGCCGGGCGCCCGTCTGCGCTCACCGAAGTCAAGCGCTTCGCGGCACATGCCGGCGGAGCACGCGTGTTCCTCAAGCGTGAAGACCTCAATCACACTGGCAGCCACAAGATCAACAATGTCCTCGGCCAGGCGCTGCTCACCCAGCGCCTCGGCAAGACCCGAGTGATCGCCGAGACCGGCGCCGGTCAGCATGGCGTCGCCACGGCGACGGCTGCTGCGCTGTTCGGCTTGGACTGCACCATCTACATGGGCGAGGTCGACACCGAGCGCCAAGCGTTGAACGTCGCGCGCATGCGACTGCTGGGCGCCGAGGTGATTTCGGTCACCACAGGCTCACGCACCCTGAAGGACGCGATCAACGAGGCGTACCGTGACTGGGTTGCCTCGGTCGAGACGACCAACTACATCTTCGGAACCGCGGCCGGTCCGCATCCGTTCCCCGCGATGGTGCGCGACTTCCAGAAGATCATCGGCGAAGAGGCCCGTCAGCAACTGCTCGACGAGACCGGCCGCCTGCCGGATGTTGTCGTGGCATGCGTGGGCGGTGGCTCCAACGCGATCGGCATGTTCGATGCCTTCCTCGACGACGCAGAGGTCAAGCTCTACGGTGTGGAGGCAGCTGGCGACGGCGTCGACACAAACAAGCACGCAGCATCCATCGAACGCGGACGCCCCGGCGTACTGCATGGTGCGAGAACCTACGTGCTGCAGGACGAAGATGGCCAGACCGTCGAGTCGCACTCAATCTCTGCCGGCCTCGACTATCCCGGCGTGGGTCCCGAACACTCCTGGCTCGCTGACATCGGTCGGGCAGAGTACATTCCTGCCACCGACGACGAGGCCATGCAGGCGTTGCGACTACTGACCCGCACCGAGGGAATCATTCCCGCCATCGAGTCAGCGCACGCCCTGGCGGGTGCGCTGCGCATCGGTCAGGAGCTCGGGCCGGATGCCCTCATCGCAGTGTGTCTGTCTGGCCGCGGCGACAAAGACATGGACACCGCGGCACATTACTTCGAGCTGTATGACAAGCCAGCTGCAGACGCGCTGGCCGCGGATGAGGAGACATCGCGATGAGCCGCGTCGAGGCTGCTATTCAGAAGGCGCACGATGCGGGCCGCGGTGCCTTCATCGGCTACCTGCCCGTCGGATTCCCAGACCTGGACACCAGCATCCAGGCCGCCATCACTCTTGCCCGCAATGGTGTTGATGTCATCGAACTCGGACCGCCTTACAGCGACCCGGTGATGGATGGTCTGGTCATCCAGGAGGCTACGCAGACGGCTCTCGCCGCAGGTTTCAAAACCCGGGATCTCTTCACGGCGATCAAGGCGATCACGGCCGCGACTGATGTTCCCGTCGTCGTGATGACCTACTGGAACCCTGTGATGCAGTACGGCGTTGATCGCTACGCCGACGATCTGCTCGCCGCCGGTGGCGCGGGTCTCATCACCCCAGACATCACGCCCGAAGCGGCAGGGGAGTGGATCGCAGCCAGCGAGCGCACCGGTCTCGATCGCATTTTCCTCGCCGCACCCACGTCAACCGACGAGCGTCTCGACCTCGTCGTGAAATCGTCCACAGGTTTTATCTACACGGTGTCCACCATGGGCATCACGGGCGAGCGCGCCGAACTCGACCAGGCAGCACGCACCCTCGTCGCGCGACTTCGCGCACACGGCGCGACCCGCGCCTGCGTCGGCATCGGGATCTCCAGCGCCGAGCAGATCGCCAGTATCGTCGACTACGCCGACGGAGCCATTGTCGGAACGGCGCTGGTCCGAGCGCTCCGTGACGGGGGCCTTGACGCTCTCGCCGACGTCACCAAATCCCTTGCTGCTGGCACGTCGTCTGCAGTCACCTCACACGAGAACTAGAATCGCACTCATGTCCCTCGCGCTCCACACCGCCGTCACTGGCGTGCTCACCAGCATCCCGAGTCCTGCGGTCAGCTACATCGACCTCGGCCCTCTGCGGATCCACTTCTACGCGCTCTGCATCATCGCGGGCATCGTTGTGGCCACGTTGATGACAAACCGTCGTCTCACAAAGCGTGGGGCTGAGCCCTGGGTCGTTATCGACATCGCCATTCTTGCGGTGCCGCTCGCGATTATCGGCGCGCGAATCTTCCACGTGCTCACCCACCCGAACTTCTACTTCGGCGAGGGCAAGAACACTTGGAACCCCTTTGAACCCGGCTCTGTCTGGGCGATCTGGGAGGGTGGCATCGCCATCTTCGGCGCGCTCCTCGGTGGCGCAGTCGGTGCGTACCTCGGCTGCAAGTGGACCGGTATCCGGTTCTGGACTTTCGCAGACGCGCTCGCTCCGGGCCTGCTGCTCGCACAGGCGATGGGCCGGTTCGGCAACTGGTTCAACCACGAGCTCTTCGGTCTGCCGACTGACCTGCCTTGGGGCCTCGAGATCGAGTCCGACAACGTCGCATTCCCCCCTGGACTTGCCGAGGGCACGCTCTTTCATCCCACCTTCCTCTATGAAGTCGTCTGGAACGTGCTCGGCGTGCTGTTCCTGCTCTGGATCGGGCGTCGCCTGAACCTCCAGTGGGGCAAGGTCTTCGCCATCTACCTGATCTGGTACAGCGCAGGCCGAATCGTATGGGAGTCGATCCGCATCGACCCCAGTGAGATTATTCTGGGTCTGCGCAGCAACGTGTGGGCAGCGATCATTGGCGTCGTCGTCGGCATTGCGATCCTCATCGTTCAGAGTCGCCGTCACACCGGACGTGAGGCGACACCTTACGCGCCGGGCCGTGCGCGGAAGGATACTGACGCTGTTGTAGAATCGCAGAACAATCTCGATGAATTCGTCGACGTGAGCGAGCCTCCGGTCGACGTCATCGCTGGAGCCACCGCCACAAGCACCGCTCCCACGAGCGAAGACAGCTCCCGATAGAAGCCTCACTCGCCGAGTAAGGAACTCACTGCACTGAACGAGCGGGCCGACGTCGTCCCCGGTGTCACATGATTATCTGAGGACGGTACTCGTGTACTTCCAACCTCCCTACGGCGCATCCGGCGCTTACCCACCGAAGCAGGGAATGTACAACCCGGCATTCGAAAAGGATGCCTGTGGCCTCGCCATGGTCGCAACGCTCCGCGGTACTGCGGGGCACGACATCATCCAGCTTGCTCTGCAAGCGCTGCGCAACCTCGAGCACCGAGGCGCTATCGGTTCCGACTCCGGAACGGGCGACGGTGCAGGCATCCTCACTCAGATGCCAGACGACTTCCTCCGCGAAGTCACCGACTTCGGTCTTCCCGCTGCTGGCGAATACGCCGCCGGGCTCGCCTTCCTGCCGTTGCAGGCAGGGGAGCGTCGTGCCCAGAAGGCAGGCGTTGAGAAGATCGCACGCGAAGAGGGCCTGACGGTTCTTGGTTGGCGAGTGGTCCCCACCGCGAATCAGAATCTCGGCAAGCTCGCCGATGAGGCTCGGCCGGCGTTCGAACAGCTTTTCGTGGCATCCCCTGAGGCGTCAGGCGACAGCGCACGTCTCTCCGGTATCGCGTTGGATCGTGTGGCGTACAGGCTGCGCAAGCGCGCGGGCCACGAGGTCGGCGCATACTTCGTTTCGCTCTCGAGTCGCACGCTCGGCTACAAAGGCATGGTCACCACGCTCCAGCTGGAGCCGTTCTACCCTGATCTGCAGGACGAGCGCTTCACCTCCGAGCTCGCCGTCGTGCACTCCCGGTACTCCACCAACACCTTCCCGTCGTGGCCGCTGGCGCAGCCGCTGCGGATGCTGGCTCACAACGGCGAGATCAACACCGTCGGCGGCAACCGCAACTGGATGCGGGCCCGTCAGTCACAGCTCGAGTCCGAGTTGCTCGGCGATGTGCGCCCACTGTTGCCGATCTGCACGCCAGGGGCGAGCGATTCCGCATCCTTCGATGAAGTTCTCGAACTGTTGACGCTTACCGGTCGCAGCCTGCCGCACGCGATCATGATGATGGTGCCTGAAGCCTACGAGAAGCAGGCCGACATCTCGCCCGAGCTTCGCTCCTTCTACGAGTACCACTCCAACCACATGGAGCCGTGGGACGGCCCTGCCGCCCTCATCTTCACCGACGGCGCGCTCGTCGGCGCCACTCTCGACCGCAATGGGCTGCGCCCCGGTCGGTGGACCGAGACCACCGATGGTCTGGTCGTCATCGGTTCGGAGACCGGCGTGCTGGAGTTTGACGCCGAGCGAATCAAGCGTCGTGGACGGCTGCAACCAGGCAAGATGTTCCTCGTCGACACCGAGGCCGGCCGCATCGTTGAAGACGATGAGATCAAGCAGGACCTCGCCACCATGCACCCGTGGCAGGACTGGCTCGACGAAGGCGCCGTCCGCCTCGCCGATCTGCCTGAACGCGAGCACATCGTGCATCCGCCTGCATCCATCACCCGCCGTCAGCGCACCTTCGGCTACACCGAGGAAGAAGTGCGCATTCTGCTCATGCCTATGGGGCAGAACGGTGCCGAACCACTCGGCGCCATGGGCTCTGACACTCCGATCGCCGTCCTAAGCAAGCGTCCGCGCATGCTGTTCGACTACTTCACGCAGCAGTTCGCGCAGGTGACGAACCCGCCCCTGGACTCGATCCGTGAAGAGGTCGTCACAAGCCTCAAGCTCGGTCTGGGACCAGAGCGGAACCTGCTCAGCTGGGGGCCGGAGCACACCCGCACGGTGACGCTCGACTTCCCGGTCATCGACAATGATGAGCTGGCCAAGATCCGTCACATCGATAAGGCGCTGTCTGATCGATCCACCGTCACGATCAGTGGGCTCTACCACTTCGATGCCGGTGACCACACCATGCAGGAGCGCCTGGATGAGATGTGCGGGGAGGTTGACGAGGCGATCGCGAACGGCGCGGAGTTCATCATCCTCTCGGATCGCGACTCCAACAAAGACCTGGTGCCGATCCCATCGCTGCTTATGGTTTCGGCGATTCACCATCATCTGATCCGTCGTGAGAACCGCATGAAGGTCGGGCTCATCGTCGAGGCAGGCGATGTACGCGAGGTCCACCACGTGGCCACGCTCATCGGTTACGGCGCCTCCGCAGTGAACCCGTATCTCGCCATGGAGACGGTGGAGCACCTGGTGCGTACCGGGTTCATCACCGGAATCACGCCAGAGACGGCCGTCCGCAACCTGATCTACGCGCTCGGCAAGGGCGTGTTGAAGATCATGTCGAAGATGGGGATCTCGACCGTGTCGTCGTACGCCGGTGCACAGGTGTTCGAGGCCGTGGGCCTCAGCCAGACGCTCATCGACGCGTACTTCACCGGCACTGAGAGCAAGCTCGGCGGCATCGGCATCGAAGAGGTGTTCGCGGAGAACCAGGCGCGTCACGACTACGCCTACCCAGAGGATGCCGCGGCACGTGCCCACGAGCGTCTGTGGACCGGCGGCGAGTATCAGTGGCGCCGTGATAGTGCACCGCACTTGTTCAACCCGGAGACGGTGTTCAAGCTGCAGCACTCGACGCGCAACCGTCGCTATGACATCTTCCGCGAGTACACCAAGCTTGTGGACGATCAGGCGGCCGAACTGAAGACGCTGCGCGGGCTGTTCAAGTTCCGCACGCAGGGGCGCCCGGCCGTGCCGCTTGACGAAGTCGAGTCAGTCAGCGCGATTGTGAAGCGTTTTTCCACCGGGGCAATGAGCTACGGCTCGATCTCCCGTGAAGCGCACGAGACACTGGCGATCGCGATGAACCGCATCGGCGGCAAGTCGAACACGGGTGAGGGCGGCGAGGATGTCGACCGTCTGCTGGACCCAGAGCGTCGCAGCTCGATCAAGCAGGTGGCATCCGGTCGTTTCGGAGTGACGAGTCTCTACCTGACGCAGGCGGATGACATTCAGATCAAGCTCGCGCAGGGTGCCAAGCCCGGTGAGGGCGGCCAGCTGCCACCGACCAAGGTGTACCCCTGGATCGCGCGCACACGCCATGCCACCGCAGGTGTCGGACTCATCTCGCCGCCGCCGCACCACGACATCTATTCGATTGAAGACCTCAAGCAGCTCATCTTCGATCTGAAGCGCGCCAACCCGGAGGCTCGCATTCACACCAAACTGGTGAGCCAGTCTGGCATCGGCGCAGTCTCTGCCGGTGTCGCGAAGGCTCTCAGCGATGTCATCCTGGTGTCCGGACATGACGGGGGAACGGGCGCGAGCCCGCTGAACTCGCTCAAGCATGCGGGAACGCCGTGGGAGCTCGGACTTGCTGAGACGCAACAGACGCTCATGCTCAACGGCATGCGCGACCGCGTGGTCGTGCAGGTCGACGGCCAGCTCAAGACTGGCCGTGACGTGATCATCGGTGCACTGCTCGGCGCGGAAGAATTCGGATTCGCCACGGCTCCGCTCGTCGTCAGCGGATGCATCATGATGCGCGTGTGCCACCTTGACACCTGTCCAGTCGGCGTCGCAACGCAGAACCCCGCGCTGCGCGAGCGCTTCAACGGGAAGCCTGAGTTCGTCGTCAACTTCATGGAGTTCATCGCGGAAGAGGTGCGCGAGATTCTCGCGGAGCTCGGGTTCCGCTCGCTGGACGAGATCATCGGCCGTGCCGACCTCATCGAGGCAAACGCCGCGATCGAGCATTGGAAGGCTGACGGTCTCGACCTGTCGCCTGTGCTCGAAGGCCCGGTGTTCCCCTCATCTGAGCCTCGTCGCAGCGCACGCGCGCAGGAGCATGAGCTCGACAAGCACTTCGATGTGCAGCTGATCGAGATGGCACAGGAGTCGCTGACCGACGGGGCACCCACCGTCATCGAACTGCCGATCCGCAACACGGAGCGCGCTGTGGGAACCATGCTCGGCCACGAGGTTACCGTTCGCTTCGGCGCCGATGGCCTTGCTCGCGGGACGATCGATGTGACGCTGCACGGGACGGCAGGGCAATCTCTCGGGGCGTTCATGCCGTCGGGGATCTCTCTGCGGCTTGAAGGCGACGCCAATGACTACGTCGGCAAGGGGCTGTCCGGTGGCGACATCGTTGTTCGTCCCTCTCGCGGCGCGCGTATCGCGCCCCACGAGAATGTGATCGCTGGCAACGTCATCGGTTATGGTGCGACATCGGGCTCGATGTTCATCTCTGGTGTCGTCGGCGAACGATTCCTCGTGCGCAACTCCGGGGCCACCGCCGTTGTCGAAGGCGTCGGAGACCATGCCCTGGAGTACATGACGGGTGGTCTCGCGGTGATTCTCGGAAAGACCGGCCGAAACCTTGGTGCCGGGATGTCAGGCGGCGTCGCATATGTGCACGCGTTGTCGACTGAGAAGGTCAACCAGCAGTCCCGCGAGAGCGGTGAGCTACGGCTGGAAACCCTGGATCGCGCTGATCTCGAGGTGCTGCGCAGCCTGCTCATCGAGCATGCCGAGCGCACCGATTCTCCTTTGGCCAGTCGAATGCTGGAGAACTTCGAGACCGTGGCATCCGAGTTCGTAAAGGTGCTGCCGCGTGATTTCGCGGCCGTACAGACAATGCGTCAGGAGGCGGAGGCAGCCGGCATCGACCCGGATGGCGACGTCATCTGGAGCCGGATCCTGGAGGTGACCGGTGGCTGATCCCAAGGGCTTTCTGAAGGTGACGGAGCGGGAGCTGCCCGCTCGCCGTCCCGTTCCCGTTCGCATCATGGACTGGAAAGAGGTCTATGAGCCGGGCGATAAAGCAGTGCTGCGCCGTCAAGCCGGCCGCTGCATGGATTGTGGCGTGCCGTTCTGCCACTCCGGCTGCCCGCTCGGCAACCTCATCCCTGAGTGGAACGATCTGACCTGGCGCGGTGAGGATCGCTCAGCGATCGAGCGCCTGCATGCGACGAACAACTTCCCGGAGTTCACCGGTCGGCTGTGCCCGGCGCCGTGCGAGAGCGCCTGCGTGCTGGGCATCAACCAGCCCGCAGTGACGATCAAGCAGGTCGAGGTCTCGATCATCGACGAGGCGTTCACGAAGGGCTGGGTCGAAGCGCAGCCACCTGAGCGACTGACTGGGAAGACCGTAGCCGTTGTCGGCTCCGGACCCGCAGGTCTCGCCGCGGCTCAGCAGCTCACCCGTGCAGGCCACACGGTTGCCGTGTTCGAGCGCGATGACCGCATCGGCGGACTCCTGCGCTACGGCATCCCGGACTTCAAGATGGAGAAAAGCCACGTGGAGTTGCGGCTCCGTCAGATGCAGGAGGAAGGCACGCGTTTTCGTGCTGGAGTCGAGATTGGCAAGGACATCAGTTGGGCCGATCTGCGCGCGCGGTACGACGCCGTTGTGATCGCAACTGGCTCCACCGTGCCGCGCGACCTGGCAATCCCTGGTCGCGATCTTGACGGCGTGCACTTCGCGATGGAGTACCTCGTCGAGTCGAACCACGCTGTTGCCGGTGATGCTGTGCACAACCAGATCACTGCTGAAGGCAAGCACGTGATCGTCATCGGTGGTGGAGACACAGGCGCCGACTGCATCGGTACCGCACACCGCCAGGGCGCTCTGAGTGTGACCAACCTCGCGATCGGCACGCAGCCTGGTGCCGATCGGCCCGAGCATCAGCCCTGGCCGATGATGCCGACGCTGTTCGAGGTGTCGTCCGCGCATGAGGAGGGCGGAGAGCGTCACTATCTGGCATCCACCGTTGAATTCCTCCCCAACAACGCGGGTGAGGTGCGCGCGCTGCGGGTCGCCGAGACCGAGTACGTGGACGGACGCCGTGTGCCCAAGAGCGGCACTGAGCGAGAGATCCCAGCCGATTTGATTCTGATCGCAATGGGCTTCACCGGACCGGAGCAGGACGGCTTCACGGCAGAGACGCTCCCGCAGGTGACCGACCGTGGCGCATTCCAGCGCGATGATGCATACGAGTCGACGATTTCGGGAGTTTTCGTCGCGGGTGACGCCGGGCGCGGACAATCGCTGATCGTGTGGGCGATCGCGGAGGGCCGTGCGGCCGCCGCGAGCGTCGACCGTTTCCTGATGGGGGAGTCGGTGCTTCCTGCACCAGTTCGTCCCAATGATGTCGCGATCGGCCTGCAGCCCGCGTAGGCTGGCAGAGGCAACGTCGCCAGTTCTGTTTCCCCCACTCTTACCCTGGAGAATTAGTTGAGACGCGCGAAAATTGTCGCCACGCTGGGCCCGGCCACTTCGAGTTACGAGAACGTTCGAGCCATCATCGAAGCGGGAGTTGATGTCGCCCGGCTGAACCTCAGCCACGGTGACTACTCGGTCCATGACGCGAACTACGCAAACGTTCGCCGTGCAGCTGATGACGCAGGCAAGCCCGTTGCTGTGCTCGTCGACCTGCAGGGCCCGAAGATCCGCCTCGGCAAGTTCGAGGACGGCCCGTACGAGCTCGCCAAAGGTGACATCTTCAAGATCACCACGGAAGACATCATCGGAAACCGCGAGATCTGCGGCACAACCTTCAAGGGCCTGCCTCAGGATGTGAACCCGGGTGATTTCCTACTCATCGATGATGGCAAGGTCCGCGTCGAGGTCGTCGAGACCGACGGCACTGTCGTCACCACCCGTGTGATCGTCGCCGGCGCTGTGTCGAACAACAAGGGCATCAACCTGCCTGGCGTCGCAGTCAATGTCCCTGCGCTGAGCCAGAAGGACGAAGACGATCTCCGTTGGGGGCTGCGCATCGGCGCCGATCTCATCGCGCTGTCGTTCGTGCGTGACGCGTCGGATATCACTCGAGTGCACGAGATCATGGCGGAAGAGGGCGTCAAGGTCCCCGTCATTGCCAAGATCGAGAAGCCCCAGGCTGTCGAAGCGCTGGAAGGCATCGTCGACGCTTTCGACGCCATCATGGTCGCCCGTGGCGACCTCGGCGTCGAGCTGCCTCTGGAGGCGGTTCCGATCGTCCAGAAGCGCGCCGTTGAGCTTGCTCGCCAGAACGCCAAGCCGGTGATCGTGGCGACGCAGATGCTCGAATCGATGATCTCCAGCCCGGTGCCGACCCGTGCAGAGACCTCAGATGTCGCGAACGCCGTGCTCGATGGCGCCGATGCAGTGATGCTTTCCGGTGAGACGAGCGTGGGCGAGTACCCGGTCGTCGTCGTGGAGACGATGGCACGCATCATCGCGTCGACAGAGGAGCACGGTTTGGAGCGCATCGCGCCGCTCACGAACAAGCCACGCACTCAGGGAGGGGCAATCACCCTCGCGGCTCTTGAAGTTGCCGAGTTCGTCGATGCGAAGTTCCTCTGCGTATTCACCCAGTCCGGTGATTCTGCGCGGCGTCTGTCGCGGCTTCGCTCGCGCATTCCGATGCTCGCGTTCACGCCGGAGCCGGGCATCCTTCGTCGTATGGCGCTGACCTGGGGCATCCGCCCGTACCTGGTAGATGTCGTTGCGCACACCGACCTGATGTTCATGCAGGTGGATGAGCACCTGCTCAAGAACGGCCTGGCCAAGGAAGGGGACAAGGTCGTCGTGATTTCCGGTTCCCCTCCCGGAATCGTCGGCTCCACGAACGACATCCGCGTCCACAAGGTCGGGGATGCTGTGAACGGTGCAGCGCCGATCTACAAGGCTGGCGCCTGACAGTAGTCATTCGATGGGGCGGGGCTTCGGCTCCGCCCCATCGTCGTACCCCGCGGCGCGGCGATGGGTGCCGGGGAGAGACTGCCTGAGCCCCGATTGGCAACGCTCGCTGCGCGCGTTGGTTACAAACGGGCGAACCGCGCGCGAAAGAAGCAGAACACGCCGTATGCGACAAAGCCGACACCGACTAGCCCAACAAGAAGCGGGCCATAGGCGACGCTAAGAAGAGCTTGAATAGCCCCGTCGAGCCCACCTGCAGTGGATGCGTCAACTTTCGCCGCAGCAACGACCATGAGGAGTCCGACGATGGTCAGCGCTACGCCCTTAGCAATGAACCCGAATACTCCGAGCATCGTCACAACGGTGCCCACAGGATTCGACGGTATCGATAGCTTCTTCTTAAAACTGCGCAACGCGCCCATCACCACGAATGAAACGCCGCCGATGCCAATCCCCACACCGAGGAGGCCGAGTATGACCGGACCCCCTGGTAGCGACAGCACGCCTCGGCTGGCTGACTCCGCGGATTCCTCGCTGTTGACGCGTGCACCGAGCGCGACGGCACCGGCGACTATGCCCAGCACAATGAATATGAGCGACTGACCCCACTCTGAGATGCGGCGACCCCATTTCTTGGCTGAGCCCTTGGCATCGCCATCCGGATCCCGCGCGAGGACACCTTCGAGAGCGTGCCATATCCCGAGCGCGCACAGTGCGACTGCCAGCGCCCAGAGAGCGATAAACCCGAGCGGTGCTGACGCGATCGCCATGAATGCACCCGACTGATCGCTCTCGCCTTGTCCGCCGAAGGCGATGACAATGACGATGACACCGATCAGCAGGTGCACGACACCATTCGCGGCATAGCCAACACGCGCCAGAATACGCAAGGCGGTGCTTGACTCCGCCTTACGTGCAGCTCGCTTCGGTGCGGCAGTCCCCATGCGCTTAGGCTACCGTCGCGGCTGGCCAGACTCTAGGTTCGAACACTGCGTCATAGCGACTTCCCTCCGGTCACGGGCAGGACGGCACCTGATACGTAAGAGGATTCTGTCGACGCCAGGTATACATACGCGCCGGCCAACTCAGCGGGCTGGCCCGCTCTACCGAGCGGTGTATCGGAGCCGAAGTATCGCAATTTTTCGGCATCCCACCCTGTGGCAGGTATCAGCGGAGTCCAAATGGGTCCTGGAGCAACAGCGTTCACTCGGATGCCGCTGGCCCCCGCCTCCTCGGCGAGCGCTTTGACAAAGGCGACCTGCGCTGCCTTCGTCATGGCGTAGTCGATGAGACCTGGGGATGGAGCAGAGCTCTGTATAGAGGCGGTGACGATGATGCTTGATCCAGGCTCGAGGGCGGGAAACGCGGCACGCGCGGTGAACAGCAATGCGAGTAGGTTCGTGTCGAAGACTCGGCGGATATCCTCGGTACGAATGCTGGCGAACTCGGCGACGTCATGCTGATATCCCGCGTTGAGGACGAGAATATCCAAGCCGCCCAAGGCCGCTCGCGTATCTCGCACCACGTCCGTAGCAAACTCTTCGTTGCGTAGGTCTCCTGCAATGCTCACGCCGGTGCGCTCTGCTTCTCGTACCAGCTGAAGCGTCTCGTCAGCATCCGCTTGTTCTTCCGGCATGTGTGCAATGGCGACGTCTGCGCCTTCCCGAGCGAACGCAATTGCCACGGCGCGACCGATACCCGAGTCTCCGCCGGTGATCAGGGCACGTCGCCCGTTGAGACGCCCATGCCCCTCGTAGCTGGATTCTCCGTGGTCGGGAATGGGGCGCATCTGCGCCGTCTGGCCGGGCTGATCTTGCGACTGTTCCGGGAACTCGCTGTCGTAGTGCGCGTGCCGGGGATCGGTGAGGTGATCAGTCATGTACTCGCCCTTCTTGTCGTGTGAACTCGATGCCACGCCACCGTCTCTCGGGGCACATGCATGGCCAAGGGGGTTGACAGCAGGTGTCAGTTTGAACTTCTATTCAGTCAGCATCAGGATGCGGCGGAGATGCATCGCGGTCAGCACGCCAGGACCCATCACCCTGCGAGCGTTCAGCGTTTCGCTGTTGACGGTTTCAAGGAGTAGCCGGACAGCACGCGCAGCTTCCGCGCGCGCGCGATGCCTCTCGCTGGACGCCTCTTGGGGTGGCGCGATGGTGTCTGCAACGGCGAGGCATGCGGATGTCAGTGGATCGACCAGGGCGGGATCCAATGTCAGACCGCCCGGACGATCCCAGATGGTCTCTGCGAGGCAGTCGGAGATGTCGCGGATATGGTGCGCGATTCTGTCGAGCGTGTTGAGTCTTTCGTGGGTTTCTGACGAGTCTTTGCGCCCTTTCCACGCGCGCAGATTGACGCGGCGGCTGTCATCGGCTTCGTTGAGAGCGCGCTGCACGCTTTGTGCTGTTTCAGCGAGCGAATCTGCATCACGCGCCCATTCGTCATGTGCAGGTGGCCAGGATTCAGTGACTGCGTGTCCGATGTCTCGCAGGTGTGAAGCGAGTTGCTGCTGGAAGGCGTCGACGCGCGCGGTCGCATAGGCGGTGAGCGGGGCCGGAGCGATGAGCAGGTTGACCGCCAGTCCGATTACGACGCCGAGAACCATTTGGGTGAGGTATCCGAGCGAGTACGCATCTGCGTTCTGCCCACCGATGATCAGCACGAACAGCGCAGCGATTGGTATGTACTCTTGCCCGGATCCGAACCAGCCTGTACCGGACACGAGGACGCCGAGGCCAACGACAATGGGGATCGACCACCAGGTTGGTCCGACGGTGACGATTATGAGCGCTGCGAGCGCGATGCCAGTCACGAGGCCGAGAAGAGTCTGCAGGCTGGATCGCACCGAGCCCATCAGCGTCGGATACATGCTGATGAGCGCGCCGAGCGGCGCGTAGTACGGGTAGTCATCGGTGACACCCGGCAGGTGGGGTGCAATCATCCACGCCAGACCGACCGCGAGTGCCGTCTTCGCGACGAACAATAATCGGGCGGGAAGTACGGCTTCCTTTAGCGAACGAACGATACTTTCACTCAAAGTTGGCCAGGTCTCTTCGCATTCTCAGTTGCAGGGGTCTGACGAGCATAGGTTCGAGGTTCCAGACTCACGACTGCCTTGACGTCGGCCTCTCTGAGCGCTAGCAGTCGTGAGAGCCGTGCATAGCGTCCGTCGCACTCGTGCTAGCTCGCCACTGGTGCGGTGTCAATGGGCATCACAATGGCTCGCCTGCTTGAGAGGGTGTCAGCTACGAAGCCCCCACGAGCGAAGGAGAAATAGGTGTCAGATCCACAGGCCACATCGGATGAGGACCGACCGGTTCCGCCCGAAGGAGAGCACGAACCGTCGACCGAAGATTTGCAAGAACCAAGCACGGAGAAAGAGCTAGAAGAAGAGCCAAAGGCACCGGAGAACAAAAATGATCCGGAGCCGAGCCATGAGGCGGTGGGAATCGGCATAATCGGTCGGCCTCAGACAGAGGCTGACGAGACGTCATAACGTTGAGGTAGCCGTCTCCCCGCATCAGCCCGCGAGGTGAATCGCGTTCCCATAGACGCATCCCTGTGTAGTGAGCGCCGCCGCCCATGTCCTCCTCCGCCCCGGGGAAAAGGACATGGGCAACCGCACGGACGTTCACACCGTTCGATGTCTTGTTCCGCTAAGAATGCGGCGTCGAGTCAGGTGCGGTTGCGTCCGCCGATGACGCGGAAGAGGAATGCGATGAGTGCGATCACAGCGACGATCAGGGCAACCCAGAGCAGCCAGTTGAGCGCGGTGTTAAGTCCACCAACAATTGCTAAGACAACCGCGATGACGATGATGATGATCAGAGTGGTATTCATGCTGTTTCTCCTTCTGAAAGCCGAGAGCGACGATGGCCGATCTCGGTACTGCATTAAGCCTGTCAGCACTTATGCAAGTAATCGCGGGGGTTGACGGCGTAGTTGGACGGTGCTATTGGTCTTCCTAGACAAGATGGAGAAACCCATGCCTGGAACACGTGGCGGAAACAGCCTCAAGGACCCGGAGCTCTATGAGGAGCTTCGCAATGACGCCGAATCGACGCTCCACGACCACTGAGAGGACGTGTTCTGTGTCGCGGCTCGTGCGGGCGAACCCTGAAGTTGACCCAGGGGTGCGGCGAGTGCGTGCGGGGAAGGGATTCCGATACCTCGATGCAAACGGCAACCTCGCCGCGAAGTCGGTCCGACGACGCATCCGTGATCTGGTGATTCCACCAGCATGGACGGACGTCTGGATCGCGGCCGACCCGATGGCTCACATCCAGGCGGTCGGAACGGATGCCGTTGGGCGTAGACAGTACATGTACCACACGCGCTGGCGTCAACGTCAGGACCGTAACAAGTTCGCCCGCGCGCTTGCACTGGCCGAAGTACTCCCGCACGCACGGGCGCGGGTCACAATGGCATTGCGCCGCGACGGAATGAGCCGGGAACGGGCATTGGCGGTGGCGTTTCGGCTGTTGGACCAAGCAGCGCCACGCGTCGGGTCCAACCGGTATCTTTCCCGACATGGCAGCCGGGGTCTCACGACACTACGACGGCGGGACTCGTCCGTTGCAGGTGCCGTGGTGACCCTCTCATTTCTGGGAAAGAGCGGAAAACGTGCGCACCTGGAGATCGACGACAGCGAACTTGCCGCGGCCATCTCCCAGCTCAGCGAAGGGCGACCCGGATCTCCACTGCTCTGGTATCAGCGCGGAAGACGAAAAGTGCCGCTCACCGCGTCCGAGGTCAACCGGCACATCCGTACGCTCACGGACGGGGCATTTACAGCCAAAGATTTTCGCACATTACGCGGCACGACACTTGCGGCTGACGCACTCGCCCGCATCGGGGCAGTTGATACCGCGCGCGAGCGCCGACATGCCGAAAGGCTCGCTGTCGCTGCGACGGCCAACGCGCTCGGCAATACGCCGGCCGTAGCGCGTGGAAGCTACATAGATCCTCGCGTTTTCCAGAGATACGCGAAGGGCGAGCTTCTCGACCTCACCGCAAGTCCGGAGACCGCGATTCGACGGTTGCTCGACACGGGGCTCGCTAGCCAGCGTCGCAAAGGCGGCATTCGATAGCGCACCCGGTGGGCGACGGATCACCGGCGGCATCATCATAAGGGCGGGGCGATTGTCAAGGGATAGGGCTGTTTGCACGTTCGGCGATATTTTTGGGCAATGACCACAGAAACTGAGTCGCCGTCCCGGCTGCGTCGCGCGATCACAGGACCAATGCTGTTCGCTTTCATCTTGGGCGACGTCCTGGGCGCTGGAATCTATGCGCTCATGGGTGTGCTGTCCGAGCAAGTAGGCGGCATGCTCTGGGCACCGCTCCTTCTGGCCCTGCTACTCGCCCTACTCACGGCGGGATCGTACGCCGAACTTGTCACCAAGTACCCACGAGCCGGAGGTGCGGCCGTCTTCGCCGAGCGCGCGTTTCGGAGCCGCATTGTCTCCTTCCTCATCGGCTTCAGCATGCTCGCCGCCGGAGTGGTGAGTGCAGCAGGTCTCGCAATTGCGTTCGCCGGGGACTACCTCCAGACCTTCGTCCCGATGCCGCCGACTCTCGCAGCGATGATCTTTCTCGTCGTTGTCGCCGCGCTCAACGCACGTGGCATCCGCGAGTCGATGGGCGCGAACCTTGTGATGACGGCAATCGAACTGAGCGGCCTAGTGATTGTCATCGTGGTCGTCAGTGTGTTTGTCGCCGGTGGCGGAGGTGATATCTCGCGGGTGGGTGAAACGCCAGAAGGCACAGGCGTGGGTGTCGCGGTGCTGGGGGGCGCGATCATCGCCTATTACTCGTTTGTTGGCTTCGAGACCTCCGCGAACGTCATCGAGGAGGTCAAGAATCCTTCTAGAACTTATCCGAAAGCATTGTTCGCAGCGCTTCTCACCGCGGGCGTGGTCTACGTGCTGGTGGGGCTCGCGAGCGCGGCGGCACTACCTTCCAGCGAGCTTCAGGAATCCAGCGGTCCGCTTCTCGCAGTCGTGGAGGCTACCGGCATCGGAGTACCGTCGTGGTTGTTCAGCCTCATCGCGCTCATTGCTGTCGCCAATGGTGCGTTACTCACCATGATCATGGCGAGTCGGCTGGCATACGGAATGGCAGAGCAGGGTCTTCTGCCAGACGCACTCGCACTGGTGCTCCCACGTCGAAAGACACCGTGGGTCGCGATCCTCGCCACAACCGTCGTAGCCATGCTGTTGACGCTGGTAGGCGATCTGACGACCTTGGCCGAAACTGTGGTGCTCCTCCTATTGTTCGTGTTCCTCAGCGCCAATGTGTCCGTCCTCGTCCTGCGCCGGGACCCTGTCGAGCACAAGCACTTCCGGGTGTGGACATTCGTGCCAGTCCTCGGGATAGCGTCCTGCATCCTGCTCCTGACGCAGCAGCGGGGGATAGTTTGGCTCTTCGGAGCCGCACTTCTGATCGTTGGCATAGGCCTCTACGCGCTCGCCCAATTGGGCCGACGTCGAAAGAGCGCGAACGGTGAGTAACTCGGAGATCGTGCTTTCGCGGGTGTCGCCAGAGGATGCCGGAGAGATACTCACGATCCAGCGCGCGGCATTCGTCTCAGAGGCACTAATCTATGGCACCGCCGATATGCCTCCGCTGACGCAGACCCTGGAGCAGTTGCGTGCCGAGCTCGAAGTCGCGAACGGCTGGGTGGCGCGCAAAGGTGCGCGCCTCGTTGGCGCGATTCGAGTTTCGGAAACCGATGACTTGCTGCTCGTCGGACGTATAGCCATCGCCCCCGATATGCAAGGTGCTGGGATCGGCCGAGCCCTGCTCGATGCCGCTGAACGTGACTCCCACGCGCCGGAGGCCGAACTATTTACCGGAAGCCTGAGTGAGGCGAACGTGCGACTGTACGAGGAATGCGGCTACCGCGTTACGGAGCGGGTCGACCAGGGTGATGGCACTGCTCAGATCTTCATGCGCAAAACCATTGGCTCCTCACAACGCGGCGCGTAGCAAGGCCTCATGCTGCCGGTGGAAAGTGCGGAATCTCCTGAGGCCTGACAGATCGAGATACTTGTCCCTCTGCCATCGCTGCATCCAGATCGGCTAGGAGCTCCTCCATGTTGCGGTAGCGGGACCGGGTCGGACATGGACTCCGCAACCAGAGCACGTCAAGTGAGCCGGTCTCGCTACGGTCCATGTAGGCGACAAGGCGTGAGGGGTCCGTCGGTTCGTGCGCACCGTCGCAGATACGCCAGGCGTTTTCTCCCAACGGGAGGACTTCCCAGGTCGTCGCGCTCGGACTGCGCGGGGATACAAGCGTCATAATGGCTTTTCCCCCGTGACGCTAGTCGTCTGGGTGGGGTTCATTGTCATTCTTATCGCCTCATTGAGTTCGTGTGAATGACACACTCGTCTATTCGCAGGCAATAGCCAAGGGGGTTGACAGCATGGATCGGCTGATCGCGACGATGCATCCGGTCTGAGTAATCCGAAAAAACCCGATACCTTTCACACATGGGCAGTATTCATTACGGCGGACTTGGTGAACCGATCCACATCGACGATCGTGCGTTAACGCACCTAAAGAAGGTGATCTCGACGAAGCTGCGTCGACAGGAGAGCTTTACGCTTTCTTGGGTGCACTCCGACGGAGATACGGAAGGACGTTCGACAATTTGGATCCACCCCTCGATTCCATTGCGGTTTGAGTTCGACGGCAGGGTAGCGCCGCAGTTGAACACGCAATGGATTGAGAGATTGATGAACACTGCGAACTCGACGGGTGGCATCATGCTTGTCGACGAGATGATCGACACCCCTGAATTGCTCTGAACTGGAGTATCACACCGGGCGGAAGCGCTTCGTTGATGTGAGGTCTATCTACTGGTCCCTTCGCTGTCAACGGGGGCAGGTTCTCCACTGCGGAATGCGACACTGGCATTCCGACGGAGAGGAATGGCCATGAGTGACGTGACGATCTTCGCGCCGTCCCCAACCCTCACCGTCACTGTCGAGGATCACCCTCAGGGTGCCGAGATCCATGTTCACGCCGGAGGGCAGGGGGTTTGGCAGGCACGGATGCTCAGGCGACTGCAGGTGTCTGTGACGATGTGCTGTGTGCTCACCGGCGAGATCGGCATGGCGTTGCAACATCTCCTCGAGGATGAAGGCATCACCGTGGTCTCGGTCGGAAGACAGGGACGAGGATCCGCGTATGTGCATGACCGGCGAGACGGAAAGCGTCTCATTGTCGCGGAAGAAGAGGGCGATCCGATTGGGCGGCACGAACTCGACGACCTGTACGGTGCGGTTCTGAACAGCAGCGCCCAAAGTCGGGTTGTCATCCTGAGCGGTCCGGCGGGGAGCACGACAGTTCCTGCTGACATGTACCGCCGCCTCGCGATCGATCTTCGCCGGGACGGATGCACTGTTATTGCCGACTTGGCAGGAGAACGGCTTCAGGCAGTTGTGGATGGCGGTGTCGATGTGCTGAAGGTCAGCCACGAAGAACTGCGAGCAGATGGCCTCATCGAGGAGGTATCCGTACACTCCCTCGCCAGGGCGATGCACACGCTTCATGAACAGGGCGCGCGCGCAGTCATCGTGACCCGCTCCTCTGAACCACTGCTGCTACTCGACGATGAGGGGCTCATCGATGTGTCGCTACCGCGTTTCGAAGAGAAGGAGACTCGCGGGGCCGGAGACTCGCTGACCGCAGGCGTTGCGGCAGGAATCGTCCGAGGAGAAAGCATCCGCGAGGCCATCGGTCTAGGCGCGGCCGCCGGAGCCCTCAACGTCACACGCCATGGGCTGGGCACCGGTGACGCTGAGTCCATCATCCGTCTGCGTGACCGGGTCAGCGTCCGTGAGCTCGCCGATGGCGGCGACGCATCGACCGATGGGAGTCGCGTGAGCCCGGACGGGCTTGCCGCATTGACCGACGTGGAGGACGCGCCATGACCCGCGTGCTCGTGACCAACGATGACGGTCTTGATGCGCCCGGCCTCCAGTCACTCGCTCGCGCTGCGCGTGGTGCAGGACTCGACGTCACTATCGCCGCTCCTGCGACGCAATCCAGCGGCTCAAGCGCGTCGATTATGGCCACAGAATCGGACGGACGTATTGCCGTCGAACGACATTCGTTCCCCGAGATGGCAGACACACCGGCGTTCGCTGTACACGGCGGGCCCGGGCTCATCGCCCTTATCGCGGCGCGCGGTGCATTCGGCGAGGCCCCGGACATTGTGCTTTCCGGGGTCAATCATGGTGCAAACGTGGGACGCGCGATCCTGCACTCCGGTACGGTCGGGGCTGCGCTGACCGGTGCGCTCAACGGTGCATGGGCGCTCGCTGTCTCGCTGGACGTCGGCATGCGTCCCGATTCCTACCATTGGGATGCCGCATCCGACGCCGTCGTAACGCTGCTGCCCACGCTCACGTCGCATCCACGTGGGACCACATTTAACGTCAACGTGCCGAATAGCCCTCACAATCGAGGCATTCGTGAGGCGTCCCTGGCTCCGTTCGGCATCGTACAGATGGCGCTGACAAAAAGCGCCGACCGCTATGTCCGTCTAGCCGTCGAAGAACTCCCGCACGTCGCAGAAGACGGCAGTGATGCCGCGCTCCTGCACGCGGGATGGGTGACAGTGACAGGAATAGATTCCATCACGGAGGTGGCTCTATACCTGGGCGCCGATCAACGCGCAGAAGGGGCAAATTCCTCGCCCGTCGCCGGCTCGCCTCCAGCCTCGGCAGGTTCGGGAACGAGGTAAAGGCCAGTCGGTGCGTTGGCAGTGAATGCCAGCGCATCAACCCACGCGCGATTGATGGACGGCTGGCGACCGCCGTAGTACTTGTAGACGAGTGAGCTACCGGGATGGACCCAGATTGTGGTCCGCCCGCCACCGACACTCGCATCCTCGCGCCAGCTGAACGCGAACGGCTCGCCCCGGCGAAGCTTGGCGCTGATAACGAGTTGCAGATGAGTGAGCGCCCGATCCTCAATCTCGACCTTGACGCCACCATCGTAAATGAGCTTTCCCATTGCGTGTTGACTCCTCTATGTCCTGCTCGGTCGACCGAGCATGTTCCGCCGCGTGCTGCTCTCAAGAATATCGGTGTTGTGGGAATCGCCATTGCCTGGAATACGTGAGGCACCCCTCCGGTTCAACTAATAAGCGGAGGGGTGCCTCACTTTGGGCAACGCCCGCACGGCTAGCTGATCCATACACAACAAGGGAACACACGTCATGACCAACATCGGCACCTTCGGCTCGGGCAAGGCTCAGGCGTCCACACGATCGACTACTGCGGCGGGTCAAGCCGTGCGGCTTGAGGCGGTCGTTAAGCAATACGGCACCGGCCCATCGGCAGTGAGAGCTCTGCGGGGCATCGATCTCTCCCTGGAGCGGGGAACGTTCACCGCCGTCATGGGGCCGTCCGGTTCGGGAAAGAGCACATTTCTGCACACGGCGGCCGGACTCGACACTCCGACGAGTGGCTCCGTCTGGATCGGCGACACCGACATCTCACGGATGCGGGCTAACAAGCTCGCGAAGTTCCGGCGTAAGCATGTCGGGTTCGTCTTCCAGGCCTACAACCTGCTTCCGGCCCTGACAGTCGAGCAGAACGTGACGCTGCCATTGCTTCTGGCAGGCACGCGCGTGGAAAGTGATTGGCTCGACCGCATCATCCGCTCGGTCGGTCTGGAGGATCTTCGACAGCGACGACCAGCAGAGCTGTCCGGCGGCCAGCAACAACGGGTTGCGATTGCGCGTGCGTTGATCACGCGCCCGGATGCTGTCTTCGCCGACGAGCCGACGGGCGCGCTGGACTCGCGAACCGGCAGACAGGTGCTCGAGTTGCTTGGGCAGATGACACGCGAGCTGAACCAGACCGTCATCATGGTGACCCACGACCCCGCGGTCGCATCCCGCGCCGATCGCGTCATCTTTCTTGCCGACGGCGCATTCGTCGGATACGAGGACGGCGCAACTACACAACAGATCGTCGATCGCATGACTGAATTGGGGAAATGGTGAACACCCTCATCCGGGCGGGAATCCGTCAGAACAAGGGCACGCTCATGGGCGTTTTCGTGGCGGTCCTTACCGCGACCATGCTCGCTACCGGGCTCGGTGTTCTGATCGAGTCCGGCTCACGCGGCGGGGTCGACCCCGAACGTTACGCCGCCGCCGACGTCATCGTGGGCGGAAATCAGTCGTTTGAGACCCCGGAGAATGCAACATACTCGCTTCCCGAGCGCGTGCCGCTTCCCGCCGATGGGCAGGGAGCAATTCGAACGCTTCCGGATACGGCGAGCGTCATCACGGACACGACCGTTCCACTGTCCTGGGACGGTTCGCTGATCGAAGCCCACGGCTGGAGTTCTGCGGCTCTCACTCCGTATGAGATCAGCGACGGGCACGCCCCTCGTGCAGCGAACGAGATAGTCGTTGACAGCAACCTGGCGTCGCGCACGGAACTTGGCGAGACCATCGCGCTCGCCCACGGCGGCGTTGACGGTGAGTATCGCGTCGTCGGGATCGCCGCCGCCACTTCGGGCGTTCAACCCACTCGTGCCGAGCACGTGTTCCTGACGGATGCTGCGGCATCCGCTATGGCGCCGCACGGCGGTGCGGCCGACGTCGTCGGAGTAATCGCGCGCGACGGAGTGTCGCCGAGCGATCTGGCGGATGAGATTCGCGCGCAGCTGCCTGACGCTGTCACATATACGGGGTACGAGCGCGGCGCCGCCGAGTTTCTTGACGCCGGTGCCGCCCGAGGAACACTTGTAGCGATCGGATCGTCGTTCGCCGGCACGGCCATCCTGATCGCTCTGTTTGTTGTCGCAAGTACGCTGTCGCTGTCTATCCAGCGGCGTCGGCGAGACTTCGCGTTGATGCGAGCCATCGGGTCGACACCCCTGCAGATCCATCGAATCGTCGCACAGGAAGTGCTCCTGGTCGCAGGCGCCGGCGCACTCATCGGAGTGATTCCCGGTTTCCTACTGGCCGTCGTGATGCGATTTGGCTTCGCACAGGCCGGGGTGATTCCGCAGGACTTCGCGCTCACGTTCGGCCCGATTCCGGCGCTCATCGCCGTCGTGGTCATGGTCGCGGCGTCGCAACTCGCTGCCGCGGTCGCTGCGCGGCGACCCGCGCGCATCAACCCGATCGAAGCATTGCAGGAGGCATCTACCACGCCGTCTCGTGTGGGGCGTGGTCGCACGATCACTGGCGTACTGCTCGGGGTCATCGGCCTGCTCGCGTCGGCCATTCCGCTGTTCGTCCCCGGTACGATCGCGGTCGCGGGGCCGGCCGCAGCCGCTATATTCCTCATCGTTGCCGTCGGCCTGCTCGGGCCACTCCTGGTGCGCGGCGCCATCACAGTATTCGGCGGGCCGCTACGGCACGTGAAATCGCCTTCAGCGTTCCTCGCAGCAACGAATGCGCGCAGCAACTCGCGTCGACTGGCTGCAGCGATCGTTCCGCTGGCTCTCGGTATCGGCCTCGGCCTCGTACAGGTCGGGACGCAGTCGATTGTCGCAGCCGAAGCAACTACACAGTCGCAGGCCGGGGTGACAGCCGACCTGATGGTTACGGGCGGAGCATCCGGACTCTCCGCGGACGCCGTAGCATCCATAGCCCAGACGTCGGGCGTCAGCGTGGCGAACCCGGTGGCACTGAGCCAGATAATCTACAGCTTCGTCCAACTCGGCGATCCAACATCCGACCAGTACCCGGTGCAGGGGATCGATCCCGCAGCAACGGCCGCAACAATGGACTTGGGCGTAGTGGCGGGCACACTCGATTCTTTGAGCGCTGCGCAAACTGTCGCGTTGAGTTCTGACGCGGCACAAGCGGCGGGCGTGGGCATCGGCGACACAATCAGCGGGCATCTCGGCGACGGAACGGAAGACACCTCGACCGTGGTTGCTATCTACACCCGAGGATTGGGCTTCGGCGATGTGACGATGGCGAATCCTGCGCTGCTCGCTCACACGACGACCGGCCTCAGTAACTATGTGCTCGTGGGCACGGATCCGGGGCAGCAGGCGCACGCGCAGGAGGCACTGGATGCGGCCGGCTTTACCGTGGTCAATCGCAGCGAGCTGCGCGCGGCAGGCGACAGCGCACGCTCTGCGAACTCGCTCGTCAACCTGATCGCGCTGGCCGTGATCCTCGGCTACATCGCCATCGCCGTGGTGAACACGCTGGTGATGGCAACGGGAGAGCGTCGGCGTGAGTTCGCGCTGATGCAGTTGGTCGGATCCACGCGCAGGCAGGTGCGGGCCATGATGCGCACCGAGTCCATGATGGTCGTGGTGCTCGCCGCAGTGCTCGGAGTACTGGTGGCCGCACCCCCGTTGATCGGGATCAGTTTCGGCATTTCGGGTCAGCTACTGCCGAGTATCTCGCCGATCGAGAGCGCGGCGATCGTCGGCTCTTTGAGCGTCATCGGCCTGATCTCGCTCGCTGTTGCGACGCGGGCTGCGATGCGCAGCGCGCCGATTACCGAGATCGGATCGCGCCAGTAGCGTCTGCCGTGACCGTGCGAAACCATTAGAGAAAGAGAGTACTCGTCCATGAGCAGCATCAGTTTCATCGGTCTCGGGGGTATGGCCCGCGCGATAGCGGGTCGCGCGGTTGCAGGCGGCAACGCGGTCGAGCTCATCGCCCGCGATGCGGGCAAAGCCAGGCGACTGGCCGCGAAGCTCGGCGGCGGGGCCACGGCTGGGGCGATCGGCGCCGTCCCTGCTGGCGATATCGTCGTCCTCGCCGTGCCATATATGAACGCCGTGCAGGTCATCGCCCATTACGGAGATGCACTGGATGGCAAGGTCATCATTGACATCACCAACACCTTTAACGCCGACGCCACCGGGCTGGTCACACCGGCCGGCACATCCGGTGCGCAGGAGATTGCCAAGGCGGTTCCGGCGAGCGCGCACGTCGTGAAGGCGTTCAACACTGTCTTCGGTCACGTCCTTGCCCAAGGGACCGCGTTGGACGTGTTCTTCGCCGGAGATGATGCGGAGGCCAAGGCCAGTGTTTCGGCGTTCATCGAGAGTCTCGGCCTGCGTCCGCTCGATGTCGGCGGCCTGGAGATGGCCCGCTGGCTGGAAGCGGTCGGGCCGTTGATGATGGGCCTGGCCCGCCACGGCGTGGGGAACTTCAACCTCTCTCTCGGCGTCAACTTCTCTGACTGAGCATCGGTGAGCTCACTCGCTCACCCGTCAAATACACGACCCTATCCATCGGTGTCAGCACTCTTATCTGGGAGTACGCGCACCACCATCCGTTTGCCACATCAATCACAAGGAGCACCCTCATGCGCGTTTTCGTCACCGGCGGGACCGGCCATTCCGGTTCTTACATCATTCCCGAGCTTGTCGCCGCCGGGCACGAGGTCACCGGCCTGGCCCGGTCCGATATCGCTGCGGCGGTGCTGTCCGGGTTCGGCGCAAACGTGCGCCGCGGCGATCTCCAGGACCTGGACGGGCTCAAGGAGGCAGCCGCCAACTCCGACGGCGTCATTCACGTCGCACACAGGCAAGACCTGCTTCCGTTGGGCGGGATGGACGCGGTGGCTGCCGCTGAGGTCCCGATCATGCTCGCCTACGGCGAGGCCCTTGCAGGAACCGGAAAGCCGCTGGTGGGGGCGGGGAGCATCGGCTCACCCGGGCAGCTGGGCAGGCCAGCCACAGAGGACGACCCGGCGCTTCCCGTCCGCAATGACCACAGCGGCACCCTCCGGGCCCGCAACGTTGTGGAGGCCTCCATCATCGGCCTCGCCGATCGGGGAGTGCGGTCTTCGGTCGTGCGGATCGCCAACATCGCGCACAGCACGACCGATGCCGGGTTCCTCCCCATGCTGTTCGCGCTAGCGAAGGAGAAGGGTTTCTCCGGCTACGTCGGAGACGGCTCGAACCTGTGGAATGCTGTGCATGCCCGAGACGTCGCGTCCTTGTTCCGCCTGGCGCTGGAAAAGGGGGCGGCAGGCAAGTACTGGCACGCGGTTGAGGATGGGGGAATCCCGTTCCGCGAAATCGCCGAGGCCATTGGTAGTCGTCTGGGCCTGCCCACGGTGAGCGTTCCCGCAGACGAATTGATGGTCCCGGCACACTTCGGGTTCCTCGCGAACATCGTCACGAAGAGCTACCCGGCATCCAATCTCATCACCCGCCGATTGCTCGGCTGGGAGCCCGCCCAGCCCAGACTGCTCGACGACATGGACAACGGCCACTACTCTCGCGCAAGCTGAGGCCCGGGAGCCTGGATCGCAACGGATCCGACAAATGGCGAGAATATGGCTCTTTTGGAAGGACGCCAAGAATATGACAACTGTGGGAATTATCGGAAGCGGATACATCGGCAGTACGATCGCGCGCCTCGCCGCCGATGCCGGGCATCAGGTGGTGCTCAGCAACTCGCGCGGTCCCGAAACTCTGCTGGACACGGTCGCGGAACTGGGGCCGCAGGCATCCGCGGCAACGAGCGCGGAGGCCGCCGCGGCAGGTGACATTGTGGTGGTCTCGGTGCCGGTCAACGCATTTTCTCACTTGCCCGCCGCGTCACTGGCGGGAAAGACGGTCATCGACACGACCAACTACGGCCCTGAGCGTGACGGGCACATCCTCGAGCTGGACGGCCCATCGCTCACCTCGACCGAGCTACTGCAGCGGTACATCCCGGGCGCCGTGCTCGTGAAGGCGTTCAACAACATCTCCTTCACTCACCTACTGTCGCTCGCGCGCCGGGCAGATGCGGCCGACCGCTCTTACCTGCCGGTCGCTAGCGACTCTGCGCCGGCGAAGGCGGCCGTGACCGAATTCATCGACTCCATTGGGTACAGCGTGGTGGACGCAGGCCCGCTGGCCGAAAGCTGGCGGCAGGCGACGGGCACGCCGGTGTGGGGGACCCCCTACGCATCGTCCTCTGACGTGAACGGCCAGCCGGTTGATGAACACGCGATCCGCGCGGCACTGGCCGCCGCAACGCGCTAGGGCACCTGTGCTTGCGTGCTTTCAGAGGACGATCTCGCGAGCTGTCTCTAGGGCTTTCCATGTTCGAGTGCGCACGGTTTGTTCGGGAAGTACGTCTGCGTCTGCCAGAGGCCCGAGGTCGATGCCGGTGATGTCGGCGATAGCCACGACCGGAACCTGAAAAGTGCGGAACGCCGCCAATGGTGGCGCCGCCCGTAGTTCGTCACGGATGATAATGAGCTCGGATTGATCGAGAAGGAACCCTGCCGCTTGGAGACCATTTGGCCCCTGCCAAGCGGCGATCTTCCAAAAGTGACGAGGGATTTGGATACCGCGATAGGCCGGATCGTCGTCCTGGAGTACCGGGGCAGTGAAGACAGAAAGGCGTTGGTCGGTTGCCTCTGCGTAGGCGAGGACGTGGTCTTCGAGGCCGAGCCACAGTTCTTTTGACTGATTGAATCCGGCCGCTTGAGGCGCAGCATTCGGGTAGAAGAAGGTTGCCTCTGTCGCTTCGCGTGCTTCGTCGGCGGTTCCCCAGCCGGGGTCGCGTCTGCGCACCAGATGCCCACGGTCGAGCTCATTTCGCGCATAGACATCGGGACCGGTTTGTTCGTCATCGTCGACTCGGGAGTCGAGGCGCCAATCGCCCGTGCGGGGTACTTCGCGCAGGGTCGCACCGTCGATGTTCACGGCTGTGACTGCGGCGAGCTTGCGCTCCACATCCAGCAGCACGGAAAACCGCGGGTAGGGGAGCGTTCGCACATCGCGTGCGGGGTGGGGGAGAGGGAGCGGCGTCGTCAGGAACTCAGGGTTGTATCCGTCTGCCATGTCACCCATCCTGGTGGATTTGGCGAGGCGTGAATAGGCCGGCAGAGGAATGCTCCAAAGATGGTCAACCATGCGTTGTGGCCCTATCCGCGTGGACGCCAATCGGAGGCGAACTCCTGAATTGTCAACCCCCTCGCACGCGCAAACGGAAAGCGTCAGTCTTTGCGTGAAACAAGGGAGCGCGATGCCTAATACGTGGTTCGTGAGATCAAGGGCAGGCTCGTGCGAGGTCCTCACATGCTGAACACCTTCGGGATTGAAGAGGAGTTCATCCTCGTGCACTCACAGACACTTGCGCCCGTCGATCTTGCCAGCGAAGCTGTCGTTGAGCTCGGGGCGCTCCCGCACCGTGGCGAGGTCACGAACGAGTTCTTGTCGTCTCAAGTCGAATACGCCACCAACGTGTGCCAGAGCCTCGATGAAGCAAGAGACGAGCTACATGGTTTTCGCGTCGAGTTGAAAGCATGGGCTAAAAAGCATGATCTGATCGCAATCGGCAGTGGAACGCCATATGAAACTCCGCAGGAGCTGCCAAAGTTTCCGTCAGAACGTTATGAGCGCATCGCGCACGATGTTGGAATGCTTGCTGGGGAACATCTGGTCAATGGGATGCATGTGCATGTCGGGGTGTCCAGCGGGGACGAGGGCGTGCAAGTGGTCAACGGCCTTCGTCCGTGGCTCCCGATCCTGGTTGCGCTATCTTCGAACTCACCTTTCTGGGCTGGCGAGGATACGGGGCACCACAGTTGGCGATCAATTCAGATGCGCCGCTGGACGACTTTTGGGACGCCCCCGTTCATTCATGACTTCGAAGAATATGAGTCACTGTGTACGCGGTTGCTGGGCATCGGTGCAACGACCGAATACAGCAGCAACGGTTGGGGTGTCAGGCTTTCTGCTCGTTTCCCCACGGTGGAGATCCGTATCTGTGACACTCAACTGGACACCGCATCGGCGCTGGCCATGGCATCAATACTGAGGGCTCTCGCCCATGCATCCGCTGATTCGTCGCGCCGGCCGACGCCGGTGCGCACGCATGTACTTGATTCCGAGCTATGGCACGCGTCAAGATATGGAATCACGAACGGCGTTTACGACCCTCTGACAGATGCGCACACCGGGTTTGCGTCCACGCTCTCGTCATTACGGCGCGTGATCGCGCCGTATATCCGAGTGCAGGGCGCTGACGGTTGCGTGGATGAGTTTCTTAGTCGGATCGCGATTGAGGGGACAGGAGCGGGGAGGCAACGTACCGCTCGCCGCACAGGACGGGGGAGCCTCTCAGCTCTGTATGAGAACTCCCTCGCGTCGACCGGGTCATGAGCGCGACTCAAACTTCCCATGATCAGCCCTTGGCGGACGCATGGATCACGCCATCATCACAACTTTGGATCGAGCGATGCAGAACTGTGCCCGCTCATCGGACCGGCGATTCATGACGCATACGCCCGTTGAGCGAGGATCCGTCGGACAACCGCAGTGACGATAACCACACCCGCAGCAACCACGGCGACTACTCCCACCAACTGTGATTCTGGTTCGTCGCTCAGACGAGCGACCGCAAGCCAGCCCAACCCCCATGCCAGGGCGATTGCTGGGGTCAGGCGTCCGCGACTGAATACTGCGGTGGCGACACCGAGCAGCCCGGCAACAGCAACAATCGCCACACCCCAGGCGTCGGGTTCTATTTCGAAGCCGCGGAACCCCAAGTCGGTTAGCCATGCGGCCACGTTCGCTGCAGTCGCGATTGTCACCCACCCCAAGTACAACCCGATCGTGCCATCAAGAACGACGGACTCGACGATGGCTGCGGCCTTGGAAGAGGCATTCCGTGGCGTACGTTGCAACAGGTGAAATGTGACGCCCAGAACGGCAAGGAGGACAACGATGACAAGTACGGACAGTCCGACTTGGCCAAACTGCACGACTCCGATCCATGCGGCATTGAGCAGCATAGACAGCGCGATGAGATAACCGACTCGACGATGCACTGCTCGCGCACCCTGGCTGGGGAACAACTGCCACACGGCATACGCAATGAGCCCGAGATAGATGGCCGACCAAATGCTGAACGCGGGACCAGCTGGAGCGATCAGCGTCGAATCAGAAGCCAGCGCACCGCCTGCGGCATCTTGAATTGGTGTACCGCCCAGTGCACCGGAACCGAGGAAGGCACCGGAAATAGCCACGAGAGCAAGAACAAAGACGGTGACTTGCCTAACGCGGTCAGAGGTCTGAGGTGACGTTGCCATGTTCGCACCCTACGCGAACGATACTCATCATGACAGGGCACGCAGGGATGATGTTATCGAGGGAATCTCCGTCGGATCGAGCGCACCGGGGCGCCGCGCACGACCAGTCGCCACCACCTCCAAGGCGGGAAGTCACGTGGCCAATGCATCACGACTGTGCGGAAGCCGCGATTCATACGGCGGCGGAATGATCGTGCACTGCGGAACGGTCGCATCGAGATGCCCATCGCCTCGCCACGCAGACGACCGACTCGATGATGCTCCCCGATGTGGAACGCCAAGTCGAGGTCATCGTGCACTTCCGGATCGTGACGATGCACTCCCGAGCTG
This sequence comes from Microbacterium sp. Y356, assembly GCF_059445355.1. NCBI lineage: Bacteria > Bacillati > Actinomycetota > Actinomycetes > Micrococcales > Microbacteriaceae > Microbacterium > Microbacterium sp. Y356. The sequence continues at coordinate 124,165 of NZ_JCAIUE010000005.1, forward strand.
ATCTGTTGCCAGGCTTCTCTGCGCATGGCGAAGTTCGACCCGAACACCGGACGATGCCCCAATGCCGGCGCCGTGGCCAGCGCATATGCGACGAGATAGAGTCGCGCCAAACCCGCACGAATCAAGAGAGGCCCGTCGATAAAACGTGCACCTCCGGTGAATGCCGCCACGTCAGGGTGATCGATGAATGCCTCTTCGACATTCGCAATCCACGATGGCGGCGCCACACAATCAGCGTCGAGCCGAAGTATGAGGTCGCCGGTCGCCCGGTCATAACCGAGAGAACTCGCTGCAGGGATGCCCGGTTCCGAGCATCCAATGACCGTTGCACCCGCCTCCGATGCGGCGTGAGCCGACCCGTCCGATGATCCGTTGTCCACCACGATGATCTCGTCGGCGGGTCGCGTTTGCGAGCAAAGGGCCGTTAGGCATCTTGCTAGCTCGTCGCGGTCGTCCTTCACTGGAATGACAATGGTGACAGTGAGGCGGCTCACGCCGTTCATCGACGTTCCCTTCTTCTTCACCGGCTCTGGCGGCTGGGAAGAAGAAGGGAACGTTTCATCGGCGAGGTCTACGTCAGGCGTCGACGTCCTCACGCCACGCACCCGTTTCATGCCCGCGGCTCTCGATGAACTCCTTGAAGTTCTTTAGATCCTTCTTCACAACATGCGAACCAGCGCCCACCAGCGAACCCACCTTTTCGAGCAGCCCTTCGGGCTCCCAGTCGATCTGCACGGTTACGCGCGTAGAAGATTCGGTGAGCTTGTGAAATGTGACCGCTCCCGCGTGATGAGTGTCGCCACCGGTGCTCGTCCAGGCGACGCGCTCGTCCGGATGCTGTTCCGTGATCTCCGCGTCGAACTCGCGCTCGGTGCCGGCGACGTTGACCTTCCAGTGCGTGTGCGTGTCGTCGGACTGCGTCAAGGAGACCACTTCATCGAGAAACTCAGGGAAACTCTCGAACTGCGTCCACTGGTTGTAAGCGACGTTGACAGGGACGTCAACGTCGATGGTTTCGATAATCTGCACCATGGCATGCTCCTCGCTGATCGATTGGTTGAGGTTCCATTCGAACGCGAAGCGTGCGCACCTACACAGGGGGTTGACCGCTCGCGCTTCACATGATTAGCGGTTCGGTCGCTGAAGAGGCCCCGTATCCGCTCCGAACGTCCAAAGAACGGCAAAGCACCTTGGCCGCGAGTCAACGGTCCTGACTACGATTCGTGTGCCGGCGGTGGGACTCGAAACCACCATTGCACCCTACTTAAAGTCGCGGCGGCAGCGTTGGCGGATGGATGGGGCGAGTACACCAGAGCGAAATCATCTGTCGTGTCCGAGATCCTCGCGAACGACTCGTGCGACCGAACCTGCTGAGAACTGAACGTCTCGAAACGCGTGGGTTTTGCGACAGTCAGGTTACGAGACACAACTCCGTCCACGGGCCCTTTCGTATGGCGAGTCTGGGCTGATGTGGTTGAGAGGATGCGCCCGGAAGTGGATCCGGGCTACGACGGAGCGATGGCTGCGAACACGTCGACTCGCACGGGTAGTCCCTTACAAGCGTCGACGAGCCCAGGAGTCATATACAGGACGTGCTGCAATATCGCATCAACGGTGCCGCCCGTGCTGAGGGAGGGCGCAGCACCGGCGCGTGCGAGCATGCTTGCGATCTCGACGAACTTCTCAGATCCGATCTCAGCCGGTGCCGCCTCGCCGACACCGGGAGACCATGAGGCAACTGCAGCAGAGTCGACGTTCTTAACGATCGCTTGGGTGATCACGTTTCCTGTCCAGATCCCTTCAACACGCACAAGACCGGTCATCGCTTCGCCTCTGGACGGTTCTGCGGGTTCGATGGGTATGTCGCCTCCGGTTGTCCGGTACGGCCAGCGGTGCGGCTCCCACGGGAACGCTGCCCAAAGAACGAGCCCTCCGCGCACGTCTCGCTCCAGGTGCCCGAATGCGGTGACTCGAGCACCTGTGTGGACGAATAGTTGCTGGGCAAGATGCTCACGGAAGTCGGAGAGCTCGGCCCGGAGCAGTTGGATCTGCTCGGGTGTGAAGCGGCGAATCTGCATATCGAGCACAGCTGATGCCTGGAGTTCAGTGAACTGGAACGCATCAGCCACGGCCTTGACGGCACTTGTGTGATCGCCTGATACTGCGGCGCATACCTCGAGCAGCTTCACAGGGTTTTCGGCAACGACCAACAAGGCCTCCACGATCTGTATGCGCTGGGTGAGATTCTCGCGATCCACATCGTTCATGCTCGGACTCTACCCCGTGAACGAACCGGCTCCCGGTCGAATAGATCTACCTCGCTGTCTCGCAACCCATGGGTTCTGAGACACAGAGGTTACGAGACACTCGGCAGCAGACCAAGCGCTACTCGCAGCAGACCTCGACTGTCGATAGCCTGGCTCCATGGGTGTCGTTCTTGTCGTGATCGCGATCGTCGCAGTCGCGTTCATCGGAGCTGGCGCTGTGGGCTGGTTGCCACCGAATCGCCTTGCAGGATTGCGAACGAAAGTTCAGTAGCTTCGCCCCAGGCTTGGGTCACGAGCCACAAGGTCGCACTCTCCGTTATGGGACCGGGAGCTGTTGTTGTCATCGCTATCGTCGCGTGGAGCATGTTCTCTGAAGAACCGATGTCCACGGTCCTCGTCGGGATCGCTACAGCGCTTCTGCTTCTCACAGTTATCGCTGCTTTGATCGTGGGCGATCGGGCCGCGCGGAGACGACTAGAGGGTTGAGGTCCGCCGTTGGTATCGAGTTCGCCATTGCCGAGAAGACCCACCGCTGCTGGGTCTGGGGCAATGCTGTACAGCTGGTGGGGTGAGCGCGCTGTCCGACGCTGACGCCTTCGGCGCGGGGCGATCCGCAGAGTCCGTTATGTAGGCGAGGGCGCTTATTGAGCGCTGGCGTTGTGTGCGGCTGACTGGTTCGCGATTTTCCGGTTGTGAATCGTGATGACAATCAACGCGGCGACGGGGCCAGCCAGGACGACGATGAAAGGCCAATACCAGGCACTCGTGCTGAGCAGAAGGGCACCGAGAACAAGAAGACTTGCGCCGGTCACGCGCAATACGACAGTGCCGGCGGGGATGATCTGGGCGTTTCGATAGAACGGGACTCTCGTCGTCGCGTTGGCACGCAAGGTCATTCCGAGCGCCGAGTGGAAAATGATGAGGCCGATCACGGCTGTGAGTCCGTTGAGCAGGATCATGTTCTCGAGACTATCAAGGCCACCAACAGGACTCTCCTTTGGCAGAACAGGTTCCGAACCCGAGTTCGGATTCGAGATTCGCCATCGGTTTCAGAGCCAGGGCAACGGCAGTGCCCTAGCGGCCGCCGTCGTTGCCGAAGCGCACCGTGCAGGTTTCGCCAGAGTTTGGGCTACCGTGCGGCCCCGAAACTTGACATCACTGCGCGCTCTCGACACGGTTGGATTCGTCCGCGACAGGATAGACGCCGACGACCGCGGCGACCTCGTCTACCTACGCCACGAGATCGCTTGAGCCGGCGTTGGACCGTATCCGGGCCGGGCAATACGCCGGTCACGATTACGCCCGGTCGCCAGTCGGTTTACACGCGCTGCAGCGGCGCCGGTCATTGCCTAGCGCGGGATCTTCGGGAGAGCGAGCGGCGACGATGTGACGCGGCGCCCAGGTTGCGGCCTGTGTCGAAACCTATGGGTGGCGAGTTCAAGCGGTGAGCGCAACGCCCTGAGTTCTGCGGGGTGTTCTCGATGGTTCGACCATTGTCGCCGTTGGG
>NZ_JCAIUE010000006.1:0-5358 GCF_059445355.1 Microbacterium sp. Y356
TAGAGAAGTTGTCCTGAAGCTTTCTGAGCTTCGAACAATTACTCGAATTTGGGTCTTGCGGCGTGTCGGTTTGACATGCTGTGTGGCTCAGGTAAGATTGAGAAGTTGCCCTGCGGGCCTGGTTGTGATGACTGGGTCGTGGGAGCATCCGATCCTTGAGAACTCAACAGCGTGCACTTGTCAAATGCCAAATTATCCTCGTCGGTCTTCGGACTGGTGAGAATTCCTTTGGATCAAAGACCAGCCCTTCCGGGGGTTGGCATTTTAAATGAAGTCAGTTTGATTCATTTCTTTGGTCAGTTCAAACTCGCTGCGCACACCTTTTTCCGGTGTGTTCAGTATTTTTCTTTTACGGAGAGTTTGATCCTGGCTCAGGATGAACGCTGGCGGCGTGCTTAACACATGCAAGTCGAACGGTGAAGCCCAGCTTGCTGGGTGGATCAGTGGCGAACGGGTGAGTAACACGTGAGCAACCTGCCCCTGACTCTGGGATAAGCGCTGGAAACGGCGTCTAATACTGGATACGAGACGTGATCGCATGGTCAACGTTTGGAAAGATTTTTCGGTTGGGGATGGGCTCGCGGCCTATCAGCTTGTTGGTGAGGTAATGGCTCACCAAGGCGTCGACGGGTAGCCGGCCTGAGAGGGTGACCGGCCACACTGGGACTGAGACACGGCCCAGACTCCTACGGGAGGCAGCAGTGGGGAATATTGCACAATGGGCGAAAGCCTGATGCAGCAACGCCGCGTGAGGGATGACGGCCTTCGGGTTGTAAACCTCTTTTAGCAGGGAAGAAGCGAAAGTGACGGTACCTGCAGAAAAAGCACCGGCTAACTACGTGCCAGCAGCCGCGGTAATACGTAGGGTGCAAGCGTTATCCGGAATTATTGGGCGTAAAGAGCTCGTAGGCGGTTTGTCACGTCTGCTGTGAAATCTGGAGGCTCAACCTCCAGCCTGCAGTGGGTACGGGCAGACTAGAGTGCGGTAGGGGAGATTGGAATTCCTGGTGTAGCGGTGGAATGCGCAGATATCAGGAGGAACACCAATGGCGAAGGCAGATCTCTGGGCCGTAACTGACGCTGAGGAGCGAAAGGGTGGGGAGCAAACAGGCTTAGATACCCTGGTAGTCCACCCCGTAAACGTTGGGAACTAGTTGTGGGGTCCATTCCACGGATTCCGTGACGCAGCTAACGCATTAAGTTCCCCGCCTGGGGAGTACGGCCGCAAGGCTAAAACTCAAAGGAATTGACGGGGACCCGCACAAGCGGCGGAGCATGCGGATTAATTCGATGCAACGCGAAGAACCTTACCAAGGCTTGACATATACGAGAACGGGCCAGAAATGGTCAACTCTTTGGACACTCGTAAACAGGTGGTGCATGGTTGTCGTCAGCTCGTGTCGTGAGATGTTGGGTTAAGTCCCGCAACGAGCGCAACCCTCGTTCTATGTTGCCAGCACGTAATGGTGGGAACTCATGGGATACTGCCGGGGTCAACTCGGAGGAAGGTGGGGATGACGTCAAATCATCATGCCCCTTATGTCTTGGGCTTCACGCATGCTACAATGGCCGGTACAATGGGCTGCAATACCGTGAGGTGGAGCGAATCCCAAAAAGCCGGTCCCAGTTCGGATCGTAGTCTGCAACTCGACTACGTGAAGTCGGAGTCGCTAGTAATCGCAGATCAGCAACGCTGCGGTGAATACGTTCCCGGGTCTTGTACACACCGCCCGTCAAGTCATGAAAGTCGGTAACACCTGAAGCCGGTGGCCTAACCCCTTGTGGGAGGGAGCTGTCGAAGGTGGGATTGGTAATTAGGACTAAGTCGTAACAAGGTAGCCGTACCGGAAGGTGCGGCTGGATCACCTCCTTTCTAAGGAGCATCTGACTCATCACGAGTCCAGAACCCAGATCGAAGACATACGTTCTTCGCTGGGAGCTCATGGGTGGAACATTTGACATGGTGCCGGCGCAGTTGGTTNCGGTGGGACTGAATCCTCAGGGCCTCTTGTCGTTTCTCCCGTTTGGGGGGTGCGAGGAGGGGTACCGCCCGTACTTTGAGAACTACACAGTGGACGCGAGCATCTTGCAGCTGATCTTCGGATCGGTTGCACAAGATGATCTTAAAGATCATTAGTCAATTTCAGACACACACTTTCGGGTGTGGGTCGAGTTTTGATTCAAACTCATGTGATTTATCAAGTCTTTAAGAGCAAACGGTGAATGCCTTGGCATCTGGAGCCGAAGAAGGACGTAGCAATCTGCGATAAGCCTCGGGGAACTGATAAGCAAGTTTTGATCCGAGGGTGTCCGAATGGGGAAACCCCGCTGGGCGGCGTGCCGACCTAGTGACTCCCGCCTGAATATATAGGGCGGGTAGAGGGAACGTGGGGAAGTGAAACATCTCAGTACCCACAGGAAGAGAAAGCAACCGCGATTCCGTTAGTAGTGGCGAGCGAAACCGGAACAGGCTAAACCGAGCATGTGTGATATCCGGCAGGAGTTGCATGTTCGGGGTTGTGGGACTTTTCAGTCAACTCTGCCGAGTTGGCGGCGTTACAAGATGGTATAGACGAACGGTCTTGAAAGGCCGGTCATAGAGGGTGAGAACCCCGTAGTCGAAATGCCTCCCTTGGCGCGAAGAGTATCCCAAGTAGCACGGGGCCCGAGAAATCCCGTGTGAATCTGTCAGGACCACCTGATAAGCCTAAATACTTCCAGATGACCGATAGCGGACAAGTACCGTGAGGGAAAGGTGAAAAGTACCCCGGGAGGGGAGTGAAATAGTACCTGAAACCGTTTGCTTACAAACCGTTGGAGCCTCCTTAGTAGGGGTGACAGCGTGCCTTTTGAAGAATGAGCCTGCGAGTTAGCGATATGTGGCGAGGTTAACCCGTGAGGGGTAGCCGTAGCGAAAGCGAGTCTGAATAGGGCGATTCAGTCGCATGTCCTAGACCCGAAGCGAAGTGATCTATCCATGGCCAGGTTGAAGCGTGTGTAAGAGCACGTGGAGGACCGAACCCACTTAGGTTGAAAACTGAGGGGATGAGCTGTGGATAGGGGTGAAAGGCCAATCAAACTTCGTGATAGCTGGTTCTCTCCGAAATGCATTTAGGTGCAGCGTTGCGTGTTTCTTGCCGGAGGTAGAGCTACTGGATGGCCGATGGGCCCTAAAAGGTTACTGACGTCAGCCAAACTCCGAATGCCGGTAAGTGAGAGCGCAGCAGTGAGACTGTGGGGGATAAGCTTCATAGTCGAGAGGGAAACAACCCAGACCACCAACTAAGGTCCCAAAGCGCGTGCTAAGTGGAAAAGGTTGTGGAGTTGCTTTGACAACCAGGAGGTTGGCTTAGAAGCAGCCATCCTTGAAAGAGTGCGTAATAGCTCACTGGTCAAGTGATTCCGCGCCGACAATGTAACGGGGCTCAAGCACGCCACCGAAGTTGTGGCATTGACATTATTGGTAGGCCTTCGTGGTCCAGCCGTGTTGATGGGTAGGAGAGCGTCGTGTGGCCAGCGAAGCGGCGGTGTGAACCAGCCGTGGAGGCTACACGAGTGAGAATGCAGGCATGAGTAGCGAAAGACGTGTGAGAAACACGTCCTCCGAAAGACCAAGGGTTCCAGGGTCAAGCTAATCTTCCCTGGGTAAGTCGGGACCTAAGGCGAGGCCGACAGGCGTAGTCGATGGACAACGGGTTGATATTCCCGTACCGGCGAAGAACCGCCCAAGCTAATCCAGTGGTGCTAAGTATCTGAATCCCAGTGACTGATCCCTTCGGGGTGACGGATTGGGCCTAGCGTACGACCCCATGCTGGTGCGGTTAGCGTATTAACAGGTGTGACGCAGGAAGGTAGTCCAGCCGGGCGATGGTTGTCCTGGTGCAAGTGCGTAGGCCGAACGGTAGGCAAATCCGCCGTTCACATAGGCTGAGACACGATGCGAATAAAAAGTGGATGATCCTATGCTGCCAAGAAAAGCATCGACGCGAGGTTCTAGCCGCCCGTACCCCAAACCGACTCAGGTGGTCAGGTAGAGAATACCAAGGAGATCGAGAGAATCGTGGTTAAGGAACTCGGCAAAATGCCCCCGTAACTTCGGGAGAAGGGGGGCCTTCGGCGTATAGGGATTTACTCCCAAAAGCGTTTGGAGGCCGCAGAGACTAGTGGGTAGCGACTGTTTACTAAAAACACAGGTCCGTGCCAAGTCGCAAGACGATGTATACGGACTGACGCCTGCCCGGTGCTGGAAGGTTAAGAGGACCGGTTAGCCGCAAGGCGAAGCTGAGAATTTAAGCCCCAGTAAACGGCGGTGGTAACTATAACCATCCTAAGGTAGCGAAATTCCTTGTCGGGTAAGTTCCGACCTGCACGAATGGCGTAACGACTTCCCAACTGTCTCAACCGCGAACTCGGCGAAATTGCATTACGAGTAAAGATGCTCGTTACGCGCAGCAGGACGGAAAGACCCCGTGACCTTTACTATAGCTTTGTATTGGTGTTCGGTGTGGCTTGTGTAGGATAGGTGGGAGACTTTGAAGCGTGGACGCCAGTTCATGTGGAGTCATTGTTGAAATACCACTCTGGTCACTCTGGATATCTAACTTCGAACCGTAATCCGGTTCAGGGACAGTGCATGGTGGGTAGTTTAACTGGGGCGGTTGCCTCCCAAAAAGTAACGGAGGCGCCCAAAGGTTCCCTCAACCTGGTTGGTAATCAGGTGGCGAGTGTAAGTGCACAAGGGAGCTTGACTGTGAGACTGACAGGTCGAGCAGGGACGAAAGTCGGGACTAGTGATCCGGCAGTGGCTTGTGGAAGCGCTGTCGCTCAACGGATAAAAGGTACCTCGGGGATAACAGGCTGATCTTGCCCAAGAGTCCATATCGACGGCATGGTTTGGCACCTCGATGTCGGCTCGTCGCATCCTGGGGCTGGAGTAGGTCCCAAGGGTTGGGCTGTTCGCCCATTAAAGCGGTACGCGAGCTGGGTTTAGAACGTCGTGAGACAGTTCGGTCCCTATCCGCTGCGCGCGTAGGAAATTTGAGAGGATCTGACCCTAGTACGAGAGGACCGGGTTGGACGAACCTCTGGTGTGTCAGTTGTTCCGCCAGGAGCACCGCTGATTAGCTACGTTCGGGATGGATAACCGCTGAAAGCATCTAAGCGGGAAGCCGGCCTCAAGATGAGATTTCCATACCTTCGGGTGAGAGGCTCCCAGCCAGACTACTGGGTTGATAGGCCAGATGTGGAAGCACGGTAACGTGTGAAGCTGACTGGTACTAATAAGCCGATGACTTGATAACACACCGTTTGTTGGTGCTACGCGTCCACTGAGTGGTTCTCGATGTACGGTCGAGAACC
>NZ_JCAIUE010000007.1:0-1258 GCF_059445355.1 Microbacterium sp. Y356
ATGGGTGGCGAGTTCAAGCGGTGAGCGCAACGCCCTGAGTTCTGCGGGGTGTTCTCGATGGTTCGACCATTGTCGCCGTTGGGTGTTCGTTTAGCGTTCTGGGATGGACTGGACGCGGGGCTGTCGGTAGCAGTCGCTGCGCGGGCTGCGGGGGTGTCGCGGGCGACCGCGTACCGGTGGCTGCGCGAGCATCGTAAAGTGCTTTCTCCGACGGTTCAGGATTTCAGTGTCGCCCGCGCAGGGCTATTGTCGTTGCGCGAGCGGGAAGAGATCGGGTTTCAGCTCGCCAGAGGCCAAGGGGTTCGTCGCATCGCCGCGGCGCTGGGAAGGTCACCATCGACGATCAGCCGGGAAGTGACACGGAACCGGATCGCGGGTCGGTACGTGCCTTCGCTGGCACAGGAGCAGACTCGGATGCGAGCTCGCCGGCCGAGGGCGCGCAAGCTGGACGGGTTAGCGTTGCGGGAACAGGTCACCAGGATGCTGACCGAGCACTTCAGCCCGCAACAGGTCGCGGGCCGGCTCAAGATCGAGCATCCGGAGAATCCGGAGATGCAGGTGTCGCACGAAACGATCTACCAGGCCCTCTACGTCCAGGGCCGCGGATCGTTGCGCTTGGAGATCGCGGCGGCGTTGCGATCTGGACGCACGACCCGCCGCCCGCATCAGCCGGAGGGCCCACGCCCGCAGAGATTCAAAGACATGATCATGATCTCTGATCGGCCGCCCGAGATCGAGGACCGCGCCGTTCCCGGGCACTGGGAGGGGGATCTCATCATCGGCTCGACAGCGTCGAAGTCCGCAATAGGCACCCTCGTTGAACGCACCACCGGATACGTGATGCTGCTGCATCTACCGGATGATCACACCGCGCGCACCGTCGCCGACGCGATGATCACCGCGATGAATGCACTTCCGGAACAGCTACGCCGATCAACGACCTGGGATCAGGGCGCAGAGATGGCGCGGCATCAAGAAATCACCACAGCGACAGGGATGCCGATCTATTTCTGCGATCCACACTCGCCCTGGCAACGCGGCAGCAACGAGAACACGAACGGGCTGCTGCGCCAGTACTTCCCCAAGAGCACGGATCTGTCCTTCCACGGGCCAGGGATACTCGAGAACGTGGCCGCGGAACTCAACCGCCGCCCCCGCAAACGCCACGGCTACCGCACGCCCGCAGAAGTCCTTGCCGCGCTACTCTCAAATCCAACAAATCAAATCGGTGTTGCAGACACCGCTTGAACTCGCCGGT